>NZ_JBVJIF010000004.1:0-738097 GCF_055586425.1 Streptomyces sp. NPDC050806 | reverse complement strand
AACGCCTACCGGCAGCTGGCGGCGCAGTGCGACTATCCGCTGCACCTGGGGGTGACCGAGGCGGGTCCGGCGTTCCAGGGCACCATCAAGTCCGCCGTCGCCTTCGGCGCGCTGCTGTCGGAGGGGATCGGGGACACGATCCGGGTGTCGCTGTCGGCGCCGCCGGCGGAGGAGATCAAGGTCGGTATCTCCATTCTGGAGTCGCTGAACCTGCGGCAGCGGCGGCTGGAGATCGTCTCGTGCCCGTCGTGCGGGCGGGCGCAGGTGGATGTGTACAAGCTGGCCGAGGAGGTCACGGCGGGTCTGGACGGCATGGAGGTGCCGCTCCGGGTGGCCGTCATGGGCTGTGTCGTGAACGGTCCGGGTGAGGCCCGCGAGGCCGACCTGGGTGTGGCTTCCGGTAATGGCAAGGGGCAGATCTTCGTGAAGGGCGAGGTCATCAAGACCGTGCCGGAGTCGAAGATCGTGGAGACCCTGATCGAGGAAGCCATGAAGATCGCCGAACGCATGGCGGCCGAGGGAGCGGCGCCCGGCACCCCCGACGTCACCGTCGGCTGAACGAACCCCCGACGGCTCCGTCGGCTGAAACAAAGAGGAGGGGGACCCAGCATGTCGATGCTCGAATACATCAGGGAACCGCAGGACCTCAAGGAGGTACCGGCGGACCGCCTCGACGAACTGGCGGGGGAGATCCGCCAGTTCCTCATCCAGGCGGTCGCCCGCACCGGCGGCCACCTCGGGCCCAACCTGGGGGTGGTCGAGCTGACCATCGCCCTGCACCGGGTCTTCGACTCGCCCGCCGACCGAATCCTGTGGGACACCGGGCACCAGTCGTACGTCCACAAGCTCCTGACCGGCCGCCAGGACTTCTCCAAGCTCCGCGGCAAGGGCGGCCTGTCCGGTTACCCCTCGCGCGAGGAATCCGTCCACGACGTCATCGAGAACTCCCACGCCTCCACCGTGCTCGGCTGGGCCGACGGCCTCGCCAAGGCCAACCAGGTGCTGGGCAGGCGCGACCACGTCGTCGCGGTCACCGGGGACGGCGCGCTGACCGGCGGCATGGCCTGGGAGGCGCTCAACAACATCGCGGCCGACGACCGGCCCCTGATCATCGTCGTCAACGACAACGAACGCTCCTACGCGCCCACCATCGGGGGCCTCGCCGACCACCTCGCCACACTCCGCACCACCGACGGCTACGAGCGCTTCCTGTCCTGGGGCAAGGACGTGCTGCACCGCACGCCGGTCGTCGGCAAGCCGCTGTACGAGTCGCTGCACGGCGCGAAGAAGGGCTTCAAGGACGCCTTCGCGCCCCAGGGCATGTTCGAGGACCTGGGCCTGAAGTACGTCGGCCCGATCGACGGGCACGACATCGAGGCGGTGGAGTCCGCGCTGCGCCGCGCAGCCCGCTTCCACGGCCCCGTACTGGTGCACTGCCTCACGGAGAAGGGCCGCGGCTACCGGCCGGCCCTGGAGGACGAGGCCGACCGCTTTCATACGGTCGGTGTGATGGACCCGTTCACGTGCGAACCGGTCACGCCGCCGGGGGCACCGTCCTGGACCTCCGTCTTCGGCGACGAGATGGTCCGCATCGGGGCCGAGCGCCCGGACGTGGTCGCGGTCACCGCGGCCATGCTCCAGCCCGTGGGCCTGGGCAAGTTCGCCGAGGCGTATCCGGACCGGGTCTGGGACGTGGGCATCGCCGAACAGCACGCCGCGGTCTCGGCCGCCGGCCTGGCCACCGGCGGCCTGCACCCGGTCTTCGCGGTCTACGCCACCTTCCTCAACCGGGCCTTCGACCAGGTCCTCATGGACGTGGCGCTGCACAAGTGCGGTGTCACCTTCGTCCTGGACCGGGCCGGCGTCACCGGCACCGACGGGCCGAGCCACAACGGCATGTGGGACATGTCCGTCCTCCAGGTCGTGCCGGGCCTGCGGATCGCCGCGCCCCGCGACGCCGACCAGCTCCGCGCCCAGCTGCGCGAAGCCGTCGACGTGGCTGACGCGCCCACCGTCGTGCGCTACCCCAAGGAGTCCGTCGGCGAGCCGATCCCCGCGCTCGAACGCGTCGGCGGAGTGGACGTCCTCGCCCGCGGCGACCGCGAGGACGTGCTGCTGGTCGCGGTCGGCGTGATGGCACCGGTCTGCCTGGCGGCGGCGGAACTGCTCGCGGCCCGCGGCATCGGCACCACCGTGATCGACCCCCGCTGGGTCAAGCCGGTCGACCCGGAGATCCCGCGGCTGGCCGCCCGGCACGGGGCGGTGGCCGTGGTGGAGGACAGCAGCCGCACCGGCGGCGTCGGCGCCGCGGTCGGCCAGACGCTGCGCGACGCCGACGTGGACCTGCCGCTGCGCACCTTCGGCATCCCCGAACAGTTCCTCGCGCATGCCAAGCGGGGCGAGGTGCTGGCCGACATCGGGCTGACCCCGGCGGAGATCGCGGGCCGCATCGCGGAGAGCCTGCCCCGTACGGACGACCGCGCGGCCGTCGCGGCCGTCAAGGAGACCAACGACGCATGAGCGGATTCGACCTGACCAAGCTGCTCGCCGAGCGCGGCGGGGAACGCTACGACCTGCACGCCAAGTACCTCAACCATCAGCTCCCGCGGATGCTGCACACCATCGGCTTCGACCGGGTCTACGAGCGGGCCGAGGGCGCGTACTTCTGGGACGACCAGGGGCAGGACTACCTCGACATGCTCGCCGGGTTCGGCGTGATGGGCCTCGGCCGGCACCACCCCGTGATCCGGCAGGCACTCCACGACGTACTGGACGCCGGGCTCGCCGACCTCACCCGCTTCGACTGCCCGCCGCTGCCCGGGCTGCTCGCCGAGAAGCTGCTGAGGCACACGCCGCACCTGGACCGGGTCTTCTTCGGGAACAGCGGCACCGAGGCCGTCGAGACGGCCCTGAAGTTCGCCCGGTACGCGACCGGCAGACCCCGCGTCCTGTACTGCACGCACGCCTTCCACGGCCTGACCACGGGCTCGCTCTCGGTCAACGGCGAGGCCGGCTTCCGCGACGGCTTCGCGCCGCTGCTGCCGGACACCGCGATCGACATGGGCGACCTGGAGGCGCTGGAGCGGGAGCTGAAGCGCGGCGACGTGGCGGCCTTCGTGGTGGAGCCGATCCAGGGCAAGGGCGTGCACCCCACCCCGCCCGGCTTCCTGCGCGCCGCACAGGAACTGCTGCACAAGCACAAGGCGCTGCTGATCGCGGACGAGGTGCAGACCGGCCTCGGCCGCACCGGCGACTTCTTCGCCCACCAGCACGAGCCCGGCGTCGAACCGGACCTGGTCTGCGTGGCCAAGGCGCTCTCCGGCGGCTACGTACCGGTCGGCGCGACGCTCGGCAAGGAGTCGGTCTTCAAGAAGGTCTACTCCTCGATGGACCGGGTGCTGGTGCACTCCGCCAGCTTCGGGGCCAACGCACAGGCCATGGCCGCCGGGCTCGCGGTCCTGACCGTCATGGAGGACGAGGGGATCGTCGCCGGCGTGCGGTCGACGGGCGAGCTGCTGCGCACCCGCCTGACCGAGCTGATCCCCAAGTACGAGCTGCTGCACGACGTGCGGGGCCGCGGCCTGATGATCGGCATCGAGTTCGGCCGCCCGAAGTCGCTGGGGCTGCGCAGCCGCTGGACGATGCTCCAGGCGGCACGCAAGGGGCTGTTCGCGCAGATGGTCGTCGTGCCGCTGCTGCAGAAGCACCGCATCCTCACCCAGGTCTCCGGCGACCACCTCGAAGTCATTAAGCTCATCCCGCCGCTGATCGTCGGCGAGCCGGAGGTGGACCGGTTCGTCGAGGCGTTCACGGCCGTCATGGACGATGCCCACACCGGCGGCGGCCTGATGTGGGACTTCGGGCGGACGCTGGTGAAGCAGGCGGTCGCCCACAGATGAGCTGACGACGGGGGAGCGGGCAGTGGTCGCACCGACGACGGTACGGGCCGTGAACACGATGACGGCGCGCTGGGCGCGGGCCGCGGCCGGGGGCGGCGGCGCGGAGCGCTCCACCGTCCTCACCGCGGCCGGCGTCTGGCCCCTGCTGGCCCTGCTCGCGGGCCCGGCCCACGGCCCGGCCCGCGCGGAACTGTCCGCAGCGCTGGGCGTGCCCGCCGAATCCGCCGCCGCCGCGGGCCGGGAACTGCTCGCCGCGCTGGACGCCGCGCCCGGCGTCCGCGCCGCGGTCGGGCTGTGGGCCCGCCGCACGCTGGAGCTGCGCCCGGAGTGGCGCGCCGGGCTGCCCCTGGACACTCACGGCGAGCTGACCGGGGACGTCGAGGCGGACCTGGCGGAGCTGAACGCCTGGGCCGTGCGGCGCACCGACGGCATGATCGAGAAGATGCCGCCGGTCCTCGCCCCGGACACGCGCTTCGTACTGGCCTCGGCGCTGGTGGCCCGGACCACCTGGACGTGGCCGTTCGGCGAAACCCTGCTCGACCCGCGGACCGGCCCGTGGCGCGGGCGCCGGTCGGCCGGCCTGTTCCGCCTCGGTCCCCTGGACGACCTCCTCGCGGTGCACGGCACGCCGTACGGCCCGCTCACCCGGCTGCGCGTCGAGGGCGACAACGGCCTCGACGTGCATCTGCTGCTCGGACCCGAGGACCGCCCGGCGGGCGAGGTGCTGGAGACCGGGATCGCGGCACTGGACGGGGCGTACGCCACCACGTACGGGGAGGCGCTGCCGGAGGGCGATGCGGTGGCCCCGGGCGTCACCGTCGGTACCGTACCGAGCTGGAGCACCGGGCCGACCCTGGTGACCCGTGCCGTCTCCTTCACCGTCGATGCGGACCACGACCTGCGCGACCGCGCGGCACTGTTCGGCCTGGAGAGCGCGCTGGACACCGCGCATGGGCACTTCCCCGGCATCAGCGCCTACCCGCTGGCGGTCTCAGCGGCCCGCCAGTCCGCCACGGCGGCCTTCGGCCCGCTGGGCTTCCGTGCCGCGGCGGTGACCGCTGTCGCCGCGGCGCCCGGTGGCGCGCCGCGCACACCGCAGCACCGCGCCCGCCAGGTAGAGGCGCGCTTCGACCGCCCTTTCGGGTTCCTGGCCGTGCAGCGGGGGACCGGCCTGGTCGTCGCGGCCGGCTGGGTGGCCGAGCCGCCGGTCAGTCCTCCAGCAGGCGTTCCCGCAGGCGGCCGCGGGTTTCCGGGGTGAGCTTCAGGCCCTCGGTGAGGTACGCCTCGGTGGAGCCCCAGGTGGACTCGATGGTGTCGAAGGCGGCGTGCAGGTACTCGGCACGCGCGTCGAAGAGCGGTGCCAGCAGCGCCATGACCTCCTCGGACATGCCGGCCGCCGAGCGGTCGGAGCGGCGCACCTTGTACCGCCGGCGCGGGTCGTTGGACTCCAGGTAGTCCGCCTCGATGGCCTCCCGCTCCACGCCCACCGCGAGCAGGGTGACGGCGATGGACAGGCCGGCGCGGTCCTTGCCGGCCGCACAGTGCATGAGCGCCGGCACGCACTCCTCGGCGAGGGAGTGCAGCACCCGGCTGTGGTCGGCGGTGCGGGTCGAGATGATGTGCCGGTACGTGCGGGCCATCCGGCCGGCCGCCTGGCCGTCGCCGAGGACCGTACGCAGCTGGTCCAGCTCGCCGTCGCGCACCATCGCCCAGAACTCCGCGCCGTCGGCCGGGTCGGTGAGCGGTATGTTGACGTGGCGCACGCCGGGCAGCGTGACGTCCGGGCCCTCCAGCTTGATGTCGGCGGCGTTGCGGAAGTCGAAGATGGTGTGCAGGCCGAGGCCGCCGAGGAAGGTGGCGTCCGCCTCCGTGGCGTGCGCGAGGTGACCGCTGCGGAAGAGCCGCCCCTGTCGTACGCGCCGCCCGTCGACCGTCGGAAGCCCGCCGACGTCGCGGAAATTGCGCACCTCCACGAGCAGGGGCTCGGTCGACTGGACCTGCGGCGGCTGCTGCGTCGTCACGGGCGCGCTCCTTTGACGTCGGCCGTCGACGCTGCTCGTCGACGAGCGGGCTGTTTCGACCATACGGCACTGGTGCAATAGGCAACTAGCTCGCTCGGCCACTGTTTCCGACCGTATGACGTCGCAGTCTCGTCGTTCTGGATCTCATTGGGGCCCGCTCGCGGTCGCTCGGAGCCCGAGTTGGACCGTGACGGACGTTCACTCTTATTCCGACTTGGTCAGAATTTGACTGAGTGGCGATCATCACCTCCCGTCAACCCCTGGTTACGGTGGCGTAGGTCACTCCCTAAGGTGAATTATGTCCTGACGTGGCAGAGGATTCGAAGAAGATAAGCAGCAGCGAAGGTGGCTCGATCGGGTCGTACGCAGCCGTCGGCGACAGTTTCACCGAAGGCGTCGGCGACCCCGGTCCCGACGGCGCGTTCATCGGCTGGGCGGACCGGCTCGCGGTCCTGCTCTCCGACCGCCGCCCGGAGCACGACTTCCGGTACGCCAACCTCGCCGTGCGAGGCCGCCTCCTGGACCAGATCGTCGCCGAGCAGGTCCCGCGCGCCAAGGAGCTGGGTCCCGACCTGGTGACCTTCTGCGCCGGCGGCAACGACATCCTCCGGCCAGGCTCCGACCCGGACGCCGTCGCCGAGCGCTATGCCGCCGCCGTCGCCGACCTCAAGGAGTCGGTGGGCACGGTCCTGCTCTGCACCGGCTTCGACACGCGCGGCATCCCCGTGCTCAAGCATCTGCGCGGCAAGATCGCGACGTACACCGCCCATGTGCGGGCCATCGCCGACCGGTACGACTGCCCGGTGCTGGACCTGTGGTCGCTGCGGTCCGTGCAGGACCGGCGTGCCTGGAGCGACGACCGGCTGCACCTCTCGCCCGACGGCCACACCCGGGTGGCGCTCCGCGCGGCCCAGGTCCTCGGCCTGGACGTGCCCGCCGACCCGGACCAACCCTGGCCGCCGGAGGCCCGTACCGCGGCCGACGCCCGCCGCGAGACCATCCACTGGGCGCGCGAGCACCTCGTGCCGTGGATCGGGCGGCGGCTGCGCGGCGAGTCCTCGGGCGACCACGTCACGGCCAAGCGGCCCGAGCTGGCGCTGCTGGAGGCCGACGCGGCCACGCTCGCCCAGGTGGCGGTCCCGCAGCGGGCCGACGCCGGCCCGGCCCAGACGCTGCTGCCCTAGTACCCGGCAGCTCGAGGCCGGACTAGTACGCGAGATCGGCCCAGACGACCCGGCCCCGGCCGTCGTCGGAGGGCCGTTCGCCCCAGTCCTCGGACACCGCGCCGACCAGCAGCAGGCCGCGCCCGCATTCCCGGTCCGTACTGCGCGGCTGCGCGTGCGGCCGGGAGTCACTGTGTCCCTGGTCGGTGACCGCCACCCGCAGCCGCGCGCCGTCGAGGGTCAGCGCGCAGTGCACCCGCTCGCTGTCGGTGTGCCGCACGGCGTTGGTGAACAGCTCCGAGACCACGAGCTCGGCGTCGTCGCGCACCTGCTCGGTGGCGCCCCATTCCCGCAGCGCAGAGGTGACTCTTCGGCGGGCCTCCGGAACGGAGGTGCGCAGCGCCGGCAATTGGAAGGCGTCGCTGAGGAGTTCGACGGCGACGCCGCCGCATCCCCTTAACGATGCCGCGTTGTGGGAGGAAGGCACTCCGCAACTATGTGCGATGTTGGACAACCTTGGCAAGGATCATTCTGCAAATTGCAGAATCGTCATCGCAGTCTGTTCGCACTTCTGATGGCATGACACACTGCTGACCACGGAACTCGGTTGGAGGAGATCACAAGTGGTGGACGCACGGTCGGGCGGTGCTCCGACCGTCCTGCGGGTTGTCCTCGGCAAGAGGCTGCAGGACCTTCGCGAGAAGGCCGGACTCACCTTCGAACAGGCCGCCGATGCCCTCGACGTCACGCACGCGACCGTTCGCCGCATGGAGAAGGCCGAGGTCGGCCTCAAGATCCCCTATGTGGAGAAGCTGCTCGCGACCTACGGTGTCACCGACGCCGAGGAGAGCGAGACGTTCGTCGCCCTCGCCCGGGAGGCCAACCGCCCCGGCTGGTGGCACCGCTTCCGGGACGTCCTGCCCGACTGGTTCAGCGCGTACGTCAGCCTGGAGAGCGCCGCCAACCTCATCCGCGCCTACCAGCCGCACTACGTCCCCGGCCTGCTCCAGACCGAGGGCTACGCGCGCGCCGTCCTGCGCGCCGGCATGCCGCACGCCTCCGTCGAGGAGATCGACCGCTGCGTCGACCTGCGCATGGAACGGCAGTCGCTGCTCCGCCGCGACAACGCGCCGATGCTCTGGGCGGTCCTGGACGAGACGGTGCTGCGCCGCCCGGTCGGCGGCTCCGAGGTCATGCGCGAGCAGATCGGCCGGCTCATCGAGGCCACCGAACTCCCCAACGTCCGGCTTCAGGTCATCCCGTTCGCCGCCGGCCCGCACCCCGCCATGTACGGGCCGTTCCACATCTTCCGGTTCCCCATCCCGGAGCTGCCCGACATCGCGTACGCGGAGAGCCTGGTCGGTGCCGTGTACTTCGACCAGCGCGGCGATGTCTCGCAGTTCCTGGAGGCGCTGGACCGGATGTGCGCGCAGGCCGCGCCCGCACACCGCACCGCAGCCCTCTTGAGTGGCTTTCGCAAGGAGATCTGAACCATGGATCGCATACGCATCTACAACGGCATGCCCGCCAGCGAACTGGGCAGCGAGGGCTGGCACAGGCCGTGGAGCGGTGGCAACGGCGGCGAGTGCGTCGAGGCGATGAGACTTCAGGACGGCCGGGTGGCGCTGCGCCAGTCCACCGACCCCAACGGCCCGGCACTGATCTACACCCACGGCGAGATCGAGAGCTTCATCCGCGGCGCGAAGGCCGGCGAGGCCGACTTCCTGCTCGCGCCCTGCGGATGCGGAGAGATGAGGACGGCGTGAGCGACATCGTTTTCCCGGCGCACGGCGATCCCGCGGCGGACCGAGGCTTCACCGTCGAGGAGATCGACACCAGCCGGCCGCATCCGGCCCGGATGTACGACTACTACCTCGACGGCTGGGACAACTACGAGGTCGACCGCGAGGCCGCCGACCAGGTGATCCGCGTCCACCCCCAGGTCCGCGACAGTGCCCGCGCCAACCGCGCCTTCATGCGGCGTGCCGTCCGGGACGCGGCCGACAGCGGCATCCGGCAGTTCCTCGACCTCGGCACGGGCATCCCCACCTCGCCCAACACCCACGAGGTCGCCCGCGAGAGCGCCCCGGACGCCCGGGTCGTCTACGCGGACAACGACCCGATCGTCGCCACCCACGCGGGCGCCCGGCTCACCTCGGCGCCCGGCACCGGCTTCGTCCTCGGCGACGTCCGCGACCCGGCGAAGCTGCTGGCCGACCCGGTGGTCCATGCGCTGATCGACTTCGAGCGGCCGGTGGCCCTGCTGCTCGTCGCGGTGCTGCACTTCGTGCGCGACGACGAGGACCCGGCCGGGGTGGTCACCGCGCTCGCGGACGCCCTGCCCGCAGGCAGCCGGCTGATCCTCTCCCACGCCACGGGCGAGCCGTACGAGGCGTACGAAGCGGGCCGCACGGACGAGGTGGCGCGGGACGGCGTCCTGAACGTCTACAAGAACGCCACCGCCACCCTCAACCTCCGCGACAAGGCGGCGGTCGAGCGGCTCTTCGGGCCGTTCCGGCTCCAGGAGCCCGGCGTCGTCCGGGTCCCGCTGTGGCGCCCGGACGGCCCCGTGCCCACCGCCGAGGAGATCAACAACACGATCTTCTACGGCGGTGTGGGCATCAAGGACTGAGCGCCCGTCACCGAGGCGGCGGCGCGGGCGTCACGCGGTGAGCGAGGGCGCCCGTGTCTCCGCCGCCGGCACCTCGGCCGGCTCCCGCACCGACCGGACGGCGGCCGGCTCGTCACCGGCCTCCTCGTCACCGGCCGCCAGCAGTTCGTCCGCCGAGATGAGCGCCGTGTGCGTGCCCTCCGACGTGCAGGCGTGCGCGCCCGCGAGCGTACCCAGCCGGGCGCACTCCTCCAGGTCCCGGCCGGCCAGCCGGCCGTGCAGGAAGCCGCACACGAACGCGTCGCCCGCGCCGTTGCTGTCCACCACCGGCGCCGACGGCACCGCCGCCGGGACGTGCCGCGGGGTGGAGTCGTCCGGGGTGAGGAGGTACGCGCCGCCCGCGCCCGCCGTCGCGATCACCGCCTCGGCCCGGCCGTCGCTCAGGATCTCCCGCATCACCGACGCGATCCGCTCCCCGGCACCCGCGGCGCTCAGGAACACCAGGTCCGAGCGGAGCGCGAACTCCCGGTGGTGGTCGGCCAGCCCGTCCCAGTCGTGCAGGTCCGTGGAGACGGGGACGCCCAGCTCCCTGATGTCGTCGTAGAGGAACCGCGCGAAGTGCATGATCGACAGATGCACGTGACGGGTCCTGCGCAGGTACGGGAGATAGTGCTCGGCCGGCATCCGCAGGTCGAGCGGGTCCCGGCCGTCGTAGAACGACGTGCGGCGGCCGTCCGGGGAGACGAGGTTCACCGCGCGGCGCGTCCCGTGCGGCGAGATCATCGGATCGAAGTCGACGCCGGTGCCCCGCAGCCGCTCCTTGACCAGCTCACCCTCGTGGTCAGCGCCGATGAAGTCCACGAACGCGGTGGACAGCCCGAGCGCCGCACAGCCCAGCGCGACGCCCGTACCCGTATGCCCCGCCCACTCCCGGACCGGCGGTACGGCGTACGAGTCGGCCTGCGGTACCGGCAGCGCGCCGACCCGGACGATCGTGTCCACACCCGATCCACCGACGACCAGCACGTCGTACGGCTGGGTCGGCCGGGTGTCCTGCTGGATTCCCTGCTGGAATGTCACAAGTGTCCTTGAATCCCTGGCTGGTGAAACCGATAACGGCCCATTGGGGGCCGCTCCGGGGAGTGTAAACGCCACACTCCCCGCGCAACGCCAAGTCACTACCCCGTCACTCGCTGAGACGCGCCCCGCACCCCCGCCACCACCGTTTTCCGGACAACCCCCGCCCCGCACCCGCCCCACCCGGCCCGCCCCGCGACCCCTGCCGCGGCGTGCCGGTCAGCTCGCGGCGCACCCCCACGCCGCCCGCGGGCCGCGGCTCCACTTGGCCGATACCCGATGCCCCGGGCAGCCGGGAGAGGATGGCGGCATGGCGGACGAGGCGGACGGACTGTTCCCGCGCGAGGTGTTCCCGCGCGAGCGGACGGAGGTGGCACCGGGCGCGGTGCACGTACCGGACTGGCTGGACGCGGCGGAGCAGCGGGAACTGCTGACGGCGTGCCGCGACTGGGCGAGACCGCCGGCCGGGCTGCGCACGGTGCGGACCCCGGGCGGCGGCGTGATGTCCGTCCGGCAGGTCTGCCTCGGCCGGCACTGGAGCGCGGTGCCGCGCTGCCCGGACTGCGGCCGCGCGGTCCGCCACAACCCCGACTGCCCCGGCCGGCACTCCTACCCCTACGCCTACACCCGCACCGTCGTCGACGGCGACGGCGCGCCCGTGAAGCCCTTCCCCGAACGGCTCCGGACGCTCGCGGACCGGGCGCTGCGCGCGGCGTACGGCAGCGGGGCGGCAGCGGCACCGTACGCGCCGGGCGCGCCGTACGACATCGCGCTGGTCAACTTCTACGACGACACCGCCCGGATGGGCATGCACCAGGACATCGACGAGCGGTCCGACGCGCCCGTCGTCTCCGTCAGCCTCGGCGACACCTGCGTCTTCCGCTTCGGGAACACCGAGACCAGGAACCGGCCCTGGACCGACGTCGAGCTGCGCAGCGGCGACCTCTTCGTCTTCGGCGGCCCCTCCCGGTGGGCGTACCACGGCGTGCCCCGCACCACGCCCGGCACCGCTCCCGCGGCGCTCGGCCTGCGCGGCCGGCTGAACCTCACCCTCCGCGCCGGAGGCCTGGACCACCCCGCCGCACGCCCCTGAAAACCGGGTGCGTACCTGCTGCGCCGGGCGGCACGCTGGACCATGGACTGGACGACGACGCACGACCTCGACACGTTCCTGACCACGGCGGGTCCCTTCCTGCGGACCCGCCCCGACGCGCACACGCTGCTGCTCGGCGTCACCGCCACGCTCGCGGCGTCGGGCCCGGCGGTCTACGGCGACCGGCCACCGCGGTACGGCTGGTGGCACGGCCCGGACGGCCGCGTCGCCGCCGCCTTCGTATGGACCCCGCCGCGCCCCCCGCTGCTCTCCCCGATGCCCGGCCGGGCGGCCGCCGCCCTCCTGGACGTCCTGGCGGCGGGCCCCGAGCCGGTCGGCGGGACCAACGGTCCCCGCGTCGCCGCCGACGCGTTCACCGCCGCCTGGGAGCGCCGCGCGGGCCGCCCGGCGCGGCTCCGTACGCAGCTCACGCTCTACCGCCTGGGGGAGCCCGCCCCGCCCGACCCGGCGCCCCGCGGCCGGGCACGCGCCGCCACCGCCGCCGACCGGGACCTCCTCGTGGCCTGGTGGGGAGAGTTCGCACGGGAGAGCGACGGCGAGCCGTCCGGACACGCCGGCTCCGTCGCCGACCGGCTGGCGTACGGCGGGCTCATGCTCTGGGAGGCCGACGGCCGCCCGGCGGCCTTGGCGGGCCGCTCCCGCACCGTCGCCGGCATGGCCCGGGTCGGCCCCGTCTACACCCCGCCCGAGCTGCGCCGGAACGGCTACGCCGCGGGCGCCACCGCCGCCGTGTCCCGCGCCGCGCTCGCGTCCGGCGCCGCCCGGGTGCTGCTCTTCGCCGACGCCGCCAACCGCACCAGCACCGCCCTGTACGAGCGGCTCGGCTACCGCCGGGCCGGCGACCACAGCCGGTACGACTTCCCGCCGGACCGCTGAGGACCGGACGGCACACCCCGCTCATCCGTGCCACGAGTCGTCCGGCGTTCTGCGGGTACCCATCACCCGTCCGGCGGTACGCGGAATGCCCGGGCCGGTCGCGCGGTTGCCCGAGGAGGGTGATGGTGTTGTGTCCGGGCGGTGCGGCACCGCGGTCGTCGTGGGCCGCCGGCCCGCAGTTCCGCCGACCGTCCCGAACCTGGAGGTGTCGTGACCGCTCCCCGCTCTTGGCGCATGAGTACCGGCTCGTGGCGCACCGCCGCTTTCGGCGCCGTGCCCACTGGAGAGCGGCTGGCCAGGATCCGCCGCTCCCCGCAGTTCGTGGACGGACAGTTCCGCAATCCGGTGGCGACCCGGCAGCTCCGCCAGGGCCAGACCCTGCCGATGGTCCGTACGCAGCTGAACAAGGAAGGCCGGCTGCGCAGGTCGCCGGTGGGCGAGGTGCCGGTGCACCGGCCCACCGCCGCCGACCTGGCCCGGCCGCCCGCCTCCGGGCTGCGCATCACCTGGATGGGCCATTCGAGCGTGCTTGCGGAGATCGACGGTCAGCGGGTGCTGTTCGACCCGGTCTGGGGAGAGCGTTGCTCACCGTTCGGCTGGATCGGGCCCCGGCGGCTGCACCCGGTGCCGCTCCCGCTGGCGGAGCTGCCGCCGGTCGACGCCGTCGTCATCTCGCACGACCACTACGACCACCTCGACATGCCGACCGTCCAGGGGCTGATCGACACCGGCACCGCTTTCGTGGTGCCGCTCGGCATCGGCGCCGACCTGGAGTACTGGGGCGTACCGCCGGAGCGGATCACCGAGCTGGACTGGCACGAGTCGGCCCGGGTGGGCGGGCTGACGCTGACCGCCACCCCGGCCCAGCACTTCTGCGGACGCGGGCTGCGGGGTCCCCAGCACACGCTGTGGGCGTCCTGGGTGGTCGCCGGGCCCGAGCACCGCGTGTACCACAGCGGCGACACCGGTTACTTCGAAGGCTTCGCCGAGATCGGGCAGGCGCACGGCCCGTTCGACCTCACCATGATCCAGATCGGCGCGTACAGCGAGGAGTTCTGGCCGGACATCCACATGACGCCCGAGGAGGGCCTGCGCGCCCACATCGACCTCGGCGGCGGCCGTCCCGCCGGCGCGCTGCTGCCGATCCACTGGGGGACGTTCAACCTCGCGCCGCACCCGTGGGCCGAGCCGGCGGAGCGTACGGCAGCGGCGGCCATGGCGGCCGGCGCGAAGCTCGCCGCGCCGGTGCCCGGCAAGCCGTTCGAGCCCGCGGACGAATTCACCGTGGAGCCGTGGTGGCGGGCCGCGGCCGTACCGCCGGCCCACGGGTGGCCGTGCTGGCCGCCGGAGGGACCCGCGGCGATGGCGAGCGGGGCCGGCGAGGCGAGCAGCGCACCGGTCGCGGGGGAGTGACGGGCGAGAGAAGGTGAGCGGAGCGGCGGCCTGCGGGCCGCCGCTTCCGCCGTTTCCGGAACCGGGAGGGGAGGAAATCCCGGGCGACGAACGGCAGTTCGTAATCCCTCGCACTTCCGTACGAGGAACTGCCACTCAGGAAGGTGGCGTGGGGTAGCGAAACCCCGAAGTCCGCCCGGTCGGCCCCACCCCAACAACTAGCGTGCGTGCTCCGCGAACCGCCGACGGCCGATCCGGAGGGCGCCGATGCCTGCTGCATTTCCCCAGGGGACGGGGACCGACGTGTCCCAGGAGAACCCCGCATCCCACGGGACCCGGGGGACGGGGGGAATGGTTCCCGCACCGCTGCCCGGGCGGCGGCGGGACCGCGAAGGCGCCCGGCACAGCCGCGTACCCCTGCGCGAGACGGCCGCCGACTCCGTCATACGTGTCCGCCTCGTCCGTCTCGCGGCGGTGCCCTGCCTGCTCGTCGCCGCCACCTGCTCCGCCGTGACCGCGTTCGTCGCCCGGTCCGGCGGACAGCCGCTGAGTGGCGTCGCATGGATCGTCCTCGGCTGCGGCTTCGCCCTGGTGTGCGGCGTCACCGCCGTCGCCTGCGCCGCCGCCACCGCCGAGGCCCGCGCCACCGTCCAGCGCTACGCGCGCCTCCGCGAGGTGTGCGCCCGCAGCCAGTCCGACCTGTACGCCCTCGTGCACCGCGTACGCCAGGGGGAGTGGCTCCAGCAGCGCGCCCCCGAACCGCTGCCCCGCCCCGCCGGCGACACCCTGGACCTCCTCCTCCACGACGTCTCCGCCGCCGGCCGCGCCGCCGAGACCGCCGTCATCGACGCGGTGGCCGTCGCCCGCGGCAACGCCAGCGGCAGCGAACAGAAGGTCGAGGTCTTCGTGAACCTCGCCCGGCGCCTCCAGTCCCTGGTCCACCGCGAGATCGAACTGCTCGACGAGCTGGAGAACCGGGTCGAGGACCCGGACCTGCTCAAGGGGCTCTTCCACGTGGACCACCTCGCCACCCGCATCCGCCGCCACGCCGAGAACCTCGCCGTACTCGGCGGCGCCATCTCCCGCCGCCAGTGGAGCCGCCCGGTCACCATGACCGAGGTCATGCGGTCCTCCATCGCCGAGGTCGAGCAGTACCCGCGCGTCAAGCTCGTACCGCCCATCGAGGGCACCCTGCGCGGCCACGCCGTCGCCGACGTCATCCACCTCCTCGCCGAGCTGGTCGAGAACGCCACCGTCTTCTCCGCGCCGCACACCCACATCCTGCTCCGCGCCCAGCTGGTCACCGCCGGTCTCGCCGTCGAGGTCGAGGACCGCGGCCTGGGCATGGACCTGGAGGAGCAGGACCGGATGAACGCGCTGCTCGCCGACCCCGACCACGTCGACGTCGCCGAACTCCTCAACGACGGCCGCATCGGCCTCTTCGTGGTCTCCTCCCTGGCCCGCCGGCACGGCATCGTCGTCCGGCTCCAGAGCAACATCTACGGCGGCGTCCAGGCCGTCCTCATCCTGCCGCAGGGCCTCCTCGGCGACGAGCCCGCCGAAGAGGCCGACCGGCCGGCCGCCCCCGCCCCGCCCGCCGTCGCCCCCGCCGAGGCGCGCGAGCGGCACCGCGGCGTCGCGCGCACCGCCAACGGCCATACGGACCTCGGCACCGGCATCCTGCCGCCCCCGCCGCCACGCGCCGGCCGCCCCGTCCCGGCCCCGCCGGCCCACCGCCCCGCCCCGGCACCGCAGCCCGTCGCCGCAGCGCCCCGCGGCACGGCCGGCGCGCCCGTGGAGCCCACCGACCCGCGCCGGGATGCCGCACGCGCCGAGACGCGTGACCCGGGCAGCGGCCGGGCCGCGGCGGCGGACGCTCCCACCGCCGCCGCGGCCCCGGATCCCGGCCCCGTCCTACTCCCCCCGGCCCCGCCCGCCACCACCGGCGACCGGCCGAACCTGCCCCGCCGCCGCAAGCAGGAACACCTCGTCCCCGAGCTGCGCGACCCCACCCCGCCCGGCGGCGTCCGTACGCCCGGGCGCCCCGAGCCCGAGCACGACCCCGGCCTGATGGCAGCCTTCCGGCGCGGCATCAGCCTCGCCGACGACGCCTACGACGCGGCCGCTGCCCCGGGCACCGACCACCACCCCGCCCCCGCGTACGGCAGCAGCGCCCCGTACGACCAGACCGGCAACGGAACGGCCGTGAGCCGCCCACGAGGAGACGACCAGAACCATGGTGAGTGACCTTCACGTACAGCCCCAGCGGCACGGCGGCCGGCCAACGACGGACCTGTCCTGGCTGCTGACCGGACTCGTCCAGCGCGTCCCCCACGCCAGAAGCGCCCTGCTGCTCTCCTCCGACGGCCTGGTCAAGGCGGCACACGGCTTCGAGCCGGACAGCGCCGACCACATGGCCGCGCTCGCCTCCGGCCTGTACAGCCTCGCCCGCAGCGCGGGCGTCCGCTTCGGCGACGGCGACGACGTCCTCCAGGTCGTCGTCGAGCTGGAGTCCACCCTGCTCTTCGTGTCCACCGCCGGATCCGGCGCCAACCTCGCAGTCCTCGCGGGCCGCGAGGCCGATGTCGCCGTGCTCGGCTACGAGATGGGCATGCTGGTAAAGAGCGTACGGCCCTACCTCGCCACGCCCGCGCGACACCAGGCACGGGCGGGCGGGCGCTGAACATGGCGGTACGTCGCCGGCGACGGCACGGGTCGGAGCCGCTGTGGCTCGACGACGAGGCCGGCCGCCTGGTCCGTCCGTACACCGTCAGCAACGGACGGACCCGCCCCACCGCCCAGTTCGATCTGCTGACGATGGTGATGGCCACCGGCAAACGTCCGGTGACGTGTCAGGGCCCGGATCACATGCAGGTCCTCGGACTGTGCGGCGGCCCGGTCTCCGTGGCCGAGGTCGCCGCACACATACGCCTGCCGGCGGTGGTCACCAAGGTGCTCCTCGCGGATCTCGTCGACTGCGGAGCCCTCACCGCCCGGGCCCCCGTGCAGGATCCGAACGGCCCGTCGCCCCATACCGATCGAGCTCTCCTGGAGGCGGTGCTGAATGGACTCCGACAGCGTCTTTGAAACCCCCCGTACTTGTGAACCGTATGCTCCGGACGCCGCGTCCGAGGGCGCCTCTTTTCCCTCCGCCCTGAAGATCCTCGTCGCGGGCGGCTTCGGGGTCGGCAAGACCACCTTCGTCGGCGCCGTCAGCGAGATCGAACCGCTGTGCACGGAGGAACTCCTCACCCAGGTCAGCATCGGCACCGACTGCCTCGACGGGGTCGAGGACAAGACCACCACCACCGTCGCGATGGACTTCGGGCGCATCACCGTCAGCACCGACCATGTGCTGTACCTCTTCGGCACACCCGGCCAGGAACGTTTCTGGTTCATGTGGGACGAGCTGTCGGCCGGCGCGCTCGGCGCCGTCGTCCTCGCCGACACCCGGCGCCTCGAACACTGCTTCTCCGCCGTCGACTTCTTCGAGCGCCGCGGCATCGAATTCATCGTCGCGGTCAACCAGTTCGACGGCTCCTTCCACTACGAGCCGGACGAGGTGCGTGCCGCCATAGACCTCTCACCCAGCACCCCGGTCGTGCTGTGCGACGCCCGGCACTGCAGTTCCGCGACCAACGTCCTGGTCGCCCTCGTCCAGCACCTACTGACCCCCGCATTCGCCTCGGAGCTGCCATGACCCGCCCCGCGTCCCACCTGTCCGCCGCCACCTACGACCCCACCCGGCACCTGCTGCTGACACCGGACGACGACGAGGCGCCGGCCCGCGTCGCCCGGCTGCGTACGCTCGGCATCGGTGAGGCGCCGCTGCCCGCCTTCGACGACTTCGCGCGCAATCTCGCCCGGACCACGCAGGCGCCGTACGCCATGGTCAACTTCATCGACGAGCACCGGCAGTACTTCGCGGGGCTGTACACCCCGGCCGAGGAGCAGGCCCCCGTCGAGCTGGGACCCGCGCCCGCCAGCGCACAGCCGGGCCGGGTGATGGCCCGTGACCACGGCTACTGCCCGCACGTCATCGTTCGCCGCAAGGCGCTGGTCCTGGAGGACGTCTGCGACTACCCGCGGTTCGCCGGCAACCCGGTCGTCGACGAGATCGGCATCCGCTCCTACCTCGGCGCGCCGCTGATCGACCGTACGGGCATGGCGCTCGGCACGGTCTGCGTGGTGGACCTCGAACCGCGCCCGTGGGGCCGCGAGGGCCTGGAGACCATCAAGTCGATGGCGGCCCGGCTGGTGGACCAGATCCACCTGATGGAGCGGGAGCACACGGAGGGGCTGTGAGCCGCCGCCCGCGGTACGGAGGAACGGCCCGGTGGGGCCCCGCTGCCGGACAGCGGGGCCCCACCGGGCCGTTGTGTGCGGCTCTCCCGCGGTAAGCCGCCATGACGTCGATTCCCCCGGTCAGCAGCCCACTCCCGCGTAGGCCTGGTGGGGGTCGTACTGCTGGGGCACGTGCTCCGTCGTGCGGACCCGGTCCGCCAGCCGGCTGGACCACTCGCCGCGCGCCGAGCCCAGCGCCAGCTCGCCCAGGCGCAGCAGCTGGATGTCGGAGGTGCCGGCCGGCGCGAAGATGTGGTGCGCGTCCCGCAGATAGCGCTCCACCGGCCGGTCGGTGAACAGCCCGCACGCGGCGTGGATGTCCATCGCGTCGCGCGCCGACTCGATCGCCGACTCGACGTTGACGAGCTTGGCGTTCATCAGCTCGGCGTCGCAGCTCTCGCCCCGGTCCAGCAGGTGCACCGCGTGGTAGGCGGCGAGCCGGGCGGTCAGCAGCCGGGACTGGATCCGGCCCAGTTTGATCTTGATGTTGGTCAGCGCCCCGAGCGGCTTGCCGTAGCGCTGCCGTTCCGCGCAGAAGCGCGCGGTCTCCTCCAGGACCGCCTGGTGGATGCCGAGGGAGACGGCGGTGAGGTTCGGGCGGCCGTACAGCACGCTGGAGGAGTACGCGACGGACAGCCCGTCGCCCTCCCGGCCGAGGAGATTGGCCGCCGGGACGCGGCAGTTCTCGAAGAACAGCTCGCCGAAGCTGAAGCCGTGCAGGCCCATGGTGGTGGTCTCGGGGCCGACCCGGAAGCCGGGGCGGTCGTGCTCCACGAGGAAGGCCGAGAGGCCCTGCGAGCCCTCGCCGGTACGGACGACCACACCGTGCAGATCGCCGACGTGGCTGTTGCCGACGTAGATCTTGCTGCCGTTGAGGACGTAGTCGTCGCCGTCCCGGACCGCGCTGCTGGTCATGCCGAGGACGTGGCCGCCGGAGTGGGGTTCGGTGACCGCGATGGTCGGGAGGCACTCGCCCGCGGCGATGGCCGGCAGCCAGGTCTTCTTCTGCTCCTCGCTGCCGAAGTGGATGATCTTCGCGACGCCGAGCTGGGAGGCCTGCACCATCGCGCCCATGGCGGCGCTGACCCGGGAGAGCTCCTCGATTATCACCGTCTTTGCCAGGTGCCCCGCCCCCATGCCGCCGTAGCCGCGGGCCACGGTGGCGCCGATCCACCCCTGGCGGGCGATCCGGCGCGACAGGGCGTGGCTGACGGTGCGGCCGGCCTCCATCTCGGCTATGCGGGGCCGGACTTCGCGCTCTGCGAAGTCGCGCACCCTGTGCCGGAGTGCCTCATGCCGCTGGTCCGTGAAGTAGCGATGCAAGACGAGCCCTCCTCCGTAATGCGTCCGCGCTAGTGGAATTCGTTCATCCGGTATGCATCATTCCTCGATCGGATCCGGACAGTTGTTCTTTGGTTACCCCGAGTGCAATACCCGTTGGCATACCTGGCGCAGGGCGCATAAAACCTCTACTCATCGCATTTATGCGAAGACATCGGAGTGCGCATTGATCCTTCACCACCCCGTGGGGCTCCCACATGCGAAAACGCAGAACTGAGGCAGGAGTGATCAGAGTTGCTCGCTACGTGGGTACGCATGACCGAATTTCGACGGGGTCGCGTCACCGGAGGAGTGCGTAGCGCACGCACGTAGAGCACCCCTCCACGGCGCACCGCACCAGCGCAGGACGGCGCGGGGCGCGGCCTGCCGGTGCCGTAGCACACGCACGCCCGCCCCGCGCCACCCGACGCCTCCCCCTCGTAGGGCTAGTGGCCGGGGTCGCAGCAGGAGTCCCGGCGCAGCTGCCGGCCCACCGCCGCCCAGTCCTCCGCGCCGGCCGCCCGCGCCGCAGCCTGCCCCCGACCCTCGAACGCGCCCACCAGATCGCCCTGTTCGTACAGCCGCCCGCCGCGCAGCACCCCCGACGTCCGCACCAGCGCGTCGAAGTCACGGAACGGATCACCGTCCACCAGCGCCAGATCCGCGACCTTGCCCTCCTCCAGCGTCCCCAGATCCCGCTCCGCCCCGAACACCCGCGCCGGCAGCGCCGTCGCCGTACGCAACGTCTCCGCCACCGACAGCCCCGCCCGGTGCAGCGCCCGCAACGCCAGATGCAACGACAGCCCGATCGGCATCAGCGGCGCATCCGTACCCAGCGCCACCAGCCCGCCCTCGCCCAGCACCCGCCGGTAGAACGCCGTCTCCCGCGCGAGATCCGCCAGCTCCGCCTCCGTCGGCCGGTGCCCCGCGTCCTCCCGCACCAGCGCCACGTCCCACGGCGGCATCAGCGCCGTCACCCGCGGGTCGTCGGCCAGCCCGGGATCGGCGCCGATCAGCACGCCCGACGTGAAGGGCGTCGCCACGAGATGGAAATTCGTCGCCGTGTACACCTCCGCCACATCGCCGTACGTACGCGACGTCGCCGACACCGCACGCCCGAACTCCAGCCGCTGCGTCGCCTGCAGATGGGTCGTCAGATCCTGGCCCAGCTGCACCCCCGGCGTCAGCAGATGGCTCCCCGACCGCACCCCCAGCCGCTCGTGCGCGAACTCCGCCGCCTCCCGCATGACCCAGCCCGGCGCCCGCACATACGTCTTCACGAAGTCCCAGTCCAGCGCCGCACCACGGGCCAACGACCGGCGCAGCCCCTCGCGCGTCCGGTGCGCCCGCCCCATGCTGTACGCCACCCGCGCCCCGTCCAGCAGCTCCCCGCAGCTCAGCAGCCGCGGACCGGCCAGCACCCCCGCGGCCACCGCCTCCCGCAGCCGCGCCTGCTCGTACGAGAAACCACCGAACGACACGGCAGTGGTGATCCCGTACGCCAGCTGCAACGCCGTCTGCCGCCCGCCGTACGTCAGCTGCCAGGGATGCGTGTGCGAGTCCCACAGCCCCGGGATCACCGTCCGCTCCGAAGCGTCCACCCGCCGCGCGGCCCGGCGCCCGGCACGGTGCGGCGCGACCGCCGCGATCCGCCCGTTCCGGATCACCACGTCCACGTCGTCCCGGACCCGCTCGCCCGTCCCGTCCCAGAACCGCCCCGCATGCACCACCGTGTCCGCCGTCCGCGCCCGCCGGTGGTCCAACCGCAACGGCACCGTACGCGGCGCCCCGCCCGCCGCCGGCACCGTCCGCAGCCGCCCCGCCGAAAGGTAGAGCAGCGTACGGGAATCACCCGACCAGGACGGATGGTCCGCCGGCTCCTCCGTCAGCTGCCGCGGCGCACCGTCCGGCGTCCCGTCGGCGCGCACCGGCAGCAGCCACAGCGCCGACTCCGCGACCACCGCCAGCCACTGCCCGTCCGGCGACCAGACAGGGCCGGAGTCGTACCGGTCGGAGATCGAGACGTGCGCGTCCGGCGCGTGCAGCCGGCTCGCGCCCGACTCGGCGTCCACCACCCGGATGAGGTTGTAGCCCTCACGGAACCGCTGGTTGAGCCGGTTCCGGTCGCACAGCGCGAGATACCGGCCGTCCGGCGACCAGCTCGGCCGCCCCGGCAGCCCGCCCCCGCCCAGCGGCGCCGCGAGCTTCCGCTCCGTACCGGCCGCCAGGTCCCGCACCACGAGATTCCCCGACATGTCCAGCGCGGCCAGCCACCGCCCGTCGGGCGAGAGCGCCGGATGCACCCGGCCGCCCTCCGCGAGCACCCGCTCCGCACCGGTCGCCACGTCCCGCCGCCGCACCGCGTACAGCCCGTCCCGGTCGTCCGCGTACACCAGCGCCCGGCCGTCCCGCGTCCACGACGGCGCCAGGAGATAACGCGTCGGCGCCGTCCGCACCAGCCGCCGCGGCGCGCCGCCCGAGACGGACGCCACCCACAGCCCGTTGAGCGCGGCGAACGCGACCCGGCGGCCGTCGGGGGAGAGCGCGGGCAGATGCACACCCCGCACCGGGCGCGTGCCGTCCCGCTCGAAGCCGTAGTCCTTGACCCGGTACCGCGGCCGCTCCACCGGCATCCGCGCGGCGAACGGAATGGTCTCCGCGGCATCCGGACGCTCCGGCCGGACGACCGTGAACTGCCCGCCCACCGTCACCAGCAGCTCCTCGCGGGAGATCCAGCGCGGCGGCACCGGCATCACATCGCCGTCCACCGCCACCGCGGCGCCGTCCACGACCAGCGTGCAGGTGGGCCCCGGCGCCGGAGTCGTCCGCACGTAGGCCAGCCGCCCGGCAGGCGACAGCGCCGGAACCATGACCTGCGCGGCCGCCTTCTCGGTGTGCTCGGTGACCACCGCCCCGCCGCCGTCCGCCGGCACCGAGGCGACCGTACGGGACTCCAGCGCGGTGCCCGCCGGCCGGCCGCGCACGAACCAGACGCGCGCGCCGTCCGGCGCCCACACCGGGTCGAAGTCCTCCCATGCGCCGTCCTGATGCGGCCCGTCCTGGCCCGGCACGCCCGTGACCTGCGTCAGCTTGCCGCTCGCGAGCTCCAGCACCCAGATCCGGTACGGGCTGCCCGCCACCGGGTCGCCGCCGCGCTCCGAGGCGAACGCGAGCCGGGTGCCGTCCGGCGACCAGGCGGGCCCCCGGTCGTCCCACGGCCCGTCGGTGACCTGCCGCAGCCCCGAGCCGTCCGGGGCGAGCGTCCAGATGTGGAACTGACCGCCCTGATAGCCGCAGACCGCCAGCCGCGAGCCGTCCGGCGCGAAGACCGGCCTCGTCGGCTCCAGGAGCGGCGGGGTGAGCGCCGTCGCCGTACCGCCCGAGCGCGGCACCGACCACAGCACGTTCTGGACCTCGGCGATCAGCCGCTCCCCGTCGGGGGCGAGGGTGGCGGCGCCGTTGGTGGCGGCGGTGAAGGAGAGGGTGGTGGCGCGGGTCGCGGCGGCCGGAGCGGTGGTGGCGGGTGCCGCGGAGGCGGGGGCCGGGAGCCCGGCGAGCCCCACTGCGGCCGCCGCGGTGGCGGTGCCCTGAAGAAAGCCGCGGCGGGAAAGGGGAGAGGGAACGGCGCCGGCGTCGGCGTCCGGGAAACTGTCCGTGGTGTCCAACGGTCCTCCTATGACAGGGGATACGTGTGGTGCACAACCAGCCAGGAACCCGCCGATCTTGTCACGCTCCGGACAGCGAAGGTCAACACCTCGTCACGTCACCTCTTGGCGCGTCCCGCCCCCGGACGAGAAAGTGGCCTGGTTCACGGGCGAGAAGGTGGCCTGGTCCGCCCCGCGCCGCCCGCGTCAACAGTGAGGAGACGACGCCCATGCAGCAGGACTTCCACGAGGCGCCCGACGGCACCCGAGTGGCCACCTACACCTGGCTCCCCGGGACGGGCCACCCGCGCGCCCTCGTACAGATCGCGCACGGCGCCGCCGAACACGCCCGCCGCTACGACCGCTTCGCCCGCTTCCTGACCGCGCACGGATACGGCGTCCTCGCCTCCGACCACCGCGGACACGGCGCCACTGCCGCGTCCACCGGCGGCCGCGGCGTCGTCGGCGAGGATGCCTGGCGCCGCACCGTCGACGACCTCAAGGCCATCGGCGACACGGCGCGCGGCCTGCACCCCGGCGTGCCGCTGGTGCTGCTCGGCCACAGCATGGGCTCGATGCTCGCCCGCGACTACGCCCAGGAGTACGCCGACGGGCTGGCCGGGCTGATCCTCTCCGGCACCTTCCGTACGCTGCCCGGCGCCGAGATCGAGGGCTCGATCGCCGCACTGGAGGCCGAGGCGGCGCGCCAAGGCCGCACCGCGCTCTCGGACTTCATTCCGCGCCTCTTCGGCTCGTTCAATGATCCGTACCCGCACCGCACCGGCTTCGAATGGCTCTCCCGCGACGCGGCCGAGGTGGACACGTGCGCCGCCGACGACGACTGCGGTTTCCCCTTCTGTACGGGGCTCGCGCTGGACTGGGTACGCGCCGTCCGCAAGGTCAACGACCCGGCGAACCTCGCCCGCACGCCCCGCGACCTGCCCGTCCACCTCGCTGTGGGCGACCAGGACCCCTGTAACCAGCGGATGACCCTGGTCTACGAACTCCTGGAGGACTTCCGCTATCTCGGCACCGAGGACCTGACCTGGACGGCCTACCCCGACGCCCGCCACGAGATCCTCAACGAGACCAACCGCGACGAGGTCCAACAGGACCTGCTGGCCTGGCTGGACAAGCGAGTTGTCAGTGGCGGGCAGTAGCTTGAAATGAGTGTGGCGGCGGTGGGGGAGGGGCCACGTCACTTCTCGGGGAGAGGGAGGGGCCCTGCCCAGGGCCACGAGCCCCGCCCCCTCCCCGCCCCCAAGAACCCCCCAGCCCTCACCCCGCCCCCAAGAACCCCCCGATCCGCTCCCTCAGCGGCGCCGCATCCAGCCCATGAGCCGTCAGGTGGGCCGCCATGTCGCCGTACCGCCGCAGCTCCCGCCGCCCCACGCCCAGTCCCAGAACGCGGTGCGGGATGTCCTGCAGCGCCTCGCCCGCGGCCGCCGACGACGTGCCCGCCAGGTACGGCTCGACCAGGACGACGTCCGCCGCGCCCGTCCCGCCGGCGGCGGCCCGCAGCGCCGCGCCGTCGAAGGGCCGCACGGTCGTCGCGTACAGCACCGTGACGTCCATCCCCTCCGTCGCCGCCAGCACGTTGTCCAGCATCGGGCCGACCGCGACGACCGTCCCCGCGCGCCCCTCGCGCAGCGTCAGGAAGCGGCTGCCGTCCACCGGGCGCGACGCCTCGTTGGTCTGCACGGAAAGCCGGACGTACACCTTGTCGTCGCCGGCCGCAGCGGCGTGCCGCAGCAGCACCTCCGCCTCGTCCGGATGCCCCGGCACATGCACGGTCCACCCGTCGAGCGTGTCCATCAACGCCACGTCGCCGGGCGACATATGGGTGAAGCCGCCGGCGGGCCAGTCGTACGCCCCGCCCGCGCTGACGAGTACGCCGCCGACCCCCTGGTGTCCGAAGTCGAGCTTCACCTGCTCGAAGGGCCGCTCGACCAGGAAGCTGGCAAAGGTGTGCACGATCGGCCGTATGCCGGTCAGCGCCAGTCCGCCGCCCACCCCGACCAGCAGCTGTTCCCTGATCCCCACGTTCAGCACCCGGTCCGGGTGCCGGTCCGCTGCCGCGACGAAGCCGTCCCTGCCGATTTCGGCGAGTACGACGGCCAGCCGCGGATCCTCGTCCAGCAGCCGCGAGGTGACCGCGGCGAAGCGTTCCCGCATGGTGTCCATGTGCTCAGGCCTCCTTGGGCTCGACGCGGGCGACGACGGCGTGCGGCCGTCCCGGATGCGGTGCGGTGTACCCGGCGTACAGCGCGTCGTGATCGCGGCCGTCGACGGTCCGCACGGACCACCCCGCCGCCGCGAAGCGCGCGGCGATCCCGCCGTCCAGCGGGTACGAAGCCGAGGCGTTGTCGACCACGACCACATGCAGCCGGTCCAGCCCGGCGGGCCCGGCGTACGCGATGGCCTCGTGGTTGCTGCCCTCGTCCAGTTCGGCGTCCCCGATCAGCACCCAGACCGCGGGTTCGGTGCGGCCCTGGGCGCGCAGCCCGAGCGCGGTGCCGACCGCGAGCGGCAGCCCGTGCCCGAGCGATCCGCTGCCGATCTCCGCGCCCGGTACGAGCTGCCGGTCGGGGTGGTGCCCGAGCGGCGAGTCGTACGAGCCGAACCCGGGCAGCCACTCGGCCGGGAAGAACCCCTTCGCCGCCAGCACCGCGTAGTACGCCATCGGCCCGTGCCCTTTGGACAGCAGGAAGCGGTCGCGGTCCGGGTTCTCGACGGTGCCGGGCGAGACCCGCAGCACCCGGTCGTACAGCACCCACAGCGCGTCGAGGGTGGAGGTGGCGGCGGGCCCGTGCTTCTCGTCCCCGGTCATGAGCCCCATGAGAGAGGGCAGTTGGTCATACCGGTCGTACGGGAGCGGGCCGGCGTCGGCGCGCTCCCTCGCCATATCGGTCGTCATCTCGGTCATGCGACCACCGTGCAACCTCAATCAAACTTGAGGTCAAGCGGCCGCCGCCCGAGAGTGCCCCTCATCCTTGGGGCGACCCCTCTTCCTTGGGATGACCCTTCCGCCGGCCTTCCGGAGCTCACGCCCCAGGCTTGAACACATCCTGCTCGATGAGCAGCTTGTCGATCCGGGCCTTGTCCACCCGGTTGGTCACCTCCTCGACCTCCTGCCGGTCGCGGACGCACTTCGCCAGCGTGAACGCCGACGACACCACGAAGATGAGCCCGAGCCCGAGGAAGCTCCGCTCCCAAGCCCCTACGGGCAGCTTGGCGATCCCGATGGCCAGGGCCGCCAGCGACAGCCCGAACGAGAGTGCGGCCTGCACGAAGAAGGCCGTCGTCGTCGGACGCTGAATGGATGGTGTGCTCATGAGGGGTAGCGTGGCGCCCCGTGACCCGCGCCACATGAGTACGCCTACTCATCCTGTACCCGCGCGTCACCCCCGCCCCTTCGGCCGTCCCGCAGCGCGCACCCTCTGACATGGGGTATTGTTCTCGTGCACGGCCGCCCGGGGATCCCCCGAGCCGGCCCGGCACCGGGACGTGGCGCAGCTTGGTAGCGCACTTGACTGGGGGTCAAGGGGTCGCAGGTTCAAATCCTGTCGTCCCGACTCGGAAGAGTCGCAGAGCAGAGGCCGTATCGGAGAGCATCCGATACGGCCTTTTCCTGTATGCGGGGCCTTCTCCGGCAAGGCCCTCGAACTCGAACTCGCCGTCGAACAGGTGGGGTTCGGTGCTTTGGCGGGCGCCTCAATGAAAAGCCGGGCATGTGCTGCCACCCCTCCTCATGTCCCACATCGTGATATCCCCCGACCGTTGAATGAGATAGATGAGATGGTCGCGCTGCTCAGGCGGTTCGTGCGACTTTTCCGCGAGGGGGACGCGCGCTGCCGTCGGGCCGCCGGCGCGCGCTGCCGGTGACCGTTCTCCACCCTCGCGCGAAAGACCGAGACATGTCCGCATCAGCCAGCAGCCCCGCCCAGGCACCCGTCAATTCGCGGTCCCGCGTGCTCATCGCCAGCCTCATCGGTACGACGATCGAGTTCTACGACTTCTACGTCTACGCGACCGCCGCCGTCCTGGTCTTCCCCAAGCTCTTCTTCCCGAGCAGCGACCCGACGACGGCACTGCTGTCGTCCTTCGCGGTGTTCGGCGCCGCGATGATCGCGCGCCCGATCGGTGCCGTCTTCTTCGGGCACCTCGGCGACCGGCTCGGCCGCAAGGGGACGCTGGTGGTCTCGCTGCTCACCATGGGCATCGCCACCTTTCTCATCGGCGTCCTGCCCACGTACGCACAGGCCGGCTGGGTGGCCACCGCGCTGCTGGTGCTGATGCGGATCGCGCAGGGCTTCGCGCTCGGCGGTGAGTGGAGCGGTGCGGCGCTGGTCGCCACCGAGAACGCTCCCCGCGGCAAGCGCGCCCTGTACGGCACCTTCCCGCAGCTGGGTGCCCCGCTCGGTTTCATCATCGGCAACGGCCTCTTCCTGATCATCGCCGCGCTGCTGCCGTCCGCGGCGGGCGCCGACCCGTCCCAGCCCTCCGAGGCCTTCCTGAACTGGGGCTGGCGCATCCCGTTCCTGTTCTCCGCCGTGATGGTCGCGATCGGCCTGTGGGTGCGGATGCGGCTCGTGGAGTCGACGGTCTTCGCCAAGACCCGCGAGGCCGGACTGGTGCGGAAGCTGCCGCTGGTCACGGTCTTGCGCAGCCACTGGAAGCAGCTGATCCTCGGCACCTTCGTCATGCTGGCGACGTACGTGCTCTTCTACCTGATGACCACGTTCTCGCTGAGCTACGGGCGTGCCGCGAAGAACGCCGCCGTGCCCGGCCTCGGGTACGGCTACACCACGTTCGTGCTGATGATGATCTTCGGCGTGCTGTTCTTCGCCGCGTTCACCCTGATCTCCGGCCCGCTGGCCGACAAGTACGGCCGCCGCGCCACCCTGATCTGGATCACCGCCGCGATCGTGGTCTTCGGGCTCGTGTGGGTGCCGCTGATCGGCCTGGGCACGCTGGGCGTGGTGCTGTGGCTGGTGCTCGGCTTCACGCTGATGGGCATGACCTTCGGTCCGATGGGCGCGCTGCTGCCGGAGCTGTTCCCGACCAGCGTGCGCTACACCGGCTCCGGCATCGCCTACAACGTCAGCTCGATCCTCGGCGCGGCCGTCGCCCCGTTCATCGCGGTGGCGCTGTGGGAGGCTGGCGACGGCTCGCCGTGGCTGGTCGGCGTCTACCTCTCCGCGATGGCGCTGCTGACCCTGATCGCCCTCGTGCTCGGCAAGGAGACCAGGAACGTCTCCCTGGACGCCGGGGAGCCCGAGCCCCGCGGCGCCGACGAGGATGCGGCCGCCACCGCTGTCGCTTCCGCCGTCTCCTGAGACGCCCGCCCGAAGCCCGCCGCGGCCCCCTTCGTCCACCTGCGGGCGAAGGGGGCCGCACGCATCCGCGGTCAGTCAGCCAGAGATGTCTCCGTCGCCCCACTCCGCACCGGTGAATTTTCTTGACTCCTGGCGGGAAGTTGGCCAGAGCGAGAGCTGCTGCAGTCGTGGTGACGAGGAGAGAGAAGGCTTGCGATGACGGAGGAACCGGCCGGCGACCGCGCCCGGTTGAACGGCATCGACGTGCGGTACCACGTGGCCGGGGACGGGCCTCCCGTGGTGCTGGTGCACGGGCTGGGGGAGGACAGCGGGGCGTGGGAGCGGCAGCAGGCGGAGCTGGCCGGGTGGCGGACGTACGCGTACGACCTGCGGGGGCACGGCGGGAGCGGGCTGGGGGCCGCCGAGGGCAGCCTTGAGCAGTTGCGGGACGACCTGCTGGCCTTCCTGCGGGAGGTGACGGGCCCCGCGGTGTGCGTCGGGTTCTCGCTGGGCGGCGCGGTGGTGCTGGCCGCGGCGGCGACCGCGTCCGAGCTGGTCACGGGGGCCGTGGTGTGCGGTACGTCCACGGTGGTGGGGAAGGCCGCCGTGGAGTTCTACGAGGAGCGGATCGCGCTGGTGCGGGGCGGTGACCGGCAGCGGCTGGCGGCGGCGATGCGGGCGGACACCGTGGCCGCGCTGTACGGCACGGACGCGGACGCCGAGGCGGTGACCGCGCGGCGGATGGCCGCGATCGGGGACGGCGCCGGCTACGCCAACGCGGCGGCCGCGATGGCCGGGCTGCGGGAGCGTCCGCTCACCCCGGCGCTCGCCGCCGTCGAGTGCCCCGTGGTGGTGGTCGGCGCCGCGCAGGACACCTTCTGTCCGCGGCGGGCCGCCGACATCATGCTGGACGGGCTGAAGGCGGCGCCCTGCGACGTGACGTACGAGGAGATCCCGGCCGCCGGGCACCTGATGAACATCGAGCAGCCGGTGGCGGTCACGGACCGGCTGACGGCCGCGTTGCGGTCGATGGCGTAACGCCCCCTGCCCCGGGAGTCGGACGACCGAGTGAGGGCCCCTGCCCCGAGAACCGGACGACCGCGTAACGCTCCCCGTCCCGGGAGTCGGACGACCGCGTGACGCCCCTTGCCCCGAAAGCCGGACGTACGGCTCCCGGGGCAAGGGGCAGGCGGGAAGGCACGCGAAGCCCGTGCGGGCGGGCGACCGGACGGGACGCCCGCTACGAGATCTTCGGCATCTCTCCCTTGGTCGTCTGCAGGTCGATCACGGAGAAGCCGGCGCCCTGCTGGTCCGAGACCGCGGCGAAGCGGCCGAACGGGCTGTCGTGCGGCCCGAAGTGCACCTGGCCGCCGAGCCTGGTGATCTTCGCGATCGTGTCGTCGCAGTTCTCGACGGCGAAGTACGGGTTGATGTGCGACGGCAGGTCGGCGGGGAAGTCGCTGGTCATCTTCATCCGGCCGAGGGTGGTGTCGCCGCCCAGGTCGTAGAGGGCGAAGTCGATGGCCTCGTCCTCCATCCGCTTCACGCCGTACGAGAAGAGGGCGGGGAAGAACGCGTCCGCCTTCTCCGCGTCGCGCGTGGTGATCTCGGCCCAGCAGTACGAGCCGGGCTCGCCCTGCTTCTCGAAGCCCAGGTGGGTGCCGGGCTGCCAGAGGCCGAAGACGACGCCGCCGGGGTCGGCGGCGATCGTCATGTGCCCGAAGTCGTGGACGGCCATGGGGTCGATGACCACGCGGCCGCCGAGGTCACGGATCTTGTCGGTGCGGGCCTGGATGTCGGCCGAGGCGAAGAACAGGCACCACGCGGTCGGCCAGTCGTCCTGGCCGGGCATCTGGGGGGCGAGGCCGGCGACCGCCTTGCCGTCGGAGTACGCCTGCGTGTAATTGCCGAGCTCCGCCGCGCTCTCGCCGAACGTCCACCCCAGGACGTCGCCGTAGAACGTCTTCGCCGCCTCCAGGTCGGGGAACGAGGCGTCGAGCCAGATGGGAGTGCCCTCAGGTTGAACGGCCATGACGTGCCTTCTTCCGTCTTCCGCTGTGAGGTGCCTTCGAGAGGTCTGTTCGATTTGCCACGCTATCGACTGATCTTGCGTTTCGCCTGGCGAAGTATTCGAACATATGGTCAATTCTCGCGGCGGAGGGCAAGGGGGGCGGGGCCGTGCGGCCTCAGCCCAGTTCGAGGCTGGTCACGCCGAAGACCCGGGACGCGGCGAAGTCGCGGACGGGCCCGGTGTACATGCGGGCCGTGTCGAAGGACGGCGTGAGGCCGAGCGATTCGGCGAGCGCGACGGCCTCCGTGTTGGTCTCCGGGATGTCGACGGCGAAGGGGGCGCCGCCCAGGTCGGCGGTGAGCGCGTCGAGCAGCACCCGGGCGTCCTCGGCGGTGTCGGCGAAGAGCGGGCCGACGCGGTGCGCGTCGAGACCCGGGCGGATCACGCCGTACCCGGTCACCCGGCCGTCCACCACGCGGGCGAGCGCGCGGTGGCCCTCGGCGGTGAGCCAGTGGCGCAGGAACTCCGGGCGGTCGGCGGGGTAGCAGGCGCTGTCGTACGCGAGCAGCGCGTCGAGCCCGGCGGTCTCGGCGGGGACGACGTCCGCGGGCGCCGGGCGGCCGCCGGCGGGCACCGTGCCGCCGAACCGGCTGGTGCGGTAGGCCAGTTCGAAGCCGGAGCGGCGGTAGTTGTCCTGCTGGGCCGGTACGCCGTCCAGGCCGACGGTCCGCTCGCCGGCGTGGGCGAGCGCCGTCTTCCAGGTGGTGAGGCCGTGGCCGTGGCCGCGCTGGTCGGGCCGGACGAGGTAGAAGCCCAGGAAGGCGTAGTCCGGGCTGTAGTTGACGACCGAGATGGCGGAGACCGGTTCGCCGTCGATCCGGCCGATGAAGAACCCGTCGGGGTCCTGGGCGAAGAAGCAGGCGGCGTCGGAGAGGCCCGGGTTCCAGCCCTCGGCGCCCGCCCACTCGCTGACGACCTTCCAGTCCTCCGGCGTCGCTCGCGTGACGACGAGCTGGTCAGGGGCGTGCTGGGGCATCTCGGTGTCCTTTCCGGCGGTGGCGGGCCGACGCGGGACGGCCCGGCGGGCGGTAGCCATCCTTCCCGATCCGTACGCCGCTATCCAGCGGCTTCCGGGCGATCACCCCGGGTCGGGTGACGCCTGCGCGGTGGGCGGTTCCGGCCGCCGCGCGGTGCCTGACGTATGGCCGAATAACGACGGAAGAGAAGGTCAAGTCAAGGAACGGCTAAGGAAAAGAAAGGAAAAGAGGCGGTCAAGTGCCTGGAACGGGTGGTTTGTGATGTGCGGGCGGGAGGGGTGGAGCGCTAGCATGGGAATTGGTTGTCTGGGGCAACCAATTCCCGGGGCGGGGGAGCTCACTTGTGCCGGGTGCGCCGCCATGCGCCGTGCCGGCCCTGGGCACCACCGACCAACGGAGTACCACCACCGGGGTGCCGGGACGAGCGCGCGCCGGTGTCAGGAGGACGATTCATGCCTGCCGAGGCAGCCGCATCCCAGACCACCCCCACAACCCCCCACGACGGCCAGGGCAGTTCGCCGGAGGACGGGTTCCGTACATACGTCGAGGACAACCTCGACGCGCTGGCGGCCGACCCGGACCGGGAACTGCTCGTGCACGGCGACCGCCGGCTGACCGCCGGTCAGTTCTGTGACCTGGTACACCGTATGGCACACGCCATATCGGCGCAGGGCGTCGAGCGCGGCACCACCGTCACGCTGCTCAGCGGCAACCTCCCCGAGGCCATCGCCGCGCGCTACGCCGCCAACCTCGTCGGCTGCCGCGTCAACCACCTCTACAACAAGCTCTCCGCCGACGTGCAGGCCAACATCGTGCGCGACGTCGAGACCCGGGCGCTGATCGTCGACCCGCGGCTGGCCGACCGCGCCGCCGAGCTGACCGAGCGCGCGCCCGTGCCGACCGTGCTCACCCTCGGCGAGGCCAAGCGGGAGGTCGGCCGGGACGTGCTGGCGCTCGCCGCCGAGCAGACCGCCGAGCCGTTCGAGAGCACCGCGCGGCCGGACGACATCTGCAACATCCGGCACACCGGCGGTACCACCGGCCACCCCAAGGGCATCGTCACCACGTTCCGGCAGCTCAACCGCATGCGCCGGATGATGCCCGAGCAGGCCGAGCAGGGGTACACGCCCAAGCAGCTGGTGTGCACCACCATCGCGCACGCCGCCGGCATGCTCGCCGACGTGATGTTCCTCAGCGGCGGCACCGTCGTCCTGCACGACGACTTCGAGCCGGCCGAGGCGCTCGCCACCATCGAGCGCGAGAACATCACCCATCTCTTCCTGCTCCCGCCGCTGGTCTACCAGCTGATGGACCACCCGGACTCCGGGCGCCGCGACCTGTCCAGCCTGCGCGCCCTCACCTACGGCGGCTGCCAGTCCTCGCCCGCCCGCATCGCGGACGCGGTCCGCCGCTTCGGCAAGGTCCTGGTGCAGTTCTACGGCCAGAACGAGGCCGGCGGCATCAGCGTGCTGCCCGCCGAGGAGCACGACCCGGAGAACCTGGAGCGGCTGCGTTCGGCCGGCAAGATCCTGCCGGGCGTCGAGGTGGCCATCCGCGACACCGACGGCAAGGACCTGCCGGCGGGCGAGCTGGGCGAGATCTGCGTCCGCTCGGCCGGCACGATGACCGGCTACTGGAAGCAGCCCGAGCTGACCGCCGAGGTGCTCAAGGACGGCTGGCTGCACACCGGTGACGTGGGCTTCGTCGACGCCGACGACTACATCACCGTCGTCGACCGGATCAAGGACATGATCGTGGTGGTCGGCGGCCACGTGTACACCACCGAGCTGGAGGACCTGCTCAACTCGCACCCGAAGGTGCTGCAGAGCGCCGTCTTCGGCGTCCGGGACGCGGACAACATGGAGCAGGTGCACGCCGCGGTCGTGGCCGCGCCGGACAGCGGCCTGGAGGCCGAGGAACTGCGCGCGTCGGTGCGCGAGGCGCGCGGCGCGATGTACGAGCCGGCGAGCATCACCTTCGTCGACGCGCTGCCGCTGACGGACGCGGGCAAGCCCGACAAGAAGCTGCTGCGGCAGCAGGCCGAGGCCGCGCGCGACGCCGGCTGACCGGCGCCCGCCGGCCGGGCCGGCCGCGCCGGTGCTCCTGTACGCGTACCTGCCCGTACGGGAGCACCGGAGGCCGCTCGGCAGGCCGTGACGGGCGCCGGTGCCGGGCCCGTCACACGTCCGGGTAGACCGCCACCCGCACCGCGCGCGGCCCGTGCATGCCCTGGATCATCGCCGATTCGATGTCGCCCGAGCGGCTGGGCCCCGTGACCAGCTGGAGGCCGGACGGCATGGGGTCGAGCCGGCCGAGCGCCGCGATCAGCGCCGCGTAATCGGCGTGCAGCCGGGAGAGCGGTACGACCGCGAGATGGGTGCCCGGGAGTACCGCCGTGCCGCGCGGGCGGCCGGGCGCGGGGCCGAGCGCGAGGGTGCCGGTGTCCGCTGCGGCCCCGAGCACGCCGGTCACCCCGACCTCGGCGTCCCACGGGTCCCGCGGCCGCTCTCCGGCGACCTGCAGGCCCGCCAGGTCCGGATGGTCGTCGACGAGCACCGGGCGGTCGCCCGCCCACTCCCGGACCAGCGCCAGCGCCTCGCCGTGCGAGGCGGTCAGCTCCGCCCGTCCGCCGGCCTCCGCCAGCCGGTCGCGGAACAGCTCCGCCGACTGCTGGTTCATCCCTGCCTCCCGTCGCCCTGCCTGCTCTCCTCGTACCGCCGGAACCAGCGGCGGAAGGCGCCCGCCTCCCGCAGCGGTGGCAATGCCCGGCCCTCGGCCCAGGCGCGGCCGGGCCCGGGCAGCCGGGCCACCAGCCGGTCGGGGAGCAGCCGGCCGGCCAGCCGGGCCGCCGCCATCGTGGCGCGGAAACCGGCCTTCGTACGCCAGGCCAGCGCCCAGGCCCGCCAGCCCGCGCGGGCCGTCCGGCCGGCGGGCCGTTCGCTCTCGTGCCGCGCGCGGAGGTCCACCAGCAGGTCGGGGATCGGGATTTTGACCGGGCAGGCGTCGTAGCAGGCACCGCAGAGCGAGGAGAGGAACGGCAGGTCGGAGTCGGTGCCGGGGTCCCCGATCAGCGGGCTGAGCACCGCGCCGATCGGACCGCCGTACACCGCGCTGTACGGGTGTCCGCCGCCCACCGTCCGGTACACAGGACAGGAGATCTGGCAGTTGCCGCAGCGGATGCAGGCGAGCACCTCTTCCTGGGGCGTACCGAGCGCCTTCGTACGGCCGTTGTCGAGGATGACGAGGTGCACCTGCTCGGGCCCGTCGGTCTCGCCTTCCCGGCGCGGCCCGTTGACCAGCGTCTGGTAGACGGAGACGCGCTGCTTGGTGGCCGCGTCGCAGAGCAGGGGGATGAGGACGCCGAGGTCGGCGAAGCGCGGGATGACCTTCTCGACGGTCATCACGGCCACGTGGACGCGCGGCTGGGAGGTCACCATGTCGACGTTGCCCTCGTTGGTGACCAGGGCGAGGGTGCCGGTGTCGGCGGCGGCGAAGTTGACGCCGGTGATGCCCATGTCCGCGGCCTTGAAGTCGGCGCGCAGCCGGGTGCGCGCGAAGGAGGCCAGGTCCTCCGGCTCTCCTGAGACCTCGTCACCGGCCAGCTGCCCGAAGAGATCCGCCACGTCCTGCCGGGACTTGTGCAGCGCGGGCCCGACGATATGGCTGGGCCGCTCGTCCGCCAGCTGGACGATGTACTCGCCCAGGTCCGTCTCGACCACCTCGACGCCGTCCGCGGTGAGGTGGGAGTTGAGGTGGATCTCCTCGGTGGCCATCGACTTGGACTTCACCGCGAGGCGGACGCCGTTCTCGCGGGCGATCCGCCCGATGACGGCGCGGGCCTCGGCGGGCGTGCCGGCCCGGTGCACCACGCCGCCGTTCCGCTCGACGCTCCCGGTCAGCTGCTGGAGGTACTTCTCCAGGTCGGTGAGGGTCTCGCGGCGGATGGCTGCGCCCTGCTCGCGGAGCCGGGCCACCTCGGGGGTCCACGTGCCGACGTGCCGTTCCTCGTTCAGCGCGGCGAGGCGGTCGTGGGTGGGGCGGGCGGTGCGGACGGTCAGCGCGTCCCGGGTGATCAGCGGCAGCGGGCGCCGGTGCGGAGGGATCTCGCCGGCCGCCCACTCCGGGCGGTCGGGACGGATGCGCTCACGGCCGGCGAGAGCGGAGGAGCGCTGCCCGGCCGTGTCGGCGCCGCCACGGGGTCGCTCGGTCATGCGGGCACCTCCGCCGGGACGAGCGCGTCGCGCGCCAGCTCCGCGAGGTGCCGGGTGCGGACCGGCGGCCCGGTCTTCCGCGCCCGGCCTTCCAGGTGGAGCAGGCAGCCGGGATCGGCCGAGACCAGCCAGTCGGCGCCCTCGGCAGCGGCCGAGCGGAGCTTGGTGTCGGCCATCGCCACCGACACCTCGGGGAACTTCGCGGCGAAGGTGCCGCCGAAGCCGCAGCAGGTGTCGCAGCCCGCCATCTCCCTGACCTCCAACCCCTCTATTCTGCCGAGCAGTTGGCGTGGTGTGCGGCGCTCGCCGAGGGTGCGTGTCAGGTGGCAGGAGTCGTGGTACGTGACCGAGCCGGGCAGCCGGAAGCGCAGCTCCGTGCCGTAGGCCATCACGAACTGGCTGAACTCATAGGTCCGTTCGACGAGCGCGCGCTGTTCCGAGGTGGGGGTGCGGAGCCGGCCGAGGTGGTGGTGGAGGTGGGCGGCGCAGGAGCCGGAGGGGGTGACCACCGCGTCGTACGGTGCGAAGATCCGCAGCCAGCGGTCGAGCAGTGCTCCGGCCTCCCCCGGGTGCCCGGAGTTCAGCGCGGGCTGGCCGCAGCAGGTCTGGCCGCGCGGCAGTTCCACCGTGACGCCCATCGCCGCCAGCACCTCCACCGTGGCGCGGGCCGGACCGCCCGCCGCCAGGTCGCCCATGCACGAGGTGAACAGCGCGACGCGCTCGGGGCGGGGCCGGGCGCCCGTGTCCGCTTCCGTCATACGACTCCTCCAGTTCCGTACCGTCGAGCTCAGGCCATCACCGACTCCACCCGCCGCGCCGTGTCCCGTACCGCGTCCGCCAGCGCCAGCACCTCGTCGCGGCCGATGACGAAGGTGACGGTGGAGACGCTGACCGCGCCTACCGTGCGGCCGTCCGGGGTGTGGACGGGTGCGGCGAGGCAGCGCACGTTGGGTTCGTTCTCCTCGTCGTCCAGGGCGTAGCCGCGCTCCCGTACGCCGGCCAGTTCGGCGGAGAGCGCGTGGAGGGTGGTGAGGGTGCGGTCCGTACGCCGCTCCAGGCCGGTGCGGTCCACCAGCTCCGCCAGCGCCGCCGCGTCGAGCCCGGCGAGTATGCACTTGCCGATCGCGGTGGAGTGCAGGGGCTGCTGCATGCCGACCCGGGAGAGGAACGCGAACGGCTGCACGCCCTCGACCTTGTGGGTGTAGACGATGCGGTCCCCGCTGCGCAGACCCACGTGGATGGTCTGGCCGATCCGGTCCTGCAACTCGACCAGGACCGCCTCGACGGTGGTGTGCCGGCGGCCGCGGGCGACCGCCGCGCCGACGCCGCTGGCGGTCGGGCCGATGCCGTAGCGCCCGCCGGGGTGCGCCACCGCCCAGCCCTCGGCGACCAGCGTGCCCAGCAGGCGGTGGGCCGTGGGCTTGGAAACGGCGGCGCCGGCGGCCAGGTCGGCGAGGCGCAGCGGCTCCTGTGCATGGCAGAGCGTCTCGATGAGCCGCAGCACTTTGCGGGGGCCCGCGCCGTCGTTGGGTCTGCCGGAATCCGTCTGTGCAGAACTCGTTGACACGTCTTCGAGGCTAGGGCTAGCTTCCCCCGATATTCCACCCCCCTGAACGACGTTTCGCCAGGCAGAACGGGCGGAACGGCGGAACATCCCTGGATCATTCGTGCCGACGTCAGGAGAATCCGTGCCGACTCAGGCGGAGATACGGCAGCTGTCCGACCGGGCAGCACAGCACGTCCTCAGCAAACAAGGCACCGATACGGGGCGGCGCACCGGCTGGCTCATGATCTCGACGATCCTGATCGAGGCCTGGGACCTGTACGCGATCTCGTTCCTGCTGCTGTTCGTCAAGAACGACCTGCACCCCAGCGCCGCGATGCTCGGACTCGCCTCCGGCGCGGTGCAGTTGGGGGCGCTCATCGGCGCGCTGGGCGGGGGCTGGGTCGCCGACCGGATCGGCCGGCGCAAGGTCTTCATCATCACGATGGCGCTCTTCGTGGTGCTCGCGCTCAGCCAGTCCTTCGTGACCAGCATGTGGCAGCTGGTCGCGGTCCGGTTCCTGCTCGGCATCCCGCTGGGCAGCGACATCTCCACCGGCTACGCGTACATCATGGAGACCATGCCCAAGGGTAAGCGGGAGGTGATGGGCAACCGCTGGCAGGGCATGTTCGGGCTCGGCGAGATCGCCGCCATCGCGGTGATCACCGTGATGTACCTCAGCGGCATGGACCACGGCCTGCTGTGGCGGATCGGCCTCGGCCTCGGCGCGCTGCCGGCCCTCGCGCTGCTCATCGGGCGGCTGGACGTGCCGGACACCGCGCTGTGGCTGGTGCAGCGCGGCAAGTTCAAGAAGGCCAAGGCCGTCGCGAAGGAGATGTTCAACGACGACCTGGACATGCTGCCGGACGAGGACTTCGTCATGGAGCGGCCGCGCACCCGTGACTTCCTGAAGAGCATCTGGCAGGACCCGGTGCGCCGCAAGGCCAGTGTGTTCGCGTGGATCTCCAACGCCATGCAGGGCGCCGAGTTCGCCGCCTTCGCCTTCTATCTGCCGGTCATCCTCGTCCTCACCGGCGTCTCCGGCATCGGCGCCACCAACTTCGTCACCGGCGCGATCTACATCATCGCGACCGTGGCGGGCTTCGTCGCCCCGCAGATCACCCCGAGGATCGGCCATCGCGGGGTGGCCCGCGTGGGCTACGGCATGGCGTTCGTCTCGCTGCTGCTGGCCGCGCTCTTCCTGCACCTGGAGTGGCACGTACTGGTGCCGCTGGCCGCCGCCGGCCTGATGTGGGGCCACTACTGGGACGCGTCCAACGGCATGACGATCGCCTCGATGGTCGCGCCGAGCCGGTACAGGGCCACCGCCTCCGGCTTCGGCTACCTCTTCGTCAAGCTCGCCTCGTTCGTGTCCATCTTCTTCTTCCCGATCCTCTTCACCGAACTGGGCGTGCCGCTGGCGACCGTGATCGTCTCGCTGCTCTCGCTGACCGGATACCTCGCGGCCACCTACATCCTCCCCGAGGTCTACGGCTATGTGGAGCAGGAAGCGGGCGCCGGGCCGGACGCCGTCCCATCGCCGCCCGGTACCGCGGCACTTCGCGACTCCGGCGAGCCGGCCGCGTAAAGAAACGGTGTACGAGGAGTGAACGTTCCGGTCCGGCGCTCAGTGTGCTGATCAACAGCGGTGCCGCGAGCGCCGGACGCCGGGAATGCATGGGATGAATCGCTTCTCCTGCTCGGCAGTTCATGCCGATCCGCCCGAATATGGGCAGGTCAGTGGCCCGGGGTGAGTGAGCGGCAGCAGGCGGCGCATGAAATCGTGGGCACAGGGACGGTCCTGGTCACCGTCACCCCCCTCTCCCACGGCCCCGACGCAGGGGTCTTGTTGACATGCACCGCGTAGAAAGGTGATGGCATGCCCATCGCACTGCTCCGGAGGAAGCGGGCCGCCCGAGGCCCGCGCGGAGCCGGCCTCCTGCACCCCGTCCCCCCGGGTGCGGGTGCCTTCAACTGTGAGGTGCTCGACCCGCTCGGGGAGCCCCTGCCCCAGGCCGAGGTCACCGTCACCTCGGCACACGGCGGGCAGGTGGTGGCGAAGCTGACGACCGACCCGTACGGTCTGTTCTTCGTGACGCTGCCCGTCGGCCGGTACAGCGTCCTGGTCTCCGCCGACGGACTGCAGCCGAACCGGCAGACCATCGACGTCAGGGAAGGCGAGACCCTGCCCCTCTCGTCGATCCGCCTGGACTCCTCCGAGCCGCCCGAGCTGCCGCAGCCCGGCACCTGGCTCTTCGACCCGCCGCACACCGCGATCCGGTTCATCGCCAAGCACGTCGGCATGGCCAACGTGCACGGCCGGTTCACCCGCTTCCAGGGCGGCATCCGGGTGGCCCCCGACATGGCCGACTCGCGCATCGAGGTACGCATCGAGGCGGCGAGCATCAACACCGGCAACAACACCCGGGACGGCCACCTGCGCTCGGCGGACTTCCTGGACGTCGAGAACTACCCGTACCTGCACTTCGCCTCCACCCGCTTCATCCACAAGGGCGGCCAGAAGTGGGTCGTGCAGGGCGTCCTGGAGATGCACGGCGTCAGCCGCACCGTCAACCTGGACACCACCTACCTCGGCGCCGTCAACGGCGGCTACGGCGAGGAACTGCGCTGCGCCGCCCTGGCCAAGACCGAGCTGCACCGCGAGGACTACACCCTCAACTGGCGCAACATGCTCGCCCGCGGCATCGCCGTCGTCGGCCCCACGGTCAAGCTGGAGCTGGACCTCCAGGCGATGTACCGCAGCGCGGACACGCCTACTCCGCCGGACTAGTCGGCCCGACCGCGGTCCCGACGAGCGCGCGACAGGCCTGCGAGACCTCGCGGGCCTGTTCTCGCGTTCCGGGGGCTCGCGGGCGCCGGTGCGCGTTGTGATGGGATCGGCGCATGGAATCAGCGATGCCGGAGTGGGATCATTGCGCGGCAGGAGCCACGCAAGCCGACGCGACAGGCTGCCGCGGCCGCAAGGCGGAACGGTACAGCCGCTGCGTCGCCCACCTGGAGCAGCCGGAACTCCTCGATTTCCTGGCGACGTTGTCCGCGGCGGCGGACGTGGATTTCCGCGGCGTCACCTTCGACGCATCACTGCTCGGGCGCATTCTCGATGCCGTCAAGGCCCCCACCGACGGCAAGCCCGTTTTTGGTACCGCCGACTTCACCGAAGCACGGTTCTCGGGTTTCACGCCCCTGCGGGGCGTCGAGTTCCGCAGCGAAGCGAAATTCGACGGGGCGCGGTTCGACGGGTCCGTCGATTTCAGCCGCTCGGTGTTCCGTGCGGGAGCGAGCTTTGCCCACTCGGTCTTCGAGGGCGAGGGGTCCGTCGTCTTCCACGAGGCGGCTTTCGAGGGCGGGGTGCAGTTCTGGGACGCGGATTTCTCGCACGGCATCGGTGTCGTGGGAGCAAGGTTCGACGGTTACGCGCAGTTCGGCGGGGCGCGGTTCCGGGGCGAGTCGTATTTTCAGGGACTCTCCTTTGCCGACTCCGTCGAGTTCGAACACGTCACCTTCGAGGGCGCGCTGTACCTCCTCCACTCCGAAGTGTCCGGGTTCATGTCCTTCGCGCATGCGACATTCCTTGAACACGTGGTCATCGGGCCCATATCCGGGGCCGATCACTTGGAAATGGTGCGTGCCAATTTCCGCGCGCCGAGTGAAGTGACGGCCTCCGCTCGCCGCATCACGTACACGGACGTACGGCTCGAAGAGCCGGCTGTGCTGGAAGCCTCTTCGACAGCGGTGGAGCTCGACGGCGCCGTCCTCCTCCAGCCCCTCACCGTGGCATCCAGGCCGGCTGCGGAGTCCCGCGCCGAAGCGGGCGGCTTCGGTATGGCCGCCATTGTCTCCCTCGCACGCGTCGACGCCGTCATGCTGTTCCTGCACGAGGTCGACCTCCGGCGCTGTTCCTTCTCTCGCGCCCGGCACCTGGACCAGATCCACATCGAGGGCGAGTGCCGCTTCGCTCAGCCGCCATCCCCAACGGGCCCGGGCAACGCGTGGCCGTTCCGCTGGACCCGGCGCAAGGTCCTCGCGGAGGAAGGGCTCTGGCGTGCCCGGCGTGGACCTCGGCGCGGCCGGCCGGGATGGCTTTCCTCGGTCGTGGCGGAGGAATCCGGTACCACCCCCGGTGCGGCGACCGTCGAAATCCTGTACCGGAATCTGCGAAAGGCCCTCGAAGACGGGAAGGACGAACCAGGGGCCGCCGACTTCTACTACGGCGAGATGGAGATGCGCCGGCACAGCCGTGGCTGGCGCACCACGGAACGGTGGCTGCTCCAGGCGTACTGGCTGCTGTCCGGCTACGGGCTTCGCGCGGCCCGCGCACTGGGGTGGCTCTCCGTAGCCATGTTCCTCACGATCCTGCTCATGATGGGATACGGCCTGCCCGACGCGTCCCCTGCGCAGAGCGCCACCGGCACGGTTCCCGCGGGCGGCGGCAGGGTCACCTTCAAGATCGACAAGGACGATCCGAAGAACCCGACCGGCCGCCGGTTCACCGGCGAGCGGCTGGAGAAGGCGCTGACCGTCACCCTCAACTCGGTGGTGTTCCGCTCCAGCGGCCAGGACCTCACGACCGCGGGTACCTACATCGAGATGGCCTCCCGCTTCTCCGAGCCGGTCCTCCTCGGCTTCGCGGCTCTGGCCGTGCGGGGTCGGGTCAAGCGGGGGAGCTGAACTCCTCGCGCTGCGGGTGGGCCACCACCGCAATGGCGTGTGCCGAGTGGGGTGCGGAGCAGCGCCCTGCCTCTTGCGTCCGGGGCCCGCGCTCGGAGATCGTTCCGTCATGAACGAGTACGTGCATCCGGCGGACGACGGCGGGGCGGCACCGGGCGATGCCCTGTGCATCGGCGGGCCCGGGGTGGTCCTCGACGACGCGCAGGTCACGGAGTTCGTCACCCGGGCGCTCGACGGGGCGGACCTGGGCGGGCGGAGTGTCTGCGTCGTGGTGCCCGACGGGACGCGGAGCTGTCCGCTGCCGCTGCTGCTCTCCGCCGTGCACGGCGCGCTCGCCGGGCGGGTGAGCCGGCTGACCGTGCTGATCGCGCTCGGCACCCACGCCGCCATGGACGAAGCCCGGCTGGCGGAGCATCTGGGCTACCAGGAGGGCGGGCTCGCCGCGCGCTATCCGGGCATGACCGTACGGAACCACGAGTGGTGGGACCCCGACACCTTCGTCTCGCTCGGCACCCTCTCCGCCGACCGGGTCGGCGAGCTGTCCGGCGGGCTGCTGCACCACGCCGTCGACGTCCGCCTGAACCGCGCGGTCGTCGACCACGACGTCACCCTCGTGCTCGGCCCCGTCTTCCCGCACGAGGTCGTCGGCTTCTCCGGTGGCAACAAGTACTTCTTCCCCGGCGTCGCGGGCGCCGACATCATCGACCTCTCGCACTGGCTGGGCGCCCTGATCAGCAGCGTGGAGATCATCGGCACCCGCGGCATCACGCCCGTACGCGCGCTCATCGACGAGGCCGCGGCCCTCATCCCCGGCCGCCGCCTCGCCCTCTGCGCCGTCGCGCAGTCGGGGACGGACGCGCTGCACTCCCTCGCGTACGGCACACCGGAGGCGGCCTGGGCAGCGGCGGCCGAGGTCTCCGCCGAGACCCACATCCGTTACCTGGACGCGCCCGTGAAGCGCGTCCTGTCGGTCATGCCGGAGAAGTACGAGGACATCTGGACCGCGGCCAAGGGCTTCTACAAGCTGGAGCCGGTCGTCGCGGACGGCGGCGAGGTCATCCTCTACGCGCCGCACATCACGCAGCTCTCCGCCATGCACCCGGAGATCGGCGACATCGGCTACCACTGCCGGGACTACTTCACCAAGCAGTGGGACCGCTTCAAGGACCTGCACTGGGGCGTGCTGGCCCACTCCACGCACCTGCGCGGCGCGGGCACGTACGACGCGGAGGCCGGGGAGGAACGGTGCCGGGTCACCGTCACGCTCGCCACCGGCATCCCCGAGGACGTCGTACGCGCCGCGAACCTGAACCACCTCGACCCGGCGGACATCGACCCCGCGGCCTTCGCCGCCGACCCGGAGACCCTGGTCGTGCCGCACGCGGGCGAGATCCTCCACCGGCTGCGCACGAAATGAGGAGCGGTACATGACCTTCGCTCAGCTCCCGGAGCTCACCGGCGCGGACGCCGAAGCGGCCGACGCGGTCGCCGCGCTGCTGCGCGACGCCGCCCCGCTCGGCGTCGCCTTCTCCGGCGGCGTCGACTCCTCGCTGCTGCTGGCGCTCGCCGTACGGGCGCTCGGTGCCGAGCGGGTCGTCGCGGTCCTCGGCGTCTCGCCCAGCCTCGCCGCGGACGAGCGGGCCGGGGCCCACCGGGTGGCCGCCCACATCGGCGCGCGGGTCGTCGAAGTCACCACGTACGAAGGGGAGTCGGCGGCCTACCGCGCCAACGGGCCGGACCGCTGCTTCCACTGCAAGGACGAGCTGTTCACCAGGATCTCGGACGAGGTCGCCGCCGAGCACGGCCTCGCGGCGGTCGCGTACGGGGAGAACGCCGACGATGCCCGCCGCCCGGACCGGCCCGGCAGCCGCGCCGCCACCGAGCACCGGGTGCTGCGGCCGCTCGCCGAAGCGGGCCTGGACAAGGCCGCCGTACGCCGCCTCGCCCGCGCGCTCCGGCTGCCCTGCGCCGACAAACCCGCCGCGCCCTGCCTGGCCTCCCGCATCCCGCACTTCGAAGAGGTCTCGCCCGCCAAGCTCGGGCAGATAGAACGGGCCGAGAAGGCGCTGCGGGGACTGGGGTTCAGCGACTGCCGGGTACGGCACCACGGAGAGGTGGCGCGGGTCGAGCTGCCGGTCGCGGAGATCGCCCGGGCCGCCTCCGACGAGCTGCGCGAGGCGGTACTGAGCGCCGTACGGACGGCAGGCTTCCGCATGGTCGCGATCGACCTGGCGGGTATCCAGTCCGGCGTGTTCACCCTGCCGCTGGTGGGCATGACGGGAGGCGGCCGTGATGTCTGAGAACGCGCCGGGGCCCGAGGCGGCGATGAGCGGGGCGACGAGCCTCGCCGGGTTCGCCGAGCTGGATCATGACCGGGCCGCGCGGCGTGGATATCCCGAGGCGGTCTACTGCGAGGGCAAGACGGCCGGTCAGGTCGCCGCCATCGCGGCCGCGGTGCGCGAACGGTACGCCGGAGCCGGGGACATGGGCCCCGACATACCGGTCACCCTCTTCACCCGGGCCGACGACACGCACGCCAAGGCGGTGCTCGCCGAACTCCCCGACGCACGCCACGACACGGAGGCCCGGTTGCTCGCCTGGCCACCGGGGCCGCCGACCGCGACCGGCGGCAAGGTGACCGTGGTCTGCGCCGGTACCTCCGACCTCCCCGTGGCCCGGGAAGCCCTGCTCACCGCCGTGTACCTCGGCCGGCAGACCGAATTCGTGGCGGACGTGGGCGTCGCCGGGCTGCACCGGGTCCTCGGCAAGCTCGACCTGCTGCGTTCCGCGCGGGCCGTGGTCGTGGTCGCGGGCATGGACGGCGCGCTGCCCAGCGTGGTGGCCGGGCTGGTCGCGGCGCCGGTCGTCGCCGTGCCCACCTCCGTCGGGTACGGTGCCGCCTTCGGCGGCCTCGCCCCGCTGCTGGCCATGCTCAACGCCTGCGCCCCGGGCGTCGCCGTGGTCAACATCGACAACGGCTACGGCGCGGGCCACCTGGCAGCCCAGATCGCGGCACCGTTTCCCGCCGCGCCCTGAACCGTGCCGCCGAAGCCCCGCCCGCCCCGTGGCGGCCGTTGGCAACGCATCAGGCCCCGCCGGGCAGCGTCGCGCCCGGTACCAGGCCGGCTGATACGGCTGCCGCGACCGCGGCGTCAAGGAGGGTGGCCGCGGGGAGGCCGCGGTCGGCGGCGAGGGTGGCCACGTCGTCGAACTCGGGGGTGGCCCGGACGATCACTCCGCCGCGGTGCGCGACCTTGACCGGCAGCTCGGCGCCGTCCGCCACGGTGACGCGTACCCACGTGCGTTGCAGCGCGGTCTTCCGTACGGCCGACTCGCGCACCCCGATGGTGCTGGTCTCGCGGAAGATCAGGTCGCGCAGCGCGTCCGCCCGCTGTCGTGGGGCCAGTACCCGCAGCGTGTGCGCAGGGCGGCCCTTCTTCATGAGGATCGGTACCAGCCAGGCGTCCGAGGCGCCGGCCGCCAGCAGTGAGGCGAGGACGCCGGGCCACAGGCGCGGGTCCAGGTCGTCGACGTTGGCCTCCAGGACGGTGGCGGACGTCTCCTCGTCCGTGCCGGCCGCCGCGGCCGCGGGGGTACCGATCACCACGCGTACCACGTTCGGGCGGCCCGGGGTGTCCCGCGTGCCCGCGCCCACCCCGGTCGCCTCGGCCCGCAGCCGCGGCAGTTCGCCGCACTCCGTGGCCAGCGCGGTCACCAGCGCCATGCCGGTCGGCGTGGCCAGCTCGCCGGCGCCGCCGCCCACCACCTCCCAGCCCGCCGCCAGTTCGAGCACGGCGGGCACCGGCACCGGCAGGTCGCCGTGGGCAGTGCGGACCCGGCCGGAGCCCAGGGCGGCCGGGCTCGCGGTGATCCCGTCGATGTCCAGTTCGTGCAGCGCGGCACAGACCCCGACCACGTCCGCTATCGAGTCCCAGGCGCCGACCTCGTGGAAGTGCACCTCCTCGACCGGTACGCCGTGCACGCGGGCCTCCGCCGTCGCGAGCCGCCCGAAGACCGCCAGCGCACGGTCGCCGACCCGGCCCGGCAGCCCGGCCTCCTCGATCCGGCCCCTGATGGCGCGCCAGGTCCGGTGCGGATGGTCCTCGGCGAGCGGTTCGACGCAGACCCTGGTGGCGCGCAGCCCGGCGCGGGTGACGGCCGACCGGGTCAGCCGTACGGCGCCGGGGATCACCGCGTCGATCGCGTGCTGCACGGCCTCCGGCGCGGCTCCGGCGTCGATGAGCGCGCCGAGCAGCATGTCCCCGGCGACGCCGGAGGTGACGTCGAGCCAGGCGTCGCGGTGCGGCGCGGTCATGCGGTCGGCTCCCGGCGGCCGGACGGACGGAAGTGCGGCGTGTCGGACATGCCATTGATCCTATGGACCTCACACGCGCCGTGCGACCAGGTCTTTCCTGCCGTACCCGGACGGATCAGGTGTTCGGCGGGGTCTCGTCCGGGAAGATCTTCGTCACGATCGTGCCGTCCTCGGTGAGGTAGGCGTGCAGCATGCCCTCGCTGCTGTGCGGCGCGTCGAAGGTGCCCTTGCCGTCGAGCGCGATCACCCCGCCGTCGCCCCCGAGCTTCGGCAGCCGCTTCACCAGCACTTCGTACGCCGCCGCTGCCACGTCCTTGCCGCCGAACTCCATGAGGTTCGAGATCGTCGCTGTCGCGGCGCCGCGGAGGAAGATCTCGCCGTCGCCGGTGGCGCTGGCCGCGACGGTGCCGTTCTTGGCGTACGTACCGGCGCCGACCACGGGGGAGTCGCCGATCCGCCCGGACATCTTGTTGGTCATTCCGCCGGTGGAGGTGGCGGCGGCCAGGTTGCGCCGACCGTCCCGCGCGACCGCGCCCACGGTGCCCTTCGCCTGCTCGTCCGCGAGGGCCGCCGAGGAGCGGGCGCCGGCGGCCGAATGGTCCCCGCCGGCCTTCTTCTTGGCCGCCATCAGGGCGTCCCAGCGGGCCTGCGTCCAGTAGTAGTCCTGCGTCACCGTCGCCAGGCCGTTGCGGGCCGCGAAGTCGTCGGCGCCCTCGCCCGCCAGCAGCACGTGCGGCGACTTCTCCATGACCAGGCGGGCGGCGGAGATCGGATTGCGGACGTGGCGCACCCCGGCGACCGCGCCCGCCGCCAGGTCCGAGCCGCGCATGACCGACGCGTCCAGTTCGTGCCCGGCGTCCGCGGTGAAGACGGCGCCCTTGCCCGCGTTGAACAGCGGGTTGTCCTCCAGCGACCGGACCGCGGCCTCGACCGCCGAGACGCTGTCGCCGCCCCGGTCCAGCACCTTCTTGCCCGCCCGTACCGCGTCCGCGAGGCCGTCCCGGTACGCCTTCTCCCGCTCGGGCGAGGTCTCGTCGCGCTGCAGCGCGGTGCCGGCGCCGCCGTGCACCGCGAGCACCACGTGCCGGGCGTCGGGCCGCGCCTTGCCCTGCGGTGCCCCGGCCGCCGCGAGGCGCCCGGCGGCGGGCCCGGCCGAGGCGTCGCCGTCCCCGCGCCCGCCGCCCGTGGTTCCGTACGGCACGGTGGTCAGCAGCCCGGCGGCCACCGCGGCGGCGGCCAGTACCGGCAGGGTCCAGGGGCGGGTCAGGAGCTTGCCGGTACGTGGACGGGTGCGCATGCGTCCTCCTCGCCGTTCGGTGGGCTCGACCGTGGAGCGGATGCACCGTACATGCGGATGTGGTGCGTGTGCACCAGGACGAAACGGGCGCAGAAAAGTCCAAGTCCCGACCGGCGAGGCGGCATTGACGTCCGTTCCCGCATGTCGGAGGCTTGCGGACGGTTCCAGGCACCGGCTCCGCTTCCCTTCATGGACCGGCCGCGCACTCGCAGTCCGCCACACCTCCGGAGGCCACGTGACCGTCTTCGCCAGATCGCTCACCGGCTCGCTCGCCGTGCTGCTCGCCGCCGCCACGCTCGGTGCCGCGCCACCGGGCGGCGCGGCACCGGAAGCCGGCCACGAGCGGCCGCTCCCGGTGATCTCGCCGACCCCGCAGCACATGACCCGGGTCTCGGCCGACGTCCCGCTCGGCGGCCGCGTCCAGGTCGTCGTCGGGAAGGACACCGACGAGGCCGCGCGCCGGCTGCTCCTCAAGACACTGCGCGCGCACGGCGTGCATGACATCGATGTCAGCACCCGTGCCGACCGCCACGCCGCACTCACCGTGCTGCTCGGCCCGGCCGCACGCGCGGACGTCGCGGCGGCGCTGCGCGGCACCGACGTACCGGACCACGCCGAGGGGTACGCGCTGCGCGTCGCCGACCACCGGTCGCGGCAGGCCACCGTCGCCCTAGGCGGCACCGACGCCGCCGGCCAGTACTACGCCGTGCAGACCCTGCGCGGCCTGATCGCCGAGGGCCGGATCGCCGGCGCCTCGGTCTCCGACTTCCCGGCCATGCCGCTGCGCGGCTCCATCGAGGGCTTCTACGGCTCCCCGTGGACCCATGAAGAGCGCCTGGACCAGATGGACTTCCTCGGCGAGGTCAAGTCCAACACCTACGTCTACGCGCCCAAGGACGACCCGTACCACCGCGAGAAGTGGCGTGATCCCTACCCCGCCGACAAGCTCGACGAGCTGGGCGCCCTGGTGCAGCGCGCGACCGCCCACCACGTCCGCTTCACCTTCGCCGTCTCGCCCGGCAACTCCATCTGCTACTCCGACCCGGCCGACGTCAAGGCGCTCATCGCCAAGCTGGAGTCGCTGTACGGCCTGGGCGTCCGCTCCTTCTCCGTGCCGCTGGACGACATCAGCTACACGAAGTGGAACTGCGCGGGGGACGAGAAGAAGTTCGGCGCGCCGGGCCGCGAGCCCGCCGCCGAGGCCCAGGTCGGCCTGCTCAACGAGGTCCAGCGCGCCTTCATCGCCACCCACGAGGGCACCAACCCGCTCCAGATGGTGCCGACCGAGTACGGCGACCTGACCGACACCGCGTACAAGCAGAAGCTCCGCTCGGCGCTCGACAAGGACATCGAGGTGATGTGGACCGGCACCGAGGTGGTGCCGTCGGAGATCACCAACGACCAGGCCGCCAAGGCAGCCGAGCTGTTCGGCCGCAAGGTCTTCGTCTGGGACAACTACCCGGTCAACGACTTCGACAAGACCGCGGGCCGGCTGCTGCTCGCCCCGTACGACAAGCGCGAGGCCGGCCTCTCCGACCACCTCAGCGGCGTCGTCTCCAACCCGATGAACCAGGAGGCGGCCAGCAAGCTCGCCGTCTTCACCATCGCCGACTTCGCCTGGAACGACCGCGGTTACGACGTGCGGCGCTCGGCCCGGCAGTCCGCGCTGCACCTCGCGGGCGGCGACCCGGGGACCGCCGACGCCGTACAGACCTTCGTCGACCTCAACCACCTCGCGCCCGGCTCCACGCCGACGCCGTGGCAGCCGCAGGCCCCGGTGCTCAGCGCCCGGCTGGCGGCGTTCTGGAAGGCGTACGACAGCGACCCGGAGGCGGCGGTGGCGAAGCTGCGCCCGACGGTCGACGGCATCGCCCGTGCGCCGCGGGTGATCCGCTCCGGGGTGTCCGACGAGCTGTTCCTGCACGACGCCGACCGCTGGCTGGACGCCACGGCGCTGTGGGGCTCGGCGATGCGGCACGGCCTCGCCGCGCTGACCGCCGTGCAGGACGGCGACACGGCGGGGGCCGCGAAGGAACGTGCCGCCATGGACGCCGACGCGAGCGCCGCAGGCAGGATCACCTCCGACCCGGAGGAGACCCGCCCGCACGGCGCGGTCAAGATCGGTGACCCGTTCATCGGCGACTTCCTCGCCAAGGTGCGCGAGCTGCAGGACGCGGCGGCGCAGGACTGACCGGAGGCCGGGGTGCCCTCGTACGGGAGCACCCCGGACCGCCCTACTTCACATACGCGTTCGTGTAGGTCTTCTCCAGGTCGACGTCCGCCTTCGCGATCTCCGGCGTGAAGGCGGACAGCACCTTGTGCACCGCCGCCGCGCCGTCGGCCCGGATCCGGCCGTCCTTGGCGTACGCGTCCTTCGCCTGCGCGATGGCCTTCTCGTAGACCGCAGGATCGTCACCGGCGTACTGGCGCGGCATCTTCGCCGCGATCTCCTTGGCGGAGTGGGTGTCGATGTACTTCAGCGCCTTGAGGACCGCCTTCGCCAGCTTGCCGGCCTGGTCGGGATGGTCCTCCAGCCAGTCGCGGTCGGAGTAGAGGACGGCGGCGGGGTAGGTCGAGACCCCGAAGTCCTCCTGGACGCCCTTCTCGGTACGCGTGTCGGTGAGCAGCTTCACCTTCTCCGCGCCCACCCGCTTCTGGAGCTGGGAGACCGCCGGGTCGAGCATGACGGCCGCGTCCACCCGGCCCTGCTCCATCGCCGCGACCGCCGTGGAGTCGCCCCCGATTCCCTGCACGCTCGCCGCGTCGGCCTTCATGCCGTGGTCGGTGAGCAGCTTCTTGAGGAAGAAGTCGGTCGACGAACCGGGCGCGGTCACGCCGACCTTCGCGCCCTTGAGGTCCTCGACCGAGTCGATCTTCTTGCTCGCCCCGGGGGAGACGGCCAGCACCAGCGAGGGGTAGCGCAGCATGTTGACGAACGAGACCACGTCCCGGTGCTTGGCCTGCATCTGGATCGTGTGGTCGTAGTAGCCGCTCACCACGTCCACACTGCCGCCCTGCATCGCCTGCAGCGCCTTCGAACCGCCCTGCAGGTCCTCCAGCCGTACCTGGACGCCCGCCTCCTTGTAGTAGCCCAGCTGCTGGGCGAGCGTGGTGGGCAGGTAGACCAGCAGCGGCTGGCCGCCGACGCCGATGCGGACCGCGTCGCCCCCGCCACCGGACGAGCAGCCCGAGACGGCCGCGAGCGTGGCGAGGCAGGCAGCCGCGGCCACGGCGCTGCGCAGGGGGCGACGGGCGGGATGGTGCGCCATGAACTCTCCTGGAGGAAGGGGGACGGGTCAGGCGTGGCCGCGCTCGCGGGCGGGCTGCCAGCGCAGCAGACGGCGTTCGACGCGGTTGACGAGGAGGTCGATGACGACGACCACGGCGGAGAGCACGACCATCCCGGCGAACACCCCGGTCGTGTCGAACGTCCCCTCCGCCTGCGCGATCAGGTAGCCCATGCCTTCGGACGCGCCGAGGTACTCGCCGACCACCGCGCCGACGATCGCGAAGCCGACGCTGGTGTGCAGGCTGGAGAAGATCCACGACATGGCGCTGGGCAGCAGCACGTGCCGGATCAGCTGGCTCTCCTTCGCGCCCAGCATCCGGGCGTTGTCGACCAGTACCCGGTCCACTTCCCGTACGCCCTGGTAGGTGTTGAAGAAGACGATGAAGAAGACCAGCGTCACGCCGAAGGCGACCTTCGACCAGATGCCGAGCCCGAACCAGAGCAGGAAGATCGGTGCCAGGACGACCCGCGGCAGCGCGTTGAGCACCTTGATGTACGGGTCGAGGACGGCGGCCAGGGTGCGGGCGCGGGCCAGCAGGAAGCCGATGCCCAGGCCCAGTACGCCGCCGATGACCAGCGCGAGCGCCGCCTCCAGCAGTGTGGTGAGCAGATGCCCGTAGATCTCGCCGCTGCCCAGCCACTTGCCGATGCGGCCGGCCACGGCGGCGGGGGAGCTGAAGAAGAACGGGTCCACGACGCCGGTACGGGCGCCCAGCTCCCAGCCCGCGACGAGCAGGACGGCCAGGCCGAGCTGGGCCGCGAGCACGGCGGGCCGGGACGGGCCGGTCCGGCGGCGGCGCGGGGGCCCGGCAGGCCGTGGCGACGTGGCGTCAGCCGGCGTCCTGGACAGCTCCGGCGCCCGCGGTCCCGTGGGAAGCGCGCTCATAGGTCCTCATCACCTCGTTCCTCAAGTCCGCCCAGATCGCGCCGTACAGCTCGGTGAAGCGCGGCGTGGTCCTGATGTCGAGAAGGTCGCGCGGCCGGGGCAGGTCGACCGGGTACCGGCCGACGACGCCGCTGCCGGGACCGGCCGACAGCAGCACCACCTCGTCCGACAGCGACACCGCCTCCTCCAGGTCGTGGGTGACGAAGAGGACCGTCTTGCCGCTGTCGGTCCACAGCGCCAGCAGCTCGTTCTCCATGACCTGCCGGGTCTGCACGTCCAGCGCGCCGAACGGCTCGTCCATCAGCAGGATGTCCGGATCGCCGATCCAGGTCTGGGCGACGGCGGTGCGTTTGCGCATGCCGCCGGAGAGCTGGTGCGGGTAGGCGTTCTCGAAGCCGGTCAGGCCCACGCGGCGGACCCACTCGTGGGCCCGCGCCAGGCGTTCGGCCTTGTCCACGCCGGACAGTTCGAGGCCGAACGCCACGTTCTGCACGACGGTCTTCCAGGGCAGCAGGGCGTCCTGCTGGAACATGTATCCGGCCCCGCGGTTCAGGCCGTGCAGCGGTTCGCCGCCGATACGGACCTGCCCGGCGGACGGCTCGCGCAGCCCGGCCACCGCGTTGAGCACCGTGGACTTGCCGCACCCCGTGGGCCCGACCACCGAGACGAACCGCCCCGGCGCCACCGTCAGATCCACCTCCCGTACGGCCGTGTAGTCGCCCTCGGCGCCCTGGTACGTCATCGTGACGCCGCGCAGCTCGACGGCCGCGCTGTCGTCCCCGACAGCCATCGGCACCCTCCGTTCAGCGGGACCTGAAGATCACTCGCCGGTCATGATTGGTCACCGCACCGTGATCGCGCAACGGTCCCGCACGACGAAAGTCGGTCAGGACGTCTCACGAGGGGGAGGGGCCGCGTGCGCGGCCGGTGTCACCAGCGCATCGCGGTGAAGTCGACCGGCCGGGGCGTCAGTCGCCGCGTACGCGCCACAAGGCCGCGCAGCCGCTCCGCCATCCGGTCCGCCGGCAGGTGCTTGCGGTCGCCGTGGCCGGGCAGCAGCCACTCGAAGCGCAGCTGCCCCGCGGTACGTGCCAGGGAGGCGGCCAGCTCCTCGATGGAGTACCAGGTGACGCTCTCGGCCACCTCGACGTCTCCCGTCGTGCGGGACCAGTAGAAGCTGTCCCCGCTGAAGCAGTACCGCTCGTCGGCGACGTACAGCACGCTGCCCCGCGTGTGGCCGGGCAGCGGGTGCGCGACCAGCCCCGGGCCGATCTCCACGCGCTCCGTGCCGCGCAGCACCCGGTCGGCGTCGGGCGCCGCGTCCAGGTCACCCTCGTGGATCCAGAGCCGGGCGCCGAAGTAATCCGCGTACTGGCGGCCGTGTGCCGCGTGGTCCCGGTGGGTGAGCAGGACGTCGGTGACCGGGCCGAGCGCCGCGTACTTCGCGGCGAGCACCTCGCTCCAGCGCGGGGTGTCCACCAGCACGAGGTTTCCCGCCGGGCGGCGTACCAGGTAGGAGTTGGCGCCGGCGGTCTGCCGCGAGTTGTGGCCGCAGAGCGAGACGGCCGCGTCGAGGGCCAGCGGGAACGGGTCGAGCGCGGGATCGAGGCGCCCGGAGGCGGGGCGTACGGAGCGGGTCGGGCAGGCGAAGGCGGCGGCGTGCACCGCCCGGTCCTCCGCCGCGTCGCGCGGCTGGCGTACCACCTTGGACCGCCGGCCGACCCGGTCGATCAGGCCGGGCGCGAGCTGCCTCGCGACATCGCAGTCGGTGCAACGGTCGTCCACGTACCAGTCGTTGTCCATGGCGCCAGTACAACGGCCGGGCGGGGAAAGAGGAACCCGGGGCGGGTCTTGTCCTTGCTGGTCAGGTGCTCTCTGCGGGACATTGACGGGAGTTGAGTGGCGAGTGCATGACAATGAGTGCTGGGTGCTGGGTGCGCCGTGGCGTGCGCGGCCGCGGCGCACCGGGCAGTCAGGGCATGATCAGCGGTGCGCCGCGGCCGGGTCGGAGGCAGGCTCCGGGCCTGCGGCAGGCTCAGCCGGCCTGCGGGAACGGGCTGTTGCCCGGGTCGGTGAGGGACATCCCCAGCTGGGCGCGCTCGGTGAGCCAGCGGGTGGGGCGGTACCGCGGATCGCCCGTCGTGCGGTGCAGCGCCTGCTGAAGCGCGAGCAGCCGGGGAGCGCCGATGGTGTCGCCCCAGGCCAGCGGCCCGTGCGGATAGCCCAGACCGGTGGTGACGGCGAGGTCGATGTCGGCCGGTGCCGCGAGGCCGCGCTCCGCGATGGACGCCGCGACCGACACGATCGAGGCGAGCAGCCGCTGCGCCACGGAACCCGCGGCGTCCCGTACGACGGTCACCGCGTACGGTTCCGCGTCGCCGCCCGCCGCCGCGAGGACCGCACGGGCGTCGCCCGCCACCTCCGGGTCGGTGGCCGGCGTGGCGGCCAGCACCCGGCGCCGGGTGGCGAGGGACAGCGGGTCGACGCCCAGGGTGCGGGCCGGGGGCAGGCCCAGCCCCGCCACCGCTTCGGCGACCGTCGTGCCCCAGGTGGCGACCAGGACCAGCGAGTCGTCGCCCGGGCGTTCGGCCTCGTCGAGCACCGCTCCGGACGCGGCGAGCGCCGAGCGCAGCGCCTCCGTGCCGGGGCCCGTGCCCGCCACCCGTACGGGCCGCTTGGCGTCGCCGGTGACGGGCGGTTCGGGGACGGCGGCCGGCGTCGGGTCCTCGGGGCCGTACGCGTACCAGCCCCGGCCCGTCTTGCGGCCGTGCAGCCCCGCGGTCACCCGGTTGGGGGTGAGGAAGGACGGGCGGAGCCGGTCGGAGTGGCGGAAGCCGTGCCAGATCGTGTCGATGACCGCGGCGGTCACGTCGAGCCCGGTGAGGTCCATCAGCTCGAACGGGCCCATCTTCAGGCCGAGCACGTCCCGCGCGACACGGTCGATGCCGGGCACGTCGGCGACGTTCTCCTCCAGCAGCGCCAGCGCCTCGGTGGCCAGGCCGCGCCCGGCGTGGTTGACGAGGAACCCGGGGGTGTCGGCGACCACCACGGCACGGTGGCCGGTGCCGGTCACCAGCCCGGTGAGCAGCTCCGGGATCTCCGGCCGGGTCGCCGCGCCCGGCACCACCTCCACGATCCTCATCAACGGTACGGGGTTGAAGAAATGCAGGCCCGCCAGGCGCGACGGATCCGCCAGCGTGGCGCCGATCGCGGTGACGGACAGGGAGGAGGTGTTGGTCGCGAAGACCGTGGACGCGGGGAGTGCCTCGGCCAGCTTGCCGAAGACCTCGGCCTTGGTGTCCAGGTCCTCCCGGGCCGCCTCGATGACCAGCTCGACGTCGTCACCGGGCGCCCAGGGGGAGTCCAGCGGCACGATGCGGGCGAGCGTGTCCGCCGCTTCGCCTTCCGTGATCCGGCCCTTGGCGGCGGCCCGGTCGAGCATGCCCCGCACGAAGTCGACGGCCGCGCCGACCGCCTCCGTACGGATGTCGGCCAGCTCGACGGTGTGCCCGGCGGTGGCGGCCCACTGGGCGATGCCGCGGCCCATCACGCCGGCGCCCACGATCCTGATTCGCATGTTGGATACTCCCTTGGTTCTTGGGCGGGGGCGCTGCTGGATTGGTTCCTTGGCGGGGGGCCGCTCTTCGATTCCTTGGCGGGGCCGTTCCTCGGTTCCTTGGCGGGGCCGTTCCTCGATCCCTTGGCGGGGCCGTTCCTCGATCCCCTGGCAGGGCCCCTCCCTCTCCCCACAAGGAAAGTCCCGTCCCCACGAAGAGAGCCCCGTGGCCGAGACCCCCTCCCCCGCCTCCACCACACTCCTCGTGACGTTACTCCCACTCACTGACAACCCGCGGGTTGTCCACAGTGGGTTGTCCACAGGCCCTCAGCGCAGATAGACCCGCCCCGGGTCGACATCCTCGCGCAGCAGCCGCAGTTCATCCGCGCCGGGCGGGCGGACCGTCTCCACCGTGTCGGCGACCGCGAGGTCCCAGCCGGTGTTCTCGCGTACCTGGTCCACCGTCACGCCCGGGTGCACGGCCACCAGCGTCAGTTCCTGCCCGACGCCCGTACGGGCCAGGATGCCCAGCTCGGTGATGACCCGGGTGACGCCCGTGCCGAGCGGGCGCACACCCTCTTCGAGTGCGCGGTCGGGGCCCGGCGTGGTGCAGAAGTCCAGCTCCTCGGTGAACGAGCGCGGGTCGTGGCGGCGCATCACCACGAACACCTCGCGGGAGTTGGCCATCACCTCGATCGCGCCGCCGGATCCGGGCAGCCGCACCTTCGGCGCGTCCCAGTCACCGATGACGGAGGTGTTGAGGTTGCCCCACTTGTCGATCTGCGCGGCACCGAGGAACCCCACGTCGATATGGCCGCCCTGGAGGACGTACCCGAAGAGCGCGGGCATCGAGAGGACCGCCTCGGCGCCGGTGATCAGCACCGCGTCGGCGATCGTCTCGGGCAGGTGCGAGGGGTGCGCGCCGCACACCCCGGACTCGTACACGATCTCCAGCCGCGGGGCGACCGTGAGGTGCGCGAGCGAGGCGGCGAGCGTGGGCAGCCCGATGCCGGCGAACACCGTGCGGCGCGCCGCCAGTTCACGCGAGGCGACGACGGCGAGCAGCTCCGACGACGTCACGCCGGTAGTGGTGGTCAGGTCCGTCATCCCAGTCGCCTCCCGTAGTTGACCGGCAGGCTCAGCGCCTCGCCGACGGCGAGGGAGTCCCAGAACTCCTCGCCGAGCTTGCTGACGTACTCCGCGTGGTCCGCGGTGCCGTACACCCACTCCTTCAGCCAGTCCTGGAGCCGGTCGGGGTCCTTGCTGATGCCGGACCAGGCGCGGTAGAAGGCGTTGTCCCGGTCGTAGTAGCCCTGCGCGAAGGACGGGTGGGCGCCGCGCGGGCAGGCCACCACCGCGTCCACCGCGTGCGAGGGGATCACCGTGCGGTTGGGGTCGGAGCGGACGACCTCGTCCTCGACGATCTCCTCGACGACCACGACCGCCTTGTCCGCCGCGTAGACCGCCTCCGCCTGGACGCCGGTCAGGCCCCAGATCTGGGTGTTGCCGCTGCGGTCGGCGCGCTGCGCGTGAATGATCGTCACGTCCGGGTTGACCGGCGGCACGACGTACACCTGCTCCGGTTCGCCGTCCGGGCCCGGGTAGGGCGAAGTGACCTTGCGCAGGCCCTCGTTGACGGAGGGCAGGTCGCTGCCGCCGTACGAGCGCAGCGGGTGGAACGGCAGCCGCTGGGCGCCCGCGAGGTAGCGGCAGATCATGCCGTAGTGGCTGTACTCCTCGAAGTCCAGCGGCTCCGGATCGGCCTTCTCCACCCGGCGCCGCAGCTCACCCAGCGAACCGGCCGAGGAGTTGCCGACGAACGAGGAGACCAGCCGGGACACGCAGCCGGCGGCGAGCATCTGGTCCACGACGATGTCCGCGGTCATCCGGACGACGGTGAGGTCCCGGCGGCCCTGCCGGATGATCTCGTGCCCGGCGGCGGTGGGGATGAGGTGCGTGAAGCCTTCGAGGGAGACGGTGTCCCCGTCATGGACGAAGGAGGAGACGGCCTCCCGCATCGTCATGGTCTTGTCCACGGTGCTCCTCGGCGTGCGGGGTGTGGATCCGGTCCCGCTTACCGTTTCACCGGCCATTGATCTCCGTCCAATACCGAATTAAGGTCAGACTGATATCGGAAAGGAAATAGTCGGCTCGCGGGAACGGACGGAACGGTATGGAGCTGCGGCATCTCACCGCCTTTGTCGCGGTGGCCGAGGAGCTGCACTTCGGGCGGGCCGCCAAGCGCCTGCAGATGGCGCAGCCGCCGCTCAGCCAGCAGATCCGCCAGCTGGAGAAGGAGCTGGGCGTCCAGCTCTTCGAGCGCAACACCCGCTCGGTCCGGCTCACCAGCGCGGGCCAGTCCTTCCTTGATCCCGTACGCACGGTCCTCGCCGACCTGGACACCGCGACCCGCGCCGCCAAGGCCGCCGGGCGCGGTGAGTACGGCCGGGTCACCATCGGTTTCGCCGGTGCCTCCACGCACGAGACGCTGCCGCTGCTCACGCGCGCCGTGCGGGCCGCGCACCCGGCGCTGGAGCTGGTGATGAAGGGCCAGACGTACGCCAACGTCGCGCTGGCCGGGGTCGCCGACGGCTCGCTCGACCTCGGCTTCGTCCGCCTCCCGGTCACCCAGGCGGGCGTCACGACCCGGGTGATCGACGAGGAGGAGCTGGTCTGCGCGCTGCCCTCGGACCACCCGCTGGCCCGCCGCCGGCGCATCCCCATCGCCGCGCTGGCCGACGAGCCGTTCGTCAGCTTTCCCGCCAACGCCGGGTCCACGGTCCGGGACGCCACCGTCCGGGCGTGCGAGGACGCCGGGTTCAACCCGCGGGTGGTGCAGGAGGCGCCCGACTCGTACACGATCCTGGCGCTGGTCGCCGCGGGCGTGGGCGTCACCCTCACCGTCACCTCCTGCCAGCACATCCAGCAGACCGGGCTGGTCTACCGGCCGCTGGCGGGCCCGCCGATCCGGCTGCAGGCCGCGCTGGCCTGGCGTCCGGACAACCCCTCGGCGGCCCTGCGTACCGTCCTCGCGGTGGCCGAGGAAGCGCTGCCCACGCCTGAAGGGAAGGCTCCGGTTCGCTCCTGACCTGCGGCGATCTCGGATTGATAAGGCTGGCGTCCGAATCCTGGCCGAATTGGATATTGGACCGGCTCAGTACTCGGGTGGAAAAGTCACCGGGAAGCGCCCACCAGGAAAGGCCGTGGCATGTCCGAGCCCACAGAAATCGTCCTCTGCGAACCGCTGCGCACCCCGATCGGCAAGTTCGGCGGCGCGCTGGCCGGACAGCGCCCCGCCGCCCTGGCCGCCCTGCTGATCGGCGAGATCGTCCGCCGGACCGGCGTCGCGCCCGAGAAGGTCGACGAAGTGATCCTCGGCCACGCCTGGCCCACCTCCGACGCGCCGGCCATCGGCCGGGTGGCCGCCCTGGACGCCGGCCTGCCCGACACCGTCACCGGCGTGCAGGTCGACCGCCGCTGCGGTTCCGGCCTGCAGGCCGTGCTGGACGCCGCGATGCAGATCAAGGCGGGCTTCAGCGACGTGGTGATCGCCGGCGGCGTGGACGTGATGAGCGCGGCGCCGTACTACACCCACGACGGCCGCTGGGGCATCAAGGGCCCGAACCTCACCCTGCACGACTCCCTCACCCGCGGCCGGGTGACCGCGGGCGGGGCCAACCACCCGATCCCCGGCGGCATGATCGAGACCGCCGAGAACCTGCGCCGCCGGTACGGCATCAGCCGCGCCGATCAGGACGCGCTGGCGCTCCGCTCGCAGCAGCGGGCCGGACGCGCCATCGAGGCGGGCCTCTTCGACGAGGAGATCGTGCCGGTCACCGTGCGCGGCCGGAAGGGTGACACCGTCGTCTCCGCCGACGAGCACCCGCGCCCGGAGACCACCGCCGAGCAGCTGGCCAAGCTCAAGCCGATCATGGGCAGGCAGGACCCCGAGGCCACCGTCACCGCGGGCAACGCCAGCGGCCAGAACGACGCCGCCGCTGCCTGCCTGGTCACCAGCGCCGCCACCGCCGAGCGGCTGGGCCTCGCCCCGATCGTGCGGCTCGTCTCCTTCGCGCGGACCGGCTGCGCCCCGGAGACCATGGGTCTCGGCCCGGTCGGCGCCACCCGCTCGGCGCTGGACAAGGCGGGCCTGAAGCTTGCCGAGATGGACCTCATCGAGCTGAACGAGGCGTTCGCCGCACAGGTGCTGGCCTGCACCAAGGAGCTGGGCCTCGGCGAGGCCGACCACGAGCGGCTCAACGTCAACGGCTCCGGCGTCTCCCTCGGCCATCCCGTCGGCGCCACCGGCACCCGCATCCTGGCCACCCTCGCCCGCGAGATGAAGCGCCGCGAGGCCCGCTACGGCCTGGAGACCATGTGCATCGGCGGCGGCCAGGGACTCGCGGCCGTCTTCGAGCGGATCGCCTGACACCCGGCTGATCCCGCGTACGGAGCCCCTCCGTCACGGAGTTCCTCCGCACCCGTACAAGTACATCGCGCACCACCCGTACCACCCAGGGGCGCCGCTCGGGACGACGCGGTGCCCATGGTGTCCCCTTCCCCTGCTCAAAGACGCCCAGGGAGTCCGTATGAGTGCGCCCACCGCGCCCACCGCACGCGACCGCACCAGAGCCGCCAACCGCGCCGGGATCGGCGCCTTCATCGGCTCCACCATCGAGTGGTTCGACTTCTACATCTACGGCACCGCGTCGGCCCTCGTCTTCGACAAGGTCTTCTTCCCCGAACTGGACGGCGCCCTCGGCACGCTGGTCGCCTTCGCGACCTTCTGGGTCGGCTTCCTGGCCCGGCCGCTCGGCGGCATCGTCTTCGGGCACTACGGTGACCGGCTCGGCCGCAAGAAGACCCTCGTCATCACCCTGCTGATGATGGGCGTGTCCACCACGGCCATCGGGCTGCTGCCCGGCTACGCCTCCATCGGCGTCGCGGCGCCGGTCCTGCTCGTGGCGATACGCATGATCCAGGGCATCGGCCTGGGCGGCGAGTGGGGCGGCTCCGTCCTGATCGCCTCCGAGTCGGCGCCCAAGGGCAAGTCCGTGCTGTACGGGGCCTTCGCGCAGCAGGGCTCGCCCGTCGGCAACACCCTCAGCACCCTGTCCTTCCTGGCCATCAGCCGGCTGCCCGACGACGCCTTCACCTCCTGGGGCTGGCGGGTGCCGTTCCTCGCCTCCGCGCTGCTGGTCATGGTCGGCCTCTTCGTCCGGCTGAAGGTCGCCGAATCCCCGGCGATGGCGAAGCTGATCGAGAAGAAGGAGGTCGCGAAGCTGCCGCTGACCGAGGTGCTGCGCAGCCACCCGATGCTGATCGTCCTGGGTATCGGCGCCTGCACCATCGGCCTGTCGGCCACGTACTTCAAGTCCACCTTCGCGCTGTCCTGGGCGACCAGCGCCCTGGACTTCGACCGCAGCTCCTTCCTCACGATCATCCTGGTCGCCAACATCACCCAGATCATCGTGCAGCCCTTCGGCGCGGTCCTCGCCACGCGGATGAAGAGCTGGTCGCGCGCCGTCTGCCTGATGCTGATCCCCGAACTGTTCCTGATGCCGGTGATGTTCCTCCTCATCGGCACCGAGAACCACGGCCTGGCGATGTTCGGCGTCGCGGTCGCCACCGTCCCGCACTGCCTGTACTACGCGGCGCTGGCCGGCATGCTCGCCAGCCGCTTCCCCGCGCACCTGCGGTACACCGGCATCTCGCTCTGCTACCAGCTGTGCGGCACGCTGCTGGGCGGCACCACCCCGATCATCGGCCAGTCGCTGCTGAACTGGACCGGCTCGATCACCGCGGTCATCGTCTACGCGGTCTTCCAGGTCGCCCTGACCATGGGCTGCATGCTGCTGCTCCTGCGCCGCCCGAACCACGACGAGACGGCGGGGGACGCCGCGGCGGGGGTGCCCGTCACCGCGCCGCTGCCCGCGCGGTAGGAAGGGCGGCGGGCCGGCTGGGATGCTCGTGGACGTCCGTACGTCCGACGCCCACGAGGAAGGCCCCGCCGTGCCCGCCCCCGAGTCCTTCGTCCGCCTGCGCGGCCGCCGCTTCGCCTGCCTCGACTCCGGCGGTCCGGGCCCCGTCCTGCTCGCGCTGCACGGACTCTCCGACCACGGCGGCCCCTACACCCCGGACGCGTACGTGGCGGACGCGGCGGCCCTCCTGCGCGCCCTGGACGCCGGCCCCGCGGCCGTACTCGGCCACTCCATGGGCGGCGCCGTCGCCTTCCTGCTCGCCGAACGCCACCCCGACCTCGTGCGGGCCCTCGTCGTGGCGGACATGACCGTACGCAACCACGAGCCCGAGACGCGGCCCGTCCTGGACGTGTCGCGGTGGCCGCGCCGCACTCCCTCGCGCGCGGCCCTGCGCGCCGCCATCGAGGCGCGGGGCATCCCGGACGCCGGCTACTTCCTGGACAGCGCGGCGGAGTTCGAGGACGGCTGGGGGCTGCTCTTCGACACGGACGGCATGATGGCCTCGCAACGCGCCTTCACCGGCGACTTCTGCGCCCGGTGGGCCGCCTCCCGGCAGCCGGCCCTGCTGCTCAGGGCGGGCGAGAGCTTCCTGCTGACGCGGGCCACCGCGGAGTGGATGGCCGCTGCCCGGCCGCACACCGCACTCACCGAGTTCCCCGGCTGCGGGCACTGGCTGCACGCCGACGACCCCGCAGGGTTCGCGCGGGCCGTCGGCGGATTTCTCGACACCGTCCGTATCCGGGGAACCTTCTCAACCACGAGTTGATGCACGCACGCACCGGGAAGAGGTGACTGTCCGTAGGTGGACTGGTGCGTGTCGTTCCGCTCATGAAAGGATGAGCGCAGCGGAGAGCGCGCGACTCAACTGTCCGTTGGGTGCGCGCGTCGTTCGGCCGCTGCTGGGACCAGGACAGACAGGGATGGGGCACGGACATGGCGCGAGGAGGCGACGGTACGCCGAAGAGCGAGCACAGCCCGCTCGCCGAGCGGCTGAACCACCTCTTCGCCCATATGCACCCGCCCGGCGCGCCGTACACCAACGCCTACGTCGCCGAGGAGATCAGCGAGGGCGCCGAGTACGGTGACGTGACGCTCTCCGAGCAGTACCTGTCCATGCTCCGCAAGGGCAGGCGCACCAACCCCAGCCACGAAGTGCTGCGCGCGCTCGCCAAGTTCTTCGCGGTGCCGGTCGGCTATCTGGTGGGGGACCTCTCCCAGCCGCAGGCCGACCGGGTGGAGGAGGAACTGAGCTTCCTCGCGGCCATGCGCGACCAGCGGGTGCGGACCATCGCGCTGCGCTCGGTCGGTCTGCCGCCCGAGGTGCAGGACAGTCTCACGACGATCATCTCCCAGTTCCGGCAGCAGATGGACCTGCCGCCGGACCCGCCGGCGACCAGCGGTGAGGAACCGCATGCCGGCCACTGACGAGCAGCTCTTCGTCGCCTGGCGGCGGACGGGATTCGAGGACGGTACGGCCATGCGGGTACGGCGCATACGCCGGAGGTGCAAGCAGCTCGTCCAGGAGCTGGCGCTGCCCGCCGCGACCGACCTGACCGGCCTGTGCGAGGTCGTGGCACGGCGCGTGGGGCGTCCCGTGCGCATCGCGCCGATGAGCCTGGGCGGCGTGGTCTCCGGCATGACAGCGGGCACCGACGACGGCTGGTGGGTCTTCTACGAGCGGCAGACCTCGCCCTGGCACCAGACCCACATCGTCCTCCACGAGCTGAGCCACCTCCTCCTCGGCCACGAGCAGGACCCCACCGTCACCGAGAACGCGCTGAAGGTCTGGACGCCCACCATGGACGTCGCCACGGCCGCCCGGCGGATGGGCCTGACCGCCCGCTTCGCGCGCCACCACTGCTACGACGACGCCACCGAGCGCGAGACCGAGGTCCTCGGCACGCTCCTCATGGCGCACCTGGTGCCCGCCACCGCCAAGGACGATCCGCCGCTCAGCGGTGACGCGGCCGAGATCGCCGCCGCGCTGGGCCCGGCGCTCAAGCACATCCGCCGCGAGCTGGACGGCGCCCGGGACAGCGGCCCGGAGGACCGGGGGACCGGCTCCGAGGACGGAGGGCCGCCGCGTGTTTGACGTGGTCTATCTCTGCTTCGCGGCCGTCGCCTGGGGGCTCGCGGGCTACAAGTTCCGCGCCTGGCTGCGCGACCGCGCCAACGCCGACCTGGGCCTGACGTCCCTGATGACGGCGGGCGTCGCCACGGTGTTCCTGTTCTCGGCGCCGAGCCTGTACCGCGCCTTCGACCGGTTCACCGGCGTCGCCAACCTCGCCATGGTCTTCCTGTACTCCTCCGTCGTGGTCTTCGCGGCCGGCGCCCTGGTGCTGCTGCTGCGCTGGACCGGCGGCGAGGACGAGGCGGCCCGCCGCCGGGCCCGCGGCCGCACCCGTACGGTCCTCGGGCTCGTCGTGGTGGCGTGGGCGGTGGCCGTCACCGGCTTCGCCGTCGGCCGCCCGGACTCCGTGGAGCACCCGCGGGACTTCAGCACCGCGTACACCGACGCGCCCGGCGTCATGGTCTTCCTGATGCTGTACCTGGCCATCTTCGGCGCCAGCCTGGCCGGGCTCGGCACCCTCTGCCCGCGCTACGCCACCAAGGTCGGCCCGTCCTGGCTGGCCCGCGGCCTGCGCGTGCTGGCCGCCGGCTGCTGGCTGGGCCTGCTGTACTGCGCCTGCAAGCTCATCGGCTTCGCGCTCTCCTGGGCCGGCAGCCCGGCGCTGTGGCTCTCCAACGGCGTGGCCCCGCTGAGCGCTTCGGTCGCCGCGATCCTCGTCCTCATCGGGTTCGCGCTGCCCGCCGCCGGTCCCCGCGCCTCCGCCTGGCGCCGGCTGCGCCGCCTCTCGCCCCTGTGGCGCGAGGCCACCGCGCACGCCCCGGAGGTGACGATGGAGGGCTCGCGGCCGGGCGGCTGGCCCTTCGCCGACCTGGAGTGGCGGGCCAACCGCCAGATGGCGGAGATCCGCGACGTACAGCGCGGCATCCGCCGGTACGTCGAGGCCGACGCCGTGGACTTCGCCCGCGAGCGGGCCCGCGCGGTGGGCATCGAGGCGGCGCAACTGGCCGCGGTGGCCGAGGCGGTGGCGCTGCGCAGGGGCCTGGACAACCGGCAGGCCGGCCGGCTCCCGGAGCCGTACGCCGAATCCGTCGTCGTCACCACCGACATGGCGCCGGCCGCGGAGTACGAACACCTGGCACTGGTCGCGGACGTCTACCGCTCGTCCCTGGCCGAGACGGTCCTCGCCGAGTTGCAACAACGCAGCACCGTGCAGGAGCGGGGGGCATAGCGCCGCGAGGCGCACCACAGACAAGGTGGCTCGGTACGGGGGTCCGAACCGCCTACGGCACAGGGCGGCACGGGGCTTCGGCCCCGGGGCCGCCCTGTGCTCTGTCCGCTGCCGAAGACGGGCCCCGCCCCGGGTGGGGGCGACCGGCCGGCACCCCATAAGGTCGGGATCCATGCAGAAGACCCCCACATCCGACCGCCCGGACCCCCTCGACCCGACGATGCTGCTGGACGACCCGTACGCGGCGTACGAGGGGCTGCGGGAGGCCGGTCCGGTGCACCGGATCACCGGTCCCGACGGGCAGCCCGCCTGGCTCGTCACCCGCTACGCCGACGTCCGCAGCGGTCTGGCCGACCCCCGGCTCGCACTGGACAAGCGCAACAGCTCGAACGGTTACCGGGGTTTCTCCCTGCCGCCGGCCCTGGACGCCAACCTGCTGAACATGGACCCGCCGGACCACACCCGCGTCCGCCGCCTGGTGGTGAAGGCGTTCACGCCCGGCCGCGTCGAGAAGCTGCGCGCTCCCGTGGCGAAGGTCGCGCAGGACCTGCTGGACGCCGTCGAGCCCAAGGGCACCGCCGACCTGATCGCCGACTTCGCGGGCCCGCTGCCGATCATCGTCATCTGCGACCTGCTGGGGGTACCGGAGACCGACCGGCACGACTTCCGCTCCTGGACCGACGCGCTCATCACGCCCGACCCGTCCCGGCCCGAGGCGATGAAGGAGGCGATCGGTGCCATGCTGCGCTTCTTCACCGGGCTGATCGCCACCAAGCGCGCCGAGCCGGGGGACGACCTGCTCTCCGACCTGATCGCCGTGCGCGACGAGGCGGATTCCGACGGCGGGGTGGCGGGGGACCGGCTCAGCGAGGACGAGCTGACCTCGCTCGCGTTCCTCATCCTCTTCGCGGGCTACGAGAACACCGTCCACCTCATCGGCAACGCCGTCCTCGCACTGCTCGACCACCCGGACGTGCTGGCGGAGTTGCGTGCCGATCCCGGGCTGCTGCCCGCGGCCGTGGAGGAGTTCGCGCGGTACGACGGCCCGGCGCCGCTGGCCATCCGCCGCTTCCCGGTCGAGGACGTGGAGATCGGTGGTGTGCGGATTCCCGCCGGGGAGAGTGTGCTGCTCTCGCTGGCGTCCGCCAACCGTGACCCGGAACGGTTCCCCGAGCCCGCGACACTCGATCCGCACCGCGATATTTTCGGCCATCTCGCGCTCGGTCACGGCATCCATTACTGCCTCGGCGCTCCGCTCGCCAGAATGGAGACGCAGACGGCCCTCAACGCCGTGATTCAGCGTTTCCCAGGGCTTCGCCTGACCGTTGCGAGCACGGAGTTGCGGTGGCGCAGGTCCATCCGAGCGCGTGGCTTGATGTCGCTCCCCGTCGCCTGGTAACAGCGACTCGAACAGGCTTTTCCTGCATAACCGTTCCGGCATGCGGTAGAAAGGTTCTGAGCCCGCCCGGTGTGCATCCCCCGTCGCACCGGGCGGGCCTTCCGCTGCGACACGTGAGCCGTCTGGCGCATCAGGTACTGCGCGTGACCGCTTGTTTCCCTAGCGTGGTTCCATGGGAACCGACACCGCTTCGACCAGGACCACGGGCACCCTGACGGCCATAGCCGTGGCGGGCGCCCTTCTCGCACTCCCCGCCCCCGCGCATGCCGCGCCGACGACACAGGGCAGGGCACTCCCCGAACGTTCCGCGCCCCATACGGCGGCCTGGCCCGAACCCGTCCTGCCCGGGTCCTTCCTGCCGTCCTTCAGCCCCCGGCGGCCCGCGGCGGCGGCCCCGGCCGGCATCAGCGCCAAGGCCTGGGCGGTCACCGATGCCACGACCGGCCGGGTGGTGGGCTCGAAACAGCAGCATCGCCAGCTGGCCCCGGCCAGCACCCTGAAGACGCTCTTCGCGCTCACCGTCCTGCCGAAGTTCCCCGCCGACATGGTCCGCACGGTCACCGCCGCCGACCTCAAGGGCGTGGGCGAGGGCAGCAGCCTCGTCGGCATCAAGAAGGGGCAGCGCTATACGGTCGCCGACCTGTGGCGGGGCGTCTTCCTCCGCTCCGGCAACGACGCGGTGCACGTCCTGGCGAACATGAACGGCGGCTGGCAGGCCACCGCCAAGGAGATGCAGGCCAAGGCCCGCACGCTCGGCGCCGACGACACGACCGTGAAGACACCGGACGGCTACGACGCGGCCGGGCAGGTCTCCTCGGCGAGCGATCTCGCCCTCTTCGCCCGCAAGGGCCTGCAGAACGCCGACTTCGCGCGGTACTGCGGCACCGTACGGGCCACCTTCCCCGGCGGCGCCAAGGGTGCGCGCGCCATAGTGAACACCAACCGGATGCTGTCCGGCACGAGCGGTGTGAAGCGCTACCCCGGCATCATCGGCGTGAAGAACGGCTACACCAGCAAGGCGGGCAACACCCTCATCGCCGCAGCCAAACGCGACGGACGCACCCTCGTGGTCACCGTCCTCGACCCCAAGAACAGGAAGAACGCGGTCTACAAGGAGGCTGCCGCCCTCCTGAACTGGGGCTTCAAGGCGGGCTGAGGCGCTGTCCCCGGACCCGGGAGCCGGTGCGGCTCCCGGGCTTCAGCGGTCCGCCGCGGCGCGCAGCCGGGGCGCGTGGGCGGCGGCCGGGACCGGGCCCCGCAGCGATCCGGCCAGGTCACCCGCCCAGCGGACGAGCCCGGCGACGTCGATGCCGTGCGGTGCCGAGTCCGCGTACGGCCCGAGCGCTGCGGCGCCGCGGGTCAGCAGCGTGCCGGCGCCCGTGACGTTGCCGCGGGCCGCGTGGGTGAGCCCGACGGCCAGCTGGGCGAGCCCGCGCCACAGCTCGCGCTCCTCCGGCGGCCCGGACTTCCACGCGTCCTCCAGCACCTCGTGGGCGTGGAACGGCATCCCGTCGTCCAGCAACCGCTGCGCCTCCGCCAGCGACTCCGCCGGCTCCCGTACGACGCCCTCCGGCTGCCGGGCGACGCCGGGGGAGCCGTACGGCAGCGGGCGGCCCAGGCCGTCCCGCGGCCGGGCGTTGCGCGCCCGACCCTCGGTGTCCCGGTCCCGGCGCCGGGGCGTCCCGGCGCCGCGCGGGGCCGCCGCCGCGCCGTTCCCGGTGCCGCCGTCGGCCGCCTCCGCCGCGCAGTGCGGGCACGCGGCGGCCGGGTCCTCCCGGATCCGGCCGCACGCGTCGCAGACCCGGTCCAGCCAGCAGGCCGGGTCGCCGCCTTCGTCGTGGCTCCGCGTGCTCATCAGCCGTCGACGACCTCTGTCTCGTAGAAGCAGTAGTGGTCCTTGATCTCCGCCACGGCCTCCTTGGGCTCCGGGTACGCCCACACGGCGTCCTCGGGAGCGTCCGGCAGGGACCAGTAGGACGCGTCGCCCTTGAAGGGGCAGTGGGTCGTGGTCCCGGAGGGGACGAGGCGGTCGGTACGGACGTCCTGCGGCGGCAGGTAGTAGCGGGCCGGATACCCGGTCTCGCGCAGCACCAGCGGCCGGGTGCTGTCGGCGATCACTTCCCCGCCGTGCACCACGCGGACATGGGTGTCGCTCCGCTCGACGGTGATGCGGTGGCCTGTGGTCATCAGTGGTCCTCCCGGACGAGGGACGGTCCCCTCCAGGATGTCACCCACGGACGGTGCGGGCCCGGAACATCCGGACCCGCACCGCTGTCAGACCTCCCGGATGCCCCGCCCCGCCCACTCCGGGGCCGGGGCGGTCAGGGACGTGAGGCGGTCGCGCACCGCGTCGGGCAGCGGTGCCGAGCGGCCGGTGGCCTGGTCGACGTGGAGGGCGAAGAGTTCCTCCGTGGCGACCGGTTCGCCGGCCGGTTCGCCCGCCGCGTCGGCGACGTACATCTCGTGCAGGAAGCGGGCCTTCTTGGTGTCCGCGCCCAGCACGGTGGTACGTACGGCCAGTTCGGCGTCGCGGTCGACCTCGCGGAGGTAGCGGACGTGCGCCTCGACCGTGTACAGCGAGCAGCCGGTCGCCTCGCGGTACTCCGGGCCCAGCCCCGTCTCCGCCATCAGCGCATCGGTGGCGAAGCCGAAGACCAGGACGTAGTACGCCTCACTGAGGTGACCGTTGTAGTCGATCCACTCGTCCTTGACGGTCTGCCGGAAGAGCGGCAGCGCGCCGGCGGCCGCCGTCACTTGGCCCCGCCGAGCCGGCCGGTTGCGCGCAGCACGTTGATGACGCCCTGGTCGCGCTCGGCCACCAGGTCCGCGTACGTCCGCTCGCCCGCCTCGGCCTCGCAGCCGTCGACCATGGCGTCCCGCAGCTCGCGGGTCAGCTCGGGGGCCTCCAGGCGGGTCCACGGGGACTTCAGGGACGGGCCGAAGTGGTCGAGCATGTGGCCCATGCCGCCCTCGCCGCCGGCCAGCGCGAAGGTCAGCAGCGGACCCATGAACGCCCAGCGCAGGCCCGGGCCCTCGGTGATCGAGTCGTCGATGTCCTGCACGCTCGCCTCACCGTTGGCGACCATGTGCAGCGCCTCGCGCCACAGGGCCTCCTGGAGCCGGTTGGCGATGAAGCCGGGCAGCTCGCGGTCCATGGTGATCACGGACTTGCCCGCGATGTCGTAGAAGCGGGAGGCCCACTCGACGGCGGCGCTGTCGGTCTTCTCGCCGCCGACGACCTCGACGAGCGGGATCAGGTACGGCGGGTTGAAGGGGTGGCCGACGACGAGACGGCCGTTGTCGGCGGCGTCGGAGTGCATGTCCGACATCGGGTAGCCGGAGGTGGAGGAGGCGATGACCACGCCGTCGCGGGTGGCGTCGGTCAGCTCGGCCAGCAGCGAGCGCTTCAGCTCCAGCTTCTCCGGGGCGCTCTCCTGCACGAAGTCGGCGTCGGCGACGGCCTCGGCGAGGGTGGGCGCGACGGTGAGGCGGTCCTGCGAGGCGCCTTCGGCGAGCCCCATCTGCTCAAGGGCGGGCCAGGCGGCGGAGACCAGGCGGCGCAGCTTCTCCTCGGCGTCGTCGGCCGGGTCCCAGGCGGTCACGTCGTAACCGCGGGCGAGGAAGTGGGCGACCCAGCCGCCGCCGATCACGCCGGCGCCTATGCAGGCGACCTTGGTGACGTCTTCGGGGGCGAGCGGAGCGGGGGAGGACATGGGGAGGGCTCTCCTGGGGGTGGGAACGGGCGTACGGGAGGCGGGAGTCAGGCGCGGGGCTTCAGGCCCATGCGGGCGCGGGCCTGGTCGGGGGTGGCGACCTTGGCGCCGAGGGACTCGGTGATGGTCACGGCGCGCTCGACGAGCTGCGCGTTGGTGGCCTTCACGCCCTTGGAGAGGTACAGGTTGTCCTCCAGGCCCACGCGGACGTTGCCGCCGAGCAGGATGGACTGGGCGACCCACGGCATCTGCATGCGGCCGAGCGCGAAGCTCGCCCACTCCGCGTTCTCCGGCAGCATGTTGACCATCGACTGCAGCACGCCCGGGTCGGCCGGGGCGCCCCACGGGATGTCCATGCACAGCTGGAAGACGGTCGGGTCGTCGAGCAGGCCCTCGGCGCGCAGCTGCTTGGCGAACCACAGCTGGCCGGTGTCGAAGATCTCCAGCTCGGGGCGGACGCCCAGCTCCTGGATGCGCTTGGCGCCCTTGCGGAGCATCTCGGGGGTGGAGATGTAGAGGTTGTCGCCGAAGTTCAGCGAGCCGCAGTCCAGGGTGCAGATGTCGGGGAGCAGGTCCTCGACGTGCGGCAGCCGGTCCAGGCCGCCGACCAGGTCGGTACCCGGCTGGGCGCCCTTCTCCAGCGGCTGGTCGGGGTCGAGCACCAGGTCGCCGCCCATGCCGGCGGTCAGGTTGATGACGACGTCGGTGCCGGTCTCCTTGATGCGCTCGACGACCTCGGCGTACAGCTTCGGGTCGCGCGAGGGGTCGCCGGTCTCGGGGTCGCGGACGTGGATGTGCACCACGGCGGCGCCCGCCTCCGCCGCCTCCACGGCGGACGTGGCGATCTGCTCCGGCGTCACGGGGACGTGCGGGGAGCGGCGTACGGTGTCGCCCGCGCCGGTCAGCGCACAGGTGATGATGACCTCGTCGTTCATGACGGGAGTCCCTTCTGCGGGTGGGTGGGTGACGGACCGTCAGGTATGACGGCAGGGGAGGAGTGGGGGTGCGCGGGCAGGCGTCGGCCACGCCTGCCCGCGCACGATCGTGGGCGGACGGTCGTCCGGGGGTGCCTTACGAGGCGGTCAGCTCGTCGTCCACGAAGGCGGTCAGCGCGGCGTGCATGCTGTCCGGGGTGGTGCTGCCGGGCGCTGTGGCCAGTACCTGGGTGGCCAGGCCGTCGATCAGCGCGGTCAGCCGCAGCGCGGTGAACTCCACGTCGACGGGGCGGAACACGCCCTGTTCGACGCCGCGCCGCACGACGTCGGCGACGGTGGTCCGCCACTGCCGGTAGTAGTGGTCGTGCAGCCGCCCGACCTCGGTGGAGCGGGCCGCCTGGGCCCACATGTCCAGCCAGACCAGCCACTGCCGGCGCTGCTGCTCCGTGCGCGGGGTCTGCAGCGCGATGAGGTGCAGCATCTCCTCGCGCGCGTCGGCGGCTCCGGCCAGGCCCTGCGCGCGGCGCGCGGTGTCCTCGTCCATGCACCAGCGGACGGCGGCCTCCAGGAGGTCGTCCCGGCCGGGGAAGTGGTAGTGGATCGCGGCGGTGCTCGTCCCGCAGGCCGCCGCGATGTCGGCGACACGTACGGAGTGGAAGCCGTGCTCGGCGATCAGGCGCACCGTCTCGCGGACGATCTGCAGTGGCCGGCCGCCTTCGGGGAGGGCGGGTGCCGCCCCGTCCTCCGGTGGTGCGGGCGTCCCGGCCCGGGAACCCAGCAGCCAGCCCGTGTCCACGCCGCCGATCTCGGCGATGCGGACGATTTCGGCGATGGTGAAGCGGCGGGTCCCGCCGAGGGACCGGGAGAGCTTCGAGGGGTCCATCACGATGCGCCGGGCGAACTCACGGTGGCTGCAGCCGATGCCGTCGATCACCTTTTTGACGCGGTCCGTGAGGTCGCCGTTCTCGTCGGCGAGCCGGGTGCCGGGGTCTTCCTGCATGGTCCGGGACCGTAGCAGCGTGATGAGATCACCGCAACACCCGATGCGTCGATTCTCGGGAAAACCCTAGGCTCTGGGCGGGTAAGTGGCGCGTGATGAGCGCTGACTGATGAGAAAGTCAGATTCGGTGTCCGGTGGGTCCGGCCAGGTGCGCAGACATCCCCTAAGGGGTGGAAATGTGGGAAAGTGGCGACATGGCCGAACGGGGCGCGCAGTCCCCTCCCGTGTCGCCGCCGGAGGAGTGGCCCGCCCCGCCGGACCGCATCCTGGCGCTGAACGGGATGGGCGGCTTCGACTGGGACCTGGAGCGCGGCCGGCTGCACATGGACGCCGCCGCGCTGCGGATCTTCGACCTGCGCGCCGACGAGTACGACGGCCGTCCCACCTCGCTCTCCCGCCGGGTCCCGCCCGCCGAGGCCGCCCGGCTGGACTCCCTGGTCGCGCAGGCCATCAAGGACGGCAGCGAGTCGTACGGCGCCTACTTCCGCGTCCGGCGCCACGACGGCACGCTGCGCTGGATCCACACCCACGGCACGATCTACCGGGACGACAGCGGACGGCCGCACCGAATCGTCGGCATCGTCCGCGACGCCCGCCAGGAGCTGGAGCTCTCCCGCACCGCGAGCCCGGTGACCCCGGGCGCCCGGCGCCGCGGGCACACCTCCGTCGTGGAGCGCACCACCGCGGCCCTCGCGCACGCCCGGAGCGTCCGCGACGTCATCGCCGTCCTCGGCGACGACCAGGGGCTGAGCCGGCTGGGCGTGGAGAACGTCATCCTGGGGCTGGTGGAGGCCGGCCGCATCCAGCTCGTCTCCGAGGGGCAGGCCGGGAGCTTCGTCCCGGAGCACCGGTTCACCCGAGTGGCGGACGAGTTCCCGATGAGTGAGGTCGTGCGCACCCTCACGCCGCGCTTCGTCCGCTCCCGCGCGGAGTTCGCCTCCTGCTACCCACGGCTCTGGCCGCACGTCCAGCCCCTGAACGTCGGCTCGGCCGCCTACCTCCCGCTGATCGCGCAGGCCCGCCCCATCGGCGTCATCGGCCTCTTCTACCGGGAGGAGTGCGAGTTCAGCACGCACGAACGCAGCATCCTCGTGGCGCTCGGCAGCAGCATCGCGCAGAGCCTGGCCCGCGCGATGCTCTTCGACCAGGAGCACGACCTCGCCGAGGCGCTCCAGCGCGCCATGCTGCCGCGCCGCATCCCCGGCGTCCCCGGCGCCCGCATCGCGGTGCGCTACCGCACGGCGCAGCTGGGCCAGGACATCGGCGGCGACTGGTACGACGTCATCCAGCTGCCCGGAGGACTCCCCTCCGGCGGAGGCAGGGTCGCCGTCGTCATCGGGGACGTCCAGGGCCACGACACCCAGGCCGCCACCCTCATGGGCCAGCTGCGCATCGTCCTGCGCGCGTACGCCGCCGAGGGTCACGCGCCCGCCACCGTCATGGCCCGCGCCTCCGGCTTCCTGCACGAACTGGACCCCGAGCGCTTCGCCACCTGTACCTACGCCGACATCGACCTGACCACCGGCGCGCTGCAGATCGTCCGGGCCGGCCATGTCGATCCGCTGGTGCGGCACGCCGAGGGGATCTGCCGCCGGCTGTCCGTGCCGGGCGGGCTGCCGCTCGGCCTGTCCGCCGAGTTCGGGCAGCTGGACTACCCCGTCACCACCGTGCACCTCGCGCCCGGCGAGACGCTGGTGCTGTGCACCGACGGCCTGGTCGAGCGGCCCGGCGCCGACCTGGACGACGGGATGGCCCGGCTGGCCCGGGCGGTGCGCACCGGGCCGCAGGACGTCCAGCAACTCGCCGACCTGCTGTGCAGGCTCTCCCTCAGCGGTGACGGCGAGGACGACATGGCGCTGCTGCTGCTCCGCCGCAGCGGCACGGCCCCGCCGGACCACCACGGCACGGTCCGCCGGCAGGTCGCCCCCGGGGACGCCGACGCGCTCGCCGAGGCCCGGCACATGATCCGGGACGCGGTCCGCGGCTGGGGCGCGCCCGGGCGTGCCGAGGAGATCGAGCTGGTCGCCGACGAGCTGATCACCAACGCGCTGCTGCACACCGACGGGGCCGCCCTGGTCTCGCTCGCGCTGCCCAGGAGCGGGGAGCGGCGGCTCCGGCTGGAGGTCGCCGACCGCTCCAGCGTGCTGCCGCACCGCGAGGAGCCGGCCGACAGCCGGGTGCACGGGCGCGGCCTGCTGCTGGTCGACCGGCTGGCGGACGTCTGGGGCGTGACCCCGCGGGGCAACGGCAAGAGCGTGTGGTGCGAGTTCCTGTGTCCGTGATGCCGGGGAGGCGGATCGGGCGGCGGTCCGCACGAATGGCTGTCGTCTACAGCCTGTAAGGCGTGAAGGTGGCCCCCGCCACATACATGCCGCGCTCCGCGTGCTTTACTGCCGCGTGCCCACTGAGACCGCTCCCACCGGCCTGCGCTCGCGCATATTCGCCGACCTCACCCCGCTGCGCACCTCCGTCCACTACCGCCGCCTGTGGACCGGCAACACCGTCTCCTGGGTGGGGCAGCAGATGACCGCGCTCGCGGTCTCGCTCCAGGTCTACGACATCACCCACTCGACGTTCTCCGTCGGGCTGGTCGGCCTCTGCTCGCTCGTCCCGCTGGTCGTCTTCGGCCTGTACGGCGGCGCCATCGCCGACACCGTCGACCGCCGCACCCTGGGCCTGTTCAGCGCGCTGGGCGCCACCACGATGTCCGTCGTACTGGCCGGCGCCGCCCTCTTCCACGTCCGGCAGGTCTGGCTGCTGTACGCCGTCGTCGCCCTCCAGGCCGTCTGCTTCGCGATGAACTCGCCGGCCCGCTCGTCGATGATCCCCCGCCTGCTGCCCACCGAGCAGCTGCCGGCCGCCAACGCGCTGAACTCCCTCACCAGCAACCTCGGCCTGATGGGCGGCCCGATGCTGGGCGGCCTCATCGTCGGCTGGTGGGGCTACCAGGCCGCGTACCTCATCGACGTCGTCGCCTTCACCGCCTCCCTGTACGCCATGTGGCGGCTGCCCTCGATGCGCCCGGACCACGAGGCGGGCCCGGACGGCGCCCGGCCGAAGCGGGCCTCCGTCCTGGACGGCCTGCGGTTCCTGGCCACCCGCCCCAACCTGCGGATGACCTTCTTCGCGGACCTGGCCGCGATGGTGCTGGCCCAGCCGCGCGCCCTCTTCCCGGCCGTCGCCGCGCTCTGGTTCGGCGGCGACGCCAGGACCGTCGGGCTGCTGGTCGCCGCGCCCGCCGTCGGCGCCGTCCTGGGCGGGCTGTTCTCCGGCTGGCTCGGCGTCATCCGGCGGCACGGCCTGGCGATCCTGCTCTCCGTGGCCGCCTGGGGCGCCGCCGTCGCCGTCTTCGGCCTCACCCGCAACCTCTGGCTCGGCCTGGTCTTCCTGGCGGTCGCGGGCTGTGCCGACACCGTCTCGATGGTCTTCCGCTCCACGATGCTGCAGGCCGCCACCCCGGATCAGATGCGCGGCCGGCTCCAGGGCGTCTTCATCGTCGTGGTCGCGGGCGGCCCGCGGCTCGGCGACTTCCTCGCCGGCTCCGCCGCCGACCTCGCCACCCCGGCCGTCGCCGTGGTCGGCGGCGGCCTGGCCTGCGTCGTCGTGGTGACGCTGCTCGGCCTGGGCCGCCCCGCCTTCGCCCGCTACGACGCCCGGGACCCGCAGCCCTGAGCCGCCGCGCGGCCGCTCAGTACCGGGTGATCGCGGTCTCGCCCGACCTGGTCCCGATCGCGATGTGCGGCCGCCGGTCCGGGTCCGCCCAGGCCAGGATGCGGGCCATGGCGTCGGCCGGCACCGAGACGCAGCCCGCCGTCGCGCCCTTCCCGTTGACGTGCAGGAAGATCCCGGCGCCCCGGCCGCGCACCGGCTCGTCGTAGTTGAAGCCGATGACCAGCGCCCGGTCGTACTGCGTCGGGTAGTCCGCCAGCCGCTCCGACTCCTTCGCCGCGCAGTCTGCGGGCAGCGGCTCGGCCCAGCGGTTGTACGCGGTGGAGGCGTTGTCCTCGCACCACCAGGAGTCGTCGTGCACCGGGCGGTAGTCGACCTCGGTACCGGGCGGGGCCGCGCTGATCCCGAAGCCGTACGGCAGGTCGTACAGGCCCGTGGGAGTGGTGTTCGTGCCCTGCTCGCGAGTGCTGCCCTCGGTCACGCCCTTCGAGCCGAACCGGGCCGGCGCCGAGCCCGCCCGCTCCCAGTGGCCGTGCCGCTTCTCCCACCAGACCAGCCGGCCGTGGGTGGCGGACGTCTTCGGCGCCACCGCCGTGATCAGCTGACTGCCGCCGCCGGTGTCCGCCATCCGGGCGGGCAGCGGCGCCCCGGTCCGCTCCGCCGCAGGGGGCCCGGGGGACGCGGCGGCCGGTCCTGAGCCGGCCGTGGCGGCCAGCGCGAGCGCGGCCGCACCGGCCGCCAGTGCCAGGAACGAAGGCTTCATGACGGCACTGTAGGGCGCGGCCGCCCCGCCCGCGCCCCCGCGCACGGGTCTTTTCCGCGCCCGCTGCCCATCCGATTCCGCCGCGCGCGGCAGCGATAGCCGGGCCAGACTCGGGTACGGGGGCGAGAAGAACCACCGCCGCGGGCGGATCACCCGCGGTACGCACCGCACCGTGAGATCCAGGAGGTCTTCCGTGGAACGGCAGCCGCACCTCGCGCGCGCTCACGACCCCGGCGGCCCGACACCGCCCAACCCGGGCCCGGGACCGGTCCCGGACCCCGTGCCGGGCCCGCCCGACCCCGTACCGCCCACCCCCGAACCGTCCCCCGTGCCGCGGCCGCCCGGCCCGAGCCCGGACCCGGTACCGGAGCCGTCGCCGCAGCCGAGCCCGCTGGGCTGACCCGGCGGGATTGACCTGCCCGTAACGGGAACCCGTGCGTACGGCCCCGTGGCCGTACGCACCCCGTACGGCCCTGCGGCCGCCCGCACCCGCACCATCAGAAGGACAGAAGGAGAGGTGCTTCCCATGGCCATCGCCACGGTGAATCCGGCCACCGGCGAGACCCTCAAGACGTTCGACGCGCTCAACGAAGGCGAGATCGAGGACCGCCTGGTCCGCGCCGACCAGGCCTGGCAGGAGTACCGCACCACCGGCTTCGACCGGCGCGCCGCCCTGCTGCGCAAGGCGGCCGACCTGCTGGAGGCCGACGCCGACGACGTCGCCCGCACCATGACCACCGAGATGGGCAAGCCGCTGGCCCAGGCCCGCGCGGAGGCCGCCAAGTGCGTGAAGACCATGCGCTGGTACGCCGACCACGCCGAGGCGCTGCTCGCCGACGAGCACCCGCGGGCCGCCGACATCAAGGACTCCGGCGGGGCCCGCGCCTACGTGCGCTACCGCCCGCTGGGCCCGGTGCTCGCGGTGATGCCGTGGAACTTCCCGCTCTGGCAGGTGATCCGCTTCGCCGCGCCCGCGCTGATGGCGGGCAACGTCGGCCTGCTCAAGCACGCCTCGAACGTCCCGCAGACCGCGCTGTACATCGAAGAGCTCTTCCGCCGCGCGGGCTTCCCCGAAGGCGCCTTCCAGACGCTGCTCATCGGGTCCGGCTCGGTCGAGATGATCCTGCGCGACCCCCGGGTGGCCGCCGCGACGCTGACCGGCAGCGAGCCCGCGGGTCGCTCCGTCGCCGCCATCGCCGCCGACGAGATCAAGAAGACGGTGCTCGAACTGGGCGGCAGCGACCCGTACATCGTGCTGCCCTCGGCCGACCTGGAGAAGGCGGCGGCCACCGCCGTCACCGCCCGGGTGCAGAACAACGGACAGTCCTGCATCGCCGCCAAGCGCTTCATCGTCCACACCGACGTCTACGACGAGTTCGCCGCCCTCTTCGCCGAGAAGATGGCGGCGCTGGAGGTCGGCGACCCGATGGCGGACGGGACGGACGTCGGCCCGCTCTCCAGCGAGCAGGGCCGCGCCGACCTGGAGCAGCTGGTCGACGACGCCACGATGCACGGTGCCTCGGTGCTGTGCGGCGGCGGACGGCCCGAGGGCATGGACCAGGGCTGGTTCTACCGGCCGACCGTGCTCACCGGCATCACCAAGGACATGAAGATCTACTACGAGGAGGCGTTCGGCCCGGTCGCCACGCTCTTCCGGGCCGCGGACCTGGACGAGGCGATCGCCGTCGCCAACGACACGCCCTTCGGCCTCAGTTCCAACGCCTGGACCGAGGACCCGGCCGAACAGGACCGGCTGGTGCGCGACATCCAGGCGGGCGGCGTCTTCTTCAACGGGATGACCGCCTCGCACCCGGGCATGCCGTTCGGCGGCGCCAAGCGCTCCGGCTACGGCCGGGAGCTGGGCGACCACGGCATCCGGGAGTTCTGCAACATCACCACGGTCTGGTACGGCGCCAAGGGCTGAGCCCTGGATGACCGCCACCGCATGGGCGCTCGGGGCCGGGCACGGATCACGGGCCCTCGGGGCCGGGCACGGTGAACTCGCACCACAGCGCCTTGCCCGCGCCCCGGGCCTCCGCGCCCCACCGGTCCGACAGCGCCTCGACCAGCAGCAGGCCGCGGCCGGTGGTCGCGGTCTCGCCCGGGGTGCGCCGCCGCGGCCAGCGGCTGGACCGGTCCTCGACCTCCAGCCGCACCCGGTCCGGCGGGCCGGAACGCAGCTCCAGCGAGACCAGCGCACCGCTGTCGGTGTGCCGCAGCGCGTTGGTGATCAGCTCGGTGGCCACCAGTTCGAGGTCGCCCGCCACCTCACCCGCCCGCCACTGGTCCAGCATCCGCCGCAGCTCGGCACGGACCTCGGCCGGGCCCGTGGGGTCGGCCTGGTGGACGTGGAGCCGGATCCGCGGGGTCGCCGGGCCGCCCGGCTCGGCCAGCCGCCGCAGCAGCAACAGCGCCATGTCGTCCGGCGATCCCGGCCGCTCCCACAGCAGGTCCGAGAGGTGGTCGGCCAGCTCGTCCAGCTCGCCGGGCCCGTCCCGCACGGCGCCGGTCAGCGCTTCGAGCCCGGTCAGGATGTCCGAGCCCGGCTGCTCGACCAGGCCGTCGGTGCACAGCAGCAGCGTGGATCCCGGCTCCAGGGACAGCTGCGTCTCCGGGTAGTGGTCCTCGCCGAAGACGGTGGCGAGCCCCAGCGGCAGCCCGCCGCGCACCGTCGGCCAGTGCACGTGCCGCTCCCCGTCCACGAGCAGCGGTTCCAGGTGCCCGGCCCGCGCCACGTGCAGCATCCCCGAGGTGAGGTCCGCCTGGATGTACGTGCACGTCGCGAACCGTTCGGTCTCCAGCTCGGCCAGGAAGCGGGAGGCCCGCCCCAGCACCGTCTGCGGCGGATGCCCCTCGCCGGCGAAGGCACGCAGCGCGATCCGCAGCTGGCCCATGACGGCCGCCGCGTGCGTGTCGTGCCCCTGTACGTCGCCGATCACCACACCCGTACGGCCCTGCGGCAGCGGTACGACGTCGTACCAGTCGCCGCCGACGTCCCGGCCGGTGCGCGCCGCGTGGTAGCGGACCGCGACGTCGCCGCCGGTGATGCCGGGGATCCGGCGCGGCAGCATCGAGGCCTGCAGTCCGGTCGCGATCTCCCGCTCCTGGTCGAAGAGGGTGGCCCGCTGGAGGGACTGCGCGATGACGCCGGCCAGCGCCAGCGCCAGGTTGCGGTCCTCCGCCGTGTAGACCTTGGCCTCGGTGTTGACCAGCGCGAGTGCGCCGATCACCTTGTCCTGCGCGACCAGCGGCAGGAAGGCGGCGCTGCGGATGCTGATGTGCCGCACGTACGGGCGGAGCCGCGGGTAGCGCTGCAACAGCTCCTCGTGGGAGGTGACATAGGACGGTTCCCGGGTGAGGGCCGCGTCGGACAGCGGCAGCGTCCGGTCCAGCGGCATGTGCAGCAGCTCCGGCACGTCGTCCAGCGGCGGAGTGGCCGCGATGACGTCGAACACGCCGTTCTCGACCAGGCCGAGGACCAGCGCGTCGGCGCCCAGCCGCAGCGGGCCGCCGGGCGCGGTGAGCACGTCGGTGACGTCCTCGACCGACAGGGCCCGCGACAGTGCGGCGGTGGTCCACTGCACCAGCCTGGTCTGCCGCTCGCGCTCCTCGTCGGAGATGTTCAGCAGCGCGGAGTCGGCCAGCTCGGCGGTGGCCTCGCGGACGATCCCGGCCATCCGGTACGGCCGTCCGCTGCCGTTGCGCAGGATCCGGCCCTGGGCGTGCGTCCAGCGCGGCGTGCCGTCCCGGCAGCGGATGCGGAAGTACGCGGCGCAGGACCGCCGGCCCTGCTGGATCGCCTGCACGACGACGGCGTCCAGCCGGTAGCCCTCCTCCTGCGGCACGCGGGGGAGCAGCGAGAGCCGCGTCCCGTCGAATTCCTCCGGGCGCAGGTCGAAGACGGCCAGGCCGCCGGGGTCCAGGTCGAAGGCGCCGCTGTCCAGGTTCCAGTCGAAGGAGCCCATCCGGTTGAGCGCGAGCAGGTCCGGCAGGGCGATGCCCGGCCGGTGGGGCCGCTCCCGCCCCCCGAGGAGGCTGCGGCGGCTCCGGCGCGGCGCCCGCGCACCGTCTGCCGCCTCGGGCCCGTCCCAGCTCCGCTCCATACCGGGATCTTACGGTCATATCGGGTAAGGATGGGAACCGAGGACGGCGGGGTGTCCCGGACCGCGCGCCACGCCGTCACCCCTCGTGCCCGCGCCCCACCGGCCATGAGAGGCCCCAGGACATCGGGGCACCGGAGGCGGTGCCCGACCGACGGATCGAGGAGACCGTGAACAGCACCCTGCCCGTCATCGCCGGCGTCGACGGCTCGCCGAACAGCCTCCGGGCGCTGGACTGGGCGGCCGAAGCGGCCCGGCTCACCGGGGCCCGGCTGCACGTGGTGCACGTCTGGCCCATCACCCCCATGCCGCGCGCGCTGGGCGACGCCCGTCCGCGCCCGACTCCCGACCCCGCCGACCCCGTGCTGCGCGAGGTCCAGGAGCATCTGGCCGACCGCGCCGACGTTCCGGAGACCCGGTACCTCGCCGCGCACGGCGCGTCCACCTCGACGCTGATCCGGCTGAGCGCGCAGGCCAGACTGCTGGTCCTCGGCTCGCGCGGCCGCGGCGGCTTCACCAGCCTGCTGCTCGGCTCGGCGGGCCGGGCCGCCGCCATGCGGGCCGCCTGCCCGGTCGTGGTCGTGCCCGACGAGCGGCGCGCCGACCCGGGCGCCGGGGCGCAGGGCCGGGTGGTGCTCGGCCTGCACCCCGAGGAGACCTCCGACGAGGCGGTGGACTTCGCCTTCGCCGCGGCCGAACGCAGGTCCGCCGAACTGCGGGTGGTCACCGCGTACCCGAGCCCGTACCCGCTGCTCGTGGACCCCGAGAGCCTGCCGCCCGGCCACCGCACCTCGGGCGAGGAGGAGGCCCACGCCGGCGCCCGCCAGGACGAGCGGCTGCGCCCCTTCACCGAGCGCCACTACCCCGAGGTGGCGGTGGACCAGGTGGTCGCGCAGGGCGATGTGGCGGGCCGGCTGGTCGCCGCGTCCCGCGCCGCCGACCTGGTGGTGGTCGGCCGGCACCGCCGCCGGCTGCGCGAGGGCGGCCTGATGGGCTCCGTCGCCAACGCGGTCCTGCTGCACGGGCACTGCCCGACGGCGGTGATCCCCGTACGGTGAGCCGGCTCAGCTCCCCACGGCGGCCGGCGCGTGCACCGGCGTGCCGGTCCGCGTGCGGTGCGCGAGCTTCGCCGTACGGGTGGCCACGTCCACCGTGTACGCGTCGATCGTCAGGCCCTTCGCGGAGACCTTCAGCACCATGAAGCCGTGGCTCGCGAAGTCCTGCCACGCCGCCGGATTGCTGAAGTGCGCCTTGCCGTCGCCGGTCTTGGACGCGGCGCCGCAGACGACCTGGCGGGTGCCGCCGGTGCGCGCGGACGGCTCCAGGATCTGGAGCGTGTGGTCGTGGCCGGACAGGATCAGGTCCGCGCGGCCGCACACCACCTCCTCGTACAGCTCCTTGAGGTGGATGCCGCTGGTGTAGTGCCCGATGGTGAAGCCGTCGTAGGAACCGGCGCTGCCGTGCTTGCCGTTGTTGAGGTACGGGTGGTGGCCGAGCACGATCTTCCAGCGCGCCCGCGACGCCTTCAGCGCGCCCTCCAGCCAGGCCCGCTGCTCGCGCATGTAGCGGCCGTCCCAGTGGAAGTAGGGGTCGGTCTGCACCACGTAGGAGGAGACCGGGGTGGTGTCCAGCGCGAAGAACTCCACGAGCGGATCGCCCGCGGCGCCCTCGCCACCGCTCCCGGCCGGCAGCGCCACGCTGTAGTAGCGGCTGGGCATGTACCACCGCTTCGAGGTCGTCGCGTAGGCCACCTCCCGGTCCCCGCGCGAGGGGTCGCCGCCGCTGCCGGGTATCAGCCCCGAGCAGTCGTGGTTGCCCAGGATCATCAGCCACGGCACGTCCATGCCGGTGTTGGGCTTCTCGAACTTGTCCTGGAACTCGGAGTCGTGGGCGGATTCCGGCCCGTTCTCGTAGATGTTGTCGCCCAGCCCGACGGCCAGTCCGATCCGTTCGGTGCGCATCAGGTCGCGCGCTGCCGCGGCCACCGCGTACTGCCCCTCCTCGCCGGTCCCGGCGTCGCCGGTCACCAGCACGGCGAACTCCCCGTCGCTGTCGGCCGCGGGGAAGGGGTACTTCCCGTCCGCCGCCCGGTCCCGCGCCGCGGCCGCTCCGTACGGCAGCGCGGCGAGCGCGGCTCCGGCGACGGCGCCGCCGAGGAGCGTGCGCCGGTTCAGCAGGGGAGCGGGGCGGGTGTCGGCGGGGCTGGTCGGGTCCCCGCCGGGGACGGTGCCGCTCCGCAGCCACCGGTCCTCGGTCATGTCCGCCTGCGGCGGAATCAGCTCACACATGCCAGGAGTTGTCTCATGACCTACTGGTCAGTTGGTGAAGATGTCATGAACATGGAGTGGACGTACTGGGGTCGACGAGCCGTCGCAGCGTGCGTCCGCAGTGCCGCGCGTAGGCCCGCTGGAAGACCGGCACCAGCGGCCCCGCCAGCCGGGTGTACCACCGCGCCGGCAGGCTGAAGGCGGTGACGGTGAACCAGACGGAACCGTCGGGGCGCAGCTCCGCGACGAAGGACTCCTCACCGCGCTCGGGGTGCCCGTCGAGCGTCCCGTAACCGAAGCCGATCCGGTCGCTGTCGTACGTGCTCCACACCACCCGGCAGGGCGCGGCGACGCGCAGCGGGCCGATGCCGAGCCCGGTCTCCACCGGGACGCCCGGATCGGCGCTCGCCGCGCCCGCCCGGACGCGCACCCCGGCGGCCCGGTGCATCCGGAAGGTCGTGATCGCCTCGCCCGCCCTTTCGAGCACCTCCCGGCCGTGGCCGACGAGGACCTCCACCCGCAGGTGGTGGTACCCGGCGGGCAGCGGGCCGTGCTGGGTGGCGCCGTGTTCGGGGTAGCTGAGTGCGGCGGTCATGAACGCTCCTCGGTACGGGTGGAGTGCTGCAGGCGGCGCGCGGCGAGCAGGGCGCACAGGGCGAAGCCCAGCGCGTTGCCCACGCCATGGGTCGCCGCCATCCAGGTCAGGGTCGGGTGCGGCAGCCCGCTCGCCTCGCCCAGCGCCCAGCTCAGCGCCAGGAGCATGGTCACCACGAGCGTCGCGGCCGACACGGCGGACAGGGCGCGGGTCGTGCGGCCGGCGACCCGCGCGCCCCGCAGGGTGGCCAGTCCCACCAGCCACATCCCGCAGCTGAGCACCGCGGCACCCGCGAACTCCACCCACTCGCCGGTGAAGTACCCGGCCAGCACCAGCAGCGTGCCGGCCGGGACGCCGAGTGCGGCGAGGCGGGCGGCCGGGGTGTCGGCGGCCCGGCAGGCCAGCCCCGCCACCAGCGCGGCGGCGAACCCCGCGAAGTGGAAGTGCGGCACGGTCAGCGACAGCATGCGCAGGGAGAAGCCGAACAACTCGGTGCCGTACCGCTCGGCGGTCAGCGCCAGGCCGGCCACCGCCGGAGTGGCCAGCGCGGTGAGTACGGCGATCTCGCGCGGCGCGAGCGACCGGGTGCGCAGCAGTCGCCGGGGCGCGAGCAGGGCGAGGGCAAGGGTGGCCGCGGCGTAGCAGGCGGCGAGTGCGGTGGCGGCGGGTCCGCGCGGCAGCCACAGGCTCACCGCGCCGAGCGTAGCGGGCAGCCACCAAATCCCCCGCAGCCGCGCCGCGCCGGGCTCATCGACCAGCGCGAGCCCCATCGGCATCACCGCCACCATGCCCAACATCACCACCAGCCGCACAACGATGTCCACGCCACTCCCCGCCACTTGAACGTGTTCAACTAATCCACACAGCGGACCGTACACCCAGAGTTGAACACGTTCAAGCAGCCCCGCCCACCCGTCTTTTCCCCCACCACCGACGGGAGGGGACGGGCCGGAGCGGGTGGGGTACCGGACGTAAAGCGAAGCAGTCCGGTACCCCACCCGCGGAGGCCCGGCACCGTAGCGTCAAGCCCCGCGCAGCGGTAACCGCCCGCCGCAGGCGAAACGGCGCCGCACCCGGCAACGGCGAAACGGCGCCGCCCCCGGCAACATCGACGCCCCCCGCAGCGAAGAGGGTGCCTTAACCGTCCTTCGCCCCGTGCCGCCCCGCCCCCGCGGCAAACCGAGCCGCACCCTCGGCCGCCTGCGTCAACGACGCCACCCCGTACCGGAGTTCGGCGGCCATCGCGTCCTCCTCGGTGCGCCCCGCCTGCTCTCGCACCGACGCCCGGTCGCCCCGCAGACAGCCCTGCGGGAACCGGGCGATCTCCGCCGCCAGCGCCTCGGCCTCGGCCCTGGCCCGGCCCTTCGGCACCACCCGGTTGGCCAGCCCGATGTCCAGCGCCTCGGCGGCCGGCACCGGGCGGCCGGTGAGGATCAGGTCCATCGCCCGGCTCTCGCCGATCAGCCGCGGCAGCCGGACCGTGCCGCCGTCGATCAGCGGTACGCCCCAGCGGCGGCAGTAGACCCCGAAGACCGCGTCCTCCTCGGCCACCCGGAGGTCGCACCAGAGCGCCAGCTCCAGGCCGCCCGCCACCGCGTACCCGCTGACCGCCGCGATCACCGGCTTGGACAGCCGCAGCCGGGTCGGCCCCATCGGCCCGTCGCCGTCCGGCTCGACCCTGTTGCCGCGCGGCGTGCCGATCGCCTTGAGGTCGGCGCCCGCGCAGAACGTGCCGCCCTCGCCCCACAGCACCGCCACCGAGGCGTCGTCGTCACGCTCGAACTCCCGGAAGGCGTCGGCCAGCTGCCGGGCCGTGGCGCCATCGACCGCGTTCCGGGCAGCGGGCCGGGACAGCACGACGGTGCTGACCGGCCCCTGCCGCTCGACCCGTACCGCGCTCATCCGCGCGCGTCCGCAGGCGACTTGGTGCGCGTACGGGCCAGGATCGCGCCCAGGTCCACGCCGGCCGGCAGCGTGCCGAAGGCGTTGCCCCACGCGCCCGCGAGCCGGGAAGCGCAGAAGGCGTCCGCGACCGCCGGGTGGCTGTACCGGACGAGCAGCGAGCCCTGCAGGACCAGGGTCAGCCGCTCGGCGAGCGTGCGGGCCAGCAGCTGCGCCCGCTCCGGGTCGGCCAGTTCCGGCAGCATCGCCTTCAGGTCCGCCACCGCCGCGTCCAGCCGGGCGTCCGCGCCGGCCGCCTCCGCCACCTCGGCGAAGTACGCGTCCAGCGCCGCCGGTTCCTTGGCCAGCGCGCGCAGCACGTCCAGCGCCGCGACGTTGCCCGAGCCCTCCCAGATGGAGAGCAGCGGGGCCTCCCGGTACAGCCGGGGCATCCCCGACTCCTCGACGTACCCGTTGCCGCCCAGGCACTCCAGCGCCTCCGCCGCGTGGGTCGCGCCGCGCTTGCAGACCCAGTACTTGCCGGCCGCCAGCGCGAGGCGGCGCAGTGCGCCCTCCGCGGCGTCACCGGACTGCGACCTGTCCACCGCCGCCGCCAGCCGCATGCCCAGTGTGGTCGCCGCCTCCGACTCGACCGCGAGGTCCGCCAGTACCGCGCGCATCAGCGGCTGGTCCGCCAGCTCGCGGCCGAAGGCGCGCCGGTGCGCGGTGTGGTGCAGCGCCTGCCGCAGCCCGGCCCGCATCCCCGCCGCCGACCCCAGCACGCAGTCCAGCCGGGTCATGTTGACCATCTCCACGATGGTCCGCACGCCGCGCCCCGGCTCGCCCACCGGCCAGGCCACCGCCTCGTCGTACTCGACCTCGGAGGAGGCGTTGGAGCGGTTGCCGAGCTTGTCCTTGAGACGCATCAGGTGGAAGCGGTTGCGGCTGCCGTCGGGGAGCACGCGCGGGAGCAGGAAGCAGGTCAGCCCCTCCTCGGTCTGCGCGAGGGTCAGGAAGACGTCGCTCATCGGCGCGGAGGTGAACCACTTGTGGCCCGTGATCCGGTACGTGCCGTCGCCCGCCGGCACCGCACGCGTGGTGTTGGCCCGGACGTCCGAGCCGCCCTGCTTCTCCGTCATCGACATGCCGGCGATCAGCCCGCTCTTGCCCAGCGGCGGCCGCAGCCCGAAATCGTACGTACGGGCCGCGAGCAGCGGCTCGTACTCGGCGGCCAGCTCCGGCGTGGCCCGCAGCGCCGGGACCGCCGCGTACGTCATGGAGATCGGGCAGCCGTGCCCCGGCTCGGCCTGCGACCACACGTAGAACTTGGCGGCGCGGACCAGGTGGCCGCCCGGCCGGCCCTCCGCCCACGGCGCCGCGTGCAGCCCCTGCTCCACCGCCACGGTCATCAGCTGGTGCCAGGCCGGATGGAACTCCACCTCGTCCACCCGGTGGCCGTACCGGTCGTGGGTGTGCAGCTTCGGCGGCTGCTCCTCCGCCATCCGGGCCAGCTCCTGGACCTCCTCCGAGCCGGCCAGTGCGCCCAGCACCTGCACCTCGCGCTCGCCCCAGCCGGCGTCCTCGCGGCGCAGCGCCTCCAGCAGGGCCGGGTCGTCCGCCGCGCTGAATCCGGTGAGCGGCGGGGCCTGATTCACGACTTCATGGGTCACGGTCATACGGTGGACATTACAGAGCTGCGACAGGCGACGGAAGGGCGTAATGCGCGCGGCGCCGTCCGGTGGTTAGGATCCGGGCAGGCATGGACACGAAGAGAAGTACCGGGACGAGGGGCGCCGCCGTGGTGCACGACGACGAGCGGGCCCCCCTTGAGCTGCGGCCGCTCACCGCACGCTCCGTCGTGCTCAGCACCCTCCTAGGCCACCACCCGCCCCGGCTGCCCGCCCGCGCCCTGGTCCGGGTCGGCGAGCTGTTCGGCATAGCCGAGGGCACCGTCCGGGTCGCCCTCTCCCGGATGGTCGCGGCCGGTGACCTGCGGCAGCGCGACGGCGCCTACGGGCTCACCGCACGGCTCCTGGACCGCCAGGCCCGGCAGGACGACAGCCGCACACCGTGCACCGTGCCCTGGTCGGGGGAGTGGGAGATCGCCCTGGTCAGCGGCGCCGAGCCGCGGACCGCCACGGAGCGCGCCGCGCTCCGCCAGGCGATGGCGGCCCTGCGCCTCGGCGAGCTGCGCGAGGGCAGCTGGCTGCGCCCCGCCAACCTCGACCGGCCGCGCCCCGCAGTCGCCACCGCGCAGTGCACCTGGCTGACCGGGACGCCGGACGACGACCCGCGCGCCCTCGCCGGCCGGCTGTGGGACCTGGCCGGCTGGTCGGCGCGCGCCCGTACCCTCCTCGCCGCCCTCGACGAAGCCGCCGGCCCGGCCGGCCGTTTCACCGTCTCCGCGGCCATCCTCCGCCACCTCCTCACCGACCCTCTCCTCCCGGAGCCCCTGCTCCCCGAGGACTGGCCGGGAGCGGAACTCCGCACCCGGTACGACGGATTCGAGGCAGAACTGAGCACCCTGCTCCGCCGCTACGCGGAGGGGTGAGGCGGGGGCGGACGGCCTCGGGGAACACCGGTCCAGCGGCGTTCTCCCGCGCGGCCGCCCTGCCCGGTCGGGTCAGAGAAGGTGGCCGGCTTCGACTTGGTGCAGGTGGATGAGGATGTCGTAGGAGCGGCTGAGGGCGGTGTCCGGGTCTTTGGCCGACCAGTACAGGCCGTAGGAGCGAGTGGGGCGTGCCGTGTCGAGCCAGGCTCGGGCCGCCGCGGGCGCGGTGCGCAGGTCGAGGCTGAAGTCGCGGTGGCGAACCTTGTCGAGGGTGTTCTCGTTGTGGCCGTTCGGAGCGGGGTCGACGGTGTAGGTCTTGGGCTGCTGTGCGGTGTAGTCGGGCAGTGCGTTGATGGAGCCCTCGTTGAAGGTCAGGCCGATGCTGACGTAGTCGTCGCCGAGTCGGCGGTGCAGGACCATGCCGGTGGGCTCGGGGAACTGGGCCGGGTTGTCGCTGGTGTAGGCGATGTGGCCGTTGTTCGAGGCGAGCAGGATCCTGCCGCCTCGATGGCGCAGCCACCAGGCGGTGTTGGCGGCCATGGCCCGGTCGCGGTAGCGCATCCGCTCGGAGAACTGCTCGTCGGGGAAGGCGTAACCGTTGAAGCTCTGGGCGATGGCGGTGGCGTTCTGCACCGCCCAGGCGTACGCCTCTCGGCTGTGCTTGTCGGCGCTTGGCGCGCGCCCCCGGTCGCGCAGCAGCGCAAGGGCAGCGGCGGCCTTGTCGGCGTCGGCCTTCCGTTCGGTCGGGCTCTTGGCATAGAGCTGGTCGGTCATCCACGGGCCGGCCTCGGTGCCTGCTTCCGGCCGCAGGGAGGCGTACGAGGCCGCCATGTCGGAGGCCAGGTCCGGGCGGTATTCGGCGACGTAGTCCGCGACCTGGTCGAAGGCTGTTCTGCCCGGGAAGCCGAGGTCGTTGCCGACGAAGCGCAGCCGCGGCCGGTCGGGGTGGGCAACGTTGTAGCGGCGCATCCAGTGGATCAGGTCGAGATACTCCTGGGTGTTCCAGAAGACGTACTGGCCCTGGAACTCGTCCCGCATGATCCGCGCGGGATCGCCGACTCCGCGGGTGACATAGGCGTCCAGGCGCAGGCCGGTGCTCCAACTCGCCTCCAGGGCGAAGGTGGTGAAGCCCTTGGTGGCCACGAGGTGGCGGAAGACGCGCTGCTTGAGGGTGAAGAACTCGTGGCCGCTGTGGCCGGCCTCGCCCAGGCCCACGATGCGGGCGGCGCCGACCATGTGAGCGAGGGCATCCAGGTCGTCCAGAGGGTGCGCGCCGCGGTTCAGGGCGTCCACCGGGCCCGCGGCCGGTGAGGCCGCTGCCGTGGCGACGCCGCTGAGGCTCCCCGAGGTGAGGGCGACGGTGCCGGCCAGGCCGAGCAGGTAGCGTCGACTGACGGGGTGAGCGTCGCTCATGGCATCTCCCTCAACTGGTGGATTCGGCGCGACTATAGAGAGATTTGCGCGAGCGTTCAATGCGTACATCTTATGCGTACGCCTAAGACGGGCGAATCAATTGTCGAGTAGGGTTCCGGCATGGGAAATCGCGAGGATCTGCTGGCGGGGGCCAGGCGCTGCCTGGAGGAGAAGGGCTGGGCCCGCACCACTGTGCGTGACATCGCGACCGCCGCAGGTGGCGTGAGCATGGCCGCCATCGGCTACCACTACGGCTCCCGCGAGGCGCTGTTGAATGCCGCCCTCATCGAGGCGATCGACGAATGGGGCACACGGATCGGCCGCACGCCGGCCTCCTTCGGGGACACCGGAAGCAGCGCGGCCGAGCGCTACAAGGCGATGTGGGCCGCGATCATCAAGTCCTTCCAGGACGACCGAACCCTGTGGCTGGCCACGATCGAGGCCCTCCTGCAGGCCGAGCACTCCGAGGAGCTGCGCCGCCATCTGGCCGGCGGACAAGCGCAGGGTCGTCGGGGCCTGGCCGCCCTGCTGCTCAGCACGCCCGAGGGCGAGACGGACGACGCTGCCGCCCGCACCCTGGGCGCCGCGCAGATGGCCCTGTTCACGGGCCTGATGACCCAGTGGCTCACAGACCCCGAGCAGGCCCCCGACGCGTCCGAGGTCGTTACTGGCCTGCAGGCCCTCGCCGGCATCGTCAACTCGGACACGTAGGAGAACGTCCTGGGCCGGAAAGAGTTGAAGGCGGGGCAGGCCAGGAGCCTCGGGAGGGGCTGCCCCGCCGGCTTTCAGGTGCCCGGGGCCGGGTTCTCCGGGCCGAACGTGAAGTCCAGGAAGAGGGCGGCTGACAGCACCGCGTGGCTGCCGCGGGGGGCCAGTCCGGAGTCGCGCATGCGGGCGTGCAGCCGGTCCAGTGCGGCGCGGCCGCCCGGGCTGTCGTAACCGCCGGCCCGCACCACGTCCCGGGCGTCCATCTGTACCGAGAGCAGCGCCGCCGGTCCGCCCTCGTGCAGCAGCGAGGTGTCGTCCAGCGTCGCCATCAAGGTCAGCAGCGCGTCCATCCGCGCGGCGGTCTCGGGCCTGCCGTGCGCCCGGGACTCGCGCAGCGCGGGCAGCGCGACCCGCCGTATGTGCGGGAACCCCGAGTGGGCCTGGCCGGTCGCGCCGGGTACGTGGAAGTGCAGCCGGGCCCGGCCGCCCGGCGTGTCCGCGGGGCCGGGCGCGCCGTCGTACGGCAGCCGGGCCAGTGTCGCCGCCGCCGCGCAGGCCGTGTACGCCGACCGGCAGCCGGTGGCCGCCGCGCCCGCCACGAGCAGCCCGACGGCCCACAGCTCGCCCCGGTGGGCGGCGGTCCCGTCCGCGGCCCGCTCGCCGAGCCCGCCCAGTTCGGTGCGCAGCCCGCGGTCGAGGGCGCGGCCGTCGGCGGTCTCCGCGACGGCGGCGAAGGTGGGGCGCAGCGCTTCTATGGAGCGCAGTCCGGCGGTGCTGTCGGCGTCGTGCGGCACCGTCATGTCGGGGACGCGCGGCAGCCGGGCGCGTGCGGTGCAGGCGGCCACCGCGAGATCCGCGAGGAGATCCGGGGTGACCGGGGGAGTGAGGCGGGCGGGCGAGGTCGGCGCAGGCCGGAGCATGGCGGTGCCTTCCTTCTGTCGTACGGGTCGGACCTCGGAGCACGCGGAACGGCGCTCCGAGCCTGTGATGCCGCCCGCGGCACCCCGGCAAGCGGGACCTTCGTCCCGTATGTCCGGACCGTAGGTCCCCCTTCCGCGTGCCTTCCCCGGGGACCGGTGGGAACCGGCCGGGTCCGTGGCCCGGCGTTTGGGGCGTCGGGCCGCGGACACCCGCAACGTCCCAGTCCACGACGTGGAGGTCGGTCACATGACCCGCACGCACGAGTCCGGTGAGGCCACCGGGACGAAGGACAAGAACTACAACCTGCTCTGGTACACGCAGACGTGCCTGGACAACGCGCTGCGGATGGAGACGTACATCCAGGACGCGGAGCGGGAGAAGGACGCCGAGCTGGCGGAGCTGTTCCGCAAGGCCCAGGCCGACAGCCGCAAGGGTGCCGAGCTGGGCAAGCAGCTGCTGGGCAGCCGGCTGAGCAGCTGAGGGCAGGGGCGCTGGGTGGGTCCTCCGCGGAGGACCCACCCAGCGCTCGTCACTGCAGCGGCAGCACACACACCGGCATCGGCGCCTCGAACGGCGTCCCGGTGGGCCGCAGGTCTCCCGAGTCCGGGTCGACGGCGAAGACGGTGACCGTGTTCGACCGCTGATTCCCCGCGAACAGCAGCCGGTGGTCCGGTGAGAACGTGATGTGCCGGGGGAAGTCGCCGCCCACCGGCACGGTGTCCAGCAGCCGCAGCCGGGCGCCGTCCTCCGCCACGGCGTACCGGGTCAGGCTGTTGTGCCCGCGGTTGGCGAGATAGGCGAACCGGCCGTCGGGGGTGACCAGGAACTGCGCCGGGTAGCTGGTCCCGTCCCCGGTCCCGGTGGACTGCGGGGCGCCGGGCGTGAGCCGGCCGGTGGCGGGGTCGTACGCGCAGACCACCGCCGTGTTGTCGACCTCGTTGGCGAGGTAGGCGTACCGGCCCCCGGGGTGGAAGGTCAGCTGGCGCGGGCCCGCTCCGGGGCGCAGCGCCGCCGTCGACACCTGGTGCAGTGTGCCGGCAGACGGGTCCAGGCGGTACGTGTACACCGTGTCGGTGCCCAGGTCCAAGGCGAGGACGTGACCGCCGTCGGGCGTGGTGACGATCTGATGCGCGTGCGGGCCGTCCTGGCCGGGGCCCGGCGGCGGCGCGGAGTGCGTCACCAGGTCGGTGCGCTCGCCGAGGGCGCCCGTCGTGGTGTCGACGGGGTGCACGGCGACGCTGCCGGAGGAGTAGTTGGCGCTCAGCAGCCAGCGGCCGGAGGGGTGGACGGACAGGTGGCAGGGGCCGGCTCCGCCCGTCGGCCGGCTGCCCAGCACGCGGTGCGCGCCGTCCGCGGCGAGTGCCACGGCGGTGACCGCGCCGTCCGTGCTCTCGTCGACCGCGTACAGCGTCCCGCCGTCGGGGGAGAGGGTGAGGTAGGACGGGTCGGCGACGCCGGGGAGCACGCCGTTGCCGGTGATCAGCCCCGTCGCCGGGTCGTACGCCGCCAGTCCGATGCCGCTGCCGCCGCCCGGCATCGAGGTGTAGGTCCCCAGGAACAGCGGCCGGAGTCCGTCGGATCCCCGGTGCCCGTCGCGCCCCGCAGCGGTGGCCGGTGCCGCGCCCGCGGTCGCCAGGCCGGCGGCCGAGGCGCCCGCCGCCAGCGCGCCGAGGAAGCCGCGGCGGCCGAGCCGCCCGGAGGGTCCTGACGCTGACGAGCGGTCGTTCATGGCACACCTCGGCATCCATCGGCATGATCCGGCGTCGGTCGGCAGCCAGAATGGTCCATACCACCGGAGCTGACAAGAGCCCGTGCGCGCCCGGCCCGCCGGGGTCACGTTTGCCCGCTTTGCACGGAAGAGTACGATCTTGCGTGAGGGGTTACCCGTATCGGTGAGCGACATACCGCCGGCGAACAGAGCGGGAGCGAGTCCGATGACCTTCGACGAAACGGTGTCCGTACCGGCCGGTGACGCCTCCCTGACGGGCGATCTGCGAGTCCCCGAGCACCCCAGCGGTGTGGTCGTCTTCGCGCACGGCAGCGGCAGCTCCCGGCACAGCCCCCGCAACCGCGGGGTCGCCGAGTACCTGCACGCCAACGACCTGGCCACCCTCCTGCTGGACCTGCTGACCGAGGACGAGGACCGGGTCGACGAGGTGACCCGGGAACACCGCTTCGACATCGGCCTGCTCGGCGAACGGGTCGTGGCGGCCGTCGACCTGCTCCGCACCCACCCGGCCACCGCGGGCCTGCGCCCGCACCTCTTCGGCGCCAGCACCGGCTCCGCCGCCGCGCTGGTGGCCGCCGCCGAACGCGCCGACCGCGTCAGCTCCGTCGTCTCCCGCGGCGGCCGCCCCGACCTCGCCGGTGCCGCGCTGAGCCGGGTACGCGCCCCCGTCCTGCTGATCGTGGGCGGCCGCGACACGGAGGTACTGGAGCTGAACCGGCAGGCCGCCGACCGGCTGCCGGTCCGCTGCGCACTCCACGTGATCCCCGGCGCCACCCACCTCTTCCCCGAGTCCGGCGCCCTGGACCAGGTCGCCATCGTGGCCCGCGACTGGTTCTTCGCGCCGGGCAGGCCGCCGCACCGGGAGGGCGGCCCGCTGTGAGGCGCTTCACGGACCGCGGAGACGCCGGCCGGCAGCTCGCGCGGCGGGTGCGGGAACACCTGGAGACGACCCGGCCCGACCTGGTCGGCGGGCACCCGCCCGACGGCCCGGTCGTCCTGGCGCTGCCGCGCGGCGGTGTCCCGGTGGCCGCCGAGATCGCCCGCGACCTGGGCGCACCGCTGGACGTCCTCGTCGCCCGCAAGATCGGCGCCCCCGGCCAGCCGGAACTGGCCATCGGCGCCCTCGCCGGCGAGGACCGGCCGCTCTTCGACGCCCGCGCCCTGGAGTTCCTCGGCCTCACCGAGGAGGGGCTGGCGGCCGACGTCGCCCGCGAACGCACCGAACTGCACCGCCGCGAGGACCTCTACCGCGGCCGGCGCCCCCCGCCCGAGCTGACCGGCCGTACGGTCGTCCTCGTCGACGACGGCCTGGCCACCGGCATGACGGCCCGGGCCGCCCTGCGTGCCCTCCGCCGCCACGGCCCCGCCACCGTCCTCCTCGCCGTGCCGGTCGCCTCCCCGACCACGGCCGCCGCGCTGGCGGAGGAGGCCGACGACCTGCTCTGCCTCAGCCGGCCACCGGACTTCCGTGCGGTGGGCGAGTGGTACGACGACTTCACGCAGGTCTCCGACGAGGACGTCATCGACGCGCTGCACCGGACGGCCGCCGGCCGCTAGCGCCGCCGCGCGATCCGGCCTCCGCCGCCCCGCGGGCTCAGGCGTGCAGAGTGAGGGACGGCCGGGCGCCGTTGAGGTAGTGGGCGCCGATGTCGCGGAGCCGGTGCGTGGCCGAGCTGCGTGCGGTGAGGGTACGGGCGTTTCGCCAGAAGCGGTCGAAGCCGGGGTCGGTGGCGGGGGAGAGACCCGGTGCCCCCGCGGTGAGTTCGAGGATCCGGGTGGTGATGTGCAGCGCTGCTTCGGCGGTGACGGCCTCGGCCGCGGAGACGAGGAACGCGATCTCGGCGCGCTCGTCCGGCCCGAGCGCGGGACCCGTCAGCAGCCCCTGCGCCATCGCGTCCGTGGCGTGGCCGACGACCGAGGACGCGCTGTGCGCCGCGGTCGCCAGCTCGCCGTAGGCGAGGAGCAGGTACGGGTCCTCGCCGGGCGCCGCGGCGTATTCGCCGCTGCCGGTGTCGGTGAACGGATGGACGCCCGGCGACACGCGGCTCACGTCGCGGGCCTCCGCCAGCGCGCCCTCGGCGTTGCCCAGACCGACGTGGAGCAGGATCAGGCGGAGCGCGAGCGGGGCGAGCGCGGTGTACGGGAGGACGGTGTGCTCGTCCCCCGGGACCGTGCCCAGGACCTGAGCGGCCGCCACCGGCACGTCGTCGCAGCCGACGGTGGCCGCGCCGGTGAGCCGCTGCCCGAGCCGCTCCTCCGGCGCGTCGGGGGTCACGGTCGTCCGCGCCGGGTCCACCACGACGACGACCGGCTCCCCGGTGTCGACGCGGTGGGCCGAGAGGAGGAACCGGTCGGCCGTGCTCGCGCCGGCGGCCAGCGCGCGTACCCCGTTGAGCACGTACTTCCTGCCGTGCGGCGCGAGCCACAGGCCGCTGCCGTCCGGGCTCTCCGGCGCGTCGGTGCGCCCCGCCCAGAGCCACCGCCCGCGCGCGGCCCGGAGTTCGAGCCGCGCGGCGTGTTCCGGGGTGCCGAAGAGCCGGGGTCCCCAGGACGTCACGTGGTGGTGGGCGAGGAGCTCCGCGAGGGAACTGTCGGCCGTGGCGATCTCCCGTACGGCGGCGCAGGCGGTGCGCCAGTCCGTGCCGCGGCCGTCCGGGCCGGGCGGCGCGAGGAAGGCCGGCAGCCCGGCCTCGCGCAGCCCGGAGACCTCCTCGTAGGGCGGCTTGCCCGCCCGGTCGCGGGCGCTCGCGTCCACGGCGAGGTCGTCGGCGAGTTCCCGCACGGTGCGCGGCCAGGGCCCGCCGTCGGCCGGCTGCCCGGCGGGCGCCGGACAAGGGGTGTCGAGGGACACGCGATACCTCCGGGAGGGGTTGCGGGGTGGGGGGTTCGGGGCGGCGGCCGTCAGGTGGTGGTGGCCTCGGCGGGCCGGGTGTCCGCCGGCTCCGCCGCGGGCCGCTCCGTGGCCCTGTTCGCGCGGCGGTGTTCCTTGACCGAGTAGGCGACGGCCGCCGCCCACAGGACGTAGACGAAGCCGTAGACCGTCCACTGGGTGGCGTCGCCGGCGCCGAGCCAGTCGCTGCGCAGCAGGGTGCGGATGTTGGTCAGGACGATGAGGCCGCCCACGGCGGAGCCGAGGATGCGCGGCGGTACGTGGCGGACCAGCCAGGCGGCGATCGGCGCGGCGATCAGCCCACCGGCCAGCAGGGCCACCGCCCAGAGCCAGTTGACGCCTTCGCCGCCGAGGCCGACGAGGAAGCCGAGGCTCGCGGCGACCGCGACCAGGAACTCGCTGGTGTCGATGGAGCCGATGACCTTGCGGGGCTCCAACCGGCCGCTGGCCAGGATCGCCGGCGTGCCGACCGGACCCCAGCCACCGCCGCCGGTGGCGTCCAGGAACCCGGCGACCAGCCCGAGCGGGGACAGGAACCGCTTGCGCAGCGGCTTGTCCAGCTTGTCGGTGGGCAGCCCGGCGACGGTGAACCGGCCCAGCACGTACAGCCCGAGGCCCAGCAGCAGGAGGGCCATCACCGGCTCGGCGAGCTCGGTGGAGAGCGCGGAGAGGAACGTGGCGCCCGCGAACGCGCCGACGGCCCCGGGGATGCCGATCTTCAGCACGACCCGCCAGTCGACGTTGCCGAAGCGCCAGTGCGCGGCGCCCGAGGCGAGGGTGGTGCCGATCTCGGCGAGATGGACGGTGGCGGAGGCGGCGGCGGGGTTGGTGCCCACGGCGAGCAGCAGTGTGGTGGAGGTGACGCCGTAGGCCATGCCCAGGCTGCCGTCCACCAGTTGGGCACCCAGCCCGGCCAAGGCCAACAGGATCAGCGTACGCACGGCGACCTCACAGATTCCCTAGTTTTCCCACTGGATTGATAGGAATACTCGGCGCGCCGGCGCCCGGTGACAAGAGGGTGTTCAAGGAGCGGACGGAAGTCTCTCGCGATGCGAGACGTCCCAGGTGGGGAAGGGTGCCGTCAGAGGGGAGTTCGCGTCAGGGGTTGGTCCAGGCTTCCGGACTCTCCGTCAGCGACAGGACGTCGGCGGGGAGTCGGGCGGACGCGACATCGGCCAGCGACACCCCGTCCAGGATCTGCCGGACATTGGCGCGCAGCGCGACCCACAGCGGCAGCAGCGATTCGGCGGGCCCGGTGTACGACAGCTCCGGCGGCCGGACGCCGCGCACCGACACCAGCGGCCCGTCCACCGCGCGGATGACCTCCGCGATGCTGATGGCCTCGGCGGGCCGGGCCAGCCGGTAACCGCCGTTGCCGCCGCGCTGGCTGCGCACCAGCCCGCCGCGGCGCATGTCGTTCAGGATGCCTTCGAGAAACTTGTGCGGGATGTCCTGGGCGGCGGCGATGGCCTCGGCCTTGAGCGGTCCGGCGTCGTTACAGGCGGCGAGCTGCAGCGCGGCCCGTACCGCGTAGTCCGCCCTGGCTGAGATACGCATGCCGGCATTATCCCGCACGGTGGACGGCGCGCCGGGCTGCCCGCGGCCCGCACCGTGGACGGCACGCCCGGCGGGCCGCGTCCTACGATCACCGGATGGCACACGCGAACGGCGACGGATACCTCCTCGACAATCAGCAGACCGAGGCCGGACAGCGCTTCGGTGCGATGTCCGAGCTCTTCGACCCGGTCACCTTCCGGCATCTGACGGCCGTGGGCGTGACCGAGGGCTGGCACTGCTGGGAGGTCGGCGCGGGCAGTCCCGGCGTACCGGCCTGGCTGGCCGCGCGCACCGGCCCGGCCGGCCGCGTCCTGGCGACCGACATCGACACCGTGTGGATGCCGCCGGACGCCCCGTTCGAGGTGGTACGGCACGACGTGGCGGCGGAGGAGCCGCCGCCCGGCACGTTCGACCTGGTGCACGCACGCCTGGTCCTGCTGCACGTACCGGAGCGCGCGGCCGCCCTCGCGTCGATGGTGCGGACGCTCCGGCCCGGCGGTGTGCTGGTACTGGAGGACGCCGACCCGGCGCTCCAGCCGCTGTGCTGCCTGGACGAGCACGGGCCCGCCGAGCGGCTCGCCAACCGGCTGCGGCGCGGCTCCCGCGAACTGCTGGCCCGGCGCGGCGCCGACCTGGCCTTCGGGCGGACCCTGCCCCGCCTGCTGCGCGAGGCGGGCCTCACCGAAGTGGCGGCCGACGCGTACTTCCCGGTCACCTCGCCGGCCTGCGACACGCTGGAGGCCGCGACCGTACGGCAGCTCCGTGGCCGCCTCGTCGAGGCCGGTCTCGCCACCGAAGCCGAGATCGAGGAACACCTCGCGAACGTCACCGCGGGGCGGCTCGACCTCACGATGGCCCCGCTGATCTCCGCGTGGGGCCGCAAGCCGGGCGGCGGCCACTGACCGGCGCGGCTCAGAACGGCGTGCGGCTGCCACTCCTGTGATCGGCGGTGACTTCGTCGATCACATGCCGCGCGATGCCCGCCATCCGCGGATTGCTCTCCCGGTAGGCGCGCAGTTCGAGGAGGGCCACCGACAGCGCCCAGCCGCGCCCGCGCGCCCAGGCCGCGTCGTCCGCACCCACGCCGGCCCGGAAGGTCCCGCGCGCGCCGGCCGGCAGCAGGTACCACGCGGCGAGCAGATCGACCGCGGGATCGCCGAGCCCCAGGCAGCCGAAGTCGATGACGGCGCTGAGCCGTCCGCCGTCGAGCAGGACGTTCCCCGGCTGGAGGTCCGAGTGGATCCAGACCGCCGGGCCGGCCGGCTCCGGCGCCCGCAGCGCCGCTTCCCACACGGCGGCCGCCGCCACCGCATCGACGGTGCCGCGCACCACTTCGAGGGCGCCACGGGTCACGTTGTCCCGCGTCGCCAGCGGCGCACTGCGGAACGACGGCGGGCCGTCCGCCGGTTCGATCCGGTGCAGCGCCGTGACGAACGCGGCCAGGTCCTTCGCGAGCAGGGCGGGGTCCGGCGCGGACACCGGAACCCCCGGGCCGGGCGCGCGTCCGACCACCGGATCGGTGCCCGGGAGCCAGCGGTGGACGGACCAGTCCCAGGGGAAGTCCTCGGCCGGCGTCCCCCGGCCCAGCGGCACGGGCACGGCCACCGGCAGCCGCGGCGCGAGCCACGGCAGCCACCGGTGTTCCTTCGCCACGTCCGCCGCCGAACCCGCCGTCCGCGGGAGCCGTGCGACCATGTCGGCGCCGAGCCGGAACACGGCGTTGGCCGTCCCCGCGGTCCGCACCGGCTCGACGGGCAGCCCCGCCCACCGGGGGAACTGCGCGGCGAGCAGCCGCCGTACGAGCGGCACACCGCCGCCCGGCCCGCCGTTCCACCCCGTACCGTCGCCCATGCGCACCTCTCGCGTTCCGCTGTCCCCTGGCGGCCGGCACTATGCCCGGCCCGAAGCCGCTCCTGCCACAGGATTTCCGCGGGCGGCGACGGATTCGGCGGTGGCCTGTGCACCGGCCTGTGCGGAGCCCGTGGCGCCGGCACCGAGCGCGAGGTGCGGCCAGTGCGCGGTGTCGCGGCGGAGCCGACGGTCGTGGGTGGCCATCACCACCGCGGCCGCCGTCGCTTCGAGCGCCTCGGTCAACTCGTCGACCAGGGCGATCGAGAGATGGTTGGTCGGCTCGTCCAGCAGCAGGGCGTGCGGCCGGGCGGCCAGTGCGAGGGCGAGGTCCAGCCGCCGCTGCTGGCCCATGGACAACTCCCGCACGGGCCGGTCCAGATCGCGCCGGGCGAGCAGCCCCAGTTGCTCCAGGGGCAGCGTCTCGCCACCGTCCAGCCGCCCGGCCGTGACCAGCGCGGCGAGAGCTGTGCGTCGTACAGCTCGCGGGCGCGGCGGCGGGCCGGTGCGGCGGACTCCTGGCGGAGCAGCCGGACCCGCGCGTGCCGGGCGTGGTGCACCTGCCCGGAGTCCGGTGCCAGGTGCCCGGCGAGCACGGCGAGCAGCGTGGACTTGCCCGCTCCGTTGGGGCCCGAGACCATCAGCCGCGATCCGGACCGGAGCGTCACGTCGGCGGGCGCGGTCAGCCCGAAAGCCCAGCTCACAAGCGGTGTGGGTCGGGCGGGGAAGGCCGTCGGGAAAAATTTTCGGCGGGTTGTTTGCCGGGGAAAGCCGGGGGCAGCAGGAGTTACGTGCTTCGGCCCGTAGGCACGCCCCGTGGGAGCAGTGTGACTTCCGCAGGACGCGCCTGTCAGGCCGCTCTTCCACGGATGAAGAAGTGTCCATTTGGAACGAGATGCTGACCCAGGAGCCCGGACCATGCTCGTGAAGACGCAGAACACAGTGCAGACCGAAGACCGCCGGTTCGCCGCGGAGGTTCCGGAGGCGTGCGAGGTGTCGGACGCGGCGGCATCGGCACCGGAGCGCGGCACGGAGGCCCGCGCCACGCGGCGTCGCGCCGAGCAGTCCCAGAACCGCCCGCCGAACAAGCCCCGCGGCATCAAGCGGCAGCGCCGCGCGGCGAAGCCGGCGGCCCCCGCCACCACCGGGCGCCGCGGCCGGCACCCGCACGACGACGCCCCCGACACCGCCGAGGACTTCCGGCGCCTGGTGACGCTGGCGGACGGTCCCGAGCGGCAGGAGCTGCGCGGCCGGGTCATCAGCGCCTGGCTGCCGATGGCCGAGCGCCTCGCGCTGCGCTTCCGCAACCGCGGTGAGAACCTGGAGGACCTCCAGCAGGTCGCCGCCATGGGCCTGGTCAAGGCCGTCGACCGTTACGACCCCGCGCACGGCAACGCCTTCGAGAGCTTCGCCGTGCCCACGGTCATCGGCGAGATCAAGCGCCACTTCCGGGACCACATGTGGGGCGTGCACGTCCCGCGCCGGGTCCAGGAACTGCGCAACCGCGTACGCGCCGCCCGCCAGGAACTCACCAGCAACATCGACGACCACGGCCCCACCCCCGAGCAGATCGCCGAGCACACCGGCATGCCCGTGGAGGACGTCCTGCTCGGTTCCCAGGCCCTGAACAGCTTCAGTCCCCTGTCCCTGGACGCGGAGCTGCAGAACAGCGACGACGGCTGCTCGCTCGCCGACACCCTCGGCACCCCGGAGGCGGGTTTCGACCTGGTCGTGGCCCGGGAAGCGGTCAAGCCGTACCTCACCGACCTCCCCGAGCGGGAGAAGGAGATCCTCTACCTGCGGTTCTTCCGCGACATGACGCAGAGCCGGATAGCCGAACGGCTCGGCCTCTCCCAGATGCACGTCTCCCGGATCATCTCGCGCACCTGCCGCCAGATCGCCGACCGCATCGAGGCCGGACCGGAGCGTGCGGCGGCGTGAACTCCGTACGTCTTCTCACGATCCGGCTCCGGTCGGCCGCGTACCGGCTGCTCGCGGGCCGCGGCGCCCCGCAGCCGGCCCAGGCCGGCCGGGCCCCCGTGCCCCGGCCGGCCGCTCCCGGCGAAGCGGTCTGACGACATGGCCCGGCGCTGCCGTCGCCGCAAACGCTTCCGGCCCCTCGGCAAGTGCCGAGGGGCCGGAAGATGAGTAGCGGGGACAGGATTTGAACCTGCGACCTCTGGGTTATGAGCCCAGCGAGCTACCGAGCTGCTCCACCCCGCGTCGGTGGTTTCACTCTACGCCATCGCACGCCCGTTCACCCAATCGTCGCCGTTCGGCGCCGCCCCGGCGGGCCCGCCGAAGGTACGGCGGTAGGTGTGCGGGCTGACCCCGGTGGTGCGCTTGAAGCGGTCGCGGAAGGCGGTGGGCGAGCCGAAGCCGACCTCGCCGCCGATGCGCTCGACCGGCTGCCGCGTGGTCTCCAGCAGGTGCTGGGCCCGCCGGATGCGGGCACGGTGCAGCCACTGCAGCGGGGTGGTCCCCGTCTGCTCCCGGAAGCGGCGGATGAGCGTACGGGTGCTGACCCCGGCGTGGCCGGCGATGTCGGCCAGCGTCAGCGGGCGGGCGAGGTTGTCCCGGAGCCAGTCCAGTACCGGCTCCAGCACCGATCCGTCCGGCGCGGGCACCCGGTCGTGGACGATGAACTGCGCCTGCCCGCCCTCGCGTTCCAGCGGCATCACCGACAGCCGGGCGGCGTCGGCGGCCACCGCGGAACCATGATCCCGCCGGATCATGTGCAGACACATGTCCAGCCCCGCCGCGGCGCCGGCGGAGGTGAGGAACTGCCCGTTGTCGACGTACAGCACGTTCGGGTCGACCTCGATCTCCGGATGCGTGGCGGCCAGCAGATCGGCGGCGACCCAGTGGGTGGTGGCCCGCAGCCCGTCGAGGAGCCCGGTCGCCGCCAGCGGGAAGGTGCCCGAACAGATCGAGGCGATCCGGGCACCGGCGTCGGCGGCCTGCCGCAGCGCGGCCCGCACGCCCGGACCGACCGGCGCCGTGACATCGGCGGTACCGGGCACGATGACGGTGTCCGCGCCCGCCAGCCCGTCCAGCCCCCACGGCGCCCGCAACGTGAACGTCCCCGCGTCCACCTCCGCCTCCTCGGCACAGACCCGCACCCGGTACCCCGGCCGCCCGTCCGCCAGCCGCGCACGCTGAAACACCTCGACCGGCGTCGACAGATCGAACGGAACCACCCGGGGCAACGCGAGAACGGCAACCGTCAGCATGAGGGGAACGTACCTCGCCGCCCTTTGCGCGCTGCCGGTGGCTCCCGGCCCGGCAGCGGGTGAGCGGTCAGCCGCGGTCGCCCGTCAGCAGCTCCCGCATGTGTTCCGCCGCGCGTACCGCCGCGTCGCCGCAGCAGTTGTTGAAGAGGACGTGGACGTGCTCGGCCCGGTCCGCCATGTGCCGGATGCGCGGCACCCACTCCGTCAGCTCCGATGTCCCGTACGCGTACCGGAAGCGGTCCTCCTTGCTGCCGCGGCCCCACGAGGCGCTGCGGCCGTGGAAGCGCACCACCGCCGTGTGCGGCGAGGTGACCGGGGCGACCGGCGGTACGGAGCGGGGCAGCGTCTGCGTCATGTCCACGGCCACGGCCGCCATGCCCAGCTCGGTGAGGAGTGCCGTCGTGCGTTCCGCACGGTCCCCCTGCCACCAGCCCGGGTGCCGGAACTCGACGGCCACGGGCCACCCTTGGGTGCGCTCCCGGCAGCGGGTGAGGAACGCCTCCCAGCGGGAGCCGGGCGCGCACCACGGCGGGAACTGGAAGAGGAGCGTGCCGAGGCGGCCGGCCCGCCGCAGCGGTTCCAGGGCCTGCCCGAACCGCGTCCACACCTCGTCCAGCAGTCCCGGGTCGGCGTCCCGCACGCCGCCCGGCCGCGCCGCGGCGGGACGCAGATCGGGCGGGAGCGACCGCGGCGGGGTCGGATGCCCGGTCAGCAGGGAGAACGCCTTCACGTCGAAGCGGAAGCCGTCCGGGGTGCGCTCCGCCCACAGTGCGCTGTTCCGTGCGCTGGGCAGTGCGTAGTACGTGGCGTCGACCTCCACGACGGGGAACTGCTCGGCGTAGTACCGCAGCCGGCCCTCCGGGTCCCGCCGGCCGGGCGGGTACCACCCGCTCCGCACCAGCGCCCGGTCCGTCCACGAACACGTACCGACGGCGACACCGCTCATGGCGGCCGCGTACCCCGTCCCCGCGGACTCAGCTCCGGGCGGACGGCAGGAAGCGCACGTGCGGGCGGCCGTCGGGTCCTGCCGGGGTGACGTCGGCCGCGACGCCGTAGACGTCCGCGATCAGCTCGCGGGTCAGGACCTCGGCGGGTGTGCCGCAGGCCACCACCCGGCCCTCCTTGAGGACCACGAGCTGATCGCAGTACATCGCCGCCAGGTTCAGGTCGTGCAGGGCGACGACGCTGGTGAGGCGGAGGGCGGCGATCAGGTCGAGGAGGTCGAGCTGGTGCCGGATGTCCAGGTGGTTGGTGGGCTCGTCCAGCAGCAGCTCGCGCGGCTCCTGGGCGAGGGCGCGGGCTATCTGGGTCCGCTGGCGCTCGCCGCCGGAGAGGGTGTGCCAGTGCCGGTGGGCCTTGCCCTCCAGGCCGGTGCGGGCCAGTGCGGTACGGACGGCCTCCTCGTCCGCCGCCGACGCGGGTGCCCATGCGCGGCGGTGCGGCACGCGGCCCAGCCGTACCACGTCAAGGACGGTCAACTCCGTTTGGGTGTCGGCCTGTTGGTCGACCACGGCGACGCGCTGGGCGACCGTCCGGCGGCCCGACCGAGTCAGTGGGCGGCCGTCGAGGGTGACGACACCGGAGTCCGGAGCGGTGACACCGGAGAGCAGCCGCAGCAGGGTGGACTTGCCCGACCCGTTGGGGCCGAGCAGCCCGTTGAGGGTGCCGGGGCGCGGGGTGAGGCTGACCCCGTCCAGGACCAGGGTGCCGCCGGCGGTGCGGGAGACCCGGTCGGCGCGCAGGCCCTCCGGTGCGGGATCGGTCATCGGGTGCTCCGGGTGCGGTACAGGACGAGGACGAAAGCGGGCACGCCGATCAGCGAGGTGACCACGCCCACCGGGACCTCCTGCGGGTCCAGCACCGTGCGGGCGAGCGTGTCGATCCAGATGAGGAACACCGCCCCGGCCAGCGCGGTGACCGGCAGCAGCCTGCCGTGGCCCGGTCCGGTGAGGGCGCGTGCGGCGTGCGGCAGCACCAGGCCGACGAAGCCGATCGCTCCGGCCGAGCTGACCAGCGCGGCGGTCAGCAGCGCGGTGGTGGACAGCAGGATCCACCGGGTGCGGGTCACGGAGACGCCCAGCGCGGCCGCCGCGTCCTGCCCGAACGCGAACGCGTCGAGCGACCTGGCGTGCCCGAGGCAGACCACCAGGGCCACCGCCAGCGCGGCCAGACACAGGCAGACGTCCGTCCAGCCGGCCCCGCCGAGCGAGCCGAGGAGCCAGAACAGCACGCCGCGCGTGGTCTCCGCGTCGGCCGCCGTCAGCACGATGAAGGAGGTGAGCGCGGAGAACAGCTGCATGGCCGCGACACCGGAGAGCACCACCCGGTCCGTGGATCCGCCGAGTACGTGACTGAGCAGCAGGACCAGCGCGAAGGCGCACACGGCGCCCACGAACGCACCGCCGGAGAGCGACAGCGCTCCACCGCCCACGCCGAGTACGACGATCATGACCGCGCCGGTCGAGGCGCCGGACGAGACGCCCAGGACGAAGGGGTCGGCGAGCGGGTTGCGCAGCAGCGACTGCATGACCGCGCCGCACACGGCCAGCCCGGCGCCGCACACCGCCGCGAGCAGGGTGCGGGGGAGCCGCAGGTTCCACACGATCCCGTCCCGGATGGGGGTCAGGTCACCGTGCCCCCGGCCCAGGTGGGCCGCCACCGTGGACCAGACGTCACCGACCCCGATGTCCGCCGGGCCGATGGTGATGGCCACGGCGACGGACGCGCAGAGCGCCGCGAGCCCGGCCGCCCAGGCCAGGGCCTGCCGCAGCCCGCGTATCGCGGCCGGTGCGGCGGGCCGCGCCGGGGTCACTTGTCGAGTCCGTGGCTGCGCAGCGCCGCCGCGACCTTCTCCACGGCCTCGACGGTGCGGATGGTGGGGTTCATCGACTGGCCGCTGAGCAGCACGTACCGCTTGTGCCTGACCGCGTCCATGTTCTTGGTGACCGGGTTCTCCGAGAGGAACTCGATCTTCTTCGCGGCGGTCTCGGCCGTCTCCGACCTGCGGGTGAGGTCGCCGATCACCAGGACGGCGGGGTTGCGGTCCGCGACGGTCTCCCAGTTGATCTGCGGCCACTCCTCGTGGGTGTCGTCGAAGACGTTCTTGGCGCCGAGCGCCCGGGTGACGGCGCCGGGGGCGCCGCAACAGCCCGCCATGTAGGGCGACTCGGAGTTGGCGAACCAGTACAGCATCGTGACGTCATGGGCGTCGATGCCGGCGGTGGCCTTCTTCACCCGTGCCTTCAGGCCGTCGACGAGCCGCTCGCCGCGCTCCTCGACGCCGAAGATCCTGGCCAGGTCGCGGACCTCGCCGTAGACGACGTCCATGGTCACCGGCTTCGTGCGGGACCCGTCGCCGTCGCCGCCGTTGTCCTTGCCGGTGCAGTCGCTGGGGGAGAGGTACGTCGGTACGCCCAGCTCGTCGAACTGCCCTCGCGTGGCCACCCCGCCCTTGCCGAGGGTGGAGGCGAACGAGGCAGCGACGAAGTCGGGCTCGGTGGCCAGCACCTCCTCGAAGGACGGGCCGTTGTCGGCCAGCCGCTCGACCGTGGAATCGGCCCTCTCCAGGCCCTTGAGCACCGGGTCGGTCCAGGTGGCGGTGCCCACCATGCGGTCGGCCAGACCGAGGGAGAGCATGATCTCCGTCGTTCCCTGGTTGAGGGAGACGGCGCGCTTCGGGGGGCCGTCGACGCGCACCTTCCGCCCGCAGTTGTCGAGGGAGACGGACCGGCCGGCGCTCCCGCCCTTGGCGGAGCCCTCCGTCGGCGAGGCGCCACCGCCGCATCCGGCGAGCAGCGCGGTGGCCACCAGGAAAACGGCGGCACGACGGACGGGGTGCGGGAGCGGCACGGGAGTTCCTTCGGCGTCGAGGGCTCTTGCGCGAAGCCCGGTCTGCGGTGTTCCCCCGGCACGGCCGGCGCCGGAGGCCGCCAGCAGGTCTTCGGACTCGGGCTCATCCGGACGGAACGCCTTCCCGGACCGCGTACGCCGTCCAGTGGCAGATGTCCCGCCCGTCACCCTCACCGCTGCGCGTCAGTTCCGGATTCGCACCGGATTCCCTGACCCGTACAGGTGCACATGCACATGCAAGGTACGACTGGCTCCGGCAAGCTACCACAGGCCCATGTGGCCACCGCGGCGACGGCTGCCCCCCCTGTGACTCCTCCCCCTAGGGGACGCCCCGTACATCTCCAGAGTGATCGGCAGCGCGGCCGTACATCCCGAGAGCGACCGGGATAACCGCAGGTGGGGGGACGTCCGGCGGCTTCCTCGGCACATAGCGTCGGTGCCTGACCGACGCAAGTGACCAGGAGGACTCGGGATGTACGGGAAGGCATTCGCTCCGGAGTATCAAGGGGAGCTGGGGGCGGAGTTGAGTGTCAACTCCTCGTACGAGGACGTGCTCGTCGCCGCGCGGCGCGCACGGGACGCGGCCGGGGGGCCGGGGGACGCCGCACGGGCCGCGCTCGCCGAGGCGGAGGCCGGACGGCGGCTCGGGAGGGTGGCCGAGGCCGAGGCCGCGTGGCGGGCCAGCTACCGGAGCGCGCGGACGGCGGGGGAGCCCGGCAGCATGGCGTGGGCGCTGTGGAGCGGCGGCACGCTCGCCCGCCAGTGCGGGCGGCTCGCGCTCGCGCGCCGGCTGCTCGCGGCGGCCGTCGCGTTCGCCGAACCGAGCGGCGACCGCCTCGCGCACGGCTACGCGCTCGCCGGGCTCGCCGAGACCGGCCGCATACAGGGGGACTACGAGGCCGTCGCGGAGCTGCACGAAGAGCTGCTGGCACAGGCCAGGGCGCACGGTGAGGCGCGGCACATGGTGTGGGCGATGTCGGGGATCGCGCAGATGCACCGCAACACCGGCGGATACGCGGAGGCCCTGGCGCTGTTCGAGGAGTCGGCGCAGGTCGCCGAGCGGGCCGAGGACTGGCGGGGGCTCGCCTGGTCGCTGCGGGGCGTGGCCGACGTACGGTCCGTGCTGGGGGAGACCGAGGAGGCGCTGCGGCTGCTCGGCCGGGGCGAGGCCCTCTGCCGGGAGCTGGACCTCGCGGGGGCGCTGGCCTACAACCGCAAGATGCGCGGCAACGTGCTGTACCGGGCCGGGCGGTACGAGGAGGCCGCCGTGGTCTACAGCGGCGCGCTGGCGGAGTTCCGGTCGATGTCCGAACCGCGGGGCACGGCGCTCGCGCGGCTGGGGCTGGTGAAGTCCCGGGCGCACCTGGGGTGGCCGTACGACGAGGTGGCCGCCGAGCTGGACGACGTCGAGCGCGAGGTCACCCGGATCGGGCTGCGGCACGCCCGGGACATGGTCAGGTCCTTCCGCGCAGAGCTGTCGGCGGAAAGAACTGCCGTACCGGCTCCCGGTGCCACCACGCCCCGGTCTCCCGCAGTTCCCGCCAGGTTGTGAAGCGGTAGCGGTAGAACTGGGCGCGTACGTGGCGGGGCGGCGCGTCCGGGAAGGGGTTCCGGCGCAGCAGCCGCACGGTGTCCGGGTCGTTTTCCAGCAGTCGCTCCAGGAAGGGGCCGAACCAGCGGCTCGCGTAGCCCGGCGACAGCGCCGCGAACCACATCAGCCAGTCCAGCCGCAGGTGGTACGGGGCGAACGGGCGCGGCATCCGGCGCACGTCCCCCGGCTTGCCCTTGAAGTCGTACTCCCGCCACTCGGTGGCATCGGTGATCACCTCGTCCGCCGTGCCCTCGACGACCACCTCGTGCCGGACGCGGGTGACGGAACCGAAGGCGCCGTACGAGTTGACCAGGTGCAGCGGCTCGTACGAGGTGTTCATTCGCTGCTGCCGGGAGACCAGATTGTGGGCCGGGCGGTAGCTGAGCACGAGGACGGCCGCGGTCACGGCGAGGACCACGACCTCGTACCAGAGCGGGGGCGGGGCGAGGCCGGCGGGCGGGCCCGCGAGACCGCCGAGGCCGAGCGCCGAGGCGTCCACGACCGGGACGGCGATCACGATCGTCAGCCAGTTCAGCCAGGCGAAGTTGCCCGAGAGCACCAGCCACAGCTGGGTGACGATCACCGCCAGCGCCGCCCAGGTGGCCACCGGCTGCGGGGTGAAGAGGAGCACGGGGGCGAGCAGCTGGGCCACGTGGTTCGCGGCCGTCTCCACGCGGTGCACCGGTTTCGGCAGGTGGTGGAAGAACCAGCTCAGCGGGCCCGGCATCGGCTGCGTCTCGTGGTGATAATCCAGGCAGGTCAGGTCCCGCCAGCAGGGGTCGCCGCGCATCTTGATCAGCCCGGCGCCGAACTCCAGCCGGAACAGCAGCCAGCGCAGCAGCCACAGCACCAGGACGGGCGGCGCGGTGCGCGCGTTGCCCAGGAAGACCGCCAGCGCGCCGGTCTCCAGGAGCATGGTCTCCCAGCCGAAGCCGTACCAGGTCTGGCCCACGTTGACGATCGAGAGGTACATCGCCCAGAGCGCGGCCCACCACACCATCGACGCCCACAGCGGCACGGCGTCCGCCGCGCCCGCCAGGACGGCCGCCGACAGCAGCGCGCCCGCCCAGGCCCAGCCCGCGAAGAACCGGTCCGAGAAGCGCCAGTGGAAGACCGAGGGGGCCTTGCGGAACGGCACCCGGCGCACGAATTCCGGCACCGGCGTCATCCCGCGCTCCCCGATCAGCGCCCTGAACTGCAACGCGGCCGAGACGAACGCGATCACGTACAGCGCGGCCAGGGCCCGCTGGAAGACCAGCCGGCCCAGCCAGTACTCCGGTGCCGGGAACCACTCCACATGCCTATCCGTAGCATCGGCGCGTGCCCACTGCCCACCGTGCGGCGCCCGTGTTGCCGACGATCCCGGGACTCCGCGACATGGCTGCCGCCCCCGCCGACGTGGCCGAAACGGGCCGCACGGGGGCGGTTTCTCCGTCCTGTAACCCTATCGACGGTAATTGCCGCGCAGTCGGGCACTCATGTCGTTAGGCTGAGCGGTGACGGACGTCCTGTCTGGGAGATGCCGACATCCTCGGCCCGTCGCGGGATGCGCCACGAACCATGGCCGAACTCCCGGTTGTGACAAACGGCGCCACCGCGTCAGTACCTCATCCCGTTGGCTAAGGAGTGCGTGGTGGCACCGGAACAGACGATCAGCAAGCAGCCCCGACCGAAGCAGGGCGAGCGCCAGGGGCGCATCAGGGAGGTCCGCAACCTGGAGGTCTGGAGCCGCTGCGCCCCGGTCCACCTGGCCGGCTGCGAGGACGAGTCCGCGACCGAGCAGCACATCTTCCGCGGCATCGACTGACGCACCGGGCCGGCCGGGTCACCGGCCGGCTGACCAGCACACCGTTCCGGGCGCCGGCCGCGCCGGAACGCCGCTGCGGCCGCTGCCTACGGACGGCGGCCCAGCAGGCAGAGCAGCCGGGTGAGGTCATCGGCCCCCGGCGGCGGCTCGATCGCCGGCGCGAACAGCCCCGAGCCGCTCAGCTCCTTCGCGTAGGGCTCGACCTCGCGCAGCGCCTGGCCCACCAGCTCGCCCGGCAGTTCCTCGGACGCGCCGATCGCCCGTGACAGATCCCAGGCGTGCACCACCGCGTCCATCGTCATCTGGCTGCAGTACGGGGCGGCGCCGCTCGTGCCGTACGAGAGGTGCACCTCCCGGTCCAGGGCGCCGGGCTCGGTGAACGCCGCGACCGCCGCGACCGCGGCCCGGTCCCAGGTCGCCACCGGATTCTCCCCGAGCACGTCGCCGTCGAACTCGTCGCCGACCTCCTCCATGGTGGCCCCGTCCCGCACCAGCCGCGGCACCCACAGCTGCTCGGCGGTGAGGTGGTTCACCAGGTCGCGCACCGTCCAGTCCGCGCACGGCGTCGGGGCGTCCCACTGGTCGTCGCGCACGGTGTGGACGCGGTCCCCGAAGAGGTCGATGGCCTCGCCGTGGCGGCGGAGAATGTCGTTGGACTCCATGACTCCTCAGCATAGGAGCGGGGGTCCGTAACGGCGCCGCTCCGACGCGCCCCCGTGAGCCCTCCCGTACGCGCCCGCGACACTGACGCATCGTCAGTGGTGCGGCTGTTCTGCCGTGAGCACTCTGGTCAATCCCCGGTGCGGCCGGTTTGATGTGCGCGAGCCGTACATCATTGGAGGCTGCATGGATCTCCCGTCCGCACCCGCCGCCATCCGCTCCGCCGGCCACGAACGCCCCTACCCCGCCTTCCAGAACCGCGCCGCCCGTATCGCGACCGGGCTACGGGCCCTCGGGATCGCGCCGGGTGACCGGATCGCGGTGGTAATGCGCAACGAACCGGCCTATCTGGAAGTCACCACGGGGGCCGCCCAGGCGGGCATCTCCGCGGTGCCCGTCAACTGGCACTTCCGCCATGACGACCTGGCGCACGTCCTCGCCGACAGCGGCAGCCGCGCCGTCTTCGTCCACTCCGACATGCTGCCCGCCGTCACCGCCCACCTCCCGGCCGGCGTGCACGTCATCGAGGCGCCCGTCCCGGCGGGTGTCGCCGCTGCCTGCGGCTTCGACGCGCCCCCGGTCAGCGGCGCGCATCCGGTCCTGGACGACTGGCTGGCCGGGCACGAACCACTGGCCGATCCGGTGCCCGACCGCCCCTCCACCGTGATCTACAGCTCCGGCACCACGGGCCGTCCCAAGGGCGTACTGCGCGAGCCCGTGGCGGCCGCGGCGCTGCCCGAGGCGGTGGCGAGCTTCCTCTCCTACTTCGCCGTGCGGCCCGGCGGCCGCACCATGATCCCGGCGCCGCTGTACCACGCCTCGCCCAGCCAGCACGCCGTCCTCGCGGTCGCCTGCGGCCTGGACATCACCCTCATGCCACGCTTCGACGCCGAGGAGTTCCTGCGCCTGATCGAGGCGCACCGCGTCGAGCAGGTGCAGGTCGTCCCGACCATGCTGGTGCGCCTGCTGCGGCTGCCGAAAGAGGTCCGCGAGCGGTACGACCTCTCCTCCCTCACCTCGGTCGTGCACGCCGCCGCGCCCTGTCCGCCGCACGTCAAGCACGCGATGATCGACTGGCTCGGGCCGATCCTCCGCGAGTACTACGGAGGCAGCGAGACCGGCGCCGTGACCTGGTGCGACAGCGAACAGTGGCTGGCCCACCCCGGCACGGTCGGGCACGCGGAGGGCACCTGCGGGGTGGCCGTGCTCGGGCCCGACGGCCGGGTGCTGCCGCCCGGCGAGACCGGCGAGATCTACCTCAGACCGGCCGACACCTGGCCGCGCTTCACCTACCTCGGCGACCCCGCCAAGCGCACCGCCATGGAGTCCGCCGCCCTCCCCGGGTACGTCACCATCGGCGACATCGGCCACCTCGACGAGGACGGCTACCTCTACCTCAGCGACCGCCTCAACGACATGGTCATCTCCGGCGGGGTCAACATCTACCCGGCGGAGATCGAGGGCTGCCTGCTCTCGCTCGACGGCGTCCGGGACGCCGCGGTGTTCGGCATCCCGGACGCCGAGTACGGGGAGGCGCTGGCCGCGCACGTGCAGGCCGACCCCGCCGCCGGGCTCACCGCGGCCGACGTCCGCGCCCACGTCGGGGCCCGGCTGGCCAAGTACAAGGTCCCCAGGACCGTGGTCTTCGAGACGGCACTGCCCAGGGACCCGTCCGGCAAGCTCTTCAAGCGCCGCCTGCGGGAGCCCTACTGGGAAGGGCACGACGCAAAGATCTGAACACAAGTCCCCTTCCGCCGACGGGAGTTGGCGTGCCATTCTGTGCGCCACATCAGTGAACTCCGTTCACGTGTGTGACTCGCGTGGCTTCCGTCGGCGGAAAGGGCGTAGGCATGACACACCTCGGGCACTCCGGACGGCACATGGGGCGGCGGGGACTGCTCGCCGCCGGCGCCGCACTCGCCGCCGTACCGGCGCTCCCCGCGACCGCCCGCGCGGCGACGGCCGGCGCCCCGCCCGACGGACTCCCCTCCAGAGACGCGATCGTCGCCGTGCTGCGCCGGGTCGCCGACCACTGGATCGGCACGCACGCCGACCCCGGCGACAACCAGTGGGCCCGCGCCACCTTCTTCGGCGGGCTGCTGGACCTGTACCGGCTCACCCGCGAGGCGCGCTACCTCGACTACGCGCGCGGCTGGGCCGAGGGCCACGGCTACGCGCTGCACAGCGGCGTGACCACCCGGCACGCCGACGACCACTGCGCCGGGCAGGCCTACCTCGACCTGTACGAACTGGAGCCGGAGCAGGGCAGGATCGCGGCCATCGAGGACTCGCTGCACCGGATGGTCTTCACCGACCGGCCGGAGAAGAACGACGACTGGTGGTGGGACGACGCACTGCACATGGCCATGCCGCCGTTCGCCCGCATAGGCAAGCTGCGTGCCGAACCCGCCTACTGGGACAAGCTGTACGCGCTCTACACGCACACCAGGTCGGCGGAGGGCGGCCCCGGCCTGTACGCCCCGGACTCCGGCCTCTGGTACCGCGACAAGCGCTTCCTCCCGGGCGGGATCCTCTCGCCGGACGGGAAACCGGTCGTGTGGTCGCGCGGCAACGGCTGGGTGGCCGGCGGCCACGTCAAGACCCTCAAGACGCTGCCGGCCGGGGCGCGGCACGTACCGGAGTTCCGCACCACCCTGGTACGGGAGCTGGCCGCGCTGCGCGGTGTCCAGCGCGCCGACGGGTTCTGGAACGTGAACCTGGCCGACCCCGCGCACCTCCCGGGCCCCGAGACCAGCGGCACGTCCTTCTTCGTGTACGCCACCGCCTACGCGGTCCGCGCCCGGCTCGTCCCGCGCGAGCAGTACCTCCCGGTGGCGGCCCGCGGCTGGCACGGGCTGACCACGACGGCGGTGCACGCCGACGGCTTCCTCGGCTACGTCCAGGGCGTCGGGGACCGGCCCGAGTCCAGCCAGCCGGTCGGCCCGGACACCACGGCCGACTTCGGGGTGGGCGCCTTCCTGCACGCGGGCTGCGAACTGGCGGCACTGGCCGGCTGAGCCGCGGCCTGCCCCTGCCGGTCAGCGGGGTACGAGAGCCTCTTCGAGGAGACCGGCGAGCAGGGCCGCGCCGGAGCCGTCCGGGTCGAGATCCGGGTCGTAGATGGTGAGGTTGAGGCCGACGCAGCGCTCCGACCGCACGAAGGTGCCCAGGAGGGCGGCGAGTTCGCCGGGCAGCAGGCCGCCGTCGTCGGGGCTGTCGACGGCGGGCATCACGGACGGGTCGAGCACGTCCGCGTCCAGATGCACCCAGAAGCCCTCGGTGACGGGGGCTTCGAGGGTCTGCAGGACCGCGCCCGCGATCTCCTCGGCGCCCCACTCGCGGAGCTCGCCCACCGTCGCGTTCATGATCTTCAGCTCGGCGAGTTCGGCCCGCTCGGTGTCGTAGTCCCGGATGCCGAGCACCCGTACGTCCTCGTCCTTGAGGTAGGGCCGCAGCCCTTCGAGGTCGGTCAGGTCCGGCTGGCCGCGGCCGGTCGCGAGGGCCAGCTCCTCGCCGCCGGCCGCGCCGACGTGGTCGGCGTTGCCCGGGTGCCGGAAGTCCGCCGACCCGTCGAGCACGGCGATGCCGTACCGGCCGATGCGGCGGAGGGCGAGCGAGGCGCCGAGCTGGATGGAGCAGTCGCCGCCCAGCACGACCGGGAAGTCCCCGGCCCGGACGTGGTGTTCGATGCGGTCGGCGAGCCTGCGGGTGTACGCGGCGAGGGCCGCGGCGTTGAACACCCCGTCTCCGGGCCGCCAGCCGCCGCGGTCGTAGCGCGGCGGCACGACGACGCCGCCCTCGTACGCGCCGAGCCGCTGCAGCAGCCGCTGTTCGCGCAGCGCGCCCGCCAGCTTGTAACAGCCGGGCACGGTGCCCTCGGCGGGCGGGCGGAGGCCGAGGTTGGACGGGGCGTCGATGACCACGATGCGGCGCATCCCGTCATCCTGCCTCGTGCGGGACGGTGGGGGCCAGAGCTGCCGCCCCGCACGGTGCTTCGCGGAGGCGCGTCAGGCGGCGGCCTTGTCGGGGACGATCTGCAGCTTGCGGCCCGTGCCGCGCTTGAAGGTCTCCAGTGCCTCGGCGTACTCGTCCAGCGCGAACCGGTGGGTGATCATCGTCTCGGAGTCGATGACGCCCTTGCCCAGCAGCTCCACCGCGCGCCCGTAGCTGTGCAGGATCGCCATCGAACCGACGATGCGGATCTCGTCGTTGTAGATCCGGAACGGCGAGAACTGCGCCATCTCCTGGTCGGGCGCGCAGCCGAACTGCTGGAACGTGCCGCCGCGGATCGGCCGGGTCAGCCCGTCCTCGATCGCCTTGACGTTGCCGGTGCAGTCCGTGACGACCTGCCAGCCCAGCCGGGGGCCCGCCAGGTCGTCGGCGCTGGTGGCCACGTGGTCGGCGCCCAGCTTCTTCGCCACCGTGAGCCGGTCCGCGTTGATGTCCACGACGGACACCGAGCCGGCCCCGGCGCGCTGGGCGACCTGCATGTAGAGCAGGCCCATCGTGCCCGCGCCGTAGATCAGGAAGTGGTCCCCGAGCTTGGGGTCGACGATGTCGAAGCCGCGCACGATCGTCGACAGCGGCTCGATGAGCGGCGCGTGGCGCAGCTCGACGGTCTCGGGGAGCCGGTAGCAGTTCTTCGCGGGGACCTTCACGTACTCGGCGGCCGCGCCGTCCACGGTGATGCCGATCGTGCCCCACTGCTCGCAGAGGTTGCCGCGGCCGATGGCACAGAAGTGGCAGGCGCCGCAGTAGATCGCCGGGTCGGCGGCGATCTTGTCGCCCTCGGCGAAGCCGGTGACGCCCTCGCCCACGGCGACGATCTCGCCGGAGAACTCGTGCCCGGGGATCACGGGGTACTTGGTCGGCCCGAACTCGCCCGCCAGCATGTGCACGTCCGTACCGCACAGCCCGGCGGCGGTGACCTCGACGACGACCTCGCCGCGGCCGGGCGTCGGGTCGGGCACGGTGGTCACGGACAGCTTGTTCGGTTCCTCGATGACTACTGCGCGCATGGTGCTTCCACCTTTCGGGAGGGGGCGGGGCGGCTCAGGCGACCAGGTTGCGGGTCTCGACCTGCTTGATCTTCTCCACCTTGGGCGCCGAGCCGCCGCCGGCGAAGTCCGAGACCAGCCAGTGGTCCAGGCACACCAGCGCGGCGTGCACACCCATGGTGCGGCTGCCGAAGCAGGCGATCTGCGCGTCATTGGACTTGCGGGCCCGCTCGGCGCTGTAGCTGTCCGGGATCTGCGCGGCACGGATGCCGGGCACCTTGTTGGCGGCGATGGCCATGCCGATGCCCGTACCGCAGACCAGGACGGCGCGTTCGTGCTCGCCGCGGGCGACGCTGCGCGCGACCCGCTCGGCTACGTCCGGGTAGTCCTCGTCCGGGGTCGCGCTCAGGTCCGTGACCGGGTAGCCGAGGCCCTTGAGGTGCGCGATGATCGCGTTCTTCATCTCGAAGGCCGCGTCGTCGCAGCCGATGGCGATGCGGTAGGTCATGGTGGTCTCCCTGGGGGTGTTCAGACGGGGACGATCTCGTCGAGGACGCGGCGCAGGCCCTCGGTGTCGTGGGCGAGCCGGCCGAGGAAGAGGCCGTCGACGGGGCCGACGGAGAGCCGTTCGTACGTGCCGGGCCCGGCGGTACCGCCGTAGATCAGCCGGCCGCGCACGTCGTGCTCGTCCAGGCAGGCACGGATCGCGGCGGCCACGGTCAGGACGTGCTCGGCGGGCGCGGGGTCGGCGGCGCCGATCGCCCAGACCGGCTCGTAGGCGATGACGACCTCGCTGCCCGGCACGGCGCCCGCGAGCGCGGCCCGTACCTGCCGGCGCGTCTCCTCGACGGCCGCCGCGAGGTCGGTGCCGTCCCGCTCGCCCGCGCAGACGACGGGGACCAGCCCGGCGGCGGTGGCGACGCGGGTCTTGGCCCGTACGACGTCGTCGGTCTCGCCGAAGTGCGCGCGCCGCTCGGCGTGCCCCACCTCGACGTACGTGGCACCGGCCTCGGTGAGCATCCCCGCGGAGACCTCGCCGGTCCACGGCCCGGACTCCGCCCAGTGCACGTCCTGCGCGCCGAAGGCGACCCCGGTGCCGGCCAGCAGCTCGCGCGCGTCGGCCAGGGCCGGGAAGGAGGGGAGGACGAAGAGGTCGACGGCGCGTGCGCCGAGCCCCGCGGTACCGGCGAGCGCGGCGACGTCCGCGAGCCACTTCCGGGTCTCGGCGAGACCGAAGTAGAGCTTCAGCGAGACACCTACGACGGGGCGGCGGAGGTCAGGAATCACGTCGTTCATGATGCTTAGAACAAAAGCACATGTGAAGTTCTCAAATCAAGACGTGAACTTCACGAGATCGATGTTATTTCTACCGTCGGCCTGCTGCGGGCCATGACCTCAGAGGTCATCGACGCGCTGACCCCGCCCTGCGAATCTTGGGGTCGGCGCGGGCCGCACGGGCGGGCCGGCGCCATCCGACGGGGAGAGGGGACCGGCATGAGCGCGTACGCCGTGGCGCACCTGAAGAACGACAGCCGGCACGAGGACGTGCTGTCCTACATCGAGCGCATCCAGGGGACGTTCGTCCCCTTCGGCGGCCGCTTCCTGGTGCACGGCGTCGAGCCCGAGCTCCGTGAGGGCGTCTGGCCCGGGTACGTGATCCTCGTCGAGTTCCCCGACCTGGAGCGGGCTCGCGAGTGGTATGACTCGCCCGAGTACCAGGAGATCCTGCCGCTGCGCACCCGGCACATCGAAGCGGACGTCGTGCTCGTGCCGGGGGTCCCGGTCGACTACGACGCGACGCGCACGGCGGCAGCCGTCCGGTCCGCGGCGCCGAACGGCGACTGACCGGAGGCGGTTCCGGGGCCCGTCACCCCTGCCACAGGCGGCGGAGTGCGGTGTTCACCCGGCCGGGGCGGTCGCGCTGCGGGGCGTGGCCCGCGTCCTCGACCCGGAGGTGGCGGGCGCCGATCACGTCGGCGACCTGCTCGCCGTATCCGGGCGGCGTCGGGTGCGGACAGCCGCGGTGGGCGTCGTAGGGGCGGCCGGGCGCGCCGTTGACGATCAGCTTGGGCCAGTCGGCGGTGAGCAGCGCGGCGGGCCGGAGGCCGGGGGCGCCGGTGGCGGGCTCCCCGTACGCCGCGAGCCGGCCCGCCGTGGCCCGCAGGGCGCACGGTTCGAGCAGCGTCAGGGAGCGGACGGCCTGCGGCGCGGCCGCCGCGACGTGCAGGGCCACCGTGGCACCGGTGCAGTGGCCGACCAAGTGGGCGCCCTGGTCCAGGAGTTCCGCGACGCCGGAGCGCTCGGCGCCGGTGCCGCCGGCCGCCGGGCCGACCAGCTCCAGCCGGAACAGCTCGGCCAACGTGCGCTGTCCGGCGAAGACTTCGGTGCCCGGGGCCAGCGAGCCGTACACCATGACGACGCGTGGGGCGCCGAGTGTCGCCTCGTCCCAGACCGTTGTCACCATGGGTCGCTCACGCCTCATGCGCCACCACCATAGAGGAGCCGGTGGTCTTGCGGCGCCGTACACGTCAGGGTCACAGCCCGGCGACCTCCGCCAGCACCCGGGCCTCCGCCAACTCCTCGGCGCCGCCTGTCACATCGTCGTGCGCCGCGGCCCACAGGGCGCTCTCCACGGAGCGGGCCACGCCCCAGGCGGCCAGCCGCTCGGCCGGCTCGCCGAGACGGTCGGCCAGCAGGCGCAGCCGGGCGCGCAGCACGTCGGCCGGCGAGTCGTGCGCGAAGGGGTCGTCCAACTGCGTCAGCAAGGGCCAGGGGTCGTACCCCGGATCGCCGGTCATCGGCTTGGGGTCGATGGCGGCCCAGCCGCGAGAATCACCGGTGGCCAGCACGTTGCCCGGGTTGAAGTCGCCGTGCACGACGACCTCGCGGCGGGCCGAGGCGGGCAGCTCCCGCAGCAGCGAAGCGCCGAGCGCCACCAGGCCGGGGTCGTACGGCGGCCGGAGCCGGTCCGCGCGTTCCCGTACCAGGTCGGACCACTCGGCACAGACCGCCGCCACGGTCTCCAGCTCGCCTTCCGGGGGCCGCGGCGCGCGCCACAGGGCCTCCAGTACGTCGGCGGCGCGGCCGAGTCCCTCTTCGGGGGAGAGCGCGGTGTCCGGGGGAGCGGTGTGCCCGCCGGCCTCCGGGACCGCGTCCAGCAGCGTGGTGCCCGGTACGCACTGTTCGAGGAGCAGCGCATGGCGGGCCGGGTCGTGGTCGAGCAGCCGTACCGCGCCGTGGCCGCCCCAGGCGCGCAGCGCGGCGGCCTCGCCCGCCGCCTCCCGGTGCGGCCAGGTCACCTTCAGGACGGCCCGGCCGCCGTCCGGCAGCCGCACCGGTGCCACCCAGGAGCAGCTGCCGCCGTCGAACGGTGCCGACATGCGCAGCCCCCAGCGTTCCGCGGCCTCGCCGACCAGCTGCGGCAGCCGGGCCAGCCAGGCGCGGCCGGACGCGTGCCGCGCCATGGTCCCGGCCACCGGGAGGCCGGGCGGGAAGAGGTCGGGAGGGGGGACGTCCGGTGGGAGGAGGCCGGGCCGCCGGTCGGCGGTGCCGGTGGCGGCGGGGGTGGCGCCGTCGGCGCGTGGGGGCTCGGGCATGGGCGCACGGTAGCGGTTGTCGGCGGCCGCGGGTGGCCGTGCGGCGGGAACAGGGACACGAGTGTGAAACTCTTGAAGCCCGCCAGACGAGAAAGAGGCGCACGGCGATGACGGAGAGCGCGGCCGCACGGCCCAGGAACCCGCGCGGCCAGGGTGACCGGCTGCGCGCTGAGCTGCTGACCGCCACCGAGCGGCTGCTGGAGCAGGTGGGCAGCGAGGACGCGCTGTCGCTCCGCGCCGTGGCCCGTGAGGCGGGTGTCGCGGCCCCCAGCATCTACCGGCACTTCGCCGACAAGACCGAGCTGGTCTGGGCGACGATGCAGGTCAGCTACGAGCGGCTGGTCGAGGACATGGCCGCGGCCGGCGCGCTGGTTCCGGAGGGGGACCCGGTGGCGCGGCTGCGGGCACGCTTGCGTGCGTACTGCCGGTACGCCATCGACCACCCGGCGAAGTACCGGCTGCTCTACGAGACCCGGCAGTCCCCGGTCGGCCCCGAGCGGCTGGCGCAGCACCCGGCGGGCCTCCTGGTGCGCGGCCTGCACGACGCGCTGGGGGCGTGCGAGGAAGCAGGATGGCGGGTCCGCTGCTCGCGGGACGAGGCCCCGTACGTCCTGTGGTCGGCGGTCCACGGCCGGGTCATGCTCTGGCAGGTACTCCCCGCCGCGAAGAACCCCGAACGCCTGCACCGCTTCGTCGACGACATCCTCGACCTGCTGCTGGAGCGCGCGGACTCCGGCGCCTGACAGCCCCCGAATACCTCGTACGTCCCGGTGCGGGGGAGCTGCGACCGCAAGGTTGTATTTGGCAACCACCACCAGCCTACCCGCTGCCCGAAAGGGAGTTGACGGGGGCCCCGGTCCGTTTACCTGGCTTTTACGGATGTAAGTTTACGGGTGTTAGGCGAGCGTCCGATGCGGCGCCACCGTCCGTGTGTCCGCAAGGAGCGACATGACCGTCACTTCCCCCCATGCCCCGCTGCCCGTGGAGCCCCCCACCGGCTGTCCCTTCGACCCGCCCGCCGAGTTCGGCCGGATGCGGATCGAGGAGCCGATCAAGAAGATCTCGCTGCCCGACGGCAGCTGGGCCTGGCTCGTCACCCGGTACGCGGACATCCGCGCGATCCTCGGCGACACCCGGTTCAGCTCCGACACGCTCACCCCGGGCTACCCGCTCAGCGGCATGACCGGCGGCGCGACCACGGAGAACCGCGGCTTCATCCGCATGGACCCGCCGGAGCACACCCGGCTCCGCCGGATGGTCACCCGCGAGTTCATGGTCAAGAAGGTCGAGGCGCTGCGCCCGGAGATCCAGCGGATCACCGACGAGCTGTGCGACGCGATGCAGACCGCCCAGCTGAACGGCGCCGAGTCGGTCGACCTCGTCGAGGCGCTCGCCCTCCCGGTGCCCTCCCTCGTCATCAGCCTGCTGCTCGGCGTCCCCTACGAGGACCACGCGCTCTTCCAGGGCCTCACCGGCAAGCTGCTCTCCCGCACCATCCCCAAGGCGGAGGCCGACGCCGCCCGCGAGGAGCTGCGCGCGTACCTGGACCGCCTGGTCACCGCCAAGGAGGCGAACCCGGGCGACGACATCCTCAGCCGGCTGATCGTCGAGCAGCAGCAGGCCGGGGAGATCAGCCACGACGACGTCATCGGCTTCGCGGCCCTGCTGCTGGTCGCCGGGCACGAGACCACCGCCAACATGATCGGCCTGACCGCGCTGAGCATGATGGGCGAGCCGGGGACCGCGCAGCAGCTGCGCGAGGACCCCTCGCTCATCCGCGGCGCCGTCGAGGAGCTGCTGCGCTTCCACAGCATCATCCGCAACGGCCCGCGCCGCGCCGCCACCGAGGACATCGAGATCGGCGGGCAGCTCATCCGCGCCGGCGAGGGCGTCGTGGTCGCCGTGCCGTCCGCCAACCGCGACGCGGAGACCTTCGAGAACCCCGACACGCTCGACGTCTGCCGCCCCAACTCCCAGCACCACGTCGCGTTCGGCTACGGCATCCACCAGTGCCTCGGCCAGGCCCTGGCCCGCGTCGAGCTCCAGGTCGTCCTCGCGACCCTGCTCCGCCGCTTCCCGACGATGCGGCCCGCCGTGCCCATCGAGACCATCCCGTTCCGCACGGACATGGCGATCTACGGGTGTCACGAACTGCCCGTCACCTGGTAGATCCGTACCGCACCACCCAACGGAATTCCGCAGGAACCCCCACAGGAGCAAGAAGCCATGAACATCACCCTCGACGAAGACAAGTGCTGCGCCGCCGGCCAGTGCGTCCTGGTCGCCCCCGAGGTCTTCGACCAGCGTGACGAGGACGGCGTCGTCGTCCTGCTGGACGCTCAGCCGCCCGCCGAGCAGCACGCCGCGGTCCACGAGGCCGCCGCCATCTGCCCCGCCGCCGCCATCCAGGTCGGCGCATGACCGACGGACGCATCGCCGTCGTCGGCGCCTCGGCGGCCGGCCTCGCCGCCGTCGAGGCCCTGCGCCGGGGCGGCTGGACCGGCACGCTGACCCTGATCGGCGACGAGCCGCACCTGCCCTACGACCGGCCCCCGCTGTCCAAGCAGCTGCTCTCCGGCGACTGGCAGGCCGACCGGCTGGGGCTGCGTACGGAGGTCCAGCTCGACACGCTGGACCTGGACCTCCGGCTCGGCACCCGGGCCACGGCCCTGGACGCCGCGACGCGCACCGTGACCCTCGCCGACGGCGAGCGGCTGGAGTGCGACGGCGTGATCGTCGCCACCGGCGTCCGGGCCCGCACCCTGCCGGGCCTGGCCGACGCGGCCGGCATCCACACGCTGCGCACGCTGGACGACGCCCTCGGGCTGCAGACCTGGCTGTCCGGAGCGCCCCGGCGGCTGGTCGTCGCGGGCAACGGCGTGCTGGGCTGCGAGGCCGCCGCTGTCGCCCGCGAGCTGGGCCACGAGGTCACGCTCGTCGGGCGCGACCCGCTGCCCATGCACCGCCTCGTCGGCGACGGCACGGGCACGCTGCTCGCCGCCGAGCACGAGCGGCACGGCGTACGGATGCTGACCGGTGGTCTGGACGGCGTCGAGACCGCGGACGGGCACGTCACCGGCGTACGGCTGACCGACGGCAGCGCACTGGACGCCGACACCGTCCTGCTCGCCATCGGCTCCGAACCGGCGGTGGACTGGCTGCGGGCCGACGCCGCGCTGGACACCACCGACGGGCTGCGCTGCGACGAGTTCTGCGCCGCGGCACCGGGCGTCTACGCCGCCGGTGACGTGGCCCGCTGGTACCACCCGGGGCACGGCCGCCACCTGCGGATCGAGCACCGGATGAACGCCACCGAGCAGGCCATGGCGGCGGCCCGCAACCTGCTCGCCGAGCTGGGCACCACCGAGGACGGGCGCCGCCCGTTCACGCCGGTCCCGTACTTCTGGTCCGACCAGTACGGGATGAAGCTCCAGGCGTACGGGGTGCTCGCGGGCGCCGACCGGGCCGAGACGGTGCTCCTGGACAAGGAGCAGCGCCAGGTGGCCGCGCTCTACGGCCGGGACGGGCTGGCCACCGGCGTGCTCGCCGCGGGACTGCCGCCCCGGCAGATCCGCGGGCTGCGCGCGGTGATAGCCACCCCCGGGCCGTGGGACGAGGCCCACACGGCCCTGCGCACCGCCCTCGGCGTGGAGTGAGACGGGGGACGCCGGCCGGTGCACCGCAACCCACCGGCCGGCGTCCCCGATCATGGAGGGCATGACCGATTCGTACGTACGGGTGCGCGGCGCCCGTGAGCACAACCTCCGCGCCGTCGACGTGGCCATCCCGCGCGACGCCTTCTGCGTCTTCACCGGCGTCTCGGGCAGCGGCAAGTCCTCGCTCGCCTTCGGCACCCTCTACGCCGAGGCGCAACGCCGGTACTTCGAGTCGGTCGCGCCGTACGCCCGGCGGCTGATCCACCAGGTCGGCGCGCCCCGGGTCGAGGAGATCACCGGCCTGCCGCCGGCCGTCGCCCTGGAGCAGCGCCGCTCCGCCCCCACCTCCCGCTCCTCCGTCGGCACCGTCACCACGCTCTCCAACAGCCTGCGCATGCTGTTCTCGCGCGCCGGCGACTATCCGGCGGACAGCACCGGGCGGCTGGACTCCGACGCCTTCTCGCCCAACACCGCGGCGGGCGCCTGCCCCGAATGCCACGGACTGGGCCGCGTCCACCGGGTCACCGAGGACTCCCTCGTCCCCGACCCCGCGCTCTCCGTCCGGGAGGGCGCCATCGCCGCCTGGCCCGGCGCGTGGCTCGGCAAGAACCTCCGCGACATCGTCGCCACTCTCGGGTACGACATCGACCGGCCCTGGCGCGACCTGCCGCGGCAGGACCGGGACTGGATCCTGTTCACCGAGGAGCGGCCGGTCGTCACCGTGCACCCGGAACGCGAGGCCGGGCGCATCCAGCGGCCGTACAAGGGCCAGTACCAGAGCGCCCGCCACTACGTGCTGCACACGTTCTCCGACTCGCAGAGCGAGACGCAGCGCCGGCGCGTCGAGCGGTTCCTGGTCTCCGAGGACTGCCCGGCGTGCGACGGCCGGCGGCTGCGGCCGGAGGCGCTGGCCGTCACCTTCGCGGGCCACGACATCGCCGCGCTGGCGGGCATGCCGCTCGCGGCGCTGGCCGCGCTGCTGCGGCCGACGGCCGAGGGCACGGACGAGGAGAGCGTGGCGGGCACCCTCGCGCGCGACCTCGTCGCCCGTATCGAGGTACTCACCGAACTCGGCCTCGGCTACCTCGGCATGGACCGCCCCTCGCCCACCCTCTCGGCCGGCGAACTCCAGCGGCTGCGGCTGGCCACCCAGCTCCGCTCCGGCCTCTTCGGCGTGGTCTACGTCCTGGACGAGCCCTCCGCCGGGCTGCATCCGGCCGACACCGAGGCGCTGCTCACCGTCCTGCACCGGCTGAAGGACGCGGGCAACTCCCTCTTCGTCGTCGAGCACGACATGGACGTCGTCCGCCGGGCCGACTGGCTCGTGGACGTCGGCCCGCGCGCCGGCGAGCACGGCGGACGGGTGCTGCACAGCGGCCCGGTCGACGGCCTGGCGAAGGTGGACGACTCCCTCACCCGCCGCTTCCTCTTCGACGGGCCGGACGGTGCCGGGGCGCGCGAACCGCGGAAGCCCTCCGGTACGGTCCGGCTGTCCGGGATCACGCTCCACAACCTGCGGGCCCTGGAAGCGGAGTTCCCCCTCGGGGTCTTCACGGCCGTCACCGGCGTCTCGGGGTCCGGCAAGTCCACCCTCGTCACCCGGGTGCTCGCGGACGCGGTACGGGAGCGGCTGGGCGGGGACGCGGCGGGGGACCGGCCGGACGCGGGCGCCGAGGAGGGCGGCGACGAGACGCGGACCGTGGCCGAACTGGCCGCCGCCGAGGGCCTGGACGCCGTCGACCGGCTGGTACGCGTCGACCAGAAGCCCATCGGCCGCACCCCGCGCTCCAACCTGGCCACGTACACCGGTCTGTTCGACGCCGTACGGAAGGTCTTCGCGGCCACCGACGAGGCGCGGGCGCGCGGGTACAAGGCGGGCCGCTTCTCCTTCAACGTGGCCGCCGGACGGTGCGAGACCTGTCAGGGCGAGGGGTTCGTCGCCGTCGAACTCCTCTTCCTGCCGGGTACGTACGCGCCGTGCACGGCCTGCCACGGCGCCCGCTACAACCCCGAGACGCTGGAGATCACCTACCGGGGCCGGAACATCGCCCAGGTGCTGGAGATGACCGTGGACGCCGCGGCGGACTTCCTCGCCGAGGTGCCCGCAGCGGCCCGCAGCCTGCGCACGCTCCAGGACGTCGGCCTGGGCTATCTGCGGCTCGGCCAGCCCGCGACCGAGCTGTCCGGCGGCGAGGCGCAGCGCATCAAGCTCGCCGCGGAGCTGCAGCGCACGCGTCGCGGGCACACGCTCTACCTGCTGGACGAGCCCACCACGGGGCTGCATCCGGCCGACACCGAGGTGCTGCTGCGCCAGTTGCACGGGCTGGTGGACGCCGGCAACACGGTGGTCGTCGTGGAACACGACATGGGCGTGGTCGCGGGGGCCGACCACGTCATCGACCTCGGCCCCGGCGGTGGCGCCGACGGCGGGCGGGTCGTGGCTGCCGGTACGCCGGCCGAGGTCGCGGCGGCGGAGGGCAGCCGTACGGCGCCTTACCTCGCCCGGGCGCTCGGCCGCGTATGACGGTCGGTTAATGTACCCGGGTCGGCCGGGGCTCCCGGACGGCACGACGACAGCACCGCACGAAGGGGGCGCACCCGTGGCAGACATCGAGCAGGCCAAGGCGACGTTCGCACGTTTCGACCAGAACGGCGACGGAATGGTCACGGCCGAGGAGTTCAAGCACGCGATGGCCGAGATGGGTGACCCCTACGTCACCGGCCCGGTCGCCGAGGCCGTCATCAAGGCCCGCGACACCGACGACGACGGCCTGATGTCCTTCGACGAGTTCTGGACCGCCCTCCAGAAGGCCTGACCCCTCCAGCGTCCGAAGGGCCGCTGCCCCCTGTACGCGTACGCCCGCCGGAGTCGTCTCCGGCGGGCGTACGCGTTGCGTCTTCCGGTGTCCGGCAGGGGAGAGCGGGCTCAGAGCCGCCCTTCGCGGTCCTCCAGGTCGCTGATCTCCCGGTTCGCCTTGGCCAGCTCCGAGCGGCGGTAGGAGTAGGCGAAGTAGATGATCAGGCCGATGATGAACCAGCCGGCGAAGCGCAGCCAGGTCTGCCATTCCAGGAAGGTGATCAGCCAGATGGAGAAGACGACTCCTATGGCCGGAACGAGCGGGACGGCCGGGCACCGGAAGGAGCGGGGGAGTTCGGGGCGCTTGTAGCGGAGCACGATGACGGCGATGCAGACGACGACGAAGGCCAGCAGGATGCCGATGTTGGTCAGTTCGGCCGCCTCGCGGATCGGCAGGAACCCCGCGATCAGTGCCGACGCCGCGCCCACGATCCAGGTGACGCGGGTGGGGACGTGGCGGGTGGGGTGGGTCTTGGCGAACCACTTGGGGAGGAGGCCGTCGCGGCTCATGGAGAACCAGACGCGGGTCACGCCGAGCATGAACGTGAACATGACGGTGAGGATGCCGATGATCGCGCCGACCGCGATCACGTCCGCCAGGCTGCTCAGGCCGACCGACTTGAACGCGGTCGAGAAGCCGCTCTCCGGGTCGATCTTCGTGTAGTTCTGCATGCCGGTCAGCACCAGGCAGGCGAGGACGTACAGCACCATTGAGATCAGCAGCGAGTACAGGATCGCCTTGGGCATGTGGCGCTGGGCGTCCTTGGACTCCTCCGCCGCCGTCGACATGGCGTCGTAGCCGAAGACGGCGAAGAAGACCGTGGCCGCGCCGGCGAACGCACCGCTGAGGCCGTGCGGGAAGAACGGCGTGTAGTTCCCGGTCTTGATGTGGAAGAAGCCGACGCCGATGACGACCAGGACGACGAGGACCTTCAGCCCGACGACGATCGTCTCGAAGCGCGCGGCGTTCTTGATGCCGAGGGTGAGGAGGTACGCGATCAGGAGGCAGAGGATCGCGGCGAAGAGGTCGACCCGGTGCCCCTCCCCGGAGCCCGGCGCGCCGAGCATCCAGGCGGGCAGCTCCACCCCCAGCTCACCCAGCAGGAAGCTGAAGTAGCCGGAGATGCCGATCGCCACCACGGCGACGATCGCGGTGTACTCCAGCAGCAGGTCCCAGCCGATGAACCAGCCCGCCAGCTCGCCGAGGACCGCGTACCCGTAGGTGTAGGCGGAGCCCGCCTTCGGGATCATCCCGGCGAACTCCGCGTAGGAGAACGCGGCCGCCGCGCTCGCGATGCCCGCGATGAGGAACGAGACCAGGACGGCGGGCCCGGCCTTCTCGTTCGCGACGGTGCCGGCCAGCGTGAAGATGCCGGCGCCGATGATGCCGCCGACGCCGATGGCCGTCAGTTGCCAGAGACCGAGGGAGCGGGTGAGCTGTTCGCCTTTGCCGCCCTCGGTCTCCTGGATCATTTCGATCGGTTTGCGGCGTAGTACGCCCTGTCCCGCACGCAGGCCCATGCGATGTCCTCTCGTCGGTCCGACGGCGGATCATCATTGTCCTTATCGCGGGCTTACGGAAGGCGACTCCCCACACCGGGAGCGGGAACGTCGAATCAGTCCGAGTCCTCCAGGCGGAAGCCGAGCTTCAGGCCGACCTGGTAGTGCTCGATCTCGCCGTCGACGATGTGGCCGCGTACCTGCGTGACCTCGAACCAGTCCAGGTTGCGCAGCGTCCGGGACGCGCGCCGTACGCCGTTGCGGATGGCAGTGTCCACGTTCTCGTGGGACGTTCCCACGATCTCTGTCACACGGTAGGTCCGGTCGGTCACGGCAGACTCCCTCGTCGGCGTGTCGGGCTTTTCCTCCTACGGTGCACCCGCCCGCCGCGGTCCGCCTCCCGAGCGGGGGGTGCTACGGGACGACCGTGACCGGCCAGCGGCCCGCCTTCACCAGACGTACCGCGACCGAGCCCATGATGCGGTGACCCGCGGATTCCGACGCGCCGACCACCACCGCGTCGGCCTTCAGATCGTCAGCCATCCGGAGCATCGCGCCGTACGGGTCGCCGCGCACGACGTGGAACTCCCAGCGGAGGTCGTAGATGCCCTGGAGGCGCTCGGTGGAGGCGCGGATCTCGGCCATCAGCTCTTCGGCTATCTCGTCCGTCGTGGGTGCCACCGGGGCGCCGAGCGCGGCGCCGGCCGCCAGCACCGGCTGGACGTACACCAGGACCAGCTTCGAGCTCTGCCGGCGGGCCAGCCCGGCCGCGTACGAGGCGGCTCGCCACGACGACTGCGAGCCGTCGATGCCGACGACGATGACCTTGGGGCCGTCCGTGCCGCGCTCGAAGGGCGCGGGCGTCTTCTCCTCCACAGGGAGGAGGTTAACGCCCGCGCCCCGGAGCGATCCCGCGGGGCTTCACAAGATCGCTCACCCCGCGTACGCGGCCCGGCGGCGGTCCCTCACGACCCCGCGCCGTTGCCGCGCACCGGTAGCACCGGCCGCCAGGGCGCGAACGCACTGGCGTCGCGGGGCAGCATCGCCGCGAGCTCCGGGCAGTGCCGCAGGATGACGGAGTTCATCCCGCCGCGCGCCACCCAGTCCATGCCCAGCGGCGTGTAGATCTCCGGCCGGAAGTCCACGGTCAGGAACCGGTCGGACTGGATGCGCCGGCTCGCCATCAGGATGAAGACGCGGAAGGCGGTGTCGCTGAATCCGAAGCCCTCCGGCGGGTTCTCCGCGAACAGTCCGACCACGGTGTCGACCTCGTCGACGTTCCGGTACACGTCCTTCAGCAGCGCGGCCGTGTCCGGATCGGCGGAGATCTCGTCGAACCGGGTGACCCGCGGCTTGTGCAGCCCGGCCCGGAAGTCGTTGTACCGCGGCACCCCGCGCCGCCGCGTCCGGACGATGTCGGCGACGGACAGGTCGAGGATCTCGCCGTCCCGCTCGAAGTGGGTCAGCGCGCGCGGGTAGTTGTGCAGGGTGATCGCGCCCGGGTGCGCGATGCCGAGGGAGTACAGCGAGTCCGTCAGGCCCGTCTTGCGGGCCAGCGACTCGGCCGCGCCGCCCTGCAGGTCGTTGAAGGTCAGCGCCTCCAGACGCTGCCCGAAGTGGTGCTCGCGCAGCTCGTAGTCGTCCGGGAGCAGCGGGTGCATCCGGTAGACGGTGACGAAGTCCTCGGTCAGCGAGTACGGCACGTCGTGGTGGTCGGGGAGGGTCTTCGGAATGCCGGTCAGCGAGTGCGACTCGACCAGCCACAGCCCCAGCTTGTGCAGCCAGTTGTCCGGCGGGCCGTCCCAGTTGGTGCGCAGCGCGATGTCGATGGACTTCGTGGCCAGGATGGCGGGGGTCCACTCCACCGTGTGGATCTTCGCGATCAGCGCGGAGACGACGAGCCGGGCGGTCTGGTAGACCTGCTCGGCGGTCATCTTCGGGTACTCCTTGTGCAGCGCGTCGCAGACCGCGTTGTGCTCGCGCGCGAAGAGCGTGTGCATGACCGACAGGCCCAGCCACCAGTTGTCGGCGAAGCCGGTCAGCGGGATGCCGTTGCTCCCCATCGGCAGATGGCCGTCCTCCAGGCGCAGCTTCGCGCCGTCCGGCTCGCGCAGGCCGCGCGCGGTGCGCTCGTCGCTGCCGTAGACCTCGGAGCCGTCCCACCACGGCGAGGTGGTGTTGGCGAAGAGGATCGGCGGCTTGCCGGGGCGCTCCAGCCCCTTGTTCTCGGCGATCCGCATGACGTTCTCGGCCGGGCCGCCGGGGGTGTTGTACCAGCTGCTGCCGGGCGGCAGCGGCACCTCCACCGAGCGCTCGGCGAGCGCGTAGCGCCGGTGGTCCACCCAGTCGTGCACCTGGAACTGGATCCAGGCAGCGGCCAGGATGTTCAGCGAGGAGGCGGGCTGGAACGAGCGGCGGTGCAGCAGCTCGCGGGCGACCGTGACGGGGTTCGGGGAGTCGAAGAGGTCGGGGCGGTACACCGGCTTGAGGTTGCGGCCGAAGGTCGAGCCCACCGCGCCCATCCGGGGCGCCGACAGGTCGGTGTGCGAGCCGTCGTACGAGCGGGCCGTGCGGGCGCGCTCGTCCACCGTCTCCGGTACCGGAACCGCCTTGGGCGGCGCCTCGGGGATCTCGGTGTCGATGAGGTTGCGGCGGCGCAGCACCTGGCGCAGCGCGACCAGGTTGAGCAGGCCGGCGTTCAGGGGCAGCCGGTGCCAGGGCACGTAGCGGTTGAGGGCGGTGAAAACGGCCCGCAGGGGCCGGCCGAGCAGGCTGTTGCGCAGCGGTTCGCCGGCCGGGAAGCGGGTGCCGAGCCGGTGTGCCGCACTTGCCCGGTACGCGGCCTTCCTGGCCCGGTTGAGGTTGCCCAGCGGGCGGAAGTCCTCCGTGGTGTGCCACGGGTTGAACGCCAGCTGCTCGATGCGGCGGGCTGCGGAGGCCGCCTCGGCCGTGGTGATGTCCTGGCGCGGGACGGTGAGCCGGGCCAACGGGACGACGGGCGCGTCCGACTCCCGCCAGTCCGTGGCGCCGTCCTCGACGGGGGTGCGCTTCTCGTCCACGAACCGCTGTACGCACAGGTCGAATTCGACGTCGGCGGCGGCCAGCCGCTCGGCCAGCTCGTGCCGCAGATGGTCGGGGTCGTGCCGGTCCGGGCGGGGCGCGGGCGCGCCGCCGGGCGCGGGCCGCAGCTGGTAGCGCACCGGCCCGGCGTCGCCCCACAGGCACGATCCGCGGCTCCAGTACGTCTCACGGGCCAGCGAGCCGACCGTGTGGCGCGCTGCGGCCTGCACGTTGCGGCGCATCCGGCTGGCGGTGGCCCAGCCGACCGCCAGCGGGAGCTTCACCAGCAGCCCGAACGCCTTCTGCAGTGGTGTCCTGGCACCGGCCATGGCCTTGGCGAAGGCGACGAACTCGCGGGCGTCGCGGGCATGGCTCACCGGGAAGTTGGTGCCCAGCAGGTCGTGGGTCTCCTCCGGCGACACCTCCACCCGTACGGCGATGCCGCGCAGATCGGGCGAGACATCGGACTGCGGTATGCCGCTGGCGTTGGAAAGCCGTACGAGCGCGGGATATTCGGCTCCGGGCTGGGCGAATCCCTGGGCCAGCGCGGGTGGCAGGTCGTCGTTGAACCGCAGCCGGGCGTTCTCCACGCCGAGCACGCCCTTGGCATGGAACGCGCGCCGGACGCCGTGCGTCCCGCCGCTGCCCTTGTTGCGCAGCTGCACGCGCATCAGGTCGCGCGCCAGCTTCTCGAAGACCAGTCGCTCCGCTTCGGGACTGCCGCCTTCGTACGTCTCGTACTGCACGTAACTCACGGTGTCGGCCATGGGTCCGCACCCTCCGTACGGGAAGAAGGGCGCCCGACGCTACTCGCCCCCGCGCGGCCGGGCAGGGTCCGATTCGGGCCGATTCCGCCGGGCTCGCGGCGGCCCGCGACACGGCTGGTTACGCCGTGCGACGCCGCCTGCCGGGCCGCCGCTGGACAGCGGGGTGCGGTGCGCGGGGTGCCCGGGCCGGCTCGGCGGGAGGGCCGATCCTGGGGTGGACGCGGCGGCCGCGCGCCGGTCCCGGTGGGGTCACCGGTGTCCAGCCCGGTGTCCGGCAACCGTACGGGAGCGGGCTCCGCGGTCGTCGTAGCGGCTCGCCCGACGGCTCTCAGGCGTCCTCGTCCTCGGCCGGTGCCGGGGGCCAGGCGGTGGGGGAGAGGAGGCCGAGGGTGTAGGCGCGGGCGATCAGGGCGGTGCGGTTGGGGACGCGGTAGCGGCGGGTCAGGCGGGTGAGGTGGTAGTTGACGCCGTCGACGGTGAGGCCGAGGTCCTTGCCGATGGCCGCCGTGGTCGCGCCGGCCGCCGCGAGCGCGAGGATGCGGGACTCGACGGGGCTGACCTGCGCGGACGGTGGCGGCGTCGGGCGGGACTCGTGGACACGGAGGATGGCGAGCAGGGCCGGCGGCTCATCGGAGGGGTCGCCGACCGGGTCCAGGGTGAGCATCCCCTCGCGCTCGGGCCCGGCCGAGCCCTCGCGCCAGCGGACCTCGACGGGGTAGCGGGAGCGGCGGCCCATCCGTACGGCCTCCACGAGCCGGCCGACCTGCGAGATCGCCCGGGGGCTGAAGTGGTCCAGGAGGTTGCGGCCGCGCAGCTGGCCGCGGGTGGTGCCCCAGACCGAGGCCATCGCCGGGTTGGCGATCAGCACCTCGCCGTCGGCGCGGCACACCGCCACCGGCAGCGGCATCCGGTCCAGCAGGATGAGGAAGTAGTTGTGCCAGGGCGCGGCCGCCGGTCCCGGCACCCCCGGGTGCGCGAAGAGGTCGTCACTCATCGGCCGGCTGCACCCGTTCCTCTCGTCCCATGCGTCCATCGCACCCGCTCCGCTCCGCGGCCGGCCGGGCCGCCGCACCGCAATGATCATCTTCGCCCGGGCCGCAAGCCCCCTGGCGAAGAAAACACTGCACAATCATGCAGTTACCGCGGGGAGCGCGGCACACCGGGCCGGTCACTGTGGAGTCATGAGCGACACGCAGCTGCAGAGCGCCGACACCGTCACCCTCGGCGACGACGGCATCCCCGTGGTGGACATCACGGCCGCCGGTCTCTCCCGTACCCCCCTCCAGCGGGCCATGGGCCTGGCCCGCGACCACGGACCGGTCTTCCGGCGCCGGCTGCACGGCCGGGACGCCACCTTCGTCACCTCCGTCGACCTGGTGACGGAGCTGGCCGACGAGACGCGCTTCGAGAAGGCCATCGGGCCGGCGCTGGAGAACGTACGGGAGTTCGCCGCCGACGGCCTCTTCACCGCCTACAACGACGAGCCCAACTGGGCCAAGGCACACGACATCCTGATGCCCGCCTTCGCGCTGGGCTCGATGCGCACCTACCACCCGGCGATGCTCGCGGTCGCCCGCCGGCTGATGGCGAGCTGGGACCGGCGGATCGCCGACGGCGCGCCGGTGGACGTGCCGGACGACATGACCCGGATGACGCTGGACACCATCGGACTCGCCGGATTCGGCTTCGACTTCGAGTCCTTCGGGCGGGAGCAGCCGCACCCCTTCGTGGACGCGATGGTGCGCTGCCTCGAATGGAGCATGACCCGGCTGGCACGCAAGCCGGGCGTGGACTACTCCGAGAAGGACGAGGCGTTCCGCGCCGACGCCGACTACCTCGCGTCCGTCGTGGACGAGGTGATCAGCGCGCGCACCGCCTCCGGGGATACTTCCCCTGGCTCCGCCGGGGAGGCCCCTACCGCCGACGACCTGCTGGGCCTCATGCTCGGCGCGCCGCACCCGGAGGACGGCACGACGCTGGACCCGGCGAACATCCGCAACCAGGTCATCACCTTCCTGATCGCCGGCCACGAGACCACCTCCGGCGCGCTCTCCTTCGCGCTGTACCACCTGCTCAAGGACCCCGTCGCGCTGCGGCTGGCGCGCCGCGAGGCCGACGAACTGTTCGGTGACGCGGCGGACCCGGACCCGTCCTTCGAGGACATCGGCAAGCTGGCCTTCACCCGCCAGGTGCTCAACGAGGCGCTGCGGCTGTGGCCCACCGCGGCGGCGTTCAGCCGGCGCGCGAAGGCGGACACCGTGCTCGGCGGCCGGTACGCCGTCAAGGCGGGGGAGATCTTCACGGTCCTCACCCCGATGCTCCACCGCGACCCGGTGTGGGGCGACAACCCCGAGCTGTTCGACCCGGCGCGGTTCTCGCCGGAGGCGGAGGCGGCCCGCTCCCCGCACGCGTACAAGCCCTTCGGGACCGGCGAACGTGCCTGCATCGGGCGGCAGTTCGCGCTGCACGAGGCGACCATGCTGCTGGCCCTCCTGGTGCACCGGTACCGCTTCGACGACCACGGCGACTACGCGCTGAGCATCAAGGAGACGCTGACGCTGAAGCCGGACGGCTTCACGGTCCGGCTCGCCGAGCGCTCCGCCGCCCACCGCGCGGCCGACCGCGCGGCGCTCGCCGTGCTCCCCGGCACCGGCGCCGCGGACGAGGGCCCTGTCGCCGACGACGGGCTGCCCACCCGCGTCCACCAGGACACCGGTCTGCTGCTCCTGCACGGCACCAACTACGGCACCTGCAAGGACTTCGCCGAGCGGCTGGCCGACGAGGGCGCGTCCCTGGGCTGCGCCACGGAGATCGCGCCGCTGGACACGTACGCCGGCGGACTGCCCGCCGACCGTCCCGTGGTCGTCGTGGCGGCGTCCTACAACGGCCGCCCGACCGATGACGCGGCCGCCTTCGTGGCGTGGCTGGAGGACGCGCACGAGGGGGCGGCGGACGGCGTTCCGTACGCGGTCCTCGGCGTCGGTGACCGCAACTGGGCCGCCACCTACCAGCGCGTGCCCACCCTCCTGGACGACCGGCTGGACGCACTCGGCGGCGACCGGCTGCTGCCGCGTGCCGAGGCCGACGCCTCCGGCGACATGGCCGGCACGGTCAAGGACTTCACCACCGCGCTCCGCACCGAACTGCTCACCCGGTACGGCGACCCGGCGAGCATCGGCACCGCCGCGGCGCCCGAAGAGGCCGCGTGCACCGTCACCGAGATCACCGGCGGCCCGCTGGACGCGCTCGCCGCCCGGCACGGCCTCACCGCCATGACCGTCACCGAGGCGTACGACCTGACCGCCGAGGGCTACCCGCGCAAGAAGCGCTTCCTGCGGCTCGCCCTCCCCGAGGGCGTCACCTACCGCACCGCCGACCACCTGAGCGTGCTGCCCGCCAACGCGCCGGAGCGGGTCACCCGCGCCGCGCAGGCACTCGGCGTGGACCCCGCGGCGGTAATCAGCATCCGGCAGCCGGGCGCGGGACGGAACGCGCTGCCCGTCGACCGCCCGCTGTCGGTGCACGAACTCCTCACCTACCACCTGGAGTTGAATGCCCGCCCCACGGCCGAGCAACGCGCGCTGCTCGCCGCGCACAACCCCTGCCCGCCCGAGCGCGCGGCCCTCGAAGCGCCCGGCGACGACGACACCCGTACGACGCTGGAGCTGATCGAGGCGTACCCGGCGCTGCGCGGCGCGCTCCCGTGGCCGGTCGTGCTTGACCTGCTGCCGCCCATGCGGACCCGGCACTACTCCGTCTCGTCCTCCCCGGCGCAGGACGGCCGCCACGCCGACCTGATGGTCTCGCTGCTGCCCGGCGGCACCGGTTCGAGCCATCTGCACACCCTGAAGGCGGGGGACACGGTGCTCGCCCGCGTGCAGCCGTGCCGGGACGCCTTCCGCATCGATCCGGCCGATCCCACCCCGGTGATCATGGTGGCGGCCGGCACCGGCCTGGCGCCCTTCCGCGGCGCCGTCGCCGACCGCACGGCGGCCGCCGGACCGCTCGCGCCGGCGCTGCTGTTCTTCGGCTGCGACGCGCCCGACGCGGACTTCCTGCACGCCGAGGAGCTGCGCGCCGCGGAGACGGCCGGCGCCGTCGGGGTGCGCCCCGCCTTCAGCGAACGGCCCGAGGAAGGCCGCCGGTTCGTCCAGCACCGCATCGCCGCCGACGGTGAAGAGGTCTGGCGGCTGCTGGAGTCGGGCGCCCGGGTGTACGTCTGCGGCGACGGCAGCCGTATGGCACCGGGCGTACGCACCGCCTTCCGGGAGCTGTACGTGCGGTTCGGGGGCGGCACCGCCGAGGAGGCCGAGGCCTGGCTCACCGGGCTGACCACCGAGGGCCGCTACATCGAGGACGTGTACGCGGCGGGTTGATCCCCGGGGGCGCGCGGGGGCTGACGGAGGCGGCGGGGACCGCCACGCGTACGACGAGAAGTGCGCAGACATGCCCGTTCCCGCTCTGGCCCCGGCGCGCCCGGCGCGCCAAGGTGGACCCGTGCGACGGGTGCGGCTCCCTCGGACACAGGCGCCGAAGGGGCCGCACCCGCCGCCGGGGCGTCACGACCCGCGCCCCGGAGACCGGCCGTCCGACCTTGGAGCGTCATGACCCACGCCCTGATCATCGGTGGTGGCATCGCGGGAGCGGTGACCGCGATGGCCCTGCAGAAAGCCGGCATCGAATCGGAGGTCTTCGAGGCGTACGCGAGCGGCGCCGACGACGTCGGGGCCTTTCTCGTCGTCTTCGAGAACGGTCTGGCGGCGCTGCGCGTCATCGACGCCGACGGGCCAGTGATCGAGAACTCCTTCCCGGCCGGCCGGGTGGAGTTCCTCAGCTACACGGGCAAGCGGCTGGGCGAGCGCCCGATGACCGGGGCCGACCGCCAGGACGCCGACGGGACGGAGAGCGCGGCGCCGGACGGATCGGGCCCCCGGACGATGCGCCGCGCCACCCTGTACCGGGTACTGCACGACGAGGCCATCCGCCGCGGCATCGCCGTCCAGCACGGAAAGCGGCTGGTGGCCGCCGAGACGGTGGAGAACGGCCGGATCGTCGCCACCTTCTCCGACGGCACCCGCGCCGAGGGCGACCTGCTCATCGGCGCCGACGGCATCCACTCCGTCACCCGCAAGCTCATCGACCCCGCGGCGGCCCGGCCCCGCTACACCGGCCAGAACACCGTCTGCGGCTACACCCGCGACGCGAAGAACGCGCCCGAGCACGGCACTTACCACATGATCTTCGGCAAGAAGGCGTTCTTCGGCTGCACCCGCGCACCGGACGGCGAGACCTGGTGGTTCGCCAACGCGCCGGGCCCCGAACTCTCCCGGGAGGACCTCGCCGCGTCCACCCCCGACCACTGGCGGCACCGGCTCGCCGGCCTCTTCGACGAGGACAACACCCCGGCCGCCGACATCATCCGGTCCACCGGCGAGACCATCATCGGCTCCAACTCCTACGACATCGCCTCCACCCCGCGCTGGTGGACCGACACCATGGTGATCATCGGGGACGCCGCGCACGCCGCGGCGCCGAACGCCGCCCAGGGCGCGTCCATGGCCATCGAGGACAGCATCGTGCTCGCCAAGTCCCTGCGCGACCAGGCCGGCAACCGCCGCGCCTTCAAGGCGTACGAGGAACTGCGCCGCGAGCGCGTGGAGAAGGTGGTCGCGGCCAGCGCGCACATGGCCCGGCGGACCGCGGTGGGCCCCGTACGCCGCGTCGTCCGCGACACCGTGCTCCCGCACCGCGCCCGCCGCAGCGAGGCCGGCGCCGCCGACTGGCTCACGTCGTACCGGATCGAGTGGTGACCGGAGCCCCGCCCGTCCGGCGCGGCGAGCGGGGCCCCTGACGGTAGGTCAGGAGAAGTCGATCACCGGGCGTCCGCGCACGCCGCCGGCCTCCAGCAGCCGGTGTGCGTCGGCCGCCCGCTCGGCGGGGAAGACCTCCGCGACGCGCAGCGTGAGGACGCCCTCCTCGGCCTGGCGGCGCAGCCGGTCCAGGCGCTCGGTGTCCGTGGCGGCGTCCGAGACCAGCACGGGACGTACCTCGATGTCCCGCTCCGTGCCGCCCGACCAGCCGCGGAACACCGTCAGCCGGCCCCCGTCGGCGACGGCGCCGAACAGCGCCTCGCCCTGCAACGACCCGTCCACGAGCCCCGGCACACCGTCCGGCACCAGCTTCCGGATGCGCTGTGCCACCTCGTCGCCGCGCGGCACGACCTCGTCGGCGCCCAGCTCACGCACCAGCTTCTCGTCGGCCGGCTTGGCGTCGGCGATCACCCGCAGCCCGTCGGCCTTCGCCAGCTGGATCGCGTACCCGCCGAGGGCGCCCGCCGCGCCGGTCACGGCGAGCGTGTCACCGGGTGAGAGCGCCAGCTCGTCGAGGGCGAGCCGGGCGGTCAGCGCGTTCATCAGGAGGGTGGAAGCGGCGGTGAGGTCCGTACCCTCCGGCGCCGGCACCACCGAGGCGGCGGGCACCACGATCTTGTCCGCGTACGTGCCGCCGTGCGGCCCGGTGGGCACCACCAGGGCCACCACCCGCTGCCCCACGGTGAGCCGGCCGTCGCCGTCCGGGCCGAGCAGGTCGACCACCCCGGCCGCGTCCATGCCCGGCACGTAGGGCGGCTCGCGGTCCGTGAGCCGCTGCGCGTGCGCGCCGGACCGCAGCAGCGTGTCCGTGGGGTTCACCGCCACGGCGTGCACCCGGATGCGCACCTCGCCGGGGCCGGGCTGCGGCTCCGGCACGTCCAGGGCCCGAAGCGCGTCGGGCCCGCCGAATTCTTCCACTCCGATAACTCGCATACGGGCGGCAACCGGAGTGGAGGTGCGGCTATTCCACGGGGGCTTCAGGAGCCGGTGGGTTTACGCCCGCCGCCCGGCGAGGTGGACTGCACGAACAGCAGGGCAACGCCCGCGAGGAGTACGTTCCGCGTCGCGGCCTCCAGCCCGTTCCAGTCCTTGGACTGCCACATCGCGAACCACTCGCCGCCGATGGCGAGGAAGCCGGCGCCGAAGAGCAGTACGACCATCAGCAGCCCGAGAGTGCTGAGCCGACGGGCCCGCTCACGGCGCATCGCCCACAACACGGTGGCCAGCACCAGCACGGCGGCGGCGGCCGTCTCCCACGCGATGATCGCGAGGTAGGCGGCGTTCTGGAGCCGGGGCGAGGTGATGGCCCGCCACATGAGGTCGGGGTCCTCGAAGGTCGTGTCCATCGCGAGGACGTGCTGGACGAACGCCTGGTTGGTGCCGAAGTCGGTGATGTTACCGAAGGCGACGAGCGCCATGTACAGCGCGACCGTGCCCGTGAGAATGCCGGCGGCGAGGGTGGGCGCCGCCGCTGCTCTTCTGCCGACCATGGCGCCATCGTAGACGGCCGTGGAACGCCTGGGAACGGGGCGACGGACGTCCGTTCGAGGCGTCCCCCGTGTCCCCCAAGTCCCGTACGCTGCCGCCTGATCGACTGACCAACGAGAAAGCAGGGGCACATGGGCGCACATCGGCGTACGGGGACGATGGTGGCGGGTGTGGCGGGAGCGGCACTGGTGGCGGCCGCGGTGGTCTGGCCGGCCGCCACCGGTACCGCGGAGGCGGCGAACACGACGTACGACACGACCACGGCGGTGGGCGTGCACAACGCGTACGAGAAGGACAAGTACCCCTACTTCGCGGACGCGCTCGACTCCGGCGCCGGCCTGCTGGAGCTGGACGTGTGGACCAACGGGCTGGGGAAGTCCTGGCGGGTCTCGCACGGCAACCCGCTCGGCAACGACAACAACTGCGAGAACGCCAGGACGCCGGCGGAGCTGCGCACCAAGTCCCGCGATCAGGACCTCGGCGGCTGCCTCGCCGACCTCCGGGCCTGGCACGACGCGCACCCCGGCCACCGTCCCGTGCTGCTCAAGATGGAGCTGAAGGACGGCTTCAACGACAAGGGCGGCCGGGGGCCCGACGAGTTCGACACGCTGGTGCGCGAGAAGCTGGGGGACGCCGCCTTCGGGCCCGGCGACCTGATCGGGGACCACGCGACGCTGGACGAGGCGGTACGGGCCGACGGCTGGCCGGAGCGGTCGGCGCTCGCCGGCAAGTTCCTGATCGAGCTGATACCCGGCACGGTCGAGGAGGGGAATCCGGCCGACAAGCTCTGGACCGACCGGGAGTACGCCACCCACCTGCGCACCCTGGCCGGTCAGGGGAAGCTGGCCTCCGCCACCGCCTTCCCCGCGGTGCACGGCGCCGAGAGCGGCGACCCGCGCTCCCGCTACACCGACGCCGCGCTGCGCCCCTGGTTCGTGGTCTTCGACGGGGACGCCTCGGCCTACACCGGCGGCATCGACACCGCCTGGTACGACACCCGCCACTACCTCGTGATCATGACGGACGCGCACAAGGTGGCCCCGGAGATCGACGGAACCAAGCCCACCGAGCAGCAGGCCAAGGACCGGGTGGCGCTGCTGGCCAAGGCGCACGCCAGCGTGCTGACCGCCGACTGGTACCCGCTGCCGGGCGTGCTCGGCACGGTGACGCCGCGTGGCTGAGATGTGACGGAAGGGCGCCGCGGCGGCCGGTCGTGTGTTGTACAGGTTTCAAGCACTGTGTATGGTCGGAGTGTGGCTTGAAGTTTCAAGTACTTCCGATCCGACAGGGAGAGCCCGTATGACGTCCCCCGCCGCGACCGCCGCCCGAACCGGTGCGTCCACGCCTTCGCCCGCCCACGACCTGGGCCTGCTGGTGCTCCGGCTCGCCGTCGGCCTCACCATGGCGGCGCACGGCTCGCAGAAGCTCTTCGCCTGGTTCGGAGGGCCGGGGCTGGACGGCACCGGCCAGTTCTTCACCATGAGCGGCTACCCCTCCGGCAAGGCCATGGCCGTGGTCGCCGGGCTCAGCGAGACCCTCGGCGGCCTGGGCCTCGCCCTCGGCCTGCTCACCCCGCTCGCCGGCGCCGCCGTCCTCGGCACGATGGTCAACGCGCTCGCCGTGAAGTGGGGCGGCGGCTTCTTCGCCCCGAAGGGCGTCGAGTACGAGCTGCTGCTGACCGCGGCCGCCGCCGCGCTCACCCTCACCGGCCCCGGCCGCTGGGCCGTCGACCGGCTGCTGCCCGGCCTGCGCCGCGACCGCGCCGCCTACGGCTTCGCCGCCGTCGCCCTCGGCCTGATCGTGGCCTTCGTCGTCCTGCTGCTGCGCAAGTGACCCGACAGGGAGGTTCCCCATGTCCGTACGCCGCCTGAACCACGCGGTCCTCTACGTGCGCGAGCTGGCGCGCTCCGTCGCGTTCTACACCGACGTCCTCGGCTTCACCGTGGACACCGAGATTCCGGGACGCGCCGCCTTCCTGCGGGCGCACGACACCCGGAACGACCACGACCTCGGCCTCTTCGCCCTCGGCGACGGCGCCCCGGGCCCCGAGTCCGGCCGCGCGGGCCTGTACCACCTGGCCTGGGAGGTCGGCACGCTCGGCGAGCTGGCGGGGACCGCCGAGCGGCTGCGGGCCGCCGGCGCGCTCGTCGGCGCCAGCGACCACCTCGTCTCCAAGTCCCTGTACGCCAAGGACCCGGACGGCATCGAGTTCGAGGTGATGTGGCGGGTGCCGCGCGAGGACTGGCCGGGCCCGGAGGACGGCGGCGGCCGCGTCCTCCCGCTCGACCTGGACGAGGCGCTGCGCCGCTGGGGCCCCGATCTGGCGACCGGGGCCGCCGCGGGCTCCGCCACCTGAGGGTCAGCCCCCGGAAGAGGGCAGCAGATCCTTCAGGGGCTGGATCGCGTCGGCGCTGCGCAGCCACGGATCGTCGAAGTCCCACACCAGGAACAGCAGGAAGGCGATCAGGGCGGTGAACACCCCCGCCATCAGGAGCTCCCGCCCCGACCGCCGGATCTGCAGCGTGAACATCAGGCCGACCGTGACCACGGCGCCGGCGAGCAGCCCGAACCACACCACGAGCGGCAGGGTCGGCCCGGCGCCCAGGCCCCGGGCCGACCGTGCGCCGTCCGCCACCGCCACCTGGTCCACCAGCGGCTGGTAGGTCTGGTTCTCGAAGTCGTTGCGCGGGTGGTAGTCGGACACGCTGGCGCGCACCTTCAGCATCAGCGCGTCCCCGCGGGGCGTCAGCTCGCCCTTCTCGGCCATCACCGGCCATTCCTTGTGCACCACGTACGAGGCGTAGGCCTGCACGTCGGACCTGATCCGGTCGCGCGCCGGCTCCGGATACGCCCGGGCCCGCGCGCTCACCTCGTGCAGCGCCTGCGCCTCCGTGCGCACCGTGTCCTCCGCGGCGCTGCGCGACTCCCACACCCCCGCGATGGCCAGGCCCAGCACGATCGCGTAGACCACGCCGACCATCATCGTCATGTACTCCATGACGTCCGGCGTCTCGGTCGGGTCGTCCTCCTCCTCGTCGATGCGCCGCTGGTTCAGCACGGTGACGAGCACGACCACACCGCACGTCGCGGCGATGGCGATGGCCAGCACGAGCCAGTCCGACATCAAAAACCTCCAAGGGAACAAAAGCGGTGACGGGCCCGTGATCAGGAGCGGCGGCCGCCGGAGCCCGACGAGCCGCGGGGGTGCAGCGCGGCGGCGGCGAGCACGGCCGGAGCGGTGAGCAGGAGCATGTTGGTGACCAGCGAGCCGCCGTTCGCGGGCGGTCTGGTGCTGACGGCGTACGACCGCGGGGTCAGGGACGGCGAGGGCTTCGGCGCCGCGGTCGTCGGCGAAGGCCTGGGCGGGGCCGGCCGGGGTGGTGCGGGTTTCGGCGGCGCGGCCTTCGGGGGCGGCGGCGCGGGCGGCGTGGTGGCCGGCGGGGGCGGCGCAGGCTCCCGCGGTACGGGTCTCGGCGGGGGTGGCGCGGGCTTCGGTGGCGGCGGCTTCGGCGCGGGCGGCCGGGGCGTCGGCGAGGTACAGGGCCAGTGCCAGCCGTCGGGCAGCCCGGGTACCCCGGTCGGCGGCGTCACCGGCGGCTTCGTCCCGGCGTAGGAACAGTTGTCGCCGTGCGCTGCCGCCGCCGGCGCCCAGCCCACCCCTGCCACGAACGCGGCGACGGCCAGGGCCAGTCCCGCACGATGCGATCCGTACACGCCAGGAGATTGCGCAGCCCGCGGCTCCTCAAGCCTGCCGGGCGGGGGATTCCCCTGATAGTGCGAATTACCCTACGGTCGGGTGCGTGACGGCTGCAGAGGTGTTCACGCCCGCTACCTACGCCACCGGCGTTCCCTACGAACTCTTCCGTGAACTGCGCCTGACCAGCCCGGTCTGCTGGATCGAGGAGCCCGGGACGGGCGGCTGGCCGGCCGGGCCCGGCTACTGGGCGGTGCTCCGGCACGCGGACGTGAAGCACGTGCTGCGTACCCCGGACGTGTTCTCCTCGTACGCGGGTGCGACGCAGATCCGGGACCCCGACAGCGCCCGGGACCTCGCCTTCGTCCGGGCGATGATGCTGAACCAGGACCCGCCGGACCACTCCCGCATCCGCAAGGTCGTCGCCGCGGCCTTCACGCCGCGCGCCGTACGGGAGTTGGAGGCGGTCATCGACGCCCGGGCGGCGCAGCTCGTGGGACAGGTCGCCGAGGCGGGCGAGGCGGACTTCGTCGAGGTCGCGGCCGACCTGCCGGTGTGGACGCTGGCGCACGTCATGGGCGTGCCGGACGAGGACCGGCGGCTGCTGTTCGACTGGTCGAGCCGCGTCATCGGCTACCAGGACAGCGAGTACGCCGCGCTGAGCACCGCGGACCCCGCGACGCTCAGCCCGATGGGGCGCGCGGCGCTCCGGTACCGGCCCGGGACCGCGGTACGCCCCGACGGGCGGCCGGTCAACCCGCGCTCCCGCGAGGCGCTCGCCGACATGTTCGCCTACGCGCACGCGCTCTCCGCGCACCCGCGCCCCGGCACGGTGATGGCCCATATGCGGGAGGGCGGCCTGACGCGCGAGGAGTTCGAGAACATGTTCTTCCTCTTCGCGGTGGCCGGGAACGAAACGCTGCGCAACGGCATTCCGGGCGGGCTCTGCACACTGCTGCGCCATCGGGACCAGTTCGAACGGCTGCAGAGGGAGCGGGAGTTGATTCCCGCCGCCGTCGAGGAGATGCTGCGCTACTGGCCGCCGGTGATGAACTTCCGGCGCACCGCCGTACGGGACGTGGAGCTGGGCGGGCAGCACATCAGGGCCGGCGAGAAGGTCGTGGTCTACCACGCCTCCGCCAACCGCGACGAGACCGCCTTCGCCGACCCCGACCGCTTCGATGTCGCCCGCCGCCCCAACGACCACGTCAGCTTCGGCTTCGGCCCGCACTTCTGCCTCGGGTCGCATCTCGCCCGGGTCCAGATGCGGGCCGTGTTGACGCACGTACTGGACCGGCTGCCCGGCCTCGACATCGCCGGACCGCCGGTCCGGCTGGTCTCCAACTTCCAGAACGGACTCAAGCACCTGCCGGTACGGGTTGCCCGGTAACACCCGCCCGGCCGATTTGACGTCGACGTGACAAACCCCGCGGAGAGCTGACACGGGAAACATTGACGCCGACTCCCGGACACCCGAGGCTATTTGTCGGTAATTCCGTGCTGCGCGCGCCGGCCTCCGGGAAGGACAGAACGACGATGAGGATCGGGCTCCTTTTCGATCTGCGTAATCCGGCGCAATGGGAACGGCCGTGGGCCGACCATTACGCGCGGACGCTGGAATTCTGCGAGGAGGCCGACCGGCTCGGTATCGGCGGGCTGTGGTTCACCGAGCACCACCGCTTCGAGGACGGCTATCTGCCGCAGCCGCTCACCTTCGCCGCCGCGGCCGCGGCGCGGACCCGGCAGGCCCGGATCGGCACCTCGGTCGTCATTCCGGCGCTGCGCCATCCCGCCCTGCTGGCGGAGGAAGCGGCGGTCGTCGACCTGATCAGCGGGGGCCGCCTGGAGCTGGGTATCGGCGCCGGTTACCGGGTCCCGGAATTCCAGCTCTTCGACGTCCCGTACGAGCGTCGCGTCACGCGGGCCGGGGAGGCCGTCGCGGAGGTGCGCCGGCTGTGGCGCGAACGGACGGTGACGCCGCTGCCGCTCCAGGCGGACGTGCCGGTGTGGGGCGGGTTCTACGGGCCGCGCGGCGCGCGAATGGCGGGCCGGCTCGGCATGGGACACCTGCACGTCTCCCGCTCCCTGTTCGCGGAGTACACGGCCGGGCTCGAAGAGGGCGGCCACGACGCCGGCACGGCGCGCGTCGGCGGCCTGGTGCCCATCGTGCTGGCGGACGACCCCGAGGCCGCCTGGGTGCGGATCGCGCCGCACCTGGCCCACCAGAAGAACACCTACCGGCGGGGCTGGTCCGAGGGCAGCGACCGGCCGGAGCTGCCGTGGCTGGAGCCGGACCCCGAAGCGCCCGAACTCCGTGAATTCCTCCGGGTCCTGACGCCGGAACAGGCAGCGGCGGAAATCCGGGCGATGACGCGGGACCTGCCCGTGGCACACCTCATCTTCTGGGCGAGCATCGCCGGAATGCCGGACGACCTGGTGGTACGCAACATGGAGCTCTTCACCGGGGAAATCGTTCCGCTGTTCTCCTGACCGCACCCGAAAACCACCGACACCCGAGACGAAGCGGAGAGCACCGTGGTCACCTATTTCGACGCCGTGAATGAAGCGCTGGAACGCCTGGACGACCTGGGATTCGAGCGCGGCGACCGCAACGAACTGGTCAATCACGGCCCGATGGCGGCGGAGGTGCTGGCCACCCTCGGCCACGGCGCGGAAATCGGCAACTGGGTCGAGGTCTACCGGGCCAAACCCCATCACGACCGGCCCGCGCCCCGTTTCCCGCTGGACGCGTCGGACGAAGGCTCCTGGCGCGCCGCGCTCGGGGACTTCACCCGCGCCGGGGACTGGGAGCAGTTGTTCGCCCGGGAACTGGCCGGTGCCCCGTGGCGCGACGTACTCGTCCAGTGGTGGCCGCGGCTCATCTCCGGCCTGCTGGCAGGCATCACGCACGGCGCGATCCGCACGGCCCACGCCGTACGGAGCCTGTCCGGCACCCCGAAGCCCGGCCCCGCGCAGCTCACCGAACTCGCGCGCGGGCTGGCCTACTGGGCGGCCCGGTACCGCGGCCTTCCGGGGAGCGCCGACTTCCGGGGCACGGCCGGCCTGGCGCAGGCCGTCGCGGACCTCCCCCGTGAGCTGATGGCGGACTCCCTGCACCCGCCGGAGGCGCGGGTCGTCTCACGGGAGCGGCTCCACCGGATCGACGCGATCCCCGGATACGCCGAGGCGCTGCGGGCGGTCGCCCCGAAGGACCCGCAAGCGCTGCTGAGCGACATGACCGCGGAATTCGCCGGGCTCTACCTCGTCCACACCGAGATCTACCCCATCCCGCTGCTGCACGGCGTGACGCTGCCGGCCGCCGTCCGCTTCGTCCTGCCGCACCTGCCGGGCGACATGCATCTGCCGACGGTGGCGGCCGTGTGGCAGCTCCACGTGGCGCTGCTGCTCTCCTTCACCGGTGGGCGGCGGGGCGAGGCCACCGCCCGTGAGAGCGCGCTGCGGGCCGAGGTCCCGCCGTTCGCCGAGCTGACCGCCCGCGCCGTGGAGCACAAGGACGAGCACGTCATCAAGTTCACCGAGGCGTGCCTGCGGGAGAACGGCCTGCGCCCCGACCCCCGCTACGCCGCCGCCGTCCAGGCCGCCCAGCAGCGCATCCCGGTCCCGGAGCTCGGGCTCATCCCGTAAGGCCCGCGACCGGCCGCCTTGCTCCGTACGGCGCTACCGGCTCCGTACGGCGAGGGACAGCGCGAAGCGGTCCGCCTCGTCCGTCCACCACTCCCGGAGTTCCATCCCGGCCGCCTTCAGCTCCGTGCGCACGCCCTCCTCGCGGAACTTCGTCGAGACCTCCGTACGCACCTCCTCGCCCGCGTCGAAGTGCACCGCGAGGTCCAGCGCCGGGATCTTCACGGTCTGTTCCTTCAGGGACCGCAGCCGCATCTCGATCCACTCGCGCTCGGCGTTCCACACCGCCCGGTGCGCGAACTGCGTCAGGTCGAAGTCGGCGGCGAGCTCGCGGTTGACGACGGCGAGGACGTTCTTGTTGAACTCCGCCGTGACGCCCTGGCTGTCGTCGTAGGCGGCCACCAGCGTCGCCTCGTCCTTGACCAGGTCCGTGCCGAGCAGCAGCGCGTCACCGGGCGCCAGCAGGTCGCGTACGGAGCGCAGGAAGCCGGCCCGCTCGGCGGGGAGCAGGTTGCCGATCGTGCCGCCGAGGAACGCCAGCAGCCGGGGGCCGGGGGTTTCGGGCAGCCCCAGGCCGTGCTGGAAGTCGGCCACGAGGCCGTGCACGGTGAGTCCGGGGCGCTCGGCGAGCAGCGTCTCGCCGGCGGCGGCCAGCGCGCTCTCGCTCACGTCGACGGGGACGTAGGTGTGCAGCTCGGTGAGCGCGTCCAGCAGGACCCGCGTCTTCTCCGAGGAGCCGGAGCCCAGCTCGATGAGGGTGCGGGCGCCGGTGGCGGCGGCGACGTCCGCGGCGCGGGCGACCAGGATCTCCCGCTCGGCGCGGGTCGGGTAGTACTCGGGCAGTGCGGTGATGTCCTCGAAGAGGTCGCTGCCCCGGGCGTCGTAGAACCACTTGGGCGGCAGTGTCTTCGGGCTGCCCGTCAGGCCGTGGGCGACGTCGGTGCGGAGGGCGGCGGCTGTGGCGTCGAGGGGCAGCGTGCGGGTGACGGCAAGGGGACTCACGCGGCGGGCTCCTTGAGCGGGGTGAGCAGGACATCGCTGGCGTTGGCGGTCAGCAGGGTGCGGTCGGGGACCTCGGTCCAGTCGTCCGTGTCGTCGGAGGGTTCGGAGGCGATCAGCATGCCGGGCGCGGCGCCCGGGAGGGCGCGGTGGAAGAGCGTGTCGCCCCAGGTCGTGGCGGTGACCGTGGCGCCGTCGGTGAGCAGCAGGTTCAGCCGGGAGCCGGGCGCGGCGGCGGCCACCTCGGTGACCGTCTCCGACAGCGCCTCGGACGCGTCGGCGCCCTGCTCCAGGCGGTGCTTCACCAGCGCCCAGAGAAACGCGGCGTCGCAGCGCGCCTCCAGGCCGAGCAGCGCTTCGGAGGGCAGTGCGGCAGCGAGCGGTCCCAGCGAGCCGGGCCAGCCGCTGACCGCGCCGTTGTGGCTGAACAGCCAGGGCCCGCCGGCGAACGGTGCTGCGGCGGCCTCGCCGTCCGGGCAGGCGAGCGTGGCGTCCCGTACGGCGGCGAGCACGGCGCCGCTGCGAACGACCCGGGCGAGGTCGGGCAGGCCGGCGTCGGCCCAGATCGGCCCGGCGCGGCGGTACCGGGCCGGTACGGGGTCGCCCGGGGCGTACCAGCCGATGCCGAAGCCGTCCGCGTTGACCGTGCCGTACTGCTGCCGGCGCGGCGCCCAGGACTGCCGGTACAGGCTGTGCTCGGGCGCGGTGAGAACGTCGCCGAGCGGCACCTCGGGACCGACGTAGGCGAGATGGCGGCACATCAGGTGGGCCCCCTCCGCGCTATGAGGGCGGCGCGCGTCACCGCCTCTGGAGCCCGCACTCTCACGCCTCCTCCGGGCCGGCGTCGCGGGCGGTGCGGAAGCCGGCGAAGATCTGCCGCCGGACGGGGTGGTCCCAGTTGCGGAACGTGCCGCGGCAGGCCACCGGGTCCACCGCGAACGACCCGCCGCGCAGCACCTTGTACGCGCCGCCGAAGAACACCTCGGAGTACTCGGGGTACGGGAACGCCTGGAAGCCGGGGTAGGGCAGGAAGTCGCCCGAGGTCCACTCCCACACGTCCCCGATGAGCTGCCGGACACCCAGCGGTGACTCGCCCTCGGGGTAGCTGCCGACCGGCGCCGGCCGCAGGTGGCGCTGGCCGAGGTTGGCGTGCTCGGGGCCCGGGTCCTCGTTGCCCCACGGGTAGCGGCGGCTGCGTCCGGTACGCGGGTCCCAACGGGCGGCCTTCTCCCACTCGGCCTCCGAGGGCAGCCGCCGCCCGGCCCAGCGCGCGTAGGCGTCGGCCTCGTACCAGCTCACATGCAGAACCGGTTCTTCAGGAGCGACCGGCTCGGTGACGCCGAAGGAACGGCGGACCCACTCGCCGCCCTCGTGCCGCCAGAACAGCGGCGCCTTGAGGTTGTTCTCGCACACCATCCGCCAGCCTTCGGGGGCCCACCAGCGCTGCTCCCGATAGCCGCCGTCCTCGACGAACCGGAGATACGCGGCGTTGCTCACCGGCATCGTGTCGAGGTGGAAGGCGGGCAGCAGGCGGTGGTGCGCGGGGCGTTCGTTGTCCAGCGCCCACGGCTCGCTGGAGGTGCCCATCGTGAAGTGTCCGGCGGGCACCAGCACTTCGGCCTCCGTCACGCCGCCGGAGGTGTCCGGCGGCGGGGGAGCGGTGAGGGCAGCGGGGCCCCGCCGGAGCTGGTGGGTGATGAGCATCGTCTCGTCGTGCTGCTGCTCGTGCTGCGCGACCATGCCGAACGCGAAGGCCTGCTCCACCAGCCGGTCGCCGCGCAGCGGGGTCTTCCCCAGCACGTCCAGCACCCGGCCGCGCACCTCGGCGACGTAGCTGTGCGCCTCGGCGGGGGCCAGCAGCGGCAGCGAGGGCCGCTCGGCCCGGGGGTGCTCGAACGCGTCGTACACCGAGTCGATCTCCGGGCGCAGCGCTTCGAGGCCGCCCACCGCCCGCATCAGCCACTGCTCCTCCTGGTTGCCTATGTGGGCGAGGTCCCACACCAGGGGCGACATCAGGGGCGAGTGCTGGGCGGTCAGGTCGGGCTCGTCGACACAGGTGGTCAGCGTCTGCGTACGGGCGCGCGCGGCGAGCAGTGCCGACGCCGCGCGGTCCCGGAGCGTTTCGGGATCGTGGATCACTGGCTGTCCTTCCCTGGGATGCGCTCGACGGTGCGTGCGTACTCCGCGGCGAGCGCCGCTTCCTGCGCGTCTGCGGCGCGCCGGGCCGCCGCGCTCTCGGTGTCCGGCGCGGCGTACTCGGGCGCCGCGTACGCCGCGTCCAGTACGTCGTCGGCCGGGCAGCGGCCGTGCGCCACGTAGCGCTCGGTGAACTCCTCCACGGCGGCGAGGACGTCCGGCCCGGCACCGAGCCGGGGCAGCGCCTCACGGGCAGCGGCGAAGCAGGTCGTCGCGGCGGCGGCCAGCTCCGGATCGGTCAGCGCGTGCCGCGCCGCACGCCGCCAGAGGGGGTTGCGCGGCGCGGGGCGCTCGCCGGCGGTCTCGGCGAGCGGCTTGACCGCGCGGTACGCGGTCTCGGCGGCCTCGGGGTCGTCGAACAGGGCCGTGGTCACGGCCAGCGGCACGATCCAGCCGTCGCCCGGCTGCGCGTCGATCATGCGGAGTTCGAGGTGGCCCCGCGGCCGGACCGGGGGAAAGAGCGTGGTGACGTGGTAGTCGAAGTCCTCCTGGGTGGGCGCCCTGGGGACGCCCGTGCGCACCCAGTCGCGGAAGGTCAGGCCTTCGGGGGCGTCCCAGGGGCCGCCCGGGGTGCGCAGGCACATGACGGGCGCGTCGAGGACGTACGCGGTCCAGGCGGCGCGCGGATCGGAGCCGTCGGCGGGCGCGAGAGTGCGGGCCGGGTCGAGCTGCGACCACACGGCCTGGCGGGTGGAGCGGTAGCCGGTCGGGCACCCTTCGCTGGTGGGTGAGTTGGCGAAGGCCGCGGTGAGCACGGCGCCGAGGAGGTGGGCCAGCCGCCAGCGCCGCCCGTGGCCGAGCGGGCCGGGCTCTTCGTGGCCGGCGTCGAGGCAGACCTGTACGGATGCGGTGCCGCACATCATGGACCGCCCGGCCGGTCCCCAGCGGTCGAAGTACGCCTCCATGGCGTCGTACCGGGGCTCGTCGAGGATGCGGTGCGGCGGGTGCCAGGGATTGTGGCCGTGGCCGGCCAGGCTCAGGCCCATGGCGCGCAGCGCCGTGCGGACCAGCGCCAGGTCGGCGGAGACGGCGGTGATGCACTCGGTGAGGGAGGCGGCGGGAAGCGAGCTGAGCTCCAGCTGCCCGCCCGGCTCGAAGGTGAGGGCGGAGTGCAGGGGAAGCGCGTGCAGGGCGGTCATCGCGCTGCGTACGCGCTCGCGGGGCAGGGGACATCGGGGGTTGCGGGAGTCGTGGACGAGATATTCGATCTCGACCCCGATGCGCCGCGGTGGTCCGGTCTTGAAACATATGCCGTGCAGGTGCGCCGCCAGTTCCTGTTCCGTGACCGCGTGGTGTGCGGGCATGGACCTCACTCCCTCCGTGGCCGGACGACCGGACGCAGGCCTCCCACCTAAGCGGGTGCGAGCGGCGCACTCAAGGGCGCATCAGCGCCCAGGGAGCGCGAGCCGCGCACGGCCCGCCTGCGGTCGCGCCGGTGTACGACGGCGCGCCCGCACGGGAGTCTCTCACTGCCGGTACCCCGCCAGGAAGCGTCCGATGCGGCTGATGGCGGCGTCGAGGTCGTCGGCGTACGGGAGTGTCAGGATACGGAAGTGGTCGTGGTGCGGCCAGTTGAACCCGGTGCCCTGCACCACCTGGATCTTTTCGCGAAGCAGCAGGTCGAGGACGAATTTCTCGTCGTCGTGGATCTTGTGCACGGCCGGGTCCAGGCGCGGGAAGGCATAGAGCGCGCCCTTGGGCTTCACGCACGACACACCGGGGATTTCGTTCAGCCGCTCCCAGGCCCGGTCGCGCTGCTCGCGGAGCCGGCCGCCGGGCAGCACCAGCTCGTTGATCGACTGGCGGCCGCCGAGCGCCGCCTGAATGGCGTACTGCGCCGGGGCGTTCGGGCACAGCCGCATCGAGGCCAGCGTGCCCAGCCCCTCCAGGTAGTCGGCGGCGTGCTGCTTGGGGCCGGTGACCATCAGCCAGCCGGAGCGGAAACCGGCCACGCGGTACGCCTTGGAGAGCCCGCTGAAGGTGAGGCACACCAGGTCGGGGGCGAGCGCCGCGGCGTTGTGGTGCACCTCGTCGTCGTACAGGATCCGGTCGTAGATCTCGTCGGCGAAGACCATCAGGCCGTGCCGCCGGGCCAGGTCGAGCATGCCCTCCAGCAGCTCGCGCGGGTAGACGGCGCCGGTCGGGTTGTTCGGGTTGATGATGACCAGCGCCCGCGTCCGGTCGGTGATCTTCGCGGCCATGTCGTCCAGGTCCGGCAGCCAGTCGGCGGACTCGTCGCACAGGTAGTGCACCGGCCTGCCGCCCGCGAGCGAGGTCACCGCGGTCCACAGCGGGAAGTCCGGGGCCGGGATCAGCACCTCGTCGCCGTCGTCCAGCAGCGCCTGGACCGCCATCGAGACCAGCTCCGAGACGCCGTTGCCCAGGTAGATGTCGTCCACGCCGACCTCGGTGAGGCCGAGCGACTGGTAGTGCTGGGCGACGGCCCGGCGCGCCGGGAGGATGCCGCGGGACTCCGTGTAGCCGTGCGCGCGGGACAGGTTGCGCAGCACGTCCTGCAGGATCTCCTCGGGCGCCTCGAAGCCGAACAGTGCGGGGTTGCCGGTGTTCAGCCGCAGCACACTGTGCCCGGCCTCCTCCAGTGCGTCGGCGTGCTCGATCACCGGCCCGCGGATCTCGTAGCAGACGTCGGCCATTTTGTTCGACTGCTTGAACTCCATGCGGCGGCCTCCCGGTCCCTCGCTCGCCGCGGTGCGGCGCGTCTGTGGCATTACTTGGTTTTACCAAGCTGCGACTTGGAAAGTCCAACTTCTTGTCTATGCTGGGGATCATGCCGCGCCGAAGTTATGACCAGTACTGCTCCGTCGCCCGCGCCCTGGACTCCGTGGGCGACCGCTGGACCCTGCTGATCGTCCGGGAGCTGCTGGCCGGGGCCCGGCGCTACACCGACCTGCACGCCGACCTGCCGGGCGTCAGCACGGACATGCTCGCGGGGCGCCTGAAGGACATGGAGCGCGACGGGCTGGCCGCCCGCCGCAGACTCGACCCGCCCGCCGCCGCCTTCGTGTACGAACTCACCGACCGCGGCCGGGCCCTCCTGCCCGTCCTCACCGCACTGGCCGACTGGGGCGCGCCCGAGCTCGGCGCGCCGCGGCCGACCGACGCGGTGCGTGCGCATTGGTTCGCCGTACCGCTCATGCCCCGGCTGGCCCGGTACTTCGCCGACCGGCGGGCGGAGGACGGGCCCGTACGGGTCGTGGAGGTGCGGCTGGACGAGGGGACGTTTCACGTCACGCTGGACGAGGAGGCGGCCGCACAGGGGCGCGTGACGGACGTCTACGGCTACGCGGACGGGCCGGCCCCCGCGCCCGACGCCGTCCTGGAGCTGGACACGGCGGCCTGCGCCGAGGTGATCTACGATCGGCTGTCACTCGCCCAGGGCGTCGGCACCGGCCGCATCCGGGTGACGGCCAGCGGCGAGCCGGCCGGCGTCACCGCGGCGCCCGCGAGCACGGCGGCGGGATGACACATGGGGAAGACGGGATGACACGTGGGTAAGGCGCCCCTGGCGGTCTTCGACCTGGACAACACGCTGGCGGGCACGGCGCACCGGCAGCATTTCCTGGAGCAGCGGCCGCGCGACTGGGAGGGCTTCTTCGCCGCGGCACCGGACGACCCGCCGCTGCCCGAGGGCATCGCGCTGGTCCTGGAGAGCGCCGCCGAGTGCGAGATCGTGTACCTCACCGGGCGGCCCGAGAAGTGCCGCGCCGACACGTTGGAGTGGCTGGCCCGGCACGGCCTCCCCGAGGGCCGCGTCCGGATGCGCCCCTCCGGTGACCGCCGCCCGGCCCGCCACACCAAGCTGGAGCTGCTGCGCAAGCTCGCCCGGGGCCGCGAGGTGCGGGTGGTCGTGGACGACGACGAACTGGTCTGCAATGCCGTCGAGGCCGCCGGCTTCCGGGTCGTACGCGCCGACTGGGCCACCCGCTCGGCCGCCCTGAAGGACGCCCAGGAGCGCGAGGGCCGCACCTGAGAGGCCCCGCGACCCGGATGCGGGCCGGATTCAGCGACGGAGCGTGAGCACGTGCGCCCTGAGCTTCTGCCACGGGGTGGCCGGGAGCCGGTGCGACGAGCCGCGCGCGTAGTGGCGCTCCAGGTAGAACTGGCCTACGGAGAGGACCGAGGTCAGGATCAGGTACCAGGCGGCGGCGAGGAAGAGCATCTCCACCGGGGCGCCGGAGAGCTGCCCGATGTCCTGCGCGTACCGCAGCAGTTCGTAGTACTGCACCGCCGCCACCAGTGAGGTCGTCTTCAGCATGGTGATGACCTCGTTGCCCGTGGGCGGCACGATGACGCGCATCGCCTGCGGGATCACGACGCGGCGCAGGGTCTTGCCGTGGCGCATGCCCAGGGCGTGGGCGGCCTCCGTCTGTCCCTCGTCGACCGCGAGCAGGCCCGCGCGGCAGATCTCGGCCATGTAGGCGGCCTCGTTGAGCCCGAGCCCCAGAAGTGCCGTCAGGAAGGGGGTCATGAAGCCGGCCCACTCGCCGCTGTACAGCGGGCCGAGCCGCACGTACTCGAAGACCAGCCCCAGGTTGAACCAGACCATCAGTTGGACCAGCACCGGAGTGCCGCGGAAGAACCAGATGTAGAACCACGCGAGCGACGCGGTCACCGGGTTCCTGGACAGCCGCATCACCGCGAGCGTGATGCCGCCGGCGGTGCCGATCGCCATGGACAGGACGGTCAGCAGCAGGGTCTGCCCCACGCCTTCGAGGATGCGCGGGTCGAAGAAGTAACCGGGGACCGCGCCCCAGTTGATCCTGCCCCGCGCGAAGGCGGCGACGAGCGCGACGAACGCCGCGACGGCGAGCACGGCGACGGCGTAGCGGCCCCAGTGGCGCACCGGAACCGCCGTGACGGCCGCCGGGCCGCCGGCCGGCGCGGTGTCCGGCCGGTCAGGAACCGCCATTGATCTCGGCCCTGGGCAGCGCGCCGTCGGTGACGCCCCACTTCTTGAGGATCTTCATGTACTCGCCGCTGTCCATGACCGCGTCCATGGCGGACTTGAGCGCGTCCCGCAGCCGGGTGTTGCCCTTGGCGACGGCGATGCCGTACGGGGCCGCCTGCACCTGCTCGCCGACGAGCCGGAAGTCGCGGCCGCCGCCGGAAGTGCGCGCCGCGTACTCGGCGACCGGGTAGTCGGAGATGCCGACGTCGCCGCCGCCGGCCCGCAGCCGGGTCTGGGCCTGCTGGTCGTTGTCGAAGGACTCGATGGCGACCGTGTCCTTCCCCGCCGCGGCGCACTCCTGGGACAGGGCCCTGGCCAGGTCCTCGGAGACGGAGCCGCGCTGCAGGACGGCCTTCTTGCCGCAGAGGCCGTCCCAGCTCTTCGGGGCGCCGCGGGCGCCCTTCCTGACGTACATCGACACACCGGCACTGAAGTAGTCGACGAAGTCCACGCCCTCGCCCACCTTCTTGCCGGTGGCCGGATCGATGCCGTTCTGCCGGTTCTCGGTGTCCGTGAACGCCGACATGGCGATGTCGTAGCGCTTGGCGCGCAGCCCGGTCAGCAGCGTGTCGAAGGTGCCGATGCGGAACCGGAACTCCACGCCCAGCTGCCGGCCCATGGCCGCGGCCAGGTCGGGATCGAGGCCGACGGCCCTGCCCTTCTCGTCCTTGAACTCCACCGGCGGGTAGGCGATGTCGGAGCCGACTTCGAGGTACCCCTTGTCGCGGATGTTCTGCGGCAGTTCGGCGGCGAGCGGGGCGGCCGAACCGGTGCCTTCCCGCTCGCCCGCGTCACCGCCCCCGCCGCCGCACGCCGTCAGCAGCAGCGCTCCGGCGGCCAGTGCTGCCACGCTCGTCGCCGCCCGCCGTGCCAGGGGCGTCCGGAGCCCGTCCGGGGCCGTACGGAGGGTGCTGTTCGCCGTCATGGTCGGACACCTCCGGCAGCGCGGGCCGACGCGGGTGCGGCAGGTCCTCGCACGCCGCGACCCGGTCGTGCGCGGACCGGCCTGCTGCGCATTATGGGCGCGGCGCCGACGGCCCTCCAGACGCCTTGCGGCCATGTCCGCGCGGTACGGGGCCGGGAGCGCGCGGCGGCCCGCTCAGGGGGCGTCGGCGGGCCCGTTGCGGGTGCGTATGCGCTCGCCCTGGGGGCCGTACAGGTGCAGCAGCTCCACCGGGTCCGGGCCCGCGTTCTCGAAGCCGTGCGGTGTGCGGGTGTCGAACTCGGCCGCCTCGCCCGCCCCGAGCAACAGGTCGTGCTCGGCCAGGGCCAGGCGCAGCGTGCCGGAGAGCACGTAGAGCCAGCCGTAGCCCTCGTGGGCGCGTTGCGCGGGCCGCCCGGCGCCGGGCCGTCCTGCGGGCAGGATCCGCTTGTACGCGCGCAGCCCGCCGAGCCGGCCGGTGAGCGGCACGAAGACGTGGCCGTCCCGGGTGACGGGGCTCGGGTGGACGCGCGGATCGCCGGTGGACGGCGCGCCGACCAGCTCGTGCAGCCGTACGCCGTACTCCCTGGCCAGCGGCAGCAGCAACTCCAGAGTGGGCTTGCGCTGCCCGGACTCCAGGCGCGAGAGGGTGCTGGGCGAGACGCCGGTGCGCTCGCTCAGCGCGGCGAGGGTGGTGTCCCGTTCGCGGCGCAGCGCCCGTAGGCGGGGCCCCACGGCGGCCAGGACGCGTGCGAGGTCGTGGTCCGGCATACGGCTATTTGCTGCCTCGGCAAGAAACTTTGTCAAGCGGTGCCGGGCGCCGGACGATCGGCAGCGGTGAGTGACACACCGGCACGATGACGGAGGAATGCGCAGATGACCGACATGCAGATCTCGGACGAGGAGTTCTGGGACGCCCGGTACGGCGAGAGCGAGCGGATCTGGAGCGGCGAGCCCAACGCCGCGCTGGTCCGTGAGGTGGCCGGGCTGACGCCGGGCCGGGCCCTGGACGTGGGCTGCGGCGAGGGCGGTGACGCGATCTGGCTGGCCCGGCAGGGCTGGCAGGTCACGGCGGTCGACGTCTCCGGCGTCGCCCTGGACCGCGCGGCCGGGCACGCGGCCACCGCCGGCGTCGCGGACCGGGTCGACTGGCAGCGCCACACCCTGGGCGAGACCTTCCCCGAGGGCAGCTACGACCTGGTCTCCTCCCACTTCCTGCACACCTACGGCCCGCTGCCGCGGGCGGAGGTACTGCGGACCGCCGCCGGCGCGGTGGCGCCCGGCGGGACGCTCCTCGTGGTCGGTCACTCCGGCATGCCCCCGTGGGAGACCGACGCGCATCCGGACGTGCACCTGCCCGGCCCCGAAGAGGTGCTCGCGGACCTCCGGCTGGCCGAGGGGGAGTGGGAGGTGCTCGTCTGCGCGGAGCACGAGCGCGTCCAGACCGCCCCGGACGGGCAGCCGGCCGTCCGCACCGACAACACGGTCAAGGCGCGGCGCCTGAAGGGCTGACCGGCCCGGTACGCCACTCACGGGGCGGGCGGCCCGCCCGCCCCGATTGCCTCCCCGACACCTGTTCCCTCAGCCATACCGACCGCTTAGTATGCCGATGGCACCGAGGCCGACCGACGTGGTGAGGGGAAGCTCAGTGAAGGCATGGCGGGTACACGCGAACGGCGAGCCACGAGAGGCGATGCGGCTGGACGAGGTCCCCGACCCGCAGCCCGGGCCGGGGCAGCTGCTCCTCCGGGTGAAGGCCGCGAACGTCAACTTCCCCGACGCCCTGCTGTGCCGTGGGCAGTACCAGGTGCGCCCGCCGCTGCCCTTCACGCCCGGCGTGGAGATCTGCGGCGAGGTGCTCGCCGCCGGTGAGGGCGCGAGCGTGGCCGAGGGCACCCGGGTACTGGCCCAGCCGCCGCTGCCCGACGGCGGCTTCGCGGAACTGGCCGTGGTGGACGCCAGGACCGTCCTGCCGGCGCCGGACGCGCTGGACGACGCCGAGGCCGCCGCGCTGCACATCGGCTACCAGACCGGCTGGTTCGCGCTGCACCGCCGCGCACACCTCCAGGCCGGCGAGACGCTGCTGGTGCACGCGGCGGCGGGCGGCGTCGGCAGCGCCGCCGTCCAGCTCGGCCGGGCGGCCGGCGCGCGCGTCATCGGTGTCGTCGGCGGTCCCGAGAAGGCGGCGGTCGCCCGCGAACTCGGCTGCGACGTGGTCGTCGACCGGCGCAGCGAGGACGTCATCAAGACGGTCAAGGAAGCCACCGGCGGCCGCGGCGCCGACGTGATCTACGACCCGGTGGGCGGCGACGCGTACGCCCAGTCCGCCAAGTGCGTGGCCTTCGAGGGCCGCATCCTCGTCGTCGGCTTCGCCGGCGGCACCATCCCGAGCCCCGCGCTCAACCACGCGCTGGTCAAGAACTACTCGATCGTCGGCCTCCACTGGGGGCTGTACAACACCAAGGACCCGGCCTCCATCGGCGCCTGCCACGAGGAGCTGACCAAGCTCGCGGCCCAGGGCGTCATCAAGCCGCTCATCGGCGACCGCGTACCTCTGGAGGGCGCGGCCGACGCGGTACAGAGGGTCGCCGACGGCGTCACCACAGGGCGCCTCGTGGTCGTCCCCGGAGAGGCGGCGGGCCGATGAGCACGGGAGCCGAGGACCTGCGCCGGCGCACCGCCGAACTGCTCGCCGCACACCCGCCCGCCACCACCGACCGCATGGACTTCCTGCGTGCCCGCTTCGACGCCGGGCTCGCCTGGGTCCACTTCCCCGAAGGGCTCGGCGGCCTCGACGCCCCCCGTGCCCTCCAGGCCGTCGTCGACGCCGAACTGGCCGCGGCCGGCGCGCCGGACAACAACCCGCGCCGGATCGGCATCGGCCTGGGCATGGCGGCGCCGACCGTCCTGGGCTTCGGCACCGAGGAGCAGAAGCGGCGGTTCCTCAAGCCGCTGTGGACCGGCGAGGAGGTGTGGTGCCAGCTCTTCAGCGAGCCCGGCGCCGGCTCCGACCTCGCGGCCCTCGCCACCCGTGCCGTGCGGGAGGGTGGGGGCACCTCCCGCTCGAGCGAAGCCGAGAGTGGGGGAACGTGGGTGGTCAACGGCCAGAAGGTGTGGACCTCCGGCGCGCACAAGTCCCGCTGGGCGATCCTCATCGCCCGTACCGACCCCGAGGCCCCGAAGCACCGCGGCATCACGTACTTCGTGTGCGACATGACCGACCCCGGTGTGGACGTCCGGCCGCTGCGCCAGATCACCGGCGAGGCCGAGTTCAACGAGGTCTTCCTGACCGACGTCCGCATCCCCGACGCGCACCGGCTCGGCGAGGTGGGGGAGGGCTGGAAGGTCGCACAGACCACCCTCATGAACGAGCGCGTCGCCATCGGCGGCGCCCGCATCCCCCGTGAGGGCGGCATGATCGGCGTCGCCGCCGCCGACTGGCGCGAGCGGCCCGAGCTGCGCACGCACGACATGCACCAGCGGCTGCTGCGCCTGTGGGTCGACTCCGAGGTGGCCCGCCTCACCGGCGAGCGGCTGCGCCAGCAGCTCACGAAGGGCCAGCCGGGCCCCGAAGGCAGCGGCATGAAGCTCTCCTTCGCGCGGCTCGCCCAGGAGATCAGCGGCTGGGAGGTGGAGTTCCTCGGGGAGGACGGCCTCACGTACGACGACTGGACGCTGCGCCGCCCCGAAGGCGTGGACTTCACCGGGCGCGAGGCCGGCTACCGCTACCTGCGCGCCAAGGGCAACAGCATCGAGGGCGGCACCTCCGAGGTGCTCCTCAACATCGTCGCCGAACGCGTACTCGGCCTGCCGTCCGAGCCGCGCACCGACAAGGACGTCGCGTGGAAGGACCTGCCCCGATGACCGACCAGCCGACGCCCGCGGACACCGCGGCGGCCGACCTGCCCGAAGGCCCGGACCTGCTCTACTCGGAGCACGAGGACGACCTGCGCGCCGCCGTGCGGTCCCTGCTGGCCGACCGCGGCGGCCCCTCCGGGGTGCTCGCCGAGCTGGAGTCCGGGCGCACCCACGACGCCGCCCTGTGGCGCTCGCTCGCCGCCGACATGGGGGTGGCCGGACTGCTCGTCCCCGAGAAGCTCGGCGGCCAGGGGGCCGGCCCCAGAGAGGCCGCGGTCGTCCTGGAGGAGCTGGGCCGGGCCGTGACGCCCGTGCCGTACCTGACCAGCGCCGTCCTCGCGGTCACGGCCCTGCTCGGCTGCGACACCGACGAGGAGGAGCCGGCCGGGCTGCTGGCCGCGCTGGCCGGTGGCGAGCGGGTGGGCGTGCTCGCGCTGCCGCTGACGGCCGCGCCCGGCGGTCCGCTGGAGCCGACCGTCCGGGCCGGGGCCGACGGCGCCCTGCTCGGCACGGTCACCTCGGTCGCCGACGCGGCCGCCGCCGACGTGCTGCTGGTACCGGTACGCGCGGCGGACGGCATCGAGCTGTACGCCGTGGACACCGGTGCGCCGGGGCTGCACATCGAGGGGGCCACCCCGCTGGACCTCACCCGTGGGCTCGCCCGCGTCACCTTCGACGGGGCGGCGGGCCGCCGGCTCGCCGGTGCCGACCGGGCCGGCGCGGCCGTGCGGAAGGCGCTGCTCACCGGGGCCGGGCTGCTCGCCTCCGAACAGCTGGGCATCGCCGAGTGGTGCCTGGCCGAGCTCGTGGAGTACACGAAGCAGCGTAACCAGTTCGGCCGTGCGGTCGGCTCCTTCCAGGCCCTCAAGCACCGGATGGCCGCGCTCTGGCTGGAGGTGGTCTCGGCGCGGGCCGCGGCGCGCAACGCGGCGGACGCGCTGGCGGCCGACAGTCCCGACGCCCCCGTGGCGGTGGCGGTCGCGCAGGCGTACTGCGCCCCGGTCGCGGTCCGGGCCGCGCAGGAATGCCTCCAGCTGCACGGCGGCATCGGCATGACCTGGGAGCACCCGCTGCACCTCTTCCTCAAGCGCGCCAAGAGCGACGAGATCGCCCTCGGCGCCCCCGGCCACCACCGTGCGGCCCTCGCCGAACTGGTGGACCTCACGGCCCCGTAGGGCACCGGGAGGCGGCACCCGCGCCGTACCGGGGCCGCAGGACACGAACGGACGCCGGCCGGCGGCTGTGGGGGCCGTCGGCCGGCGTCGTTGTACCCGGCCGACGTTCTTTGCGGGCGTCTCGGCTTGCATGTCGGAAAAGTGAAGTTCGGAGTAGCGTCGTAGGCATGAAGGTCGCACCCGGACGACCCCTGCACCGGGCGGCCCCGGCTCTGACGGCCGCGTCCGCTGCGCTGCTGCTCGCGGTGGGGCCGGCCGCCGCGGCGGGCGCTCCGGCGGACCGGGCGGCTGCCACGGGCTCCGTGGCGAGGGTGGACGAGCAGCCCCGGGCGGCGGCCGGCGAAGGGCTGCAAGCGGCGGCCGACGCGCTCTCCAAGGGGCCCGTGTACGTCGACCCGCGGGCCGACGGGCAGCTGCCGCCCGGACAGGCGGACGCGCTGGCGAAGGACATCGAGGACGCCGGCAAGCCGGTCTTCGTGGCCGTGCTGCCCGCGACCTCCGAGTACCCGCCCGCGACGCTCTTCGAGGACCTGCGCACGCGCGTCGGTATCAAGGGCGTCTACGCGGTGCAGCTCGGCGACCGCTTCGACGCCCGGGCCGACGGAGACGTGATGTCGGGCGAGTCGGTGCGCCACCTCGTGGGGGCGGCCCAACGGGCACACCCGGGTGACGCCACCGCTCAGCTGAAGGACTTCGCCGCGCAGGCCACGAAACAGGTCGGGAAGGGCACGCCGGAGTCCTGGCAGGGTTCGGGCGGAGACGGCGTGAGCAGCGGCGCGCTGGTCGGGCTCGGGGCGCTGGTCGTCCTCGGTGCCGGCGGCGCGTACACCGTCCACCGGCGGGCCAAGCGCCGCCGGGAGGCCGAGGAACAGGCCGCGCTGGACTCGCTGCGGGTGGTGGTCGACGAGGACATCACCGCGTACGGCGAGGAGCTGGACCGGCTGGACTTCCGGCCCGGCGAGCCGGGTGCCGACGACGCGATGCGCGCGGACTACGCGCACGCCCTGGACGCGTACGAGAACGCCAAGCAGGCCATGGGGCGGGCGCGCCGCCCCGCGGACGTACGGAAGGTGACCGAGGCGCTGGAGGACGGCCGCTTCGCGCTGGCCACGCTGGAGGCCAGGCGCGAGGGCCGGCAGCTCCCGGAGCGCCGCCCCCCGTGCTTCTTCGACCCGCGGCACGGACCGGCCGTCGCCGACGCGCGCTGGGCGCCGCCAAGGGGCTCGGAGCGCACCGTCCCCGTGTGCGCGGCCGACCAGGCACGGCTGGCGGACGGCCAGGAACCGATGGCGCGCACGGTGCGCACTCCGTACGGCGAGGACCGCCCGTACTGGGAAGCGGGCTCCGTCTACGCCCCCTGGGCCGGCGGCTATTACGGCATGCTCGGCGGCGGGCTGCTGCCCGGCCTCTTCCTCGGCACGCTGCTCGGCTCCTCGATGACCGGCCCGGCCGCCTACGGGTGGGGCGACGGCGGGCACGGGGACGAGCTCGGCGGCGGGGACTACTCCGGCGGCGACTTCAGCGGTGGCGACTTCGGCGGCGGCTTCGGGGGCGGCGGGGGATTCGGGGGCGACGGCGGGGGATTCGGCGGCGGTTTCGGCGACTGACCGCCGCCTCCGCACGATCGCCGGGCCGGGGCCGGCACCCGTTCCGAAGCGCCGGCAAGGACCGCATCTCCGGCGGCAACGACCCGCATCTCCGGTGGTAAGGACCACGTCTCACAGCACTCTCTTACATGTTGTTTAATTGCAATCCGTTCGCAAAAGCTTTGCGACAGCATGAGACGGCATGAGGCAAGAGGAGAGTGGTGCATGTCAGCGCGGTCCATACGAGGCGTGTCGGCAGCGGCCCTGGCGACGACGCTGGCCCTCGGCGCCGCCGCCTGCTCCACGCCGTCCGACGGCAAGGGTGCCGTGGGCGCGAAGGACTCGGCCGTGGTCGGCATCGCGTACGAGCCGGACAGCCTGAGCCCGCTGCTCGGCTACGGCAAGGACGGCAACTCCAAGATCTTCGACGGACTGCTCACCCACGACGCGGACATGAAGCTCAAGCCGGCGCTCGCCGCGAAGCTCCCCGAGGTCACGGACGACGGCCGCACCTACACCTACACCCTGCGCAAGGGCGTGGAGTTCAGTGACGGCAAGCCCTTCACCGCCGACGACGTGGTCTTCACCTACCGGACCATCCTCGACGCGAAGACCAACAACGCCTCCAAGGCCGAGCTCGACGCGATCAAGAGCGTCACGAAGAAGGACGACCACACCGTCGTCTTCCACCTCAAGTACCCCTACGCGCCGTTCGCCGAGCGCACCGTCCTGCCCATCGCGCCGCAGCACATCGCCGGCAAGCAGGACGTGAACAACGGGTCCTTCACCACCCACCCGGTCGGCACCGGCCCGTACGTCCTCACCCGCTGGTCCAAGGGCGAGAAGCTCGCCTTCAAGGCCAACCCCCACTACTGGGGCGGCGCGCCGAAGGTGAAGAAGTTCACCATGGCGATCATCAAGGACGACGACGTGCGTGCCACCCGGCTGCGCTCCGGCGACCTCGACGGCGCCATCCTGCCGCCCAACCTCGCCGCCGCCTTCAAGTCCGCGCAGGATCAGAAGACGTACACGGCGAAGACCTTCGACTACCGCAACGTCACGCTGCCCAGCGCGAACCCGGTCACCGGCGCCAAGGCCGTCCGCCGCGCCCTGGACCTCGCCGTGGACCGCGACGCCATGGTCAAGGGCATCCTCAACGGCGCGGGCAAGCCCGCCTACGGGCCCGTGCCCACCGACAGCCCCTGGTTCACCAAGGGCACCGAGCGCGCCCACGACCTGAAGCAGGCCGAGCGCATCCTCGACGAAGCGGGCTGGAAGAAGGGCCCGGACGGCATCCGCGAGAAGGGGAAGCAGCGCGCCTCCTTCACCCTCTGGTACCTCTCCGGCGACAAGCTCCGCCAGGAGCACGCGCTCGCCTTCGCCTCCGACGCCAAGAAGGCCGGCATCGAGGCCAAGGTCGAGTCCGGCACGTGGGAGGTCATCGAGCCGCGCATGAAGCACGACGCGGTGCTCGCGGGCGGCGGCAGCCCCGCCGACCCCGACTTCGACCAGTACCTGCTGCTGCACTCCTCGCTCGCGGGCGACGGCTTCAACAACATGTCCCGGTACAAGAACGACAAGGTCGACCGGGCGCTCGTCGACGCCCGCCGCACCGACGACCACGACCGCCGCGAGGCCGGGTACGACACCGTCCAGCGCGAGCTGCAGAAGGACCCGGCGTACATCTTCCTCACCCACATCGACCACCTCTACGTCGTCGGTGACAAGTGGCAGGTCCCGGGCGAGCAGGGGCTGTCCACCCAGATCGAGCCGCACGACCACGGTCTGGCCTCCGGGCCCTGGTGGAACGTCGAGGACTGGCAGCCCAAGAAGTGAGAGCCCTGAAGTCCCTGCCCTGGGGGCCGATGGCACGGATGACCGGCCGGCGGGCGCTGCTCGCCGTCCCGGTCCTCCTCGCCGTCACCTTCGGGGTGTTCGCCGTCGCGGCGGCCTCGCCGTTCGACCCGGTCAAGGCGTACGCCGGGGCCGCGGGCCTGACCGCGTCCCAGGAGAACCTCGACCAGATCCGCCACAACCTCGGCGTCGACCAGCCGCTCCTCACCCGCTGGTGGGACTGGCTGACCGGCGCCCTCACCGGCGACCTCGGCGACTCCGCTTCGCTGCGCGCCCCGGTCTCCCAGGTCATCGGCGAACGTCTCGGCTGGTCCGTGCTGTTGTGCGCGCTCGCCTTCGTGGTCGCCGTCCTGCTCGGCACCGTACTGGGCGTACTCGCCGCCCGATGGCGCGGCGGCATGTTCGACCGTACGGTGAGCGGCGCCGCGTACGCGCTGGAGGCCGCGCCGCCCTTCTGGCTCGGCCTGCTGGCCGTCTGGCTGTTCGCGCTCAAGCTCGGTGTGCTGCCGGCCGGTGGCCTCACCGACACCGGGAGCGCCATCGCCACCGCCGGCCAGGTCGCCCGTCATGTGGTCCTGCCCGCCCTCGTGCTGGCCGTCTCACAGCTTCCGTGGTTCGTGCTGTACGTGCGCCAAGGGGTCGGCGACGCGCTCGCCGAGGATCCGGTGCGCGGCGCGCGCTCCCGGGGCCTGCGCGAGCGCACCGTCCTGTTGCAGCACGCGCTGCGCAGCGGGCTGCTGCCGGTGCTCACCCTGATCGGCTCCCGGGTGCCCGAACTGATCACCGGCGCGCTGCTGGTGGAGACCGTCTTCAGCTGGCCGGGCATCGCCGCGGCCACCGTCCAGGCCGCCACCAGCGTCGACTTCCCGCTGCTCGCCGCGCTGACCGTGCTGGCCACGGCCGCGGTGCTGATCGGGAATCTGCTTTCGGACCTGCTGTACGGTCTCGCCGACCCGAGGGTGGCGTTCGATGGCTGAGCTCACCTGGCACCCCGCGCGGCCCGGTACCGGCCGGGACCGGAGCAACCGCACCCTGAGGCTGGTCACCTCGGCCGTCCTCATGGCCGCCGTACTGCTCGCCGTACTGCTCGTGCCGCCGCTCGTCCCCGTGGACGCGCAGGCCGTCGACCTCGCCGCCAAGCTGCAACCGCCCTCCCTCGCGCACCCCTTCGGCACCGATGAGGTCGGCCGGGACCTGCTGCTGCGCTGCGTCTACGGGCTGCGCGTCTCCCTCCTGGTCGGCGTGGTCGCCGCACTCACCGCCACCGTCATCGGCACCGCGGTCGGCGCGCTGGCGGGCGCGCTCGGCGGCTGGGCGGACCGGGCCGTGATGCGGGTCGTCGACCTCTTCTCGTCCGTCCCGCACCTGCTGCTGGGCATCTTCATCGTGGCGATGTTCCGGCCCGGCGTCTGGCCGGTGATCATCTCCGTCGGGCTCACCCACTGGCTGTCCACCGCGCGCATCGTGCGGGCCGAGGTGCTGTCGCTGCGCGGCCGGCCGTTCGTGGACGCCGCGGTCTCCGGCGGCGCCTCACGGTGGCGGGTGGCCGTACGCCACCTTCTCCCCGGCGTGCTGCCGCGGGCCGGGCTGGCCGCCGTCCTGATGGTGCCGCACGCCATCTGGCACGAGTCCGCGCTGTCCTTCCTGGGGCTCGGCCTGCCGGCCCACGAGGCGAGCCTGGGCATCATGGTCAACTCGGCGCGCAGCTCCCTGCTGGCGGGCGACTGGTGGCCCACGCTCTTCCCCGGCCTGTTCATCATCGTCCCCACCCTCGCCGTCGCCGGCCTCGCGGGCGCCTGGCGGGAACGGATCGATCCGCGCCGCCGATCGGAGCTGATGCTGTGACCACCGCAGACGCGCCACCCCGGTCCGTGCTGTCCGTACGGGGGCTCTCCGTACGCTTCCGGATGCGCGGCGGCCGGCACATCGCCGCCGTCACCGACGCCTCCTTCGACCTCGCGCCCGGCGAGTGCCTGGCCCTGGTCGGCGAGAGCGGCTGCGGCAAGTCCGTGCTGGCCTCCGCGCTGCTCGGCCTGCTGCCGGGCAACGCGCGGACCGCCGGCTCCGCCCTGCTGGCCGACGCCGCCCAGGAACCCGCCATCGACCTGCTGACCGCCGGCGAGCGTGCACTCGCCCGGAGCGTGCGCGGCCGGCGGGTGGGCCTGGTGCCGCAGAGCCCGGCCGCGCACCTCACGCCCGTACGCACCGTACGGGCCCAATTGGAGGAGACCGTCCGCGAGCTGACGGACGTCCCCCGCCATGAACTGCGCTCGGCTGCAGAGGGGGCAGCCGAGCGCGCGGCCTTCCCCGCCGACCACCTCGACCGGTATCCGCACCAGCTCTCCGGGGGCCTCGCGCAGCGCGCCGCCACCGCGCTCGCACTGGTCGGCGAGGCGCCACTGCTGATCGCTGACGAGCCGACCACCGGGCTGGACCGCGACCTGGTCGACCGTACGGTGGACGAGCTGCGCCGGCACGCCGCGGACGGACGCGCGCTGCTGATGATCACGCACGACCTCGCGGCGGCCGAACGGATCGCCGACCGGGTCGCCGTCATGTACGCCGGCCGGATCGTCGAACTCGGCAACGCGAAGGAGTTCTTCGGCGCCCCCGGCCCCCGGCATCCGTACGCGCACGGGCTGCTCGACGCCCTCCCCGAACGCGCCTTCACGCCCATCCCCGGGCAGCCGCCCGAGCTCGGCGCGCTCCCGGACGGCTGCGCGTTCGCCGCCCGCTGCCCGCACGCCACAGCAGCCTGCGAGACCGTCCCCGAGCCGGTCGACGGCGTCGCCTGCCACCACGTACCGACGGATGCGCGGGACCGCGCGCAGGAGCCCGCCGATGCTTGAACTGACGGACATCACCGCCGGCTACGACCGCGGCAGCCCCGTCGTCCGTGACGTCTCCCTGCGCGTCGCCCCGGGCGAGGCGGTCGGGCTGCTCGGCCCCAGCGGCTGCGGCAAGTCCACGCTCGCCAGGGTCGCGGCCCTGCTGCACCGGCCGGAGCGGGGCAGCGTCGTGGTGGACGGGCAGGCCGCGCCCGGCTGGCGGCACCGCGCACCGCGCGCCCTCCGCACCGCCTTCGGCGTCGTCTTCCAGCAGCCCCGCCTCGCCGCCGACCCCCGGCTGCGCCTCGCCGACCTGATCGCCGAGCCGCTGCGCGCGGTCGGCCTCCGCGGCGAGGCGGCCGAGCGGCTCGCCGAGCTGGTGCCGCGCGTGGGCCTGAGCCCCGAACTCCTCGGCCGCCGCCCGCACGAGGTCAGCGACGGCCAGCTGCAACGCGCCTGCCTCGCCCGCGCCCTGATCCTCCGGCCGCGCTGGCTGATCTGCGACGAGATGACCGCGATGCTGGACGCCTCCACCACGGCCGCGCTGGTCGCGGTGGTGGAGGAGTACCGGCGGATGACCGGCGCCGGCCTGCTCGCCGTCGGCCACGACCGGGTGCTGCTGGAACGGTGGTGTGACCGCACGGTCCGCTGGGAGGCGCTGCCGGGCGACGCCGCCGCTGTCCGGTGACCCGCAGTGATCACCCGTTCGGCGGACGCCCGACGGCCGGGTGAAGGGCACGAAATACGCCAAACTGGCGCCGATGATGGCCCGTTCGGGCCACCGAGGGAGGTTCGCCATGGCCATTTCGATCTCAGTCGTCGTGCTGCTTGTGGTGCTCGCCGTCGTCTTCCTGCGCAGCGGCCAGCTCAAGGTCTCGCACGCCATCGTGTGCATGCTCCTCGGCTTCTTCCTGGCCGGCAGCAGCATCGCCCCCGACATCAGCAACGGCCTGTCCGGCGCCGCCGACCTGGTCAGCAGCGTACGGCCCTGAGAGGAGCACCCCTCAGGGCCGCATGCGTACGGGTGCGGGCGGGCGCGGTCAGTGCTGCCGCGCGAACACCCCGATCCCGTTCGGCACCGGGCGTTCCGCGCCGCCCGAGGGGTTGTTGCGCACGGTCGCCGTGGCGCTCCCCGGCTCGCGCAGGACCAGTGTCGTGGAGCCGCCGCCGTCCAGGTTCATCGCGTCCCGGGCGCCGATCCGCTGCATCAGCCCGGCGAGTTCACCGATCGTCAGACCGGCGTTCCCCTTCGTGCCGTCCAGCGCGAGCAGGTACAGCACATGCCCGCCCGGGCCGATGCCCGCCGCGGTCCGGACCGCCGACGCGACGGTGTCGAGGCCGGGGAGCGGGGCGCCGTCCCGCACGACCGGGAAGCCGCCCACCGCGAACCGCAACGCCGCCGGCCGCTGCCCCACCAGCCGTTCGGTGATCCGTACCCGCTCGCCCACCGACAGCTTCCGCAGTTGCTGAGCCCCTTCCTCGCGGCCGACCAGGACAGTCGTGCCCTCGGCCACCCCGCCGCGCCCCGGTGTGTCCGCGATCTGCTCGACCCGGCCGCGGCGCACCGTGACCTCAGCGGTGTCCGTACTGCACGGCGCCGCCCGGTCGGTGTCCGTACCGCACGTGGCGCGGACCCGTGACGTGGTGCCCCACTGCGACGTGTACGCGCCGATGCCGCCGACCGGCAGCGCGTACAGGTTCAGGCCACGCAGCGGAACCGTTCCGCCCGGCGTGGTCACCGAGCCCCGCAGGGACAGTCGGTCCAGCCGGGCCCGCCGGTCGGCGCCCACCGTGAGCACGTCCTCGGTCGTCGTGCCGGGCGGCAGCGCGGGCCCGAACCTTTGCCCGTCCGGCACCGCCGACTTCAGCGGTCGTCCCTCGGAGATCGCGGGCCCGACGGCGGCTCCCGTCGGCTCGACGCCCGGGTGCTGAGTCTCCGTTATGTTGAAGAAGTCACCGTTCACCCCGGCCACCGCGCCCCGCGTCCCGGCCATCGCGGACACCGCCTGCCGTGCCCCGACAGCCCCCGCGTCCAGCAGACCGACCGACACGCCCGGTCTGGTCAGATCCACCGTCACCAGATGTCCCCGCACGGTGCCGCGCGGCACCGCCATCGAGAACTGCCGGTACGTCACCCCGGACGCCGCCGGGGCCGCCCGGCCCGTCCGGAGCACGTCCACCGAGGCGGCGGCGCTCCCGCCGCCCGCCACACCTCCGCCGGCCAGTGCACCGGCCGCCACCAGAACCGTCAGAACCGCGCGAACACGACCGAATCGCTGCTTCACGATCACCCCAGTTGTCACGCCAACTGTCCTTTGGGCCAACGAAGTACACCACCGACCGAAGCCATCGGGAATCCCGGAGATGTCATGAATCACTCCATTCCGAGAAAACCGTCCCTCCGCAGTCGTTCGTACACCGGCGTCGGCCCGTTCACGCGCAGAAGCGCCGTGGCGTCGATATGCGCCGCTCTGCTGGCGGGGGTGGTGCCGCCGGCCGCCGCTCGCGGCACGGGCCCGCACCGGACGGCGGAGCGCGGCCCGGCACCGCTGCGCCGGGCGCACGCCCACAACGACTACGTGCACGACCGCCCGCTCCGCGACGCGCTGGACCACGGCTTCGGCAGCGTGGAGGTGGATGTCTGGCTCGTGGACGGCCGCCTGCTGGTCGCTCACGAGGAGGCGGAGCTGGACCCGCGGCGCACCCTGGAAGCGCTGTACCTCGATCCGCTGCGGTCGCTGGTCGCGGCCAACGGCGGCACGGTCTTCAAGGACCATCCGCTGTCCCTGCAGCTCCTCGTCGACCTCAAGACGGCGGGCGCGCCGGCCTATCAGGAGCTGGCCCGCCGCCTGCGGCCGTACGCGCCGATGCTCACCGTCTGCGCGGCGGGCCGGGTCCGTACGCGTGCCGTCACCGCCGTGGTCTCGGGCGACCGCGGGGCCCGCGGGCCGATGGCGGCGGAGCGGGTGCGCCGCGCCTTCTACGACGGCCGGCTCACCGACCTGGGGACCGCGGCACCCGCCACCTTCATCCCGCTGGTCTCCGCGAACTGGTCCGAGCGGTTCCACTGGACGGGCGCCGGGCCGATGCCCGCGGCCGAGCGCGCCGAACTGCGCCGGATCGTGGCCGCCGCCCATGGGGAAGGGCGGCGGCTGCGCTTCTGGGCCACGCCCGACGCACCGGGCCCCGAACGCGCCGCGGTGTGGCGGGAACTGCTGGCGGCGGGCGTGGACCACCTCAACACCGATGACCTCGCGGGGCTGGAGCGCTTCCTCCGCGCGGCCGGCGGGTGATGCCCGGGGGCGTGGGCACCGGCTACCGGAGGGACGCCTTCACCAGGCTCATGTAGCGCGACCAGTCCCAGTAGCGGCCCGGGTCCGTGTGGTCGGTCCCGGGCACCTCCACGTGCCCGATGATGTGCTGACGGTCGACGGGTATGCCGTACCGTACGCAGACCGCGGCCGTGAGCAGCGCCGACTGCCGGTACATCGCCTCGGTGAACCAGCTGGGCTGGTCCACCCAGCCCTCGTGCTCGATGCCGATGCTGCGGGTGTTGTAACCCCAGTTGCCCGCATGCCAGGCGACATCGTCCTCGCGGACGAACTGGCCGATGTACCCGTCGGCCGAGCGCACGCAGTAGTGCGCGGAGACCTGTTTCTTCGGGTTCTGGAAGATCTTCACGGTGTCGGCGTACGTCTCCTGCGTGACGTGGACGATCACCCTGTCGATGCCGTACTGGGACGGGCGGTTCGCCGCGGTGAAGTTGGCGGCGGCGGCCGGCGTCCAGTGCACGTCGGGGTAGCCGGCACGGGGGGCTCCGCCGGCGCGGTGGGGGGCGGCGTGCGCCTGGCCGGTGCCGAGGGGGAGGAGGGCGGCGGCCGCGGCGGCTGCGGCGGCGCCGGTGAGCAGTCTGCGGCGGGACGGCTGAGGACTGTCGTGCTGCATGCGATCTCCTGCCAGAGGACCATGGGGGGAGGGGGAAGCTCGCGTACCTGCCATGGCTCACGCGCCATGGCGTGATGTCATGGACATGCGGCCCCGCCATGATGCGGGGCCGCACGCCCGCTGCCAAGGTTCTTCCCGGTCCGCCAATGGCTCGACCAATAACGGCGCGAAAACTTCCGGCGCCGCCTCACCCCGGCTCCTTTCACGCCTTCGCCGCAACAGGAGTACGGCGACGGCGCCGTGGGCGCCATCGCCGTCGCACTCCGGAAGAGCGCCTCCCGCCGGGGAGGTGGAAGAGCACCTGCGGGGAGGTGTCCGGCCCCTGCTGCGGCACCGCACAGCCCGCAGGGACCGGCGGGCCCCTCAGTGCCCGATCTCGACGTCCTCAAGGACGCCCAGCGCGTCCGGCACCAGCACGGCTGCCGAGAAGTACGCGCTGACCAAGTACTTGATGACCGCCTGTTCGTTGATCCCCATGAAGCGGACCGACAGGCCGGGCTGGTACTCGTCCGGAAGGCCCGTCTGGTGCAGACCCACCACGCCCTGGTTCTCCGCGCCCAGACGCATGGCGATGATCGAGCTGGTCTGGTCGGGGTTGACCGGGATCTTGTTGCAGGGCAGCAGCGGAATGCCGCGCCAGGCCCGTACCTCCTGGCCGCCGAACTCCACCCCCGTGGGGTAGATGCCGCGGGCGTTCCACTCCCGGCCGATGGCCGCGATGGTGCGCGGATGCGCCAGCAGCACCTGGGTCTTCCGGCGGCGGGAGATCAGCTCGTCCAGGTCGTCCGGGGTGGGCGGGCCGGAGCGGGTGTGGATGCGCTGCTTGAGATCGGCGTTGTGCAGCAGGCCGAACTCCTTGTTGTTGATCATCTCGTGCTCTTGCCGCTCGCGCAGCGCCTCGACCGTCAGCCGCAGCTGCTGGTCAAGCTGGTTCATCGGGTCGTTGTACAGATCGGCGACCCGGCTGTGGATCTTCAGCACGGTCTGCGCGACGTTGAGTTCGTACTCCCGCGGCGACAGCTCGTAGTCCGCGAAGGTGCCCGGCAGCTGCGGCTCGCCGACATGGCCGGACGTCACCTCGATGGCCGCTTCGCCGTGCTTGTTCTGCGCCGGGACGAGCGCGTCGCGGAACTGCTCGATGTGGTTGCGCAGCGCGTCGGACCGCCCCGCCACCTCCTCGTACGCGGAGCGGGGCAGCACCAGTGCGGTACCCCGGGTCACGGCGCGTACGGTGTGCTCCCAGGTGCCGTCCCCGGAGAGCAGCGCCGTGGCGCCCGTGTGGTCGCCGTCGGCGAGCACGCCGAGCACGGTGTCGTCGCCGTACTTCCCCTCGCCCACGCGCTCCAGCTTGCCGTGCGCGATCAGCACGACCTGGTCCGTGGGTGTGCCGCGCTCGACGAGCACGTCGCCCGGGGCGAAGTCGCGCTGCTCGAAGCGGCCGGCCAACGCCTCCAGCGCCGCCTGGTCGGTCAGGCCGCGCAGCGGTGCCAGTTCCCGCAGTTCGACGGGGATGACGCTGACGTCGCTGCCGGTGTTGGTGAACTCCACCCGGCCGTCGCCAAGGGTGTGGGAGAGCCGCCGGTTCACCCGGTACGTACCACCGGAGACCTCCGTCCAGGGCAGGACGCGCAGCAGCCAGCGGGAGGAGATCCCCTGCATCTGCGGCACGGTCTTCGTCGTGGTGGCCAGATTGCGGGCCGCCGCCGTGGCGAGGCTCGACCGGGCCTGTCCGTTCTGGGAGTCGTCGAGGCCGGATGTCGGGTCGAGCGAAGTGGTCATGGAGAAGCTCACCTATTCCTGTGCCGGTGTGAAACGTGCAGCCGCAGGGCCGCCCGGTGGGGCGGTCGGCATTCGGCGGGGGTACCGTCCCCCGGTACGGGCCGCGCGGCTGAAATTGCTGCCTCGTTGGCCTGAATTACTCGCTCAGTGGCCGATGGACACGTCGTCGAGAATTCCGAGCGCATCCGGGACCAGGACGGCCGCGGAGTAGTAGGCGCTCACGAGGTAGTTCATGACGGCCTTGTCGTCGACGCCCATAAAACGGACAGAGAGGCTTGGCTGGTATTCATCGGGAATTCCGGTCTGGTGCAGCCCGACGACACCCTGACGCTCCTCGCCGGTGCGCATCACCATGAAGGAGGTGGTGTTGTCGGCGCCGACCGGGATCTTGCCGCTGGGGAAGATCGGCACCCCGCGCCACGACGGCAGGGAGTGGCCCATGAAGTCCACGGCGGTCGGGTACAGGCCACGCTTGCTGCACTCCCGCCCGAAGGCCGCGATGGCCTTGGGGTGCGCCAGCAGGAAGGACGGCTCCTTCCATACGGTGGACAGGAGTTCGTCCAGGTCGTCCGGGGTGGGCGGACCGCTCCGGGCGGGGATCCGCTGCCGCGGGTCGGCGTTGTGCAGGAGGCCGAACTCCTTGTTGTTGATCATCTCGTGCTCTTGCCGCTCGCGCAGCGCCTCGATGGTCAGCCGCAGCTGCTCCTCGACCTGGTTCATCGGGTCGTTGTAGAGGTCCCCGACGCGGGTGTGCGTGCGCAGCACGGTCTGCGCGACGCTCAGCTCGTACTCCCGCGGGCTGAGCTCGTAGTCCACGAACGTGCTGTCCAGGAGCGGCTCGCCGCGGTGGCCGGAAGCGATCTTTATGGCCGCCTCGCCGCTCTCGTTGTGCGGCGCCGGGGCGCCCGATCGCTGCGCTTCGAGGTGGTCCCGCAGCCCCTCCGAGCGGTCCCGGATCTCGGCCAGCGCGCTGCTCGGCAGGGAAAGGACGGTCACCCGGGTCACCGCGCGGTAGGTGAACTGCCAGGTCGCGTCCGCGTCGGTCAAGGGCGCGTCACCGAGGTGGTCGCCGCCGGCCAGCGCGCCGAGCGTGGTCTCGTCGCCGTACTTGCCCGCGCCGATCCGGTCGACCCTGCCGTGCGCGACGAGCACGACGCGGTCGGCGGGGCCCCCGGCCTCGGCGATCACATCACCCGCCGCGTACTGCCGCCGCTCGAACCGCTCGGCGAGCGCGGTGAGCACCTCGCCGTCGGTGAAGTTCCGCAGTGCCGGCAGCTCGCGCAGCTCGTCGGGGATGACGCGCAGGTCCCCGCCCTCCGAGGCGAACTCGATGTGCCCGTCCCCGATGGCATAGGTCAGGCGCCGGTTGACACGGTACGTGCCACCGGAGACCTCTACCCAGGGCAGCAGACGCAGCAGCCACCGCGAGGTGATGTTCTGCATCTGTGGCACGGTCTTGGTGGTGGTCGCCAGATTGCGCGCGGCAGTCGTGGCCAGACTGGTCAGGTTCACATTCTGGCTTTCGCCCGCGGTGTCGGAGAGTGTTTCTTCCGGAACCGTCACAGCTGCCCCACCCATCTCTGGAAGAAGTTGAAATCGGCTATCCGCCGAACAGAGAAGGTAGTCGCACTGATTTTATCTGCACAATCCCTCAAATGAGTGGCATGAAATAGGAATTGAGTGGATAGGCTCGCCGGAATAGCTGCATCGCCGGGCGCGCACGGGCCGGTTGGGTTGCACATATGCGCTGGCGTACGACGGTACGCACGAAGGGCGGCGCCCGCGGGGCGTTGAGGGGCGGCGCCCGCGGGGCTTCGAGGGGCGGCGCCCGCGGCGACGCCCCTCGTGCGTGGGGAACCTCACACCCCGAAGAGGGGCCCCGCCGCCGTGAGGGTCCCCGACAGCCGCTCCCACGCCGCCGCGTCCCGCTCGACCGCTTCGAACCGCTCGCCCCGGCCCGTTCCCCAGCGGCGTGCCACCGCCGCCGGATCCTCACCCAGTAGCAGCCCCGCCGCCTGTGCCGCCGCGCCCAGCGCCACCAGTTCGCCTTCGGCCGGTACCACCACGGACCGGCCCGACAGCCGCCGTACGGTGTCCCGCCAGGCCCGCCCGCGCGCCCCGCCGCCGATCAGCAACAACGCCTCGTCCGCCGCTGTTTCGGGTCCCGCCACCAGGTCCAGCGCCCGCAGCAACGCGAAGACCGCGCCGTCGTACGCCGCCTGCAGCACCTGCCCGCCCGTGGTGTCGTGCCGCAGGCCGTGCAGCAGGCCCGTCGCCTCCGGGAGGTTCGGCGTACGCTCGCCGTCGAGGAACGGCAGCACCACCGCCGAGCCGCCCGGCTCCACGGCCTCCCGGTCCCGGCCCAGCAGCGCCGCCATCCGGTCCACCGCGAGCGTGCAGTTCAGGGTGCAGGCGAGCGGCAGCCAGTCGCCGCGCGCGTCCGCGAACCCCGCGACCGTGCCGGTCGGATCGGCCGGGCGCCGCCCGGTCACCGCGTACACCGTCCCCGAGGTGCCGAGGCTGATCACCGGGTGTCCGGGGCGCAGCCCGAGGCCGAGCGCCGCCGCCATGTTGTCGCCCGTACCGGCCGCCACGAGTGCGCCGCGCGGCAGCGGCAACGAGTCGGGCCGTACGGTCCCCGCCGCCTCACCGGGGCGGGCCACCCGGGGCAGCATCTCCGTCCGCAGCCCCACGTGGTCCAGGATCTCCTTGTCGTAGCTCCCGGTGGCCGAGGACCACCAGCCCGTCCCGGAGGCGTCCCCGCGGTCGGTGACGGCCTCGCCGGTCAGCCGCTCGGTGAGGTAGTCGTGCGGCAGCCGTACCGCGGCGGTGGCCCGCGCCGCCGCCGGCTCCCGGTCGCGCAGCCAGGCCCACTTGGCCACCGTGAACGACGGGCCCGGCAGACTGCCGATCCGCTCCGCCCAGGAGTCCGGGCCGCCCAGCTCCTCCACGAGGCGGCGGCTCTGCGGCGCCGGCCGTACGTCGTTCCACAGCAGCGCGGGCCGTACCGGACGCCCGGCCGCGTCCAGCGTCACCAGCCCGTGCTGCTGGCCCGCGACGGAGACGGCGGACGCCTGCCGTGCCGCGTCGCCGCAGGCCCCCAGCGCCTGCCCGAGCGCGTCCCACCACTCCTCGGGGTCGCTCTCCTTGCCGGGGCCGGCGGCGACGGTGTGCGGCGCCTGGCCCCGTGCCGCGACCTCACCCGTCGACGCGTCCACGACCAGCACCTTGGTCGACTGCGTGGAACTGTCCACGCCGACCACCAGAGGTCCCGCTCCCCACGCGCTCATCGCCACTCCTCCCTCAGATGCCCGGCGTCCACCGGTACTTCATGGACCCGCGGACGCGGCCTCATGCGAACAGCTCCCGTACGAACATGATCTCGTCCGCCTGATGGTGCGTCCCGCCGCCCTCGTGTCCGTTGAACCGCCACACCCGGAGGTCCTTCGGACCCGCGTAGTGGTGGTAAGCGGCGAAACCGGTGGACGCCGGCGTGACGGTGTCGGCCAGGCCCGTACCGAAGAGCGCGGGAGCCTCCGCGCGGGCGGCGAAGTTCAGCACGTCGAAGTGGTCCAGCGTGTCCAGTGCGGTGTCGATGTGCAGCCGCTCCCCGGCGAAGTACGCGGCCAGTTCGGTGTACGGGCCGGTCTCGGCCACCTCCACGGCGCGCCGGATGTGGGCCATGAACGGTACCCGCACCAGCGCGGCGGCGAGCCCCGGCACCAGCCCGGCCACCGCGAGCGCCTGCGCGCCGCCCTGGCTGTTGCCCTCCACGACGATGCGGTCCGGGTCCACCGCCGCGTGTTCGCGCGCGGCCTCCACGGCCCGTACGGCGTCCGTGTAGAGCCGGCGGAAGTAGTACGCGTCGGGGTCGAGCACGCCCCGCGTCATCATGCCGCCGACGGAGGGGTTGTCGGAGCCCACCGGGTCGGGGGTGTCCCCTGACCGGTTCGGGCCGGTCTGGCCCCGGGGGTCCATCACGAGGGTGGCGTACCCGGCGGCCGGCCACAGCAGCCAGTCGTGCGGCAGGCTGCGCCCGCCCCCGTAGCCCAGGTACCGCACGACACAGGGGAGCGGCCGCCCCGCACCCCTCGGGGCAAGGAACCAGCCGCGGACACGGTGCCCGCCGAACCCGGAGAACTCCAGGTCGTAGGTGTCGAGCAGGTCCAGGCCCACGTCGACGGGGGTGAAGCGTGCGTCGAGGGGGAACGTGCGCGCCTCTTTGAGGGTGCGCTGCCAGAAGGCGTCGAAGCCGGCCGGTTCGGGCCGGGCGGGACGATAGGTGCGCAGGTCTTCGAGGGGCATGTCGAGGAACACCGGCGGGCTCCTGAGGCTCGGGGAAAACCGATCACCGGACACCATGCCCCGGGAGCGGCCGGTACGACCGCGGGCGGGCGCCACGCGTCTCCGCGCGCCACCCGTCCGTACGGCCGCGTACGGGCCGGAGGCGTCCGTACGGCCCCTCATCGGCCCGGGGGTCCGCCGCGGCCGCCCGCGGGGCTCAGCGGTCCACGCGCTTGCCCTCCGGACCGGTGTCGGCCACCTCGCCGACCCGGGCCGCCGCCGGGTCCAGCACACGGGCCAGGAAGGTACGCGTCCGCTCGTGCTGCGGGTCACCCACCACACGGTCCGGCGGCCCCTGCTCGACGATCACCCCGCCGTCCATGAAGACGACCCGGTCGGCGACCTCCCGCGCGAAGCTCATCTCGTGCGTGACGACGAGCATGGTCATGCCCTCGTCGGCGAGCGACCGCATGACGGCGAGCACGTCGCCCACCAGCTCCGGGTCGAGCGCGGAGGTCGGCTCGTCGAAGAGCATCAGCTCCGGGTCCATCGAGAGCGCGCGGGCGATGGCCACCCGCTGCTGCTGGCCCCCGGAGAGCTGGGCGGGGTAGGAGCGCTCCTTGTCGCTCAGTCCGACGCGTGCCAGGTTCGCCCGCGCGACCCGCTCCGCCTCGGCCTTCTCGCGGCGCAGCACGCGCCGCTGGGCGATCGTCAGGTTCTCCAGCGCGGTCAGGTGCGGGAAGAGGTTGAAGGACTGGAAGACCATCCCGATCCGGCGCCGTACGCGGTCGATGTCCACGTCCGGGTCCGTGACCTCGGTACCGGCCACCACGACCGTCCCCGAGGTGGGCTCCTCCAGCAGGTTGACGCAGCGCAGCAGCGTCGACTTGCCCGACCCCGAGGGGCCGATGACGCACACCACCTCGCCGCGCCGCACCGTGAAGTCGATGCCCTTGAGCACTTCGAGGTCGCCGAACGCCTTGTGCAGCTCGGTGACCTCGATGGCGGTCGGGTTCCCGGCCGCGGGCGCCCGGCCCGTCGCCGCCGAGTCGGTCGTCATGCCGGTCACCTGGCCTTCGCGGTACGGACTTCGAGCCGCCGGACCAGGTGGCCGAGCGGCAGGGTGATGACGAGGTAGAGCAGGCCGGCCACGAGGATCGGGGTCAGGCTCTTGTACTCGTTGAGCGCGTCCCGCCCGAAGTTGGCCAGCTCGTACTGGCCGAGCGACAGCCCCAGCAGGTACACCAGCGAGGAGTCCTTGGTCAGCAGGATCAGTTCGTTGGTGAGCGGTGGCAGGACGATGCGGAACGCCTGCGGGATGACGATGGAGACCATCGCCCGGCCGTGCGACATGCCGAGCGACCGGGCCGCCTCGGTCTGGCCCTTGGGCACGGCCCGGATGCCCGCCCTGATGGTCTCCGCCATGTAGGCGGCGCCGACCAGCCCCAGGGAGAGCATCACGGTGACGTACTGGTCCAGCGCGACCTCGAAGGCGAGCGGCACACCGAAGCCCAGCGCGATGAAGACCAGAAGGGCGGGCACGCCCCGGAAGAACTCGATGTACGTGACGGCGATCCAGCGGTACGGCGGTACCGAAGAGAGCCGCATCAGCGCCAGGACGAGCCCGACCACCAGCCCGAATCCGAAGCCGAGCAGGGTGTAGAGCACCGTGTTGACCAGCGCCGTGGTGACGATGTCGGGGAACAGATCCGCCACGATGCCGACATCGAAGAAGGCCCGCTGCAGTTGGCCCCAGTCGGCGACCAGCGCGACGACGGCCACGACGAGGACCAGAAGGGCGTACTGCGACCCGCGGACCGCGCGGGTCCGCTGCCGTTTGGTCAGGGGCATGCGGGCAGAGCTCCTCAGGGTGGACGGCCGGGATCAGCTCTGCGGCGTGGTACCGAACCACTTCTTGTAGATGCGGTCGTAACTACCGTTCGACCTGGCCTTCTTGAGGGAGGCGTTGATCTGCTTCAGGAGTGCGCCGTTGCCCTTGCGCACCGCGACCCCGTAGTGCTCACCCGTGTCGAACTCGGCGGTGACCTCGGTGTCGGGGTTGGACTTGACGTAGTCGAGCAGCACGCCGTTGTCCATGATGGCGGCGTCCACCTTGCGGGTCTTCACCGCGGTGAGCAGCAGTCCGAGGTCCTCGTACTCCACGAGGTCCACGTCCTTGCCCGCGTGCTCCTTGGCGTAGATGCCGCCGGTCGTGGCCTTCTGGTATCCCAGCTTCCGGCCCTTGAGGTCCTCGATCCTCTTGTAGGGCTCGCCCTTCTTCGTGATCAGCGCCTGCGTGGCGTTGAAGTACGGGTCGGAGAAGTCCATGACCTTCTTGCGCTCGGGCGTGATCGTCATGCCCGCCGCGGCCAGGTCGCACTTGCGAATATTGAAGTCCTGGCCGGTCTCGATGCCCTCGAAGGGCGTGTTCACGACCTCCTGCTCGACCTTCATGTCCTTGGCCACGAGGTCGATCAGGTCCACGTCGAATCCGACGATTTCGCCGCCCTTCTTCACCTGGAAGGGCGCGTACGGCAGGTGGGTGCAGGTCTTGAGCGTCCCCTTGGACACCAGCTGCAACCCGGAACCCTGGTTCCCCCCGGACTTCGTGCTGGTGCAGCCGGCCGCCAGGGCGACGGCCGCGACGGCGGCTATGACAGGCAGCGACGAGCGAGCTGACACCGGTCCTCCAGGGAAAGGTGAAGATCAACAGCAGGCTGCTGACGGCGAGTTGCGCTGAATCCTGCCACCGGCCGTGTCCGCTGTCTCCGCCGTGAGGGTTGCGTCTGCATAACGACCTTGATCCGACACGCACGGGGAGCGGCCCCGCCGCATACGGGCGGGGCCGCTGCTCGGCAGGGGGAGCGTCAGGGCGTGAGGAGGCCGGCGAGGGCGGAGACGGAGCCGGGTCCCACGCGGCAGCAGCCACCGATGAGGCGTGCGCCGCCCGCCGCCCATGCCGTCACCCGTTCCGCCGTGAACGTCGTGCGACCGCGCCACGCACGCGCCTGCGCGTCCCACTCCTCACCGCTGTTCGGATAGACCACCACGGGCTTGCCGGTCACCCGCGCCGCCGTCTCCACCGCCGCGTCCGCGTCCTCCGGCACGCAGCAGTTGACCCCCACGGCCACGATCTCCGGCGCCTCGGCAGCGAGCGCGAAGGCCTCCTCCAGCGGCTGCCCGGCCCGCGTCCGGCCGCCCTCGATGCTGTACGACAGCCAGGCAGGCACCCCGAGGCCGCGCACCGCGCTCACCAGCGCCCGGCCCTCCTCCGCGTCCGGCACCGTCTCCAGCGCCAGTACGTCCGGCTCCGCCGCCGCCAGCACCTCCAGCCGCGGCCGGTGGAACCGCTCCAGCTCGCCGACGCTCAGCCCGTACCGGCCGCGGTACTCCGAGCCGTCCGCGAGCATCGCGCCGTACGGGCCCGCGGAGGCCGCGACGTACAGGGGGCCCGGCACACCGCCCTTCATGGCGCGCCGGGCGGCCTCCCGGGCCAGCTCCACACTGCGGCGCAGCAGCCCGGCCGCCGCCTCTCCCTCGATGCCGCGCCGCGCGAAGCCCTCGAACGTGGCCTGGTAGCTGGAGGTGATCGCGACCCTGGCGCCCGCCTCGTAGTACGCCTGGTGCGCGGCGGTGATCGCCTCCGGCTGCTCGGCGAGCAGCCGGGCCGACCACAGCTCGTCACTGAGGTCGTGCCCGGCCGACTCCAGCTGGTTGGAGAGTCCGCCGTCGAGGACGACGGGGCCGCCGGCCAGGGCGGCCACGAAGGAGGGGGAGGTAGTGCTCATACGGTGAAGCCTGTCATTCCGCCGTCCGGAACGTGAAGGCGAACGCGGCCGGAGCGGCTTCGAGGCGGTAGCGGGGGAGCACCCCGGGGCCGCACGACTGGCTGCCGATCCCGTGCTGCGCGTGGTCCAGGTGGAGCCACACGCGGTCGCCCGGGACGAGGTCCGGCGTGTGCCGGGCGGAGTCCAGTTCCTCCGTGGTCCACCTCCGGGCCGTGAGGAAGAAGTCCGGCTCCCCTTCGATGCGCAGCCCCGTCCCGTCCGGGCCTGTCAGCTCCGCCCAGCGCACGCCGATGCGCGCGCCGTTCTCCTGCGGTCGCACGTACGGGGTCTGCCACTCGTCGACCGACAGCGCCCAGCGGCCCACGCGGGCCGCTGCGGACGTGTCCGGGTAGGCCTCGCCCGGACCGCCGCCGAACCACCGCACGGCGCCCAGATCGCCGCCGACGCCCATTCGCAGGCCCAGCCGCGGCAGCGCGACCGGCCAGTCTCCTTCCGGCGTCACGGCCACCTCCAGCCGCAGCGCGGCGCCGTCCGAGATCCAGCGGTGCGTCACCGCGAAGCCCAGTGCCGTGGCGGCCGGCGCGACCCTGGTGCGGACGACCAGCGCGTCCCCGTCCGCCACCACCGTGTCCGTGCGGTGCCGCATCCGGTGCAGGCCGATCCGCCGCCACTCGGGTCCGCAGCGCTGCCCCGGCTGCCAGGGCGCGCCCTCGTCGTTGTCCGTGGGCGCCCGCCAGACGTCCAGCCGCGGGCCGGCCACCGGCCGGCCCCCGAGCCTGCTCAGGACTCCAGTGACGGCGTCGAAGACACCCGGGCCGAGCGCGATCGTGCCCTCCTCGCCCCACCGCGGTGCCGCGGCCGCCACGACCGGGCGCGGTACCGGGCGCGGGCCGGCGGACAGCTGGCCCCACGCGACTTCGTGCCCGGCGGCGGCCCAGGCGGTGTCCTGGGCCAGGACCGCGCGTACCGTCCACAGCGCTTCGCCGGGCGCGGGCCCGTCGGCGGGCGGCGGCAGCTTCAGCTCGGCGCTCTCGCCGGGCAGCAGCGGCGGCACCGCGAGCGTCCCCTCCGCGACGGGGCGGCCCTCGACCTCGTAGCGCCACGGGAAGACGAGCGCCGACAGGTCCGCGAAGTCCTGCAGGTTGGTGACGCGCACCGCTCCCGGGGCGGCGTCCGGCCCGGCCGCCTCGATGCGCACCGGCTCGATGACCTTCTTGTACTCGATCAGCCCCGGCGAGGGTGTGCGCTCCGGGAACACGAGCCCGTCGCACACGAAGTTGCCGTCGTGCAGCTCCTCCCCGAAGTCGCCGCCGTACGCGTGGTACGGGACGCCGTCCGCGGTCTTCTGCCGCAGACCGTGGTCGATCCACTCCCACACGAAGCCGCCCTGGCAGCGCTCGTAGGTCTCGAACAGCCGCTGGTAGTCGCTCAGCCCGCCGGGCCCGTTGCCCATGGCGTGCGCGTACTCGCACAGCACGAAGGGCAGGTCGCGGCGCCGGGCGTCCAGTGCCGCGTCGTCCAGGGGCTCCTCCGTGCGCCGCCCGATGCGTTCCACCTCGGCGTGGTCGGCGTACATCCGGGAGTAGACATCGGTGTCGGCGCAGCCGGGGTCGCCTTCGTAGTGCAGCGGCCGGGACGGATCGCGCTCCCGCATCCACGCGGCCATCGCGGACAGCCCGCGGCCCGTACCGCACTCGTTGCCGAGCGACCACATGATGACGGACGGGTGGTTCTTGTCGCGCTCGACCATCCGCCGGGCCCGGTCGAGCAGGGCCGGCGTCCACCGCTCGTCGTCGACGGGGTTGCCCCGCCAGCCCTGCTGAGCGAAGCCGTGCGTCTCCAGATCGCACTCGTCGACCACCCACAGCCCCAGCTCGTCGCAGAGCTCCAGAAAGGCCGGATGGGGCGGGTAGTGACTGGTGCGCACGGCGTTGATGTTGTGCTGCTTCATCAGCAGCAGGTCGTGCCGCATCACGTCCGTGGTCAGCGCGCGGCCTTGCGCCGGGTGGAACTCGTGCCGGTTGACGCCGCGCAGCAGCAGTGGCCGCCCGTTGACCTTCAGCAGCCCGCCCTCGACGACGACCGTGCGGAACCCGATGCGCAGCCGCACGCGCTCCCCGGGGGTGGCCAGCTCCGCGTCGTACAGCCGGGGCGTCTCCGCCGTCCACGGCTCGACGGGAACCGTCGCGCTCTCGCCGGTCGCCAGGTCCAGGCCCAGTGCCGGCACGGTCACCCGCCCGGCCGGAGCACAGTCCACCCGGAGGGTGCCGCTTCCGGTGCGGTGGTCGTACCCGGCGTGCACGAAGACGTCCCGCACCGCGCCTTCGGGACGCTGCGCCAGCTCCACCTCCCGGAAGACGCCCGGCAGCCACCACTGGTCCTGGTCCTCCAGGTACGTGCCGGAGGACCACTGGTGCACACGGACGGCCAGGACGTTGCGGCCGGGCCGCAGCAGCGTCCCCACCTCGAACTCATGCGGCAGCCTGCTGCCCTTGAAGTGGCCCAGCTCGTTGCCGTTCAGCCACACCCGTGCGCAGGATTCGACGCCCCCGAAGCGCAGCACGGTGGAGCCGGCCGGCCAGTCTTCCGGAAGGTCGAACGCGTACCGGTGGTCACCGGTGGGGTTCTCGTCCGGCACCCGGGGCGGGTCCACGGGAAAGGGGTAGCCGGTGTTCGTGTAGGCCGGGGCGCCGTGCCCCTGAAGCACCCAGTGTCCCGGCACGGTCAGCCCGGCCCACGCCGAGTCGTCGTACTCGGGGCGGGCGAAGGTCTCGTCCTCCGTGGTCGCCGCCGGCGACAGCCGGAACCGCCAGGTCCCGTTCAGCGACAGCCGCCGGGCGTCCGTCCCGGGCAGCCACGCGGCGGGCGGCAGAGCGCCGCTCCCCGGCGACACGTCTTCGTAGTACGGCACGTCTTCCTCGGAATGCGCTTCGTCTCGCGGCACGTCTTCCTCGTACGACACCATGCCGCCAGCGAAGCACGCGCGTCCTCCGATTGCGACCACCGATGGCGACTGCATCCGCGTGTTCACCGGGGGTGCGCCCGCTGTTCAAAGGAGGCCGTGCCGGGGCGGCCGGGTGCCGTTCAGCACGTACCGGCCGATGTGCTGCACCTTCCAGCGCACCGGGTCGTGCAGCGTGTGGGTGCGTGCGTCGCGCCAGTGCCGGTGCAGGTTCAGCCCGTTCAGTGCCGCGCGGGTGCCGGCCGCTTCGAAGAGCGCGCTGCCGGCCTCCACCGCGGCACGGGCGGCCTGCACCTTCGCGGCGGCCACCGCGATCGACGCCGCGGCCGCGCTGTCGTCGGTGAGGCCGCCCGCTGCCGCGTCGACCGTGCGCGCGGCCTCGGAGAGCAGCGCGCCCGCCGCCCGTACGGCCAGCGCCAGCTCACCGAACTGCTGGATGAGCAGCGGATCCTCCGCCGCGGTTGCCGGCCGGCTCTCGAACCACGGGCGGCTCTTGACCCGGACGAACTCCACCGCCTCGGAGAGCGCCCCCTCGGCGATCCCGGTGTCGATGGCCGCGTGCAGCAACTGCGCGAGCGCGCCGTGCAGCTGCGGGCCGCGGAAGGTGAGGTGGTGCGGCACCACACGGTCCCGCGGGACCAGTACCGACTCCAGGCGCACCGTGCCGCTGGCGGTGGTCCGTTGGCCCATGCCGTCCCAGTCGTCCACGACCGTCACGCCGGGCGCGTGCCGGGGTACGTAGGCGACGTACAGCTCCTCGTCGGCGCCGCGGGCCAGCACCGGGATCCAGTCCGCGAACAGCGCGCCCGTGGAGTAGTGCTTGGTGCCCTCCAGGACGTGCGACCCGTCCGGCTGCGGGACGAGCCGGGTACGGATGTCCTGCACGTGCTTGGTGCCCGCCTCGGACTGCGCGTTGCCCAGCCGCCGTCCGGCCAGCACCTCCTGGAAGAAGAACTTCCGCTGCTCCTCGTCTCCCTGGCGGCGGAGCACCGCCACGTACACGAAGTGGCTCTGCGGGATCTGCGCCAGGCTCGCGTCAGCGGCGGCCAGCAGCCGGAAGACGCCGGCGAGCGTCTCGGCCGACACCGCGGCGCCACCGTGCTCACGCGGCACGGTGACGCCCAGCAGGCCGCTGTCGGACAGCCGGTCCAGCTCGGGGCCCGGCAGCCGGCGCTCGGCGTCCCGGCGGGCCGCGCCGGTGCGGAACTCCGCCGCCAGCTCGGCCGCCACGGCCAGCGCCTCCGCGTCGTCGGCGATCACATGCGCGGTGCCGGTCATGCCGCCACTCGCAGAGGCGCGCGGTCCAGCGCCGTCGCGAACTGGCCGACCACACCGTCCAGCGCCTCGCGCGTCTCCGGTGCCACGTGGACCCCGCCGCCCTCCTGCACGGTGATGTCGCGGTCCAGGACGAACCAGCCCGGCACGATGTGCGAGGCGCCCATGGAGGACAGCACGGGCCGCAGCGCGTAGTCGATCGCGAGGACGTGCGCGGTGGAACCGCCGGTGGCCAGCGGCAGCACGGTCTTCCCGGCCAGCGCGTACTGGGGCAGCAGGTCCAGGAGGGACTTCAGCAGCCCCGAGTACGCGGCCTTGTAGACGGGCGTGCCGACCACGAGGCCGTCGGCGGCCTCGACGAACCGGGTCGCCCGGACGATCGCCGGGTGGCCGAAGTCCGCGCCCAGCAGTGCCTCGGCCGGCAGCGTCCGTACGTCCAGTGGGATCACCTCGTGTCCCTGTGCGACGAGCGTGGCGTCCAGATGGCGCAGCAGTCGCGCCGTACGGGATGTGGGGGAGGGGCTCCCGGAGAGGGACAGCACGGTGGCCATGAATGTTCACCTCGAAGTGTGTGGTGCGGAGTCTGTGGTGGCGCGGAGCACGAGTACCGAGCGGGCCCCGCTTCACGAGTACCGAGCGGGAGCGGTCCTACGGGGGCGCGCGGGCTCACGAACACGAGGGAGCCCGCGCGCGCCGAGTACGAGCGGACGGGCCGTTACGAGTACCAGGTGGGCTGCGGCAGCTCGCCCGTGAGCACGAAGCGGCCGACCTCACGGCGCTTGTAGGCGACGGGGTCGTGGAGGGTGTGCGTACGAATGTTGCGCCAGAAGCGGTCCAGCCCCTCGGTGGTGGCCGTGGAGCGGGCGCCGGTGACCTCGAAGACCCGGTTCGCCACCTCCAGGGCCACGTCCGTGGCCCGCGCCTTCACGGCGGCGACGCGCACCTCGTGCTCTCCCCGCGTCTGCTCGGTCACCGCGTCGGGGTCCGAGTGCAGTTCCCAGCCCTCCTCGGCCACCTGGTCGGCCAGCGCCTCGGCCGCCCACAGTTTCGCCGTCAGGTCCCCGTAGACGTCGATCACGTACGGTTCGTCGACGGCCTGGTCGTGTCCCCCGTGCAGCCAGGAGCGGGACTTCGTACGGGTGTAGGTCCGCGCGGTCTCCAGGGCGCCGGCCGCGATCCCCAGGTAGAAGTGCGCGAACACCAGCTGGATCGTGGGCACGTTGAGCGTGTTGTAGACACGTCGCTGGAACGACTTGTCTACGTAGCCCGCCGCCGCGCTCCACGGGACGCGCACCGCGTCGATCGACACGCTGCCGCTCTCGGTGAGCCGCTGGCCGATGTTGTCCCAGTCGTCGTGGAAGGTCAGGCCCGCGCTGTCGGACGGCACGATGGCGAAGACGTGGTCGCCTTCGGGGTTGTCGGGGCCGACGCTGCCCTCCAGGACGCCTTCCAGCACGGTGACGTCGGAGACCTTGCTGCCGGTGGAGAAGGACTTGCGGCCGGTGAACGTGAGCGTCTCGCCCTCGTCCCGTACGGCCACGTCGTTGTCGCGCGGGTTGACGGCACCCCCGAAGAACCAGCGGTTGCGGGCGGCCTCGGCCTCGACGTGCTCCCACTGCTCCTGAGTGCCGACCAGCCGGGCCGCCCAGTTCCACAGGTAGTGGTAGCCGAGCAACTGCCCTATCGAGCCGTCGGCCTTGGCGACCTCGCGGATCACCCGGTACGCGGTCGGCCAGTCCTGGCCGCCCCCGCCGTGCCCGGCCGGCCCCAACAGGGTGACCAGCCCGGACTCCTTGAGCAGCCGGACCTCCTCGTACGGTGTGGCCCCTGCCCGGTCCCGGGCCGCGGCGTCGGTCGCGAGGACGGCGGCGACCTCGGCGGCGCGGTCGATCCACGCCTCCGGAGTGGCCGGCGCGGGACGGTGCTGCCAGTCGGTGTGTGCGGCGGTGCTCATACCAGTACTCCTTCGGTGCGGTCCTTCTCCTGGGCTTCCAGTTCGCGCACGAGCGGCAGCACCCGCTCGCCGAAGTACTCGACCTCCTCCAGGTAGTGCAGGAAGCCGAGCAGGAAGAGATCCACGCCGAGCCGCTTGTAGGCCACGATGCGCTCGGCGATCTGCTCCGGGGTGCCGATCAGCCCCGTACGGAATCCGTCGTTGTACTGGACGAGGTCCTCGAACGAGGAGTCCCGCCACATGCCCTTGCCGTCGCTGGTGGAACTGCCCGCCTGCTGGACGGCCCGGCCGAAGCCGTGGACCGCCTCGGTGTCCGCCTTGGCGACGATCTCGCGCAGAACCTGCCGGGCCTCCTTCTCGGTGTCCCGGGCGATCAGGAAGCCGTTGAGGCCGAATTTGGGGGCAGTACGGCCGGCGGCCGCGGCGGCCGCCCGGACGTCGGTGAGCTGTTCGGTGACGCCGTCGAAGTCCTTGCCGTTGCTGAAGTACCAGTCGGAGACCCGGCCGGCCATCGCGCGGGCCGCGGTGGAGTTGCCGCCCTGGAAGATCTCCGGGTGCGGCCGGTCCGCGCGGTTCAGGGGCTTCGGCTTCAGCGAGAAGTCCCGGATCCGGTAGAAGTCCCCGGCCAGTTCGGCGTGGTCCTCGGTCCACACCGACCGCAGGGCGCGGATGAACTCCTCCGCGCGCCGGTACCGTTCGTCGTGCTCCAGCCAGGGCTCGCCGAGCGCGGTGAACTCCTGCTTGAACCAGCCGCTGACGACGTTGACGGCGAACCGGCCACCGGAGAGGTGGTCGGCGGTGGCCCCGAACTTGGCGAGCACGCCCGGGTGCCACAGCCCGGGGTGGACCGCGGCGATGACCTTCAGGCGCTCGGTGGCGAGCAGCAGCGCCAGGCTGAAGGAGGTGGATTCGTGCTGGTTCTCGGCGCCGTAGCCGGCCATGTAGCGGACCTGGCTGAGCGCGTACTCGAAGCCGTTGTCCTCGGCGAGCCGGGCGAGCCGGCGGTTGTATTCGTAGCCCCAGTCGGTGCGCTGTTCGATGGTGCTGGTGACCAGGCCACCGCTGACGTTGGGTACCCAGTAGGCGAACCGCGCCGGATCACCGGCGGGCTGTGGAACTCGGTCGGATGCGGACATGGAAGAACTCCGGAGAGGTGGAAAAGGGCAGGGGGAATCGGAGAGCGATGTGCGAGAAAACCCCTTCGGGGCAGGCGGAATTACTGGACGCATTTCTGGCATGGGAAATGCGTGGCAGGCCTGCGCGAATGAGGGAGCCGGCGCGCAGGCATGCGTGAGACGTCACGCGGATGCGGCGCGCGGAGACGCGGAATCACCGGATCGGTGCAGGTCCGCGGAGTGGGAGGGCGCTCAGGCCGAACGTCGACACAGGGCGCTGGAGACCCTGACGAGGTCGACGTGGCGCCGCTCCGTCAGGCACTCCGCCGGGCGCTGGGCCGACTTCTGTCGGGGCTTCATCAACACGTCACCTCCCAGCAACATTTCGTTCGCATCGGGCCGCAAAGGCCTCGGAGGTGCCCACGGAATTACCGGCGGCACTGCCGGGGAGTTTACCTCGGAAACCGCAAGGTCGATACCCCCAACGCTGGGAACGCAACGGGCGGGACGGGCACGGGAAATGGGCCGGGAAAGAATTCCCGGCCCAGCGTTGCGCACTCGCGTACGGGGAAAGGCCACGCGCACGGAAGGCGCCACCCGGCGTGAACGGTGGTGCCCTGCGCCTGCTCAGCCGTCGGCGGCCGTGCCGCGCGGACGGCAGGTCATGAACAGCCGCCCGGGGCCGAGCGTGCCCCTGACCTGAACACGCAGGGTCGCCCCGGGGTCGGGCCGCACGCTCCAGCGGGCGCAGACGCTGGCCAGCGCCATGGTCATCTCGACCAGCGCGTACTGGTCGCCGATGCACTTGCGGTTCCCGCCGCCGAACGGCACGTGCGCCCCTCGGGGGAGGCAGTCGCCGCTCCTGTCGAGCCAGCGGTCGGGGTCGAAACGCTCGGGGTCGGGAAACAGGTCGGGCCGGTGGTGGAGGAGATAGGCGCTGTACAGGAGGGCCGTGCCCGCGGGGAGCCGGTGCCCGGCGAGCGTGGTCTCCGTAGTGGTGACGCGGGTGAAGAACCAGCCCGGTGGATACATCCGCAGCACTTCATGGACGACGCGTCGCGTGTAGTCCAGCCCGTCGAGGTCGGCCGGGGTGGCGGTCCGCCCGGCCAGGGTCCTGTCCACCTCGTCGTGCACCCGCTTCTCGGCCTCCGGGTGCTGGCTGAGCAGCCAGAAGGCGAACGCCAGCGAATTGGCCGTGGTCTCGAAGCCGGCGCCGCTCATCACCACCAGCTGGTCGCGGATGTCCTTGTCCGACAGCGGCTCGCCGGTGTCCTCGTCGCGCGCCTCCAGCAGCATGGCGACCAGGTCGTCGTCCCCGGGCGAGGCCCGTCGCTCGGCGATGATGCCGTCGATGGCCCGGTGCAGCCGGGTACAGGCGCTGCGGTAGCGGCGGTTTCCGGGGGTCGGCAGGCGGTAGAGCGGGCCGAGGGGCAGCATCACCCGCTGGTAGATGCCGTCGATGACGGTGTGCAGGCTGTGCTGTACGTCGGCAACGGCCTCGTCCTCGGCCTCCGCGGCGAGCACGCTGCGGGTCACGATGCGCAGCGTCAGAGTGGTCAGCGAAGCCGTGAGATCGAACCGCATACCGGGCCGCCAGGCGGCGGTCATCCGGTCGATCTCCTCGCCCATGACCCCGGCGTACGCATCGATGCGCTCGGGCTGGAAGGCGGGCTGCATCTGCCGGCGCTGCCAGCGGTGCTCCCGCCAGCCGGCCATCGGCAGGCTGCTGCCGAAGAGCACCCGCGCCTTGTCGAAGAACGGCCCGCCCTTGTCGAAGGTGCGGGAGTCGGTGAGCATCCGGTGGGCCGCCTCCGGCCCGCAGACGACGTAGGCCGGGTAGGGGCCCATGCCGATCCGTACGAGGTCGCCGTGGGCCGGCAGGGAGGACAGGAACTCCAACGGGCGGGAGTGGAGCTGCCAGGCGTGGCCGAGCAGCGGCCAGGCGCCGGGGGCGGCTCCCGTACGCGGGAGCGGGGTCGTGGTGGTCACAGCGGGACACCTCCGGGGAAAGAGCCAGGCTCTGAGCTCTTGTGGCCCCGAATATCCTCCCTCCCGGCACGGCCGGTAACCCGGCGCGAAGTAGCTCGCGACGGCGCGTCGGTGCCGTGTGCAACGTCGTGTGACGCGGCGGTGAGGGAACGTCCCATGCTGCGGAGACGGCCCGCGGCGGAGACCCCGGGAAGCGCGCGGGCCTCCGCCGGCAGTGGGGAGGCTCGGCTCCGCTAGCCGCCGAGGATGTCCGTCGTCAGTGGGGCACGCTGCCGCCACAGGTCGATCGTCGGTGCCATCATCGGGCCGAGCTCGGGCATCGACGGCACCACCGCCAGCGCTCCCACGATCTGCAGCAGCCGGGCCCGCTCCATGACGTCCAGCAGCGGGCGGTCCAGGGGGCGCCCGCTCACCCGCTCGTACGCCGCGACGGCGCGCGGCCCGACCAGGGCCAGGTCCCACTCCACCGGACCGCGCGTGGCGTCCTCGAAGTCGCTGAAGAGGTGCCCGTCGGCGGTCCGCAGCAGGTTGTACGACGGCCCGTCCCCGTGCAACGCCTGTATGCGTGCTTCGGGGAAGCGGCCCGGCAGGTCGGCCACAAGGGCTTCGAGGACCGCGTACTCCTGCTCCGCACGGTCCAGTTCGGCCGTTGTGAGCCCCTGCGGGTCCTTCCGCAGCCCTTCCAGGAGCGGTGCGATCGTGGGCACCAGAGGGGACAGCACCGGCAGATCGCCCGGATAGCGGGCGAGGAGGTCGTGCAGCTCCACGGCCCAGCCCGTCTGCTCGACGAAGCGGTCCTCCAGAGCCTCCGTACCGTCCGCCGCGACCTCCCGCATCGGGTCCTTCTCGTCGACGTACTCCCAGAGGACGAGTGACCTGCCGTCGCACTCGACGGGCTCCCGCGGCACCAGGGGGCTGGGCCGTACGACCGGCGCGCCCGCGTCGGCCAGCCAGCCCACCACGTCCAGCTCGCGCCGCTGCTTGCCCGCCAGCTCCTCGACCGGCACCAGAGTGAGCGACGGTACGCGCACCACCACCGGGTGCGGCGCGAGGTGCACCAGTACGTTGAACATGTCGTGCAGGACGCGCGGTTCGTCCGCCCGCAGGCCCAGCCGGCGCCCGGCTCTGACCGCGATGCCCACGGCGCGCTCGGCGCGTTCGCTGAGAGGGGTACCGGCAGGGTCCGGCTGGGGATTCGCCATGGGCCGATCATGACGGTTGCCGGGGCGGGTGTCGACGCAATTCCGGCGGAACGGCCGCGGGGACGGACTCGCCGATATGCGACCGGTGTACTCAACGGAGCCGGTGGGGGCCGGGCCCGAGGGCCCTGCGTCTGCTCGGCCCCCGGGCCCCGCTCTCCGTCTACCCCGAGGCAGGCTCCTCGGCCGCCCCGGTGAGGGACGCCAGTGCCGCTGCCGGGTCCTCGTCGGGCGGCCCCGAAGGCAGCCAGCGCCCCTGCTCCTTGCGGTACGGCCACCAGCGTCCGTCCCGGCCCAGCCGCAGCTGCGTACCGGTGCCGACCACCGTCCAACGGTTGCGCGAGGCCCGCATCCGGGGCCGGTCCGCCTCGTCTTCCCAAGCGGCGGCGAGCCCGGTGGTGGCGCGAGCCAACTCCTCGGCCCCGGGCGTCCACTCCTCCTCCAGCACCGCAAGCGCCGCCGGGCCGCCCTGCCGCCACGCCCGTACGGCAGCAGCTAGCCCCTTGGCGTCCCGCCCGGAGCCCGCGGCCAGCCGCGCGGCGACCGTGGCGGGCGGCCCTGCCGCCACGAGCCGCACCGCGTCCTCGGAGAGCGTCGGCTCGGCCGGCGGCGGGGTGTCGGCGTGCCGACCCGACAGCGCCTCGGCGAGGTGCCTTCTGGCCCGCTCCGCGGTGTTCCCGATCAGGAACTCCAGTGCCGGTGCGTCGATCCCGGAAGCGGGCGGGGTGCCGCCGCCCAGCGCCGGCACGGCACCCACCCCCTCCACCCGGGGCGGTGGCGCCGGCAGCGGGGCCAGGCCCTCCTGAGCCGCGAATGCCTTGGCCGCCGCCACACCGGACTCGGCAACCGTTACGCCCCCGGGTGCCTCGGCCGCTTCCGGCACGTAGGCCTGCGCGCGTGCGGCGCTCCGTTCCTGGAGCTCGCCGAGCAGCTCCTCCTCGCCGCGCCCGCGCAACAGGAGCAGCACGAACGGATCCTGGTCCAGCAGCCGCGCCATCTGGTAGCTGAGCGCCGCGGTATGGGCGCAGTGGTCCCATGCCTCACAGTCGCAGGAAGGTTCCAGATCCCCGATGCCGGGGAGCAGTTCGATGCCGGCCGCCGCCGCGTCCTCGACGAGCTGGGGTGGCATGTCGCGGTCCAGCAGCGCCGCGATGTGCCCCGCCCGGTCGGCGATCAGGTCCAGCAGGCGGTCCCATTCCGATGCGCTCAGCTCCTGGACCAGCACGTCCGAACGGTGCGCGGTGCGGTCGCGGTCCTGTACGACGGCGGTGATGCGGCCCGGCCGTACGGACACCGCGCCCACGGCACCCGCACGGGCGTGCCGGCGGCCCAGCTTCAGTTGCTGGGTGTCCAGCGCGGTGTCCTCCAGCGCCTTCAGCCAGGCCTGCCCCCACCAGGTGCGGGCGAAGCCGCGCCCATGGGCGGGCGGCAGCGCTTCGAAGGTCCGCGCGTCGCGGTAGGTGTCGTCCTCGTCGCTGTGGAAGTCGCTCATCGTTCGCCCCCTCGGAGCTCCACCAGCTCCGCCAGTTCCGCGTCGGTCAGTTCGGTGAGTGCGGCCTCGCCCGCCCCCAGTACCGCGTCCGCGAGGCGCTGCTTGCGGGCGAGCATGTCGGCGATCCGGTCCTCCACCGTGCCCTCGGCGATCATGCGGTGCACCTGTACCGGCCTGGTCTGTCCCATTCGATGGGCGCGGTCGGTGGCCTGTGCCTCGACGGCGGGGTTCCACCAGCGGTCGAAGTGCACGACGTGCGAGGCCCGGGTGAGGTTCAGCCCCGTGCCCGCGGCCTTCAGGGACAGCAGGAAGACCGGTACGCCGCCGTCCTGGAAGCGGCGCACCATCTCCTCCCGCCGTGCGACGGGCGTGCCACCGTGCAGCAGCTGAGTGGCCACCCCGCGTGCCGCCAGGTGCCCCTCCAGAAGACGCGCCATCCGTACGTACTGCGTGAAGACCAGCACGCCGGCCCCTTCGGCGAGCAGCGTGTCCAGGAGCTCGTCCAGCAGCTCGACCTTGCCCGAGCGCTCCGCGAACCGCCGCGCACGCTGTCCGTCGGCGCCGTCCTCCTTGAGGTACTGCGCCGGGTGGTTGCAGATCTGCTTCAGCGAGGTCAGCAGCTTGACGACCAGGCCGTGGCGGGCGAATCCGTCCGTTCCGGCGATGTCGGCCAGCCCCTCGCGGACCACCGCCTCGTACAGCCCGGCCTGTTCCGCCGTGAGTGCCACCGCGCGGTCGGTCTCGGTCTTGGGCGGCAGCTCGGGAGCGATGCCCGGATCGGTCTTGCGGCGGCGCAGCAGGAACGGCCGCACCAGCCGGGCCAGCCGCTCGGCAGCGGCCGGGTCGGCACCGCCCTCGACCGCTTGGGCGTACCGCGTGCGGAAGCGGCCCAGGGGCCCCAGGAGGCCCGGTGTGGTCCAGTCGAGGATCGCCCACAGCTCGGAGAGGTTGTTCTCCACCGGGGTGCCGGTCAGCGCGACCCGGGCCCGGGCCGGCAGCGTCCGCAGCTGCCGCGCGGTCGCGGAGAACGGATTCTTCACATGCTGGGCCTCGTCGGCCACGACCATGCCCCAGTGCACGCCGGCCAGTTTCCCGGCGTCCACCCGCATCGTGCCGTACGTGGTGAGCACGAACTCGTCGTCCGCCAGGTCCGAGAGATCACGCTGCCCGGCGTGGAAGCGGCGCACGGGCGTACCGGGTGCGAACCTCGCGATCTCGCGCTGCCAGTTGCCCATCAGGGAGGTCGGGCAGACCACCAGCGTCGGGCCGGCGGCTGCCGCGTCCGCCCGTCGGTGCAGGTGGAGCGCGATCAGTGTGATCGTCTTGCCCAGCCCCATGTCGTCGGCCAGGCAGCACCCGAGGCCGAGTGACGTCATACGGTGCAGCCAGCCCAGCCCGCGCAACTGATAGTCGCGCAGCGTCGCGGCGAGCGCGGCGGGCTGCTCGGGAGCGTCGCTCCCGGAGTGCTCGGGGGCGGCGAGCCTGTCGCGCAACTCCCGCAGCAGGCCGGATGCCTGCACCTCCAGCTGCTCGCCGTCTCCGCCGTCGACCGTCCCCGTGAGCGCCGCACCCAGTGCGTCCATGGGCGCGACCTTCCGGTCCCGCCTCTCGTGCGCGGTGCGCAGCGCTTCGGGGGCGACGAGCACCCACTGGTCCTGCAGCCGTACGAGGGGCCGCCCGGCCTCCGCCAAGCGGTCCAGCTCGGTCCGGCTCAGCTCGTGCTCCCCGACGGCGAACCGCCAGCTGAACGACAGCAGCGCATCGGCCGACAGCAGCGACGGCAGCCCGGACTCGGTGCGGTCCGGTGCCACGTCCGAGGAGTCCGCCGCATCCGACGGGCCCACGACGGCCCGTGTGGTCAGGCTCCGGGCGAGACTCCTGGGCCAGTGCACCTGGACCCCTGCGGCCGCGAGTGCCCGGGCCCCGGGGCCGAGCAGCTCGCCGATCTCCTCCTCGGCGAGGTCGAGGGCGTCCGGTACGGCGGCGGAGAGCAGTGGGGACAGCGGCGCCCACGCGGAGGCCGCGCGCCGCAGCGTCAGCAGGGAGTCGGTACGCGCGCGTGCCCCGAAGGCCCGCCCCGCGGGAGAGTCGCCGGCCCACACCTCGGAGACGTCGGCGACCAGCGTCGGGTCGGTCAGGCTGTGCAACTGGAGTACGGCGGTGAACCGGGGACGGGCGGGGGAGTCCCCCGCGGCGCCGGAGAACCTCTCCCCACGGCCGCCGGAGGGCCTGTCACGGGCGATGGCAGCCGCGTCCGCATCGCTGTCGTCCGCGGCGTCGTCCAGCCCGGAGACCGCGGGGTCGTCCAGCCCCGAGACCTCGATGCGAAGCGACAGGCGCACCCCGGCGTCGTGCCCCGCCGCCACATCGGCAGCCCAGGCCCGCTGCTCGGGGAGGTACTGCGGGAGCGCCGCCGCGTAAGCCGGTCCGCCCAGAGCCGTCCCGGCCGCGGGCGAACGCGGCAGTTCGTCGGCCACGGCGTCCAGGAACGAGCGCAACAGCCGCTCCGGCTCGGGCAGCCGCACCGGATCGCTTCCGGGGAGCGGCGTGGCGTGCGCGTACGGAGGCATCACGGCCGACAGCTCCCGTATGCGGGCCAGGTCGGACGGTTCGAGGGGGCCGCATCGCCAGGCGTCGTGATCGCCCGGGCTCAGCCCGGGGAGCAGTTTGCCGCGCGCCACCAGGTGCAGCGCGATCAGAGAGGCGGTGCCCCAGAAGGCCGCGGCCGGGTGCGCTGTACGGGAGGCGCGGGCCCGGGTCAGTACGGGGAGCGCGGTGCCGACGGGCAGCAGGAGGGCGGGCACCTCCCGGGTGAGGACCCGGCCTCCTTCGGCGAGGGCCACCGTCAGTTCCTCCAGGGCCGCGCCGTCCGGAGGGGAGCCCTCGGACAGCGGCTCGCCGCCCGGCCGCCAGAACGCGATCCGCCCCGTACGCGGTGGATCACCTGGCACGTAAGTGGCGGCGCACCGGGAGAGGCCGGCGATCCGGTCGAGGCTGAGCGCGGGAAGGGCTGGCACGTGCCGTCGGCTCCTCAAGTTTGACTACCTGCCTTTGGAGCGGCCGAGGGTACAGCACGATCCGGGCTTGCGTGGAACCTCCGGCGCCGATCCGGCGTTCAATGGAAGACAACGGACGCGGCATCCGCCGCGGAAAGGTCGTGAAGGATGTCCACTCGTGCGAAGGTCGCCGTCGGCGGTGTGGCGGCAGGCGTGATCCTGCTGTGGCTGCTGCCGTTCTGGGCGGCGTTGCTTGTCATGATCGGAGTTCCGGCGATCGCCTATCTGACGCTGGACTCCTCGCAGCGGCGGCGGCTGCGCCGCGTCTCCCGCAAGGAGCTGGGCCGCTGAACGTCCCGGGCGCCTCGGAGACGGGCCGAGCGCCCCGCGGGCAGGGCTCGGGTGATTCGACCGCCTGAGGACCCGGTGTCCGACGGGAGGACAGCATCGGGGCCCGGCCGCGGCTGGGCGTGTCCGGCGATCCGGCCGACCGGGACGCCGAGCGGCGGCCCCGCCGCGTACGGGGCCACGCGGTCGGGCCGCGGCCCGTGGTCCACGGAGGAGTGAGCCGAGCCGCCTCAGGCCGGCCGGGCCGCCATCGCGTCCAGCGACTGCAGCAGACCGGGGAGCTCCGGGCCGCGGCCCACCGGCAGGACCTCACCCGGCTCGTCGTCCAGCAGCACGAAGGCGATGTCGTCGGTCCGCGCGACCATGCTCCAGCCCGGCCCGTCCACCCGCAACGTGCGCGCCTCACCGGCCGCGAACGACGAGCGCACCCGCCCGGGCGGCGGAGGCTGCTGCACGTACCCCCGCGCCTCGTCCAGCACCCGGCGTACTCCCGGGTGCGGCTTGCTGCCGGGCTCGACGAAGGTGACCTCGCCGTCGACCTGCTCGCGCCACGCGGCCCACTGCAGCGCGATCTCGTCCGCACCGAGGCGCCGTTGGGCAGGCCCCCACTCCAGCGCGTCCGGCGGCGTCAGCGGCTCCGGATCGCCCTCCTCCGGCGCCGGGTCGTGGGGCGCCGGCACCCCGGGCGCCGCCACCGCGAGCGCGAGCGGCCAGCCAGGCAGCGCGGCGACGATGCTGTTCTCGTCGGGGGAGAGGTCGTACTCCATACCGCAGTCCCAGGCGGCTATCGCACAGGCGACCAGGGTGACGTCCTCCGTCGCGACGGTCCAGCGCGCACCCCGGCCGTCCTGCCCGAGCACCAGCCCGTAACCCTCTTCGTACGGTTCCAGGCGCAGCTTGGCGCAGACCTCGGGATAGTCGTCACCCAGCACACTCGGGAACTGCCCGGGCGTCAGCAACACGGCCGTCAGTACGAACAGCTGGTCGTCATCGACCTCGCCGGCGCCGATGCCGTCACCGACTGCGCCCTCCGTCGCGGACACTCGGGCCTCCCACTCGCTCGCGGCCGGAGAAAGCTGCCGACCACACAGATCATGTTGTCGGCGCACCTTAATTGGCCGGACAGGCGCTTGTCACGGCCTCGGTGCCCGCTTCCGGTGGGAGCCGGTACCGCTCAGGCGGCCGGCAGGCTGAGCAGGTCCCTGGCCACCTCGTGCGGCGACTGGCGGCGCTCCCGTGCGAGCGCGATCAGCGCACGGCAGGCCAGTTCGTTGATCCCGAAGGCGAGGGCCTCCGGTGACACCCAGTCCGCCGCCTCGGCTTCCCGGTCCTCGTCCCCCTCGGCGCACGCCGCCACGTGCGCGGCGGCCGCTTCGAAGAGGTTGTGCGGGCCCTTCTTGCCCCGTTCCCGCTCCGGACGCGGCTCTCTGGGCCCGAACATGTTCCGGGGCAGACGGGACCGGAGTCTACGGAGGAGGTCGGTCATCATTCCCCCAACGGGTGGAGAGAGTGTGCGGCCTTCCAAGTCTCCCCTGTCCACGTACTGTTGGACCTTCCTCGACGGAAGGGACGGTGCTCTCGTGGGGCGTTACGATCTGCTCAAGGAGATCCAGCGGCTGGACCCGGAAAAGGACTACCTGCGGATCTTCCGCATCACTGTGACGCACGAGTTCCCATGGGACGTCACCAGAGCGCTTGAACTCGCTCTCTACCGGACATACGCCGTCCCCAGCATCGGCCGTCTGCTCGCACAGACCGCCGAGATGACCGAGCGTACGCAGAAGCGCTACGACGACACCGCGCTCCTACTGGACTCGGTTGTCGAGCACGGCTTCGAGACCGAGGACGGCCGCACGGCCATCCGGCGCATCAATCAGATGCACCGCAGCTACGACATCAGCAATGACGACATGCGCTATGTGCTGTGCACGTTCGTGGTCGTGCCGAAGCGCTGGATCGATCAGTACGGCTGGCGGCGGCTGTGCGAGCACGAGAAGCGCGCGATGGCGGCGTACTACCGGAGGCTCGGCGAGCACATGGGGATCAGCGAGGTGCCCCGGACCTACCAGGAGTTCGAACGCTGCCTGGACGACTACGAGCACGAGCACTTCGGCTGGGACCAGGGCGGCAGGCGTGTCTCCGACGCCTCGCTCGACCTGATGGCCGGTTGGTACGGCCCGCTCGCCCCCGCCGTGCGCGCCGCAAGCAAGGCGCTGCTGGACGACGCCCTGCTGGAGGCCTTCCGCTACGAGCGGCCGCACCCGGCTGTCCAAGGGGCCGTGCGTGGCGCGCTGCGGCTGCGGGCCAAGGCCGTCCGCCTGCTGCCGCCGCGCCGCACACCGCACTACGCCCGGCAGAACCCGGAGATCAAGGGCTATCCGAACGGCTACCGCATCGCCGAGCTCGGTACCTTCCCCGAGAGGCGGCGGAGCGGCCCGGGATGCCCGGTGCCGCACACCCGCGGCGCGGCGACGCCGTGAGCGGGTGCGCCGCCGCCGGGTCGGCGCACCCCGATGCGCGGTCAGCCCTGCCGTACGGCCAGCGCCAGGTAGCGCGCGTCCTCGTCCACGTACCGGACGAGCTCCCAGCCGCTGCCGGCCAGCAGCGGCCGCAGATTCGGTTCCGCGCGCAGGTCGTCCGGGGTGAGCGGGCGTCCCTTACGGGCGGCGAGGGCGGCCCGGCCGACCGGATGGAAGAGCGCCAGCCGCCCTCCCGGCCGGACCACCCTGGCCAGTTCGGCGAGGTCGCGGGCAGGGTCCCCCAGATGTGAGATCAGCCCGGCCGCGAAGACCGAGTCCAGCACGCCGTCGCGGACCGGCAGCGCCGAGACGTCCGCGTGCAGCAGGGCCGCCTCCGCGCCCCGTCCGGCCCGTACCGCCGCCTCCAGCATCTCCGGCGTGAGATCGGCCCCGAGCACCACGCCGGACGCTCCTACGGCCGCACGCAGCGCCGGCAGCGCCCGCCCCGTGCCGCACCCGGCGTCCAGCACACGGTCGCCCGCCCGCAGGCCCAGCTCCGCGACGCCCGCGGCGTACGCCGGCCCGTCGTCGGGGAAGCGGGCGTCCCAGTCCCGCGCCCGCTGCCCGAAGAACTCCCGTACGTCGTGCGACCCGTGGCCGGAGCGGTCACGGCCACCGCCCGCCCGGGTGCTGTCACTGAATTCGCTCATGGTGACGACATGATCCCCCATGGGCCGGACGGTGTGGTGTTCCGTATCCCACAACGACCGGAACATCCGTACGGCGCACACGTTCGGGCAAGGGCCGATCGGGCGCTGGCAAGGCCCGTCAAATGACAGCACTTCTGAACTGCGTGCCCGGTGTGTCGTCCCGGCAGGTCTAGCGTCCCGGAGCCATGGGACACCTGGACGACGCCGCCCCCGGCCGGCCCCCGACCGGTCGCGGAGCACACGGGGAGCGGAGGGGCCGTGGCCGCCGCCCCTGTACGGTCCGCGCCCGCCTCGTCCGCCTGCTCATCGTCCCCCTCGTGGCCCTCCTCGTGCTTCTGGGCGCCGTGACGGCCGACGCATTGCATGACGCGTCGACAGCAAGCCAGGCGCGGCACATCGATGCCGAGATCCGCCTTCCCCTGCATGAGCTGGTGCGTGCGCTCCAGGAGGAACGCCGGGCGGCCGTCGCCTACCTGGCGGCTCCCACCCGGGCCCGCGAGGACGCCTTCGTGAGGCGCGCCGGGAAGACCACGAGGACCGCCGCGCGGCTGCGGCTCGACGGCCGGCACAGGGCCGCGGAGAGCACTCGGCTCCCGAACCGCGCGGCGGACCGCCTGGCGGCCTTCACCGCGAGGCTGGACGCCTTGAGGAAGCAGCGCCGACCGACGACGGAACGCTCCCTCACCTGGCCGCAGGCGTACGGGCGCTACACATCTGCCGTCGCGTCGGCTCTCGCCCTCGACGCGGCACTGGGCGGCGCGGCGGCCACCCCGCTGCTGACCCGGGCCCGCGAACTGCTCGCCCAGGAGGACGCCGTCCTCGCTGCCGCCGACCTCACCGGCACGCTCGACAAGGAGGAGCAGCGGTCGTTCACCGGCACGGTGGCGGCGCGGCGCCTCATGGAACGCATCGTCACAGAGCACCTGCCCGACGACGCGGCCACGGAGTGGCGCACGATCGCTGCAGGCAGGGCGCATGCCGATGTGCGCGCCATGGAGAACGCGGTGAGCGCCGCCGCCCCGGGACGTGACGCGGCACGGGCCGCCCCGAGGGGCCGCTGGCAGCCCTCCTACGAGGCACTGCGGCGCGATGCGAACGACTTCGAGGAGGGCGTGGGCAAGGGAGTCGCAGATGGTCATGGCCCCTCCGTGTACGGAGTTCCGGCCTCCACGGGGGTGGTCATCGGACTCGGACTCGTGGCGCTCGTCCTCTCCTCGGTCGTCTCCGTACGGGTCGGTTGCGGCCTGACCCGGGACCTCACCGCGCTGCGTGACGAGGCACTCGACATGGCCCGGCGGGAACTCCCGGATACGCTGCGCGAAGCCCACCAGGGACGACAGGCCGGCGTTTCCGCCGAACCTGCCGGTGACTCCCAGGACCCGCCCGCAGCCGACTCCTCGGGCACGCCCGCCGCCGATGAGGTCAGCCAGGTCCGAGCGGCGCTGGAGAGCGTGCGCCGGGCAGCGCGGGACGCAGCGGTGGAACATGCCGCGGCGGCCGACGCCGTCAACGGTGTCTTCGTGAACCTCGCCCGCCGCGGCCAGGTGCTCCTCCATCGCCAGCTCGCCCTGCTGGACAGCATGGAGCGCCGCTCCCAGGACCCGGCCGAACTCGGCGACCTCTTCCGGCTCGACCACCTCACCACCCGTATGCGACGCCACGCGGAGAGCCTGATCATCCTGTCCGGCGCCGCACCGGGACGCGCCTGGCGGTCACCGGTACCGCTCACGGATGTCGTGCGCGCCGCGGTCTCGGAGATCGAGGACTACGCGCGCATCGAAGTACGGCGCCTCCCCGCCGGCGCGGTACCGGGCGGCGTGGTCGCCGACCTCACCCACCTGCTGGCCGAACTCATCGAGAACGCGGCGCAGTTCTCACCCCCGCACACCAAGGTGCGGGTGCACGGCGAACAGGTCGGTACCGGCCACGTCCTGGAGATCGAGGACCGTGGGCTCGGCATGGCGGAGGAAGCGCTGGAGGAGGCCAACCGCCGCATCGCGCAGACCGGAACGCCCGCCCCCGCCGACAGCGACCGGCTGGGCCTCTTCGTGGCGAGCCGGCTGGCCTCCCGGCACGGCGTACGCGTCGTGCTGCGTCCTTCGGTGTACGGCGGCACGACGGCGGTGGTGCTGCTGCCGAACGCCCTCGTGCACGGCGCCGAGCCCCCGGAACGCATCGACTCCGCCCCCGGCCCGGTCCTCGACGCGCCACTGGAACGCGTACGGGCGCATGTCGGACGCCTGGCCGACCGCGCACTGGAGCCGTCGGCGAACGAGGCCGCGGTGGCCCCGCCCGACGGTACGGACGGCCTTCCGCGCCGCATACGGCAGCGCAGTCTGGCCGGGCGGCTGCGCGAGACGCCGCCCGCGGAGACGGGCCCGCTGCCAGAGACGGGGCCCACGGTCTCCCCGGAAGAGGCGCGTACCCGCATGACCGCCTACCACCAGGGCTGGGCGCGCGGCTCCACGAAGGGAGAACCCTGATGCACGAGGAACGAGCGAGTCGCGCACCACTGAGCGCCAGGGACCGCCTCAGCCGGTTGTTGGACGACCTGACAGACCGAGTGCCGGAGGTCCGGCACGCCGTGGTGCTCGGCGGCGACGACACGGTCGCCGGGGCCTCCGGCTCGCTGCTGCGGGAGGACGCCGATCACCTGGCGGCCGTCGCCTCGGGATTCCACAGCCTGGCCAGGGGGACGGGGTGGCACTTCTCCTCCGGAGAGCTGCGCCGGACGATGGTGGAGATGGAGAGCGGTTACTTGGTCGTCGCCGCGGTCGGGGACGGCGCGTGCCTGGCGGTGCTGAGCGTGCCGGGCGCCGACATCGGGGTGGTCGCTTACGAGACGGCGTCCCTCGTCCAGGGTGTGGCGGAACACCTGCGCATCGCGTCGCATTTCGCCACATGAGCCGGGCGACAGTCGTGACGGGCGGGACGACTGTGATCCAGTTCACCGAATCACCCCGCGCCGCGGCACAAGAGGGGTTACGGTCCTGCCGTGTGACTCCCGGGGGGCCTGAGACGGTCCACCGGAACGGTCCACCGAAGCCGGGCGTCCCGGCGCACGCCGGGCTCCGGCACCCATGAACGCGAGCACCTTCACCCGCGCGTACTCCTGACGCGCCCATCGCTTCCTGGAGGACAAGTACCGATGGATCCCGTGGACGCGCACTCCGAAACGGTGCGGGACGAGGCCGACATGGCCTTGAAGATCCTGATAGCGGGCGGCTTCGGAGTCGGGAAGACGACCCTGGTCGGGTCGGTCAGCGAAATCCGCCCGCTGCGCACGGAGGAGTACCTCAGCGAAGTGGGTGAGGCGGTGGACGACACCCGCGGTGTCGACCGCAAGGCCACCACCACGGTGGCGATGGACTTCGGCCGGATCACCATCAGGCAGGGCCTGTCGCTGTACCTCTTCGGGACGCCCGGGCAGGACCGCTTCTGGTTCCTGTGGGACGACCTCTCCGCGGGCGCGCTGGGCGCCGTGGTCCTCGCCGACACCCGAAGACTGGCGGACTGCTTCCCGGCCGTGGACTACTTCGAGAACCGCCGGGTGCCGTTCCTCGTGGCCGTCAACTGCTTCCCCGGCGCCCGCGACTACGGCGCGGACGACGTGTCACGGGCGCTGGACCTGGACAGCGCTACGCCGGTGGTGCTGTGCGACGCTCGTGACCGCGACTCCGGCAAGGAAGTCCTCATCCGGCTGGTCGAGCACGCGGGGCGGATGCACACGGCCCGCATGCTCGACACGGCGAGCCGGCCGTAGGCGCTGCCAGGGGCCGGCCGGGCTCAGTCCGCGATCTCCGCCAGCGCCACCGCTTTGTCGACCTGGACCCGCACCAGCAGCTCCCCGGCCACGCCGTTGCGTGCCCCGTACTCCTCGGCACGGTCCTCGCCCATGTAACGCGCGGCGATCCGTGCCGCCCAGGCACGTACCTCCGACAGCTCCTCGCTCACGCGCGCTCGCCCCTCGAGCACGACGAAGTCGAACGGCGGCCGGTCGTCGTCCACGCACAGGGCCAGCCGGCCGTCCCGGATCAGGTTCTGTCCCTTCACGGTCTTCGCGCCGGTATTGAACACCACGTCGTCGCCGTCCAGCAGGAACCACACGGGGGCGACGTGCGGCCTCCCGTCGGCTCGTACGGTCGCCAGCTTGCCCGTGCGGGTACCGGCGGAGACGAACGCCTGCCACTCGTCCTTGGTCATCTTTCGCGCCATGGGCTCATCCTGCGGTATCCGGCCCGTGAGCGGCAGGAGGACGCGCGTCGACGTGTCCGGGCCGCTTGCCGAGACGGCAGAGGTGAGCGAGGCTGACACAGCGGCGCGCGACAGGTGGTGCCGCAGCCCAGTAGGTAGCACGGTGTTACGGGGAGGAAGCGGGAATGGCACTGAGCAGCGGACTGGACTGGCTGCTGGACGACCTGACACGACGCGTCGATCAGGTGCGGCACGCACTCGTGCTCTCCAACGACGGCTTGGTCACGGGGGCGAGCGAGGGACTGGCACGGGAGGACGCCGAACATCTGGCGGCAGTCGCTTCCGGGCTGCACAGCCTGGCCAAGGGGTCAGGGCAGCAGTTCCGGGCGGGCCGGGTGCGGCAGACCATGGTCGAATTCGACGACGGAGTGCTGTTCGTGACGGCGGCGGGTGACGGCAGTTGCCTGTGCGTGCTGTCCGAGGCCGAATCCGACCTGGGGCAGATCGCGTACGAAATGACGCTGTTGGTCAACCGGGTCGGTGAACATCTCGCCGTGGCGGCGCGGCAGCCGGAAAGTTATCCACAGGTCTGAGGCGGGGGTTGACCCGCTGTCACACCTCGCGGCTACAGTCGTGACTGTCAGTAATTGGACTGTAGCGGGGGAGAAGTGACATGACCGTGAGGTATGAGGGCTCGGAAACGCTCGCGATGGGGCGGGCGGCCCGGGAACTGGGGTTGAAAACCGGCGAGTTCGACCTCGCCGTGCAGCTCGACGAGGTAGGTACGGTACCGCCGGGGCCGGGCGACGCGTCCGGCCGACGGCGGGTGCCGGCGGCGGAGATCGAGCGGCTGCAGGAAGAAAAGGGATTCCCCGACACCCTGCGTGAGCGGATCCGGGTCGTCGGCGCGACGGAGGGCGCCGCGCTGATGGGCATCGCTCCCGGCAGGTTCCTCCGCTTGGCCAGGGCGGGATGCTTCGGCCCTGTCCGCTTTTATGTGAACCGCTACGGCGCGATCGTGTGGCAGTACCTGGCAGCCGAGCTGTCGGCCTTCGCCGGCAGGGAATGCAGCCTCATCCATGGCCCCACGCCGCCGCCCATGCGGGCGCTGCTCTGCTCCGGCCAGGACTGGCGGGGCAGGCTGTGGCGGAGCCGGCGTGTGGCGCAACTCGTGACGGACGCAGACGGGTCCTGGGCGGTGTCGGCGGTGATCGCCGCAGTGCTGCCGCCGGAGGAGCTGGCGGCACTCGTACGCGACCCGGCCGAGCGGGTCTGGCTGCGCAAGCTCAGGCCTTGCCTCTCGTCCGCGGGTGCGAACACGACCCGCACCCGTGCGGCCGTCGAACGGGCCGAGACAGCGGAGGAGTTCGACGAGGTGATGTGGTACCGCATCAGCCTCTCCCGGCAGCTCGACGCAGCCCGCCGGGAACATCCGGCCCCGGCCCTGCCCCCCTCCGCGGCGGTGCCGCCGTCCGACGCGGGGACCGGGAGTGGTGGTGAGGTACACGTCGATGAACCCACCGAGACCGGTAAAGCCGTCGAGGCCCAGGACTCCGGAGGGGCCAGGACCCCTGTAAAGGACAGGGGTCCGACCTCCGAATTGAAGGGCGATGTCCGGGGGCTGCCGGCTCCCGCCACCGTGCCTTCGCCCCGGGCCCGCCTCATCCGGGCCCGAACGGGCCCCGGCGCTCAATCCCCGGCCGGCACCCGCCCCAGGGCGGCGGTCACCGGAGGCGGTCCCGCGCGGCACGGCGCCTTCCTGGCCCGCCGCGCTCGCGCCTCTTCGGGCCGGGCCCGGGTTCAGTCGCCCAGCTTCCGGAAGAGTCCTTCCTGGACCACGGAGACGAGCAGCCTGCCCTCGCGGTCGTAGATCCGGCCGCGGGCCAGGCCCCGGGCGCCCGTCGCGATGGGCGACTCCTGGTCGTAGAGGAACCACTCATCGGCACGGAACGGCCGGTGGAACCACATCGCATGGTCGAGGGAGGCCATGTCGAAACCGCGCGGGCCCCACAGCGGTTCGATGGGGATGCGCACGGCATCCAGCAGTGTCATGTCGCTGGCGTAGGTCAGCGCGCAGGTGTGGACGAGCGGGTCGTCACCCAGCGGCCCGACCGCCCGCATCCACACGGCGCTGCGCGGCTCCGCCCCCTCGATCTCCGCCGGCCGCCACCGCAGCCGGTCGACGTAGCGGATGTCGAAGGGCTGGCGGCGGGCCATGCGTTCCAGCGCCTCGGGCAGTCCGCCCAGGTGCTCGCGGACCTCTTCGGCGACAGTGGGCAGCTCCTCGGGGGGTGGCACCACTCGGCCGATCGGAAGCTGATGCTCGAACCCCGGTTCGGGCTTGTGAAAGGAGGCGGTCAGATTGAAGATCGTGCGCCCCTGCTGGACGGCCACGACCCGGCGCGTGGTGAAGGAACGCCCGTCCCGCACCCGCTCCACCTGGTACACGATGGGCACCCCTGGCCGACCCGGCCGCAGGAAGTACGCGTGCAGCGAGTGCACGGGGCGGTCGCCTTCCGTGGTCCGCCCGGCGGCCACCAGCGCCTGCCCGGCGACCTGGCCGCCGAAGACGCGCTGCAGGGATTCCTGGGGGCTGCGCCCGCGGAAGATGTTCACCTCGATCTGTTCAAGATCGAGCAGGTCCACCAGCTTTTCTGCCGGACTGGTCATCTACGGGTGCCCTTCATCGGAGTCGGGGAGCGGTCGGAGCAGAGGCCTTCGGTCGGATCGGTGCGGTGGCCGCCGGCCGGTCGTGGGCGAACGCCCACGACCGGGGCCGGGCAGGTCATTGTGGTCAGAGCTGGCCCACGGAGGTGACCCGCACGACCGCGCGGCCCTCTTCGTCGGACGCGGCGAGGTCCACCTCGGCGGAGATGCCCCAGTCGTGGTCGCCGTTCGGGTCGGCGAACGTCTGGCGCACGCGCCACAGGCCGTGCTCCTCGTCCTCCTCGATCTGCAGGAGCTTGGGGCCCCGGGCGTCCGGGCCGGTGCCCAGGTCCTCGTACTCGTCCCAGTAGGCGTCCATCGCGTCCGCCCAGGCGTCCTCGTCCCACCCGGAGTCGGCGTCCATCTCGCCCAGCTCCTCGACCTTGTCCAGAGCCGCGAGCTCCACCCGCCGGAACATCGCGTTGCGGACGAGCACCCGGAAGGCCCGCACGTTCTTGGTGACCGGCTTGACCTCGTCGGCGTGCTCCATGGCCTCCTCGGCCGTCTCCTCCTCCGGGTTGGCGAGCTGTTCCCACTCGTCCAGGAGGCTGGAGTCGACCTGGCGGACCATTTCGCCGAGCCAGGCGATGATGTCCTCGAAGTCCTCGGACTTCAGGTCGTCGGGCACGGTGTGGTCGAGCGCCTTGTACGCGCTGGCGAGGTAGCGCAGCACGATGCCCTCGGTGCGGGCGAGCTCGTAGTAGGAGACGAACTCCGTGAAGGTCATGGCCCGCTCGTACATGTCGCGGATGACCGACTTGGGCGACAGCGGGTGGTCGCCGACCCAGGGGTGGCTGCGCCGGTAGAGGCCGTAGGCGTGGGAGAGCAACTCCTCCAGCGGCTTGGGGTACTCGACGTCCATGAGGCGCTCCATGCGGTCCTCGTACTCGACGCCGTCGGCCTTCATCTGGGCGACCGCCTCGCCCTTGGCCTTGTTCTGCTGCGCGGCCAGGATCTGCCGGGGGTCGTCCAGGGTGGACTCCACGACCGAGACCATGTCCAGCGCGTAGGAGGGCGACTCGGGGTCGAGCAGGTCGAAGGCGGCCAGCGCGAAGGTGGACAGCGGCTGGTTGAGCGCGAAGTCCTGCTGCAGGTCGACGGTGAGCCGCACGATCCGGCCCTCGGCGTCCGGCTCGTCCAGGCGCTCCACGATCCCGCCGTCCAGCAGGGAGCGGTAGATGGCGATGGCCCGCCGGATGTGCCGCAGCTGGTTCTTGCGCGACTCGTGGTTGTCCTCCAGCAGCCGGCGCATGGCCTCGAAGGCGTTGCCGGGCCGGGCGATCACGGAGAGCAGCATCGCGTGGGTGACGCGGAAGCGGGAGGTCAGCGGCTCCGGCTCGGCGGCGATCAGCTTCTCGAAGGTGTTCTGTCCCCAGTTGATGAACCCCTCGGGCGCCTTCTTCCGCACGACCTTGCGGCGCTTCTTCGGATCGTCCCCGGCCTTCGCGAGCGCCTTCTCGTTCTCGATGACATGCTCGGGCGCCTGCGCGACGACGAAGCCGGCGGTGTCGAAGCCGGCCCGCCCGGCCCGCCCTGCGATCTGGTGGAACTCACGGGCCCGCAGGGTGCGCACCCGGGTCCCGTCGTACTTCGTGAGTGCGGTGAACAGCACGGTGCGAATCGGTACGTTGACCCCCACACCGAGGGTGTCCGTCCCGCAGATCACCTTCAGCAGGCCGGCCTGGGCCAGCTTCTCCACCAGCCGTCGGTACTTCGGCAGCATGCCGGCGTGGTGCACGCCGATTCCGTGACGCACGTACCGCGAGAGGTTCTGCCCGAACTTGGTGGTGAAACGGAAATTGCCGATCAGCTTGGCAATCTCGTCCTTCTCGGCCCGGGTGCACATATTGATGCTCATCAGGGCCTGCGCCCGCTCCACGGCCGCGGCCTGTGTGAAGTGCACGATGTAGACCGGAGCCTGGTGCGTCTCGAGAAGCTCGGTCAGCGTCTCCGTCATCGGCGTCGAGCGGTACTCGTACGACAGCGGAACGGGCCGTGTCGCGGACCGTACGACCGAGGTCGGCTTGCCGGTGCGCCGCGTCAGGTCCTTCTCGAACATCGCGACGTCACCGAGCGTCGCCGACATCAGGACGAACTGCGCCTGCGGCAGTTCCAGCAGCGGGATCTGCCAGGCCCAGCCGCGATCCGGCTCGGCGTAGAAGTGGAACTCGTCCATGACGACCTGGCCGATGTCGGCGTCCTTGCCGTCCCGCAGCGCGATCGAGGCGAGCACCTCGGCGGTGCAGCAGATCACGGGGGCGTCGGCGTTCACGGAGGCGTCGCCGGTGAGCATCCCGACGTTCTCGGTGCCGAAGAGCTTGCACAGGTCGAAGAACTTCTCCGAGACCAGTGCCTTGATGGGGGCGGTATAGAAGGTGACCTGGTCGTTGGCCAGGGCGGTGAAGTGCGCGCCCGCCGCGACCAGGCTCTTACCGGAGCCGGTGGGGGTGGACAGGATGACGTTCGCCCCCGAGACCACCTCGATCAGTGCCTCCTCCTGGGCAGGGTAGAGCGAGATGCCCTGCTCTTCGGCCCAGGTCGAAAAGGCTTCGAAGAGGGCATCGGGGTCGGCGTCGTTCGGGAGATGATCGATGAGGGTCACGCCCCCATACTGCCTTCCCCGACCCCGGAAGCGGGAACCGGCGGGTCCTACAGTGATCATCTGACGCTACGCTGTGTCGCCGACCGCGCGTCAGCTCCGCGACGCCCAGTGCCGGCGGCGCGAGGCCGGGGAGCATCGGCGCAAGAACAAAAACGACAAGGGGTGGGGAACAACCATGATGGGACCGGCGCACTCGCTGTCCGGGGCCGCGGCCTGGCTGGGGGTGGGCGCGGCGGCCGGTGCCCTGGGGCACCCGATGCCCTGGCCGGTGGTCGTCGTCGGCGCGCTGATCTGTGCCGGTGCGGCCCTCGCCCCCGACCTGGACCACAAGGCGGCCACGATCTCCCGTGCCTTCGGCCCGCTGTCGCGGGGGCTGTGCGAGGTCGTCGACAACATCTCGCACGCCGTCTACAAAGCCACTCGGATGAAGGGGGACGCCCGCCGGTCCGGTGGTCACCGCACCTTGACCCATACCTGGCTGTGGGCGGTGCTCGTCGGGGCCGGTATGTCGGTACTGGCGGTGCAGGGCGGCCGCTGGGCGGTGCTCGGCATCCTCTTCGTGCACATGGTGCTCGCCATCGAAGGGCTGCTGTGGCGGGCGGCGCGGGTCTCCAGCGATGTGCTGGTGTGGCTGCTGGGCGCGGCCACGGCGTGGATTCTCGCCGGGGTGCTGGACCAGCCGGGGAACGGTTCGCACTGGCTGTTCACCGAGCCGAACCAGGCGTACCTGTGGCTGGGCCTGCCGATCGTGCTGGGTGCGCTGGTGCACGACATCGGGGACGCGCTGACCGTCTCGGGCTGCCCGATCATGTGGCCCATCCCGATAGGCCGCAAGCGCTGGTACCCGGTGGGCCCGCCCAAGGGTATGCGCTTCCGTGCCGGCAGCTGGGTGGAGCTGAAGGTCCTGATGCCGATCTTCACCCTCCTCGGCGGGATAGGCGGTCTGACGGCCCTCGGCTTCCTGTAGCCCCTCGGCCGCTATGTACCGATGGCCCGCGTGAGCGGGCAGGCGGAGCCCGTGCCGCGGGTGCGGGCGCTCCGCCGAGCGCATCCCGTAACGATCAAGAGCGGGGAGGCGCGGCACGCGGGGCGCCGTACCGGTCCGATGCGGACGGGCCCTGCTCCCCGTGGCGACCGTCCTCTCGCGGCGGCGTGGCCGAAGCCGGGGCTCCGCTCCTTGAGGGGACACGCCCCGAGAGCGGGACGCTCCCGGTATGCGGGCCGCCCTCCGGGGACGGACCACGCCCTGAGCAGGGGCCACGCCCACGGGGCGGGCCGCACCCGGACGGCCGGCCAAGCCCGGGGACCGGGCTGAGCCGGACCCCGGGTGCCGAAGCTCGGCCCGTCCCAGACGGCGCGCATACATGCCCGGGCCGGGAAGACGGCCCGGCCGAGTCCCCTGGGCGGTCCCGGTCCGCCGTGCTACCCGAGTTCCCTCCGCGGTTCGGGTTCGCCACGCTCCCCGGACCTCTTCGGCAGTCCTGGCGGGGCGGGCTTCCGGAATCCCCTCGGCGGTCCCGGTCCGCCGCGTTGCCCGAGTTCCCTCCGCGGTTCGGGTCCGCCGCGTTCCCCGGCTGCCGTCCGGGCCCGGGCCGTCCGGCCCCAGCGCCTTCCCACCCGGGCCGTCCGGCCCCAGCGCTTTCCCGCCCGGGCCGTCCGGCCCCAGCGCTTTCCCGCCCGGGCCGTCCGGCCCCAGGGCGTTCGGGCCCGGGCTGTTCAAGACCGGGTCGTGCTGAGCCGGTGAGCGCGGGTGTCGGGTTACGCGTGCCAGGAGCGCCAGAGGGCGGCGTACGGGCCGTTGGCGGAGACGAGTTCGTCGTGGGTGCCGAGTTCGGTGATGCGGCCGGCTTCGACGACAGCGATGACGTCCGCGTCGTGGGCCGTGTGCAACCGGTGGGCGATGGCGACGACCGTTCGGCCGTCCAGCACCTTGCCGAGCGAGCGCTCCAGGTGGCGGGCGGCCCGCGGGTCGAGGAGCGAGGTGGCCTCGTCCAGGACCAGCGTGTGCGGGTCCGCCAGGACCAGCCTGGCCAGGGCGATCTGCTGGGCCTGCGCCGGGGTCAGCGCGTGGCCGCCGGAGCCGACCTCCGTGTCCAGCCCCTTCTCCAGCCCCCTCGCCCAGTTGTCCGCGTCGACCGCGGCCAGTGCCGACCACAGGTCGGTGTCGTCCGCGCCCGTGCGGGCCAGCAGCAGGTTGTCGCGCAGCGAGCCCACGAAGACGTGGTGCTCCTGGTTGACCAGTGCCACATGGGCTCGTACCCGCTCGGCGGGCATCCGGGACAGTGCGGCACCGCCGAGGGTGACCTCGCCCTTGCGGGGCGTGTAGATGCCGGCGAGGAGCCGGCCGAGTGTGGACTTGCCCGCGCCCGAGGGGCCGACGAGCGCCACGCGGCTGCCGGGCCGTACCTGCAGCGACACGTCGTGCAGGACGTCCACGTCGGCGCGGTAGCCGAAGCGGACACCGTCGGCGCGGACGTGCCGGCCGTCCGGGGCGATCCGTTCGTCCGCGGCCTCGGGTTCGATCTCCCGCACCCCGACGAGCCGGGCGATCGACACCTGGGCCACCTGGAGTTCGTCGTACCAGCGCAGGATCATGCCGATCGGCTCGATCATCATCTGGGACAGCAGTGCGCCCGTGGTCAGCTGGCCGATCGTCATCCAGCCCTGGAAGACGAAGGCGCCGCCGAGCATCAGCACGGAACCGAGGTTCAGGGTGTGGGTGCCGTTGATCACCGGGAAGAGGACCGAGCGGAGGTAGAGCGTGTACCGCTCCCACTGGGTCCACTCGCGGATGCGCCGCTCCGACAGCCGGGTGCGGCGGTCGCCGAGCCGGTGCGCCTCGATGGTGCGCCCCGCGTCGACTGTCTCGGTGAGCGCGGCGGACACCGCGGCGTATCCGGCGGCCTCGGAACGATAAGCGCTCGGCGCCCGTTTGAAGTACCAGCGGCACCCGACGATCAGCAGGGGCAGCGGGACCAGTACGGACAGGGCGAGCGGTGGTGCGGTCAGGCCGAGCGCCCCGACCAGCAGGCCGATCCAGACGACGCCGATGGACAGCTGCGGCACGGCCTCCCGCATCGCGTTGGCCAGCCGGTCGATGTCCGTCGTGATGCGGGAGAGCAGGTCTCCGGTGCCGGCCCGCTCCAGCACGCCGGGCGGCAGTCCGACGGACCGTACGAGGAAGTCCTCGCGCAGGTCCGCCAGCATCCGCTCGCCGAGCATCGCGCCGCGCAGCCGGACCATCCGTACGAAGAAGGTCTGGATGACCAGGGCGATCGCGAACAGGCCGACGGTGAGCTCCAGATGGATGTCGCGCACGCCGTCGGAGAGGTCCTCCACAAGGCCGCCGAGGAGATACGGGCCGACCATCGAGGCGGTGACGGCGATGGCGTTGACGGTGACGAGGAGGATGAATGCCTTGCGGTGACGGCGGATCAGCCCCGCGACGTAGCTGCGTACGGTCGCGGGGGAGCCGACGGGGAGGATGGTCGTCGTACGTGCGGCTTCCGGATCGTGCTCCGGCGGCGCCAGGCCGATCATGCCGTCTCCTCGATCGATTCGAGCGCGCCCACCCGGGCGCGCGAAGGGGTGGATCCGGTGGATCCGTCCGTCTCCCGCAGGAGTTCCGAGGGACCGCCGCCCGGGAGTTCCGCAGGACTGCCATCCGGGAGTTCCGCGGGACCGCCATGCGGGAATTCCTCGGAACCGTCGTCCAGAAGCTCCTCGGAGCCGTCATCCGTGCGGTCGACGGCCCCTGCCCGGTCGATGGCCCCCGTGCGGTCGGCAGCCTCCGAGCGGTCGACGGTCCCCGTGCGGTCCACGGCCCCCGTGCGGCCGGCGGACTCCGAGGAGTCGGCGGTCTCCGTGCGGCCGCCGGTCGCGGCCCCCGTGCGGGCGCGTTCCTCGTCGGTCTCGCGGGTGACGACCGCGTGGTAGGCCGGTGTGGTGCGCAGGAGTTCGCGGTGCGGGCCGACGGCGGTGACCTTGCCCTCGGGCAGGAACACCACTCGGTCCGCGCGGTCCAGCACCAGAGGGCTGGAGGTGAGGACGACCGTCGTCCGGCCCTTGCGCAGGACGCGCAGGCCGTCGGCGATCCGTGCCTCGGTGTGCGAGTCGACGGCGCTGGTCGGCTCGTCGAGCACCAGCACCTCCGGATCGGTGAGCAGCGACCGGGCCAGCGCGAGCCGCTGGCGCTGGCCACCGGAGAGGGAACGGCCGCGTTCGGTGATGCGGCTGCGCATCGGGTCGTCCGACCCGTCGGTGCCGGCCTGGGCGAGCGCCGCCAGTACGTCGTCGCACTGTGCGGCGGCCAGGGCCTGCCGCGCGGTGACGGCGCCGGACGACGGTACGTCGAAGAGTTCCCGCAGCGTCCCCGACAGCAGCACCGGGTCCTTGTCCTGGACCAGCACGGCCTGCCGGGCGGCGTCGCGCGGTACGTCGTCCAGGGCGGTGCCGCCCAGTTCGACGGAGGGGAGTCGCGGCTCGGCGGAGGGCAGCGCGCCGCGCGTGGACCCGGGCTCGTCCGCCGGGCCCGTACACGAGGTCACGCCCTCCGCTGCCGAATCCGCCTCCGGGGATGCCGATTCCGCCTCCGTGGACACGGTCTCCTGCGCATGCTTCTCCTGCGCATGCTCGGCCGCCCGGGCGCGAGAGCCTTCCTGCACCGTGCCGCCGGCGTCGGCGCCCTGCACTGCCTCACCGGTCGTCACGGCCGCACCGTCCTCACCAGCGGGCATCGCCTCACCGGTCTTCGTGGCCGCGCCGCCCTCACCGGCCGGCATCGTCTCACCGGCCGGCATCGTCTCACCGGTCGTCACGGCCGCGCCGTCCTCACCGGCCGACATCGCCTTACCAGCAGGCATCGCCTCACCGACCCTGTCGACCTCCTCCGTCTCGTCAAGGACGGCCTCGTCCAAAGCGCTCGCCGGGTGGCCGCCCAGGCGTTCTGCGAGCCGGCCCGCTGCGTCCGGGTCGCCGCAGACCACCGCCGTGAGGTGGCCTGCCGGGGCCAGCAGGCCGGTGGCCGGGTCGTAAAGGTCGCCGTCGAGCGGGGCGTGGTCGGTGACGCGGCCGTCGACCGGGCGGCTGAGCGCCAGAACGCGGGCGGCCCGCTTCGCGGACGGCCGGGAGAAGGAGTATGCCTGCGCGATCTCCTCGAAGTGCTGCAAGGGATAGAGCAGGAAGGTGACCGCGCTGTACATCGTGACCAGCGCGCCGACCTCGATACGGCCGTCCAGGGCCAGCCGCGCGCCGTACCAGACGACCGCGATCAGCAGCAGTCCCGGGAGCGCGACCTGGACGGCCGAGATGAGCGACCACATCCGGGCACTGCGCACGGCGGCCCTGCGGACGTCCTGGGAGGCGGTGCGGTAGCGGCCGAGGAAGAGTTCCTCGCCGCCGATGCCGCGCAGCACACGAAGGCCCGCGACGGTGTCGGAGGCCAGTTCCGTGGCGTGCCCGGCCTTCTCGCGCTGTTCGTCGGCGCGTCGCGTCGCGCGGGGCAGCAGCGGCAGCACGGCGAGCGCCACCACGGGTACCCCGACCGCGACGACGACGCCCAGGGTGGGCTGGTAGAGCACCAGCGCCACACATACGCCGACGGAGGTGAGCGCGGCGGCCGAGAAGCGGGAGATGGCCTCCACGAACCATCCGATCTTCTCCAGGTCACCGGTGCTGACCGCGACCACTTCGCCGGCCGCGACCCGCCGGGTCAGGGCCGAGCCCAGCTCCGCGGTCTTGCGGGCGAGCAGCTGCTGGACGCGGGCAACGGCGGTGACCCAGTTGGTGACGGCGGCGCGGTGCAGCATCGTGTCGCCGACCGAGACCAGCACACCCAGCAGCACCATCAGCCCGCCCGCGAGGGCGAGCCGGGCGCCGGAGCGGTCGGCGACGGCCTGTACGGCGATGCCCACCGGCAGCGGGAAGGAGGCCACGGCGCCGGTGTGCACCAGCCCCCAGGCCAAGGCCTTGAGCTGGCCGCCCAGTTGCCGGCGGTAGAGCCAGACCAGGAAGCGGCCGCCGGTACGGACGTCGGGGACACCCGGGTCGGGATGCGGTAGATCGCGAATCTGCATGACGTCCAAGCGTGTCGTCGGGTCAGGTGCCGGGCGCGGAGGTCCGGCAGGAGAGCGGGCCGGGCGCTCCCGCCGGCGCGGTGGGCGCAGCGGAGCAGGGCAGGGCTGTGCCACTCGCTGCCGCTTGCGCCCGCGACAGGAGCAGGGCGGAGCCATGGAAGGTTGGCGTGGAATGGCCGCGAATTTCAATCGTTTTTCTGGCGGAACGCACGGATCGGGCCACGATGTGCGGCCCCCGGTGTCGCTCCCTCCGTCCGCGGGGGTTCCCTCGACGTCCGCGGTGTCACCTCGACCGATCACGAGTCGGCCGTCGGTGCGACGATGGGAGCCATGCGGAGTACACGTAAGACGGCCGGGCAGGCACGGACGGTCTCAGCGATACGGACGGTCACGGCGATACGGACGGCAGCGCTGGCCGCCGCGGGAATCGTGCTGGTCGCAGGCTGCGGCGGATCGGGGCAGGAGGGTGAGAAGGCCGCCGGGCGGGCGGGGCATCCGAGTGCCACGCCTGCCACCGGACTGACGCGCATCCCCGGGGTGGGGGAGCGGCTGCAGTCCCGGATCCCGGCCGATTCCCGGCAGGTGATCGCGGTGTACGGGGACGGCAGGAACGACACCAGCTCGACCGTCGTGCTGTACACGAAGGGTGAGAAGGGCGGGGCCGACAACAAGGCGGCCAAGGCGGCCAAGGCAGCCAAGAGCGGCTCGGACACGAACGGCAGCGGTGGGAGCACCTGGAACCGCGACCGGAGCTGGCAGGGGCACAACGGCAAGCGCGGCTGGACCCTGGATCATCACGAAGGAGACAAGCGCAGCCCGGTGGGGGTGTACTCGCTGTCCGACGCGGGCGGTGTGCTGCCCGACCCGGGCGCGAAGCTGCCGTACACCGCGACCGCGGCCTTCACCCCGCCCTCGTACTGGGCCAAGAAGACCCGGCACGACTTCGACTACGTCATCGCCATCGACTACAACCGCGCCAAGGGCGTCTCGCCGCTGGACCCGGCCCGGCCCGAGGGCCGGTCCAAGGGCGGCAGCATCTGGCTGCACATGGACCACGGGAGCGGTACGTCCGGTTGCGTGAGCATCCCCAAGTCCGGCATGCGGTACCTGCTGCGCACGCTCGACCCCGCGCAGCACCCCGTCGTGGTCATGGGGGACAAGGCCGATCTGAAGACCTGAGTCACCGGATGAATCGGATGACGTCGGGTGGCACGGCATGACACCGCATGACACCGATGACACCCCGATGAGAGCGGATGGCACCGGATAACGCCTGGTACCACGGGCGCACGGCCCGTGGCGCCACCCGGTGCGGGCCCGTCACGGCACGGTGGCGGGGGCGTGTACCAGCGGTTACTTGGAGATAGCTCCAAGATTTTCTTCGATGTAACACCGGACTCTTCTCTGAGGCATAGGGCTCAGCCATAGTGGCGGACCGCGGAAGTCCTTTTCCGTATCCCAAAATCCGTCCAAGGGAGAGCCCGTGCCGCTCGCCACCGGATCGCTCGCTCGCCGGGCAGGCCGCATGCTGCGCACCAGTCTGTTCACGCAGGTCCTCGTAGCCCTGTTCCTCGGAGTCCTCGTCGGACGGCTGTGGCCGGAGTTCGGCTCGGCCGTCAAGCCGCTCGGCGACGGCTTCGTCCGCCTCATCAAGGCGATGATCGCCCCGCTCGTGTTCTGTGTCGTCGTCGCCGGCATCACCAAGGCCGGCGACCTCAAGGCCTTCGGCCGGATCGGCCTCAAGGCGCTGATCTGGTTCGAGGTGGCGACCACCGTCGCGCTCGTCGTCGGGCTGCTCGCGGGCAATGTCTTCGCGCCCGGTGCGGGCATGCACGTCGACCCGTCCTCGCTCGACCAGAGCGCCGTCGACGAGAAGACCGGCGGCGGGCACCTGCCGTCCACCGCGCAGTTCGTCCTCGAATCGCTGCCCGACAGCGCGGTCGGGGCGTTCGCGGACAACTCGCTGCTCCAGGTCCTCGTCCTGTCCTGCCTGGTGGGCGCGGCGCTGCTGCACCTCGGCCAGACGAAGGTGCCGCAGATCCTGCCGTTCATCGAGCAGGCGCAGGACGTCGTCTTCACGATCGTCGGCTACATCATGCGTCTCGCGCCGCTCGCCGTCTTCGGGGCCACCGCTCACCTCGTGGGCGAGTACGGCCTCGGCGCGATGACGACGTACGCGAAGCTGATCGCGGTCTGCTACGGCGTCGCGCTCGCCTTCCTCGTCCTGCTGGGGCTCGCGCTCAAGGCCGTCACGGGACTCAGCCTGTGGAAGTTCGTCCGCTACACCCGTGAGGAGCTGCTGCTGGCCCTCGGTACGGGGTCCAGCGAGACGGTGATGCCGCGGATGATGCAGAAGCTGCGGGCCGCGGGCTGCCGGGACGACGCGGTGGGCCTGGTCCTGCCGACCGGCTACTCCTTCAACCTCGACGGTGCGTCGATCTACCTCTCCATCGGCACCCTCTTCATCGCGCAGGCCGTCGGGGTCGATCTGTCGATAGGTCAGCAAATCACCGTCGTGCTGGTACTGATGCTGACCAGCAAGGGCATGGCGGGCGTGCCCGGTTCGGCGTTCCTGGCGCTGTCGGCGACCGCGTCCGCGCTGGGCGTCATCCCCGCCGCCGCGGTGGCGCTGCTGCTCGGCGTCGACCGGATCATGGACTCGATGCGGGTGGCGACCAACCTGCTCGGCAACTGCGTCGCGGTCTTCGCGGTCTCCCGCTGGGAGGGTGCGCTGGACCGCGTCACGGCGAAGAAGGTTCTCAACGGGGAGGTGCCGGCCGGTGCGGGCGGGCCCGCCACCGCCGACGGAGCCACCGCCGATGGAGCCACCGCTGACCGAGCCGCCCCCGGCGGAGCCACCACCGCCGAAGCAGCCGCCGCCATCGGGACGTCCGTGACCACCGAGAGGCCGGTCACCTCCGAGGCGGCGGCGACCACCCGGGCGCCCGCGGCCGCCGACAGGCCGGGCTCCTCCGAGAAGTGACACCGCGGGGCCCGGCGAACCGCCGGGCCCCGGTGCCGGTCACGCCTCGGCGCCCGTCACACCCGCGCGCCCGTCACGCCTTCGGCTTCTCCGAGTCCATCCCCGGCCGGGCCTTCTTCCAGTCCCCGCGGGTGAAGTCCGGGATCTCCAGCGGCTTGCCGTGTGCCTTGATCGACAGGTCGCTCAGCGGTACCGGCGCGGTCCAGGTCGCCGCGTCGTACACGTCGAAGTCGGGCACCAGGCCCAGGTGCATGCACTGGGTCAGCCGGAAGACCAGCATGTAGTCCATGCCGCCGTGGCCACCGGGCGGGTTGGCGTGCTCCTTCCACAGCCAGTGGTCCCACTCGGCGTACGCCCCGAAGTCGCCCCACTCGTCGTTGCTGTGGTCCGGCTCGATGTAGATCCGCTCGGGGTAGTCCTCGAAGACGCCCTTCGTGCCGCCGAGGCTGTTGATGCGGCTGTACGGGTGCGGCGTGGACACGTCGTGCTCCAGGCGGATCACGCGGCCCTTGGCGGTCTGGACGAGGGAAATCGTCCGGTCGCTCTCGATGTACGTCTCCTTCCAGCTCGGGTCGCCCGCCGGCATGCGCTCCTTGCGGTACGCGGCCAGGCCCAGGGCGGGCGTGCCGAAGCTGGAGATCCGTACGGCGCGGTCGCCGCGGTTGACGTCCATGTAGTTGGCGACGGGCCCGAACCCGTGGTTGGGGTACAGATCGCCGCGCAGCCGGGTGTGCCACAGCCGCCGCCACGGGCCCTCGTAGTAGTCCGGGTCGAACATCAGGCCGCGCAGGTCGTGGTTGTAGGCCCCGGCGCCGTGCAGCAGGTCGCCGAAGAGGCCCGCGTGCGCCATCCGCAGCACCCGCATCTCGTTCCGCCCGTAACAGCAGTTCTCCAGCTGGAGACAGTGCTTGCGGGTGTACTCCGAGAGGTCGACCAGCTCCCACAGCTGGTCCAGCCGCAGCGCGATCGGGCACTCGACGCCCACGTGCTTGCCGTTGAGCATGGCGGTCTTCGCCATCTCGAAGTGCCAGTCCCAGGGCGACGCGACGTACACGAAGTCGATGTCGCCGCGCTTGCAGAGGTTCTCGAAGTCGCGGTCGCCCTTGGCGTAGACGGCGGGCGCCGGCTGCCCGGCGTCGGTGACCTTCTTCGCCGCCCTGGCGGTCTTCTCCTTGACCGGGTCGCACACCGCCACGACCCGTGTGTTCGGCACCGCGAGGAAGAGGTCGATCATGGAGCCGCCGCGGTTGCCGAGGCCGACGATGCCGACGCGTACGGTGCTGCGCCCCTCGAACGGTACGCCGATCATGGTCCTGCCGCGCCGCTTCGGTGCCGCGGCGGTGTCGGCGGCCCCGCCGGGCGCCGGTGCGGCCGCCGCCGTGCCGCTCGCGCCGAACGCGCCCAGCCCGGCGAGCCCGAGACCGGCGCCGGCCGTGCCCGCGGTCCGCAGGACCGACCGGCGGCTCGGCCCGTCGCCGTCGGGCGCGGCCGGCTCCGTGCCGTCCGGGGCGCCGTGGCGGCGGCTCTCGTCGTCGTGCTGCTCGGGTCTTGCGTCATGCATGGGGCCTCCTGGAGTGCGGACGGTGCCCGGCGGCTGCGTGCGTGGACCTCGGTGGGGCTGTGTGCGGGTGGAACTCCGTACGGGCGGCTGCCTGGGCCACCGCGGCCGTGCGGACTTGCGCGTACGGGTGAAGCGCGGCACGGCGTGTGCCGCGAGGTATGCCGACGCGTGTGCGCGAACCTCGCTGAGGACCCTGGCGGTTGATGCGGACGCGCCACAAGGGGGCGAATTGGACTCCTGAGGTGAACACTTGGACTCCCGTCTTGCGCAAGTGACTGGAATTTCTTGCGAAATGCCTTGACGTGTTCACTTCGTAAAGGCAGGCTCCCTCGCGGATTCCCCCCACGGCGGCCTCGGCGCGTGGCTGCCTTCGAGGGCGCGGCTCCCTGCCGCGTCCGTTCGTTGAAGGAGCCGCATGCTGCATCACCGATCCCGGATACTCGGCGGCACGCTGGCCGGTGTGCTCGTCGCCGGCGGCCTCGCCGCGCTCGCCCCGTGGAGCTCGCAGGCCACCCCGCCCGGAGAGAAGACCGTCACCGCCACGCTGTTCGAGCGGCCGTACGCGGACGTCGCCAAGATCTGCACCGATCAGCTCGGCCCGGCCGGTTACGGCTACGTCGAGGTCTCGCCCGCTTCGGAGCACATCAAGGGCGACCAGTGGTGGACGTCGTACCAGCCGGTCAGCTACAAGATCGCGGGGCGGCTCGGCGACCGGGACGCCTTCGCGTCGATGGTCTCCGCCTGCCACGAAGCGGGCGTCAAGGTCGTCGCCGACGCCGTCATCAACCACATGTCGTCCGGGTCCGGCACCGGAACCGGCGGCACGCAGTACACGAAGTACGACTATCCCGGGTACTTCCAGGACCAGGACTTCCACGCCTGCCGCAAGGACATCTCCGACTACGGCAACCGGGAGAACGTCCAGACCTGCGAACTGGTCGGGCTGTCCGACCTGGACACCGGCAGCGACGCCGTCCGGACCACCATCGCGAAGTACCTCGACGACCTGCGCTCCCTCGGCGTCGACGGCTTCCGTATCGACGCGGCCAAGCACATGGCGGCCGACGACATGGCCGCGATCAAGGGCAAGATGAGCGACCCGGGTTTCTGGGTCTCCGAAGTCATCTACGGCGGCGGCGAGGCGGTGCAGCCCGACGAGTACAAGGGCGTCGGCGACGTCGACGAGTTCCGTTACGGGGGCCACCTCAAGAGCGCCTTCCAGGGCGGCAGCATCGCCCAGCTCAAGAACATCGCCGACGGAAAGCTCAGCAGCGAGTCGGCACGTACCTTTGTCGACAACTGGGACACCGAGCGTAACGGCTCGACGCTCACCTACAAGGACGGCGCGGCGTACACGCTCGCCAATGCCTTCATGCTGGCCTCGCCCTACGGCTCGCCGAACGTCTTCTCCGGCTACGAGTGGTCCGACAAGGACGCGGGCCCGCCCAGCGGCGCTGACGGCTGGACGAACATGCACGCGAAGCAGGAGATCACCGGGATGGTGGGCTTCCGCAACGCGGTCGGCGGCGCCGAGCTGACCGACTGGTGGGACAACGGGTCGAGCGCGATCGCCTTCGGGCGCGGCGCCAAGGGCTTCGTCGCCCTCAACGCCGGGGACGGTGAGCTGTCCCAGTCCTTCGCGACCTCGCTGCCGGCCGGTACCTACTGCAACGTCGCCAAGGCCGCGCCGGACGACTGCGACGGCAACACCGTCACCGTCGGCGACGACGGCAAGGCGCAGCTGACCGTCCCCGCGAAGGGCGCGGTGGCCCTGCACGTGGACGCCAGGAGCTGAACGCGCGCACGTGAGGCGCGGCCCGCCCCTCAGGCGGGCCGCGTCGCGCGTTCCAGCTCCAAGAGGACGGAGTAGTACCCGCGGCCCCGTGTCGCGTGATCCATGCCCACCTCGCACATGCGGTTCGCCGACAGGTGCGCGTCGAAGTGACGGGATGTCACCTCGGCCGCCTCCCGGGCCGTCGCCGCCTCGGTCAGCTCCTTGTGCAGCATCCCGCGGTCGCCCGCGAAGGCGCAGCAGCCCGCGTCGTCCGGCACCACGACCTCCTGGGCGCACGCCTCCGCGACCGTACGCAGCTGCGCCTCGTCGCCCAGGTGGCGCATCGAGCAGGTGGGGTGCAGCACCGCGGAGTCCACGGTCCGCACCACTTCCAGGTGCGGCAGCAGTTCCTCGGCCGCCCAGACGACGGAGTCGACGACGGTCAGCTCGGCGTGCAGCTGCTTGTTGTCCTCGGTGAGGTACGGGACCACCTCGTGGGCGATGCCCAGCGTGCACGAGGACGCGTCCACGACCAGCGGGAGGCGGCCGCCGGCGGTCCAGCCCCAGGCCGCCTCGACGATCCGGTTCGCCATCACGGCGTTGCCCGCGTCGTAGCCCTTGGAGTGCCAGATCGTGGCGCAGCAGGTGCCCGCGACGTCGTCCGGGATCCACACCGGCTTCCCGGCCCGCCGGGAGACCGCGACGACGGCCTCGGGGAGCGAGGGGCCCCGGTACCCGTTCGGTTCGCCGAAGATCCGGTTGACGCAGGCCGGGTAGTAGACGGCGACCGCGTCCTGCTTGCGGGTGGGCGGCAGCCGGCGGGCCGCGGCGCCCGGTACCTCGGGCAGCCAGCGCGGTACGAGATCGGGGCGTACGGCCTTGCGGGCGGCGTCCGTCACGGTCTCCAGCAGCCGGTCGCCGAGCCGCTGCCCGATCCGGTCCGCCGCCGCGACCGCGAGCCGTGCCGACGCCTCGACGGTCTTGAAGCGCTTCGCGGTGAGCGCGGCGGTCCTCTCCTCGCGCGGGGAGTGCCGCCGGTGCCGGAAGTCCTTCATCATCGCGCCGGTGTCGATGCCCACCGGGCAGGCCAGCTTGCAGGTGGAGTCGCCCGCGCAGGTGTCCACCGCGTCGTAGCCGTAGGCGTCCAGGAGCGCGTCGGTCACCGGCGAGTCCGGGTGCTGGCGCATCATCTCGCGGCGCAGCACGATGCGCTGGCGGGGCGTGGTGGTGAGGTCGCGGCTGGGGCAGACCGGTTCGCAGAAGCCGCACTCGATGCAGGGGTCGGCGACCGCTTCGACCTCGGGGATGGTCTTGAGGCCGTGGAGGTGGGCCTTCGGGTCGCGGGTCAGGACGACGCCGGGCGCGAGGATGCCGTGCGGGTCGAACAGGTCCTTGATCCGCCACATGAGGTCCGTGGCGCGCGGGCCCCATTCCAGCTCCAGGAAGGGCGCGATGTTGCGGCCCGTGGCGTGCTCGGCCTTGAGCGAGCCGTCGAAGCGCTCCACGGTCATCCGGCAGAACTCGTCCATGAACGCCGCGTAGCGCGCCACGTCCTCGGGCTTCGCCGCGTCGAACGCGAGGAGGAAGTGCAGGTTGCCGTGGGCGGCGTGGCCGGCGACCGCGGCGTCGAAGCCGTGCCGGGCCTGCATCTCCAGCAGGGCCGTACAGGCGTCGGCGAGCCGCTCGGGCGGTACGGCGAAGTCCTCGGTGATCAGCGTCGTACCGGAGGGCCGGGAGCCGCCGACCGCGGTGACGAACGCCTTGCGGGCCTTCCAGTAGCCCGCGATGGTGCCCGGGTCGCGGGTGAACTCGTTGGTGACGGACTCGACCGGAGCAACCAGTTCCAGGTCGTCCAGCAGCTGCTCGACGGCGGCCTCGTACGCCGCCTGCCGCTCCTCGTCGGGCGCGCGGAACTCCACGAGCAGCGCGGTCGTTTCCGTGGGGAGTGCCGCCCAGTCGGCGGGCACTCCGGCGACGCGCACCGAGGCGCGCAGCGTGTTGCCGTCCATCAGCTCCACGGCGAGCGCGCCCGCTTCGTTGAAGCGCGGGACGGCGGCGGCAGCGGCCCGCAGATCGGGGAAGAAGAGCAATGCGGTGGAGGTGCGGCGGCCCAGCGGGAGGGTGTCGAATACGGTCTCGGCGATGAAGCCGAGGGTGCCCTGCGATCCGATGATCAGGCCGCGCAGGATCTCGACGGGGGTGGCGCCGTCGAGGAAGGCGTCGAGCCGGTAGCCGTTGGTGTTCTTGAGGGTGTACTTGGCGCGGATGCGGGCGACCAGCTCCGGGTCGGCCTCGATCTCCGCCTTCAGGGCCAGCAGCCCTTCGCACAGCGCGGGTTCGGCGTGGGCCAGCTCCTCGTCGGCGGCCGGGTCGGCGGTGTCCACGACGGTGCCGGACGGGAGCACGACGGTGGCGGAGGCCAGGGTGCGGTAGGAGTTCCGGGTGGTGCCGGCCGTCATGCCGGAGGCGTTGTTGGCGACGACGCCGCCGACGGTGCAGGCGAGGGCGCTGGCCGGGTCGGGGCCGAGGAGGCGGCCGTGGCGGGCGAGGGTGATGTTGGCCCGTGCGACGGTCGTGCCGGGACCGATGCGGGCGCGCTCGCCGTCGCCCAGCACCTCGATGCCGTCCCAGTGCCGGCGCACGTCGACGAGGATGTCCTCGCCCTGCGCCTGCCCGTTGAGCGAGGTGCCGGCGGCGCGCAGCACCACCTTCCGGCCGCGGCCGTGCGCGTAGGAGAAGACCGCCGAGACGTCGTCGATGTCCTCGGCGACCACGACCACCTGCGGGACGAACCGGTACGGGCTGGCGTCGGAGGCGTACTTCACCAGGTCGGAGAGGCCGTGCAGGACCTTCTCCGGGCCGAGCAGCGCGGTCAGGTCGCCGCGCAGCGGTTCGGGGGTGCCGGACGCCTGCTCGTCCGTCACCCGGTCGACCGCCGGGCCCTCGGTGGTGGCGGGCCGCAGTGCGGTCGGTTCCGGCTCCAGCAACGGCATGGCTACTCCTCGTCAGCGGCCCATCGGGTCAGCGGTGCCGCCCCGGCCCGTCGACCAGGGTGGCCAGCAGACCGCCGAGCACCTCGCGCTGGTCGGCGGTCAATGGAGCAAGGATGTCCTCCGCGGCGGCCCGGCGCGCGTTCCGCAGCGCCCCGAGTGTCGTGCGGCCGGTCTCGGTCAGCTCGATCCGCACCACCCGGCGGTTGGCCGGGTCCGGCACCCGGCGTACCGCGTCCGCCGCCTCCAGGGCGTCCACCAGGGTGGTCACGGCACGCGGGACGACGTCCAGCCGCGCTGCCAGGTCCGCCATCCGGGGCGGGGTGTCGCAGTGCGCCACGATACGCAGCAGCCGGGACTGGGCGGGGGTGAGGGCGAGCGGTTCGAGATGCCGCTTCTGGGCGCGGTGCATGCGCCGGGTGAGCCGTACCAGCTGTTCGGCGAGGTCGGTGTCGGGGGCGGCGGGCGCGTCGGCGCGCGGGCCGGCGTCCTTCCGCGCGCGCGTTCCGGTGCCGGGCTCGGTCTGGGGGGAGGGCATGCCCGGAGGGTATCAGGACAAAGTTCATTGTGAGTATAGGTAACAATGGGCTACGCTCGGCGAACGACGCTCGACGGATGCTCGGCCCCGCCGGGCTCCCGACCCCCCTCCACCGCTCGAAGGAGCTCATTGCGCCCCGAAAACGTCGACTGGACCCCACCGCCCAAGGACGAGCAGCAGCCCGTCCAGCTGCGCCGGATCCTCCGCCTCTTCCGTCCCTACCGCGGCCGGCTGGCCGTGGTCGGCCTGCTCGTGGCCGCCGCGTCCCTGGTCTCCGTCGCCTCGCCGTTCCTGCTGCGCGAGGTCCTGGACGTGGCGATCCCGGAGCGGCGCACCGGACTGCTCAGCCTGCTCGCGCTCGGCATGATCGTCACCGCGGTGATGAACAGCGTCTTCGGTGTGCTCCAGACGCTGATCTCCACCACCGTCGGCCAGCGCGTCATGCACGATCTGCGGACCGGCGTCTACGCCAAGCTCCAGCGGATGCCACTGGCGTTCTTCACCCGTACGCGCACCGGCGAGGTGCAGTCCCGCATCGCCAATGACATCGGCGGCATGCAGGCCACCGTCACCTCCACCGCGACCTCCCTGGTCTCCAACCTCACCAGCGTGGTCGCCACCGTCGTGGCCATGATCGCCCTGGACTGGCGGCTCACCGTCGTCTCGCTCCTGCTGCTGCCGCTCTTCGTCTGGGTCAGCCGCCGCGTCGGCAACGAGCGCAAGCGCATCACCACCAAGCGGCAGAAGCAGATGGCCACGATGTCCGCGATCGTCACCGAATCGCTCTCCGTCTCGGGCATCCTGCTCGGCCGCACGATGGGCCGCGCCGACTCGCTCACCCGGAACTTCACCGCCGAGTCCGAGCGCCTGGTCGACCTTGAGGTACGCGCCAACATGGCCGGCCGCTGGCGCATGGCCACCATCGGCATCGTCATGGCCGCCATGCCCGCGCTGATCTACTGGGCGGCGGGCATCGTCCTCCGGATCGGCGGGCCGGTCTTCTCCATAGGCACACTCGTTGCCTTCGTCTCCCTCCAGCAGGGCCTGCTGCGCCCGGCCACCTCGCTGCTGACCACCGGCGTGCAGATGCAGACGTCGCTCGCGCTGTTCCAGCGCATCTTCGAGTACCTCGACCTGCCCGTGGCCATCACCGAGCCCGAGCAGCCGGTACGGCTGGCGAAGCCCCGCGGCGAGGTCCGCTTCGAGGACGTGTCCTTCGCGTACGACCCCGCCGCCGCGCCCACGCTCAGCGGCATCGACCTGACCGTCCCCGCGGGCGGCAGCCTCGCCGTGGTCGGCCCGACCGGCAGCGGCAAGTCCACGCTCAGCTATCTGGTGCCGCGGCTGTACGACGTGACCGGCGGCCGGGTGACCCTGGACGGGGTGGACGTCCGCGAGCTGGACTTCGACACCCTCGCCCGCTCGGTCGGCGTGGTGTCCCAGGAGACCTACCTCTTCCACGCCTCGGTCGCCGAGAACCTGCGCTTCGCCAAGCCCGACGCGACCGACGAGGACATCGAGCGCGCCGCGCGGGCCGCCCAGATCCACGACCACATCGCCGCCCTGCCCGAGGGCTACGACACCGTCGTCGGCGAGCGCGGCTACCGCTTCTCCGGTGGCGAGAAGCAGCGCCTGGCCATCGCCCGCACGATCCTGCGCGACCCGCCGGTCCTGGTGCTCGACGAGGCCACCAGCGCCCTGGACACCCGTACCGAGCACGCCGTCCAGCGGGCCATCGACAACCTCTCGGCCGGCCGTACGACCATCACCATCGCGCACCGGCTCTCCACCGTCCGCGACGCCGACCAGATCGTCGTCCTGGACGCCGGCCGGATAGCCGAACGCGGCACGCACGACGAGCTGCTGGCGGCCGACGGGCGGTACGCCGCACTGGTACGCCGGGACGCGCACGCCGCACCGGCCGGAGCACCGGGCGGCAGCGCGGGGACCGGCAGCGACCGGGCCCCGCACGCCCCGGAAGAGCCGGCGCACCTGGTCCAGCCGGCCCCCTAGTGCAGTAGGTCGCAAGTCCTGTTCGGGTTGGCGGCGACGCTGTGCGATCGTCATGTGGCCTTGGCAAGGTCGTCCTGGGCGGATTCCTGGGGCCGGGGGCGGTGGGCGAGATAGCGGGCATGGTCGGTATCCGCGTCGTAGCGCCACCGGTATGGGCAGGCGGTGTGGTTGTGCCGGATCGTGAAGGCGGTGATCGTGGCTTCGAGGTCGTCGCGGGAGGCGAAGTCGCCGCCGCGCAGGGCCCGGCGGGTCAGCGCGGAGAACCACTGCTCGATCACGTGGGGCCAGCTGGCGTGCTTGGGCGTGTAGGTGACGGTGAAGCGCGGGCGGGCGGCGAGCCAGGCGCGGGTGGCCCTGAAGGTGTGCGAGGAGCCGTTGTCCATGATCAGGTGGATGCGCAGGGCCGGGTCGGTCAGCCGGTCCAACTGCCGCAGGAAGGCGATGAAGTGGGCGGAGTCGTTGCGCTCGATGCGCTCGGCGAGGACGTGGCCGGTAGCCACGTCCATGGCGGCGACGAGGGAGACGGTGCCGTGGCGCTTGTACTCGAATTCCACACGGCGGTCGTATCCGGGCCGGGCGGCCTGGGCGGGGTGGATGCGGGAGCGGGCCTGGATCCCGGTCTTCTCGTCGATGCCGACCAGCAGCGCGTCCGGCGGGATATCGCGGTAGAGGCGGCACACGGTTCCGGCCCGTGCCCAAAAGGCTTCGTCGTCGCGGCGGTTGAGCCAGCCGCGGACCTTGTGCGGGCGAACCCTGGCCTCGGCCGGGATGCGGCGCACGGTCGACCGCGAGGGTGCCGGGCCCCGTGCGGCTAAGTGGTCGGCGATCAGCGCCTGCGTCCAGCGGGCCTCGCCCTCGGGCGGCAAGGAGGTGGCGACGGCGATGACGACCAGCGGTCGCTGGGCCCGTAGGTCTCGGGGCGGCCGCTGCGCGGGCGGTCGAACAGGCCCGCCACTCCACGGCGGCGGAAGCGTTCGCGTCAGGTGCGCACGGTGGGCACACTGCAGCCGAGCTCGGCGGCGATGGCGGTGGTGGGCCGGCCCGCGGCCAGCAGTACGATCCGTGCGCGCCGCACCACCGTCTGCCCGGTCCCGGCAGCGGCCACGAGCGTGCGCACCTTGCGTTCCTGCTTGCGTGCCAGTGGCAACGGTGGTGCGGGTGGATGGGCCACGAAGGGGAGCGTTTCCTTGGAGTGAGCACCAGCCGGAAGCTGGCGTGATCATTAATTGCTGACAGTCTTCTGACGCTTCGCTCCATGCCGGGCAGGCGGGCGAAGCCGGAAGATCCCCGGTCAGGTCCGTCCCTGCAGAGGAAACGCACCCGGGCGTCGATGAGTTCGCTCAGCCGGGCCCGCGAGGCGTCAGCTCTGTGCTGTGGGGCGGACGACGATGTCGCCGACGTCGACGTTCGACGGCTGCTCGATCGCGTAGGCGACAGCGCGGGCGATGTCGTCGGGGGAGAGGGAGAAGTCGACCGCCGGGGTCTGCGACTTGACGGTGGGGCTGGTGACCGAGTCGGCGAACTCCGTCGCGACGTAGCCGGGCGAGACCATGGTGACCCGCAGGTCGGGCCCGGCCTCCTGGCGCAGCCCCTCCGAGACGGTGCGGACTGCGTTCTTCGTCGCCGCGTAGACGGCCTGGTTCGGCACGATGCGCAGCCCGGCGGTCGAGACGACGTTGACGAACTGCCCCCTGCCCTGCTTGCGGAACACGGGGAGCGCTGCCGCGATCCCGTGCAGCACACCGCGGAAGTTGACGTCGATCATCTGGTCCCAGTCCTCGACCCGCAACTCGTCGAACGGCGAGATGGGGCCGATCCCGGCGTTGCTGACGAGGACGTCGAGCGCGCCATAGCGCCCGCAGGCGTACGCCACGAGGTCCGCGAGGTCCCTGCGGCGACGCACGTCCGTCGTCGTCCAGGCTGCCGTGCCGCCATCGGCCTCGATGCGGGCGACGAGCGCTTCCAGCCGGTCGCTCCGACGCGCTCCGAGGACGAGCTTCGCGCCACGCGACGCGAGGAGCAGCGCGCTCGCCTCGCCGATCCCGCTGCCCGCGCCCGTGATGGCCACCACCTTGCCGTCGATCCCTGTCATGCGCGGCCTCCAGTGCTAGAAGTGAGAGGGCTATCACTTCTAAAGTAAGTGGCCTCTTACTTATGGTCAAGGAAGGTGGACTGAGTGACTGACGCAGCAGCTGGGGCGGGCAGTGAGCGCCCTGCCCGGGGGCGGCTCCGCTCGGCGCTGATCGCTGAGAGCTTCGTGCTGCTCTCCGAGACGGGGATGGCCGGCTTCTCCGTCGCCGAACTCGCCCGCAGGCTCGGGGTGAGCACGGCCGCCCCGTACCGTCACTTCCCCAACCGTGACGCGCTGCTCGCCGTCGTCGCGGCACAGGCCGCCGACGAGCTCACCCGGTCCATGGAGGCCGCCGCCCAGGCGGCCGGCCCCGACCCGATCGACCGGCTCGCGGCCACCGCGGGGGCATACGTGCGCCACGTGTCCGACCGCGGCGCCGGCCTCGACGTGATCTTCGCCCGGGAGCTGAGGCCGCTGCGCGACGCCGACGTTGCCCGGGCCGGCCGGAACCTGATGACGCTGCTGCTCGACCTCGCCCGGCAAGCGGGCCACGCCGACCCCTCCCAGGCGCTGCTCCTACTTGAACAGCTCTTCGTCCTGGCCCACGGCTACGTCACCCTGGACACGGAGGACTTCCTGACCCGCTCCCGCCTCTCTTCTGAGGATGTCGCCACCCGCGCCACGCGCGCGGCGACGGCGCTGCTGCGCGGCAACGTGACGTGAGCACCAGCCGGGAACTTGGGTGGTCACCATTCCCCGACAGCCTTCTGATGGTTCGCCGCATGCCGGACAGGCGGGCGAAGTCGGGAGATCCCCGGTCAGGCCCGTCCCTCCAGAGGAAAGCACCCGCCACGAAGACTCCTGCGACAGCGAGATGACGGATTGCCGCCACCGCGTCCTGCACCACGACAATGCCTGGGGCTTCGCCATGGACTTGAGTGCCACCGACGCTAGACCGACGCGGTCTTGCGCACCGGCAGCCCGGCGGCAGCCTTCGACACCGCCGTCCTCGTCCACCTCGCCGACTACCACGCGTAGCCAGACCCAGCGCACTCAATCAGCAAAGGACCTGCGGCGCGCTGCACCAGGCCGCACGCCACGCCCCCGGCCGCGCCCGCCGCCGGTCCCGCTACGCGGGCATCAGCCGGTACGCGTACGTGTACTCCCGGTCCGCGTGCAGCAGGTACTCCTCCAGCGGGGGCGCGCCCCAGGAGTCGTTGCCGCCGACGCCCATCTGGCGGTGGTTGACGCCGAGGACCGTCTCCTGGCGGGGCTTCAGCTCGTACGGGTGGCGCGGCCCGTCGAGGTCGTGCGGCGTGTGGTGGAGCGCGCTGATCTCCAGCAGGGGCGCGTCGTCGCCCGGTTCGGCGCGTACGGTGAGGCCCGCGCCGTCCCGGTCGGTGAGGGAGGCGTGCCGGACGTCGACGGCGTTGCCGGTCTGCTGCGGTCGCACGTACGGGCCGAACTGGTTGCCCACGGTGGAGCGGTAGCGGCCGACGAACGCGGCGGTGCACCGGTCCTGGTAGTTCTCGTGCGGCCCGCGGCCGTACCACGACAGCTTCTCGAAGCCGGCCGGCACGGTCAGCAGTGCGCCGACCATCGGCAGGTCGGGAAGGTCGGCGCCCGGCTTCAGGGTGTGGGCCACGCGGACCTCGCCGTCGCCGCGCACGGTGAAGAGCGTGTGCCAGGTGGAGGCGGCGGAGGAGGTGGGCAGCGTGGCGGTGACCTCGATGGTCACCTCGGAGGCGGACGGCTGAGCCGTCCGCACGGCGTCCACCGTCCGCTTCGTGCCCGCGTCACGCCAGGTGCGCAGGCTCTCCTGCGCCTTGCGCCCGATGTCGTTGTCGGTCGGCCCGCGCCAGAAGTTGGGGACGGGGCCGCCGGCCAGCACGGTCCTGCCGCGGTGGCGGTAGCCGGCCAGCGTACCCGTGGACTTGTCCAGGACGACCTCCACGTCCTTGCCGCTGACCGTGACCGCTTCGGCCGTCTCGGAGACCTTCAGGGGCGGCAGAGCGGACGCCGGGGGATCGGCCGGGGCCGGGGCGTGCCAGGGCAGGGCCAGCTGCTCGGCGGCGACGCTGTGCCCGGCCTCCGCCCACCGAGTGGCGCGGCGCAGCACGAAGGAGAGGCCGAGCCAGTACTCGGCGCCGGGAACGGGCCGCGCGGGGCGCCGGTACGGGATGCGGACGGTGGCGTCGTGGCCGGGCTTCACCTCGGGGGCGGGCAGCGTGCCGTGCTGGATGCGCTCGCCGTCACGCGTCACCTCCCAGTGCAGTTCGTACGCGTCCAGGCCCAGGAAGAGCTGCTTGTTGGCGACCTTCACGGTGCCGGACGCCAGGTCGGCGGCGGTCACCCGGACGGCCTGGTAGCACTTCTTCACCTCGTGGATCGCCGGGTGCGGCACGCGGTCGGCGGAGACGACGCCGTTGCAGCTGAAGTTGCCGTCGGTGGGGTAGCCCGGCTTCCAGTCGCCGCCGTAGGAGAGGTAGGTGCGCTGGGAGTCGCCCGGGACCGGGAGCCGGATGGCCTGGTCGCAGAAGTCCCAGATGAAGCCGCCGTGCAGGTTCGGGTAGCGCTCGATGATGTCCCAGTACTCGCGGAAGTTGCCGGTGCTGTTGCCCATGGAGTGCGCGTACTCGCACAGGATGAACGGCTTCGCGTTGCCGGACTTCCCGTACTTCTCGACGTCGGCCGGCTTGGTGTACATCTGGCTCTCCATGTCGGCCACGGAGTTCATGCCCTCGTAGTGGATGGGCCGTGAGGAGTCCCGCGCGCGGGCCCACTCCGCCATCGCCTTGAAGTTGTCGCCCTGGCCCGCCTCGTTGCCCAGCGACCAGACCACGATCGAGGGATGGTTCTTGTCGCGCTCGACCATCGAGCGCATGCGGTCCACGCAGGCGTCGGTCCACTCCGGAAGGCTCGCGGGGAGGTGGTCGCGGACGCCGTGCGTCTCCAGGTTCGCCTCGCCGATGACGTAGAGCCCGTACTCGTCGCACAGCTCCAGCCAGCGCGTGGCGTTCGGGTAGTGCGAGGTGCGCACCGCGTTGATGTTGTGCTGCTTCATGATGCGGATGTCCTGGACCATCCGCTCCTCGGGCACCGCCTGGCCGTGGTCCGGATCGGACTCGTGGCGGTTGACCCCGCGGAAGACGATCGGCACGCCGTTGACGGTGAACTTCCCCGGCTCGCACACGACCGAACGGAAGCCGACACGGGTGCGCTGGATGTCGACGGCCTTGCCGTCCGGGCCGGTCAGGGTGGTCACGAGCGTGTAGAGGTTCGGGTCCTCGGCCGACCAGAGGGCGGGCGCCCGTACGTCGGCGGCGGCCTCGACCGTGACCTGCTCGTCCTCGCCGAACCGCACGTCGGCGGTGAGCGGCCGGGGCAGCGCCGGCCGGCCCTGCGCGTCGTACAGCGCCGCGGAGAGCCGGTGGCCGCCGGGCGTGCCGCCGTTGTTCCGTACGGTCGCCGAGACCTTCAGCGTCGCGTCGAGGTAGGCGCCGTCCAGCTCGGTGTGCACGAAGAGGTCGTGCACATGGACGCGCGGGACGGAGTACAGGTACACCTCGCGGAAGATCCCGGACAGGTCGATCATGTCCTGGTCCTCCAGCCAGCTGCCGTCGGACCAGCGGTAGACCTCGACGGCCAGGCTGTTCGTCCCGGCCTTGAGCTTGCCGGTGATGTCGAACTCGGCGGGCGTGTAGCTGTCCTCGCTGTAGCCGACCTGCTCGCCGTTGACCCAGACGAAGAACGCGGACTTCACACCCTGGAAGGAGAGCAGGGTACGGCGGCCGTCCCAGTCCTCCGGGACGGTGAACGTGCGGCGGTAGGAGCCGACCGGGTTGAACTCGTGCGGTACCTGCGGCGGCTGCGGGTCCTCGTAACCGGTCCACGGGTAAGGGATGTTGAGGTAGATCGGCTCGGGGTAGCCCTCGATCTCCCAGTTGGACGGCACGGGGATGCGGTCCCAGGAACGGTCGTCGAAGCCGGGCGCGTGGAAGCCGGCCGGGCGCTCGTCGGGGTTCTTCGACCAGTGGAAGCGCCAGGTGCCGTTGAGGGAGCGGTAGTACGGGGAGCGGTCGGTCTCCCCGGCCAGTGCGGCCGCGGTGTCGCGGTACGGGATCAGGCGCGGACGGGCGGGCTCGCGGTTGACCTGGAACGTGCCGGGCGCGGCGTTCCACTCCTCGCCCGCTCTCGCGCCGGCCCGTCCGGCCACCGCGGCGAAGGCTTCTTTCTGTGCGCTGAAGGCGGCCCATCCGGCCAGTGCGGTGCCGGTGGCGAGGAACGAGCGGCGGCTGAAACGACGCGACGTCATGCGACAGCTCCGAACGTAAGGCAACAGGAAGCGTCAGGATCGAACGCAATCCCTCGGCAACACAAGCCTCACGCACGCCATTTGGCTCAGAAGGTCATGTAGACCCCACTCATGGCGTCATCAGTACTACCTCCAGCGTGCGCGGCCCGTGCACGCCCTCCACCCGGTCCAGTTCGATGTCGCTCGTCGCCGAGGGGCCGGAGATCCAGGTCAGCGGGCGCCGCGCGGAAAGCCGCTCCAGCGCCTGCGGCACGGACGCCACGACCTGCTCCGGCACCCGTACGACGCAGATGTGGTGGTCCGGCACCAGCGTGATGCGGCGGCGCCCCTGGTCCGGGCCCGCGTCCAGCACGATCGTCCCGGTCTCGGCGACCGCCACCGCGCAGCCCGTCACCACGCTGTCGACCGCGTCCAGTTCGTCCGGCGTCGCCTCCGGCGCGTCCGGCACCACCTCCACGTCGCACTCCGCCAGCCACTCGGCCGGCAGCCCCGCCGGCACCACCACCGACCGCGAGCCCCGCTCGCCCAGCAGGTGCGCGAGCAGCGCCGGCAACCCGGCGGCGTGGATGTCGTGGACCACCGCGCGGTAGTCGGCGAGGTTCTCCGCCAGCAGCCGGGCGGTGTCCTCCGCCGGCTCGTCGCAGTGCGCCCGCAGATAGTCCCGCGGTACCGGCGTCTCCTCGGGGCCGGCGGCGCGCGGCACGTCCGCCAGCGCCCGGCGCACCCTCGCCATCACCACGTCCCGGCTGCTCACTTCGCGCCCTCCTGTCCGCTGCCGCGCTCCACGCGCCGGGTGCGCTGCCACCAGTCCCGGAACGACTCAGCCGGTACCGGCGGCAGGTCCCGGATGTCGGTCCAGGCACGCCCCGGCCCCGGCAGCCGCCGCGGATGCAGCCTCCGGGTGCGTGCCGCCAGCCGCTGCCCCGTGCGCAGCACACCGGGCCGGTCGAACGCGAAGGCGGCGGCCCGCATCGCCGCCCGTTCCGCCGCGTGCCCCTTCGCCGGCTTGAGCACCGTCCGCACCCCGCCCCGGGTGACCTTGCCGCCCTCCACCACCCGCTCCCGCAGGTGCACCAGCACCTCCGGGATGTCGATCGCCACCGGGCACACCTCGTAGCACGCCCCGCACAGCGACGACGCGTACGGCAGCGAGGCGTCCAGCTCGCTCGCCGTGCCGCGCAGCTGCGGTGTCAGGATCGCGCCGATCGGTCCCGGATACGCCGAGCCGTACGCATGGCCGCCGGCCCGCTCGTACACCGGGCAGACGTTCAGGCACGCGGAGCACCGGATGCAGCGCAGCGCCTGCCGCCCCACCGTGTCCGCGAGCGTGTCCGTCCGCCCGTTGTCCAGCAGGACCAGATGGAACGTCCGCGGTCCGTCCCCGTCCGTGGTCCCGGTCCACATCGAGGTGTACGGGTTCATCCGCTCGGCCGTGGCCGAGCGCGGCAGCAACTGCAGGAAGACCTCCAGGTCCTGCCAGGTCGGCACCACCTTCTCGATGCCCACGACGGAGATCAGGGTCTCCGGCAGCGTCAGGCACATCCGGCCGTTGCCCTCGGACTCCACGACCACCAGCGTCCCGGTCTCCGCCACCATGAAGTTGGCGCCCGAGATGCCGACCTTGGCGCGCAGGAACTTCTCCCGCAGGTGCAGCCGCGCCGCCTCGGCCAGTTCGGCAGGCCGGTCGCTCAGCCCGTCCGGTGCCGGGCGTCCCCAGTCGCCCATCTCCGAGCGGAAGATGTCGCGGATCTCGGAGCGATTGCGGTGAATCGCCGGGACCAGGATGTGGGAAGGGCGGTCCTTGCCGAGCTGCACGATCAGCTCGGCGAGATCCGTCTCGTACGCGCTGATCCCGGCCTCGGCCAGCGCCTCGTTGAGCCCGATCTCCTGCGTGGCCATCGACTTGACCTTGACGACCTCGCGCTCGCCGGTGGCCCGGACGAGACGCGTGACGATGCGGTTGGCCTCCGCCGCGTCGGCCGCCCAGTGCACCTGGCCGCCCGCCGCGGTCACCGCCTCCTCCAGCCGCTCCAGATAGTGGTCCAGATGGCGCAGCGTACGATCCTTGATCGCCCGCCCCGCCGTACGCAGCTGCGCCCAGTCAGCCAGCTCGCTCACCGCCCTGGCGCGCTTGTCGCGGATGGTGTGCGTGGCGTGGCGCAGATTGGCGCGCAGGCGGGTGTCGCGGGTGGAGCGGGCAGCGGCCGCCGGGAAGGCCGGCATGCCCAGGTCGGTGACGCTCACAGGACGTTCCCTTCCGTACTGGCCAGGATCTCCGCGAGATGGACGGGACGGACCGTCGAGCCCTGGCGGGAGAGCATGCCGCCGATGTGCATCAGGCAGGAGTTGTCGACCGTGCAGACCGCCGCCGCGCCGGTCTCCTGGATGTGCCGGGTCTTGTCGGCACCCATCGCCGCGGACACCGCCGGGTTCTTCACCGCGAACGTGCCGCCGAAGCCGCAGCACTCCTGCGCCCCCTCCAGCTCCCGCAGCTCCAGCCCCTTGACGTGCGACAACAGGGCACGCGGCCGGTCCCCGAGCCCCAGCATCCGCAGCCCGTGACAGGTCGGGTGGTAGGTGACCGGGTGCGGGTAGTACGCGCCCACGTCCGTCACCTTCAACACGTCGACCAGGAACTCCGTCAGCTCGTACGTCTTCGGCACGGCCTCCGCCGCCGCCTCGGTCAGCGCCCCGCCGCGCCCCTCCGCCGCGGCCTTGGCGCCCATGCGCGGATAGTTGTCCCGGACCATCGCGGCGCACGACCCGGAGGGCACCACCACGTACTCGTAGTCGCGGAACACCCGCGCGTACCGGAGCGCCAGCGGCTCCGTGGCGTGCCGGTAGCCGGTGTTGAACTGCGGCTGCCCGCAACAGCTCTGCGCCGCCGGGAAGCCGACCTCCACCCCCAGGCGTTCCAGGAGCGTGACCACCGCGCGGCCGGTCCGTGGATAGAGGGTGTCGTTGATGCAGGTGACGAACAGTGCTACGCGCACGTTGCCATCTCCTTTCGGCCGCCCTCGCACCTGGCGGCCACCGGCCTCGCGGGGGCATGATCACCTGATGGCTCATCCTGCCCGAGCGGCAGGGTCACGTGAAGGACCCGGGAGCGGAGGCGCATGTCGAGCGCGGAGAACAAGATGGCCGAACCGGCGGCGGGGGAGCGGCACCCGGTGTCCGCGGTCCGCCAGCTCGCGGCGGCGTCCGTGGGGAATGCGGTGGAATGGTACGACTGGTACGCCTACTCGTTCCTCGCGGTCTACTTCGCCGACCAGGTCTTTCCCAAGGCAACCGGCAACTCCCTCGTCCCGCTGCTGTCCACGTTCGCGGTCTTCGCGGTCGGCTTCTTCATGCGGCCGGTCGGCGGACTGCTGATGGGCGCGGTCGCCGACCGGCACGGCCGGCGTGCGGCCCTGACCATCACCATCCTGCTGATGGGCGGCGGTTCCCTGCTCGTCGCGGTCACCCCGACCTACGCCGCCGCCGGTGTGCTGGCGCCGGTCGTGCTGGTGATCGCGCGGCTGGTCCAAGGTCTCTCGGTCGGCGGTGAGTTCGCGGCCTCCACCACCTTCCTGGTGGAGTCGGCCGGGCCCGGGCGGCGTGGCCTGTTCGCCAGCTTCCAGTACGTCTCCACCTCCATCGGCCAGCTGGTGGCCTCCGGTACCGCCGCCCTTCTCGCCGTGAATCTCACCGAGGGGCAGATGGCCGGCTGGGGCTGGCGGATCGCCTTCGTCGGCGGAGCAGTCCTCAGTCTGCTCGGCCTGTGGATCCGCAGCGGCGCCCGGGAGACGAGGAGCGCGGAACAACAGGCCGCCCGCCCCGGGCTCTTCGAAGCGCTGCGCCGCTATCCCCGCCAGTCGCTCCTCATCTGCGGCATCACCGCGGGCGGCACCATCGCGTACTACACCTGGACCACGTACCTGCCGACGTACGCGCAGGTCAACGCGGGCTTCGACAAGGCCGACGCGCTCACCGTCGGCACGATCTCGCTGGCCTTCTTCACCGTGCTGCAGCCGATCGGCGGCCTGCTCTCCGACCGCTTCGGCCGCAAGCCGCTGCTGCTCACCTTCGCGCTCGGCTTCGCGGTACTCGCCGTCCCGATGCTGCACCTGGTCACGGACGCGTTCTTCTCGCTGCTGCTCGTGCAGTGCGCGGGGATGGTGCTGCTGACCGGCTACACCTCCATCGCCGCGGCCGTGAACGCGGAGGTTTTCCCGGCCCGGGTGCGTGCCGCGGGCATCGGCTTCCCGTACTCGCTCACGGTGGCGCTCTTCGGAGGCACCGCGCCCTACGTGGGGACGCTGTTCAAAGACCTCGGCAACCCCGGCCTCTTCCCCTATTACGTGGCTGTCCTGTGCCTGCTCTCCTTCGTTGTGTACCTGCGGCTCCCGGAGACGGCGAAGCAGCCGTTGGAGACCTGAGGCGCCATCAGGCCCGGTACGACGGCGGGCGCCGCTCTCCCTTGGGACGAGGGGGAGCGGCGCCCGGTGATGCGGTTCCGTCAGACGAGCCAGCCCACGAAGTGGATGACGCTGGCCAGCACGTTGGTGAGGAAGTCCATCGGGTCGTTCTCCTTGTACATGGTGCGTTTCTGGGACACGCCCCCGCTCCGGAAAGGGACTTCGGCCGAGGGCGGCGCGGTGACGGTCTGCAGCCCGTCGCTTGCGCCCCGTAAGCTTCACCTGCCTCAGGCAACTAAAGAAAGCCCTTTAGTGGGCGATCACGCGTTCTGGGGAACAACCGCTCCCGTGTTCGTCTGTTCGCAACCTGGGGCGCCGGGTGCCGGGCGTCGCGGGTTCCACCCGGTCATCGCCTGCACCGCCCGGCGCGGCCGTGGTGTTTTCGGTGCGGCGAATTCCGGGATTGCCGGTCGGGTCGGCCGTTTTTATGCTGCCGCCATCGGAATTGACCGGGGGAGGCAGTCGTGTTCGTGGTCAGCCGGTATTTCCTGTGGGTGACGGGACGCCTGACGGTTTCCGTGACCATTGCGCTGAATCCGGACCGTCGGTATCTCATCGCCGGCGGGCTCACCGGAAAGTACGACGACGCCTACGGGCAGGTGTTCATCTCGACGGTGTGCGTCCGGAGCGGCAGTGACCAGGTGCTCTGCGGGGTACGGGACGATCCGGCCGACGCCCCGGCGGACAACATCCGCCGGCTCAACATCAATGAATTCCTCAACAACGCGACACGGGTGACCGTAAAACTCCGCAGTGACGGCGGTGGTCACCGTGCCGAGGGAATCGTTTACGACATCACCTGAAGTTCGAGAGGTCGACGGGAAAGGGCGAAGGATGAAAACGGTCAGTTATGTCGTTTACGACGGGGACACCGGCGCCGTCGTCCACATGCACGCCGAGCCGGTGGACATGGACAGCTCCACGGAGGAAATCCTCCGGCACGCCGATCCGCGGCGCCAGCGGCAGAACCTGAAGGTGCTCAAGGTGCCCGCCGACGCGCCGGCCGCCGCCCCGATGCGGGTCGTGGACGAGCGCATCGTCTTCGAGGAGGGCGGTCGCGCGGCGAAGGCCGAAGCGGCGGCGACCGGCGGCGCGGGCCTGACCGACGGTTCGCCGGCCGAGGGGGCGGAGCGCACCTACGAACCCCGGTGAGTCACACGGCCGCCCTCCGATACAGGGTGGGACATCCGACACAGTGGTGGGACATTCGACGCCGCGCCCCATGGGGCCCTAGGGTCGTGCCCTACAACGTGTAGGAGGAGGGTGGGCCGTCCCGCTCACGGTGACCGGTGGGGACAGCGGGAGGCACGCCGCGGTCATCGCTGAGGAGGCCACGTGGGACAGCGCTCGCCGGACGTGCCGGGGGCAGGACGCGATCCGTTCTTCGACAACGCGAAACTGCTGGCCATGGTGCTGGTCGTGGCGGGACACGCCTGGCAGCCGCTCAAGGACAGCCACGCCGTGTGGTCCGCGTACCTGTTCCTTTACATGTTCCACATGCCGCTGTTCATCGTGATCTCCGGCTACTTCTCGCGGAGTTTCGTCCTCAAGCCCGAGCAGGGCAAGCGGCTCATCACCGGCGTCGCGGTGCCGTATCTCCTCTTCGAAACCGCCTACACGCTGTACGGCAACGTCGTCGACGGCCGCCACAACGACCTCAGCCTGCTCTCCCCGTGGTACCTCACCTGGTTCCTCGCGGCGCTCTTCGTGTGGCGGCTCACGGCGCCCCTGTGGCGGGCGATGCGCTGGTACGTCGCGGTCGGGCTCGCCTTCGCCGTCTCGCTGGTCGGCGCGGCCACCTCGGTGAGCGGCGTCCTCAACCTCGACCGCGTGCTCCAGTTCCTGCCCTTCTTCGTGATCGGTCTGGTGCTGCGACCGGAGCACTGGCAGCTGCTGCGTGCCCGGTGGGTGCGGATCGCGTCCGTACCGGTGCTGGTGGCGGGCGCGGCCTTCGCGTACTGGGCCAAGGGCCGGATGACGGCGCAGTGGGCCATGCACAACCACAGCTGGGGCGAGCTGCACGTCTCCTGGCCGGTCGGCGTGGCGATGGTGCTGGGCACGACGCTCTGCTCGCTCGTGCTCTCGGTGGCGTTCCTGGCTCTGGTGCCGCGCCGCCGCACGTGGTTCACCGCGCTCGGCGCCGGCACCCTCTGCGCCTACCTGCTGCACGGTTTCTTCGTGCGCACCGCCGCCTGGAAGGGCTGGTTCGACGCGGCGTTCTGGCACACCCCGGCCGGTGAACTGGCCGTCACCGTCTTCGGTGTCGCCCTCGCGCTGGCCCTCACCTCTTCCCCGGTGCGCCGCTTCTTCCGTCCGGTGATGGAGCCCCGGATGGACTGGGCCTTCCGTATGCCGCTCGCGCGCCGCCCGGCGCCCGCCCGGCCGCCCGAGGAGGCCCCGGCACCGGCCGCGACCGCGGGGAGCCGCACGACCGGCGGATGAGGACGGTCCGTCCCGCGTCGCGTCGGCGCGGACAGCCTCCGGAAGAGTGCGGCGGACCGCGTGACGGCTGCGGCTCCGGCGGGTCCAAGTGGGCAAGAGCGGGTGACCGCCACCGACGCGCACCCGTCCGACCGAGGAGCCTTTCATGACGACGCAGCAGACGCCCCAGCAGCCGACGCAGCGGCCGAACGCCGCCAAGGGCACCGCCTCCCCGAAGGGCGGCCCCGTCGGCAACACCACCCTGAGTGGTGGCGCGGCCGGCGCCGACCAGCCCGCGGCGACGCGCGGCAGGACCGCCATCGCGGACGTCGTGGTCGTCAAGATCGCGGGCATGGCGGCGCGGGAGATCCCCGGCGTGTACGACATGGGCGGCGGCCTGTCCCGCACCTTCGGCGCCGTCCGCGACCGGGTGCCCGGCGGCCGTCCGAACGTCGGCCGCGGCGTGAAGGTCGAGGTCGGCGAGCGGCAGACGGCCATCGACCTGGACCTGGTCGTGGAGTACGGCGTACCGATCACGGACGTGGCACGGGACGTGCGGGAGAACGTCGTCGCCGCGGTGGAACGCATCACCGGCCTGGAGGTCGTCGAGGTCAACATCGACGTCAACGACGTCCACCTGATCGAGGACGACGCGGAGTCCGCGTCGGCCGACTCGCGGGTGGCGTGAGCACCGCTCCCGGAGGCCCTCGGCAGGCGTCGGCCAAAACGCCGCCGCGTGTCCGCAGTGTTGCCGCTCCATGGGCGGTGCTGCGGCTTCGTGGCCGGCCGGCGCACGGGCTTCCGGGAGCCCCGCAGCGCGTCCTACGGTCCGTCACACCGGCCCGGGAAAGAGCGCGGCACGGTCCCTGCCGCCGGCGGGCCCGCGGCGGGGGCGGGCCTCAGCCGGTCGAGCCCACGCTGCGTCCGGCCACCGGCACGTCCAGTGGCCGGGCGAGGCCCACCACGCCCTCGTCGAGGCGCTGGAGGTGGCGCAGCACGCGGTAGGTGACGGTGCCGGAGCGCGGGGCGCCGGTGTCGTCCACGTCCAGTATCGAGGCGATGCTCGCGCCGGCGGTGACCTCGCCGCGGGCGCTCTCGTCCACCACCCGCGCCACTATGACGTCGATGTTCCGGGCGATGCGCAGGCCCGCCCGCTCCAGCCGCGGGTCGGCCGCGACGGTCTTGCTGTACGGCACCAGCTCGGCGGTCGCCGCCAGCGAACGGGCGTGGTACGCGCAGGTCTCCAGCAGCGCCACCAGATAACGCGCGGTCTGCCGGCGGACCCGCAGCGGCGTGATCGGGTGCGTCAGCGGCTGGGTGGAGGCGCGCAGATCGTCCAGCGCGGTGTCCAGGTCCCGCGCCTTGTCCAGCAGGTCGACGGCGGGGCCGCCACTGAGCTGCTCCACCGCCGCCGACACCACGTCCCGCAGCCGCTCCAGGACCGTGCCCAGCAGCTCGTCCGTGCGGCTGTCGGTGTGCACCGGCAGCACCAGCACGGCCGCGATGATGCCGCAGGCCGCGCCGAGCGCCGTCTCCTCGATGCGCAGGATCAGCACGTCCAGGCTGTAGGTGTTCAGCAGCGTGTAGAGCAGGCCGAGCATCGCGGTGACGCAGAAGGACATCAGTGCGTACGACAGCGGGGCCGTGAAGAACATCCCGAAGATGAAGAGCAGGACCAGGCCGAACGCGAGCCAGGTGTGGTTGCCGACCAGGCCGGCGAGCGCCACACCGGCGACCACGCCGAGGACGGTGCCCACCAGCCGACGGTACCCCTTGACCATGATCTCGCCCGTCGAGGCGGTGTTGAGGAAGACCACCCAGCAGGTCAGCACCGCCCAGTACCAGCGCTGGCTGGAGAGGAACTCGCCGCCGATGATGGCCAGCGTCGAGCCCACCGCCACCTGGAAGGCGGCCCGGGTGGTGGGCCGCCGCAGCCCGGTGCGTTCCTCGGCCGCCTGCTCCTCCGCCTCCTCGTCCAGGCCGGCCATCGCCACGTCCTCGGCGTCGAACTCCTCGCGGGAGCGGGCCGTCGCGGGGCTGTCGTCGGACGCGTCCTGCGGCCCGTCCAGCGCCAGCCGCAGACCCAGCACGGCGCGCGCGGCTTCACCGATGCCGCGGAAGACGTCCTGGACGGCGGGCGAGGCGGGCGGCAGCTTGTCCTCGTCGCGGTAGCCCAGCAGCCGGTTGCGTACGTGGGCGACGGCCATGCCGCGCCCGTCCCCGGCGGGCCGCGCGATCAGCAGGTGCAGCGCGTTCAGGTCCCGGCGGAGGGTGATGGTCGTGGCGTCCTCGGTCGGCATGCGGTGCTCGGCGACCTGCACCGGCGCGTGCGGCAGGTGCAGGGTGATGGTGTCGGCGCGCTCGGCGCTGCGCGCGTTGAGCAGGGTGACGCCGAGCCGCTCGGCGGCGATCTCGGCGTCGGCGACGCGCCGCTGCAGCCGGGCGGCGGTGGCCGCGTCCCGGGTGCCCTCGTCCAGCCGGCCCTGGATCATCAGGGCCGCCTCGTGCAGCCGGGCGGTGCGCTGCCGCAGGGTGTCCAGGACCTTGTCCAGGTCCTCCGGGGTGGCGTCGAGCAGTTCGAGCTGGGCCGCCACCAGTTGGGCGAGCCGGGCCCGGAACGCCTCGCGCAGCCGTCCCAGCGTGCGCTGGGGTGTCTCCGGCACCACGGCGAAACGTACGACCGCGCTGCACGCGAACGCGACGGTCAGCGTCAGGTACAGCTCCGGCAGTGTGTCGGTGGTGGCGCGGACGAACAGCGAGACGAAGTAGACCTGGAAGCCGATCAGGCCGAGGGCCGTGCCGCGGTCGCCGAACCTGCGGCCGTATACCGCGGCGAAGATCAGCAGGACGAAGAAGACGTCACCGGCGATGATCTGCGAGTGCAGCAGCGCGCCCAGCGACATCGAGGCGAGGGCGACGGGCAGTGCGCAGGCGAGCGTGACGGCCTGCCCGCGCACCTCCTTCTCCTTGATGGCGAAGGTGCCGACCATCGCCGCCATCGCGCCCGCCACCATGTGCGTGACGTCCGTGCCGAGCAGGGCGAGGACCGCGAGGGTCAGCGTGATCGCGCCGACCGTCCGCAACCCCGCCATCAGCCGCAGCAGTCCGGGGTCGGACGCCGCGAAGCGGTCCCAGGTGCCGGTGCGGGCCCGCCGTATCGCTGCCATCACGCTGCCGTACTCTCCCGTTGCTCGCCATGATCCATGGAGGCTCCAGCATCCCATGACGGGGGTGCCGGCACCCAGGACGGTCCGCCGGAGATCCCGCGGAACCGGTGGTCAGGACGTGCGCACCTCCTCGATGCGCACCGGCCGCCGTTCATGGAGCGACAGTGTGCACGCCTCGGCGATCCACCCCGCCTCCAGCGCGTCGGCGACGGTGCACGGGGAGGGGCGGGTGCCCGCGACCACGTCGGTGAAGGCGGCGAGCTCGGCACGGTAGGCGGCGGCGAAGCGGTCCATGAAGAAGTGGTGCGGGGTGCCGCCGGGGAAGGTGACGCCCGGTTCCACCGAACGCAGCGGCAGCCGGTCCTCCAGGCCGGCGGCGACGCTGTCCTTCATGCCGTGCAGCTCCAGCCGGGCGTCGTAGCCGCGGGGGTTGTGCCGGGTGTTCGACACCACCGCCAGGGTGCCGTCGTCGAGGGTGAGGAGCGCGGACGCGGTGTCGACGTCGCCCGCCGCCGCGATGTACTCGGCGCCGCGGTTGCTGCCGGTCGCGTACACCTCGGTGACCTCGCGCCCGGTGACCCAGCGGACCGTGTCGAAGTCGTGCACGGCGCAGTCGCGGAAGATGCCGCCGGAGACCGCCACGTACGCGGCGGGCGGCGGCTCGGGGTCCAGGGTCGTGGACCGTACGGTGTGCAGCGGTCCCAGCTCGCCGCTGACCACGGCGCGCCGCGCAGCCGCGAAGCCGGGGTCGAAGCGCCGGTTGTAGCCGATCTGCACCGCCACCCCGCTCGCCTCCACGGCCTTCAGGACGGTCAGGCTCTCCTCCGGGGTGCGGGCCACCGGCTTCTCGCAGAAGACGGGCAGTCCGGCCTCGACCGCCGCGTGGAGGAGCGCGGGATGCGCGTCGGTCGCCGCCGCGATCACCACACCGTCCACCCCGGAGGCGAGTACCGCCTCCGGCGAGTCGGCCGGTTCGGCACCCAGCCGGTCCGCCGCCGCGGAGACGGCGGCGGCGACCGGATCGGTGACCACGAGGGAGCCCACCGCGTCGAGCGCGGCGAGGGTCTGTGCGTGGAAGGTCCCGATCCTGCCGAGACCCATGATGCCGAGGCGCATGCGCGCTCCTTCCATACGTACGCGAGGTCAGTCCGAGCCGCCGATGACGTGCTGGCTCCAGTCGATGACCGAGCCGGTGACGACCCCGCTGCGGTCGGACAGGAGGAGGACGACGAAGTCGGCGATCTCGTCGACCTGGCCCAGCTTGCCCATCGGCTGCGTACGGGCCGCCTGTTCCAGCCAGTCGTCGCCCGCGCCGTGGAAGGCGCGCTGGACGGCGTCCTCGCCCTCGGTCTCCGTCCAGCCGATGTTGAGACCGTTGATCCGGATCCGGTCCCAGCGGTGGGCGTGCGCGGCGTTCTTGGTCAGGCCGGCGAGCCCGGCCTTCGCTGCGGAGTACGGCGCGAGGTACGGCGGGCCGCCGTGCGCGCAGTCGGAGCCGATGTTGACGATGGTGCCCGGCGCCTTGCGCGACACCATGTCGGCGACGGCCGCCTGCATGGCGAAGAACGGCGCCCGCAGGTTGACGGCGATGTGCGCGTCGAACAGCTCGGGCGTCGTGTCCAGGAGCGAGCCGCGCGAGGTCAGCCCCGCCGCGTTGACCAGGCAGTCGATGCGCCCGTACGCGGCCACCACGTCCTCGACGCCGCCGCGTGCCTGCGCGGGGTCGGCCAGGTCGGCGCGGCGGAAGGCGGCCTTGGCGCCCGTCGCGGTCAGTTCGGCCACCAGCGCCTCGCCGACCTCCGCGCGGCGGCCGGTGACGACGACGGTGGCGCCTTCCCGGGCGGCCGCGCGGGCGATCCCCGCGCCGACCCCCTGGCTCCCGCCGTTGATGAGCACGATCTTGTCGGTCAGCAGTTCCCGTAGTGCCATGTCCGCTTCTCTCCGCTCTCTCAGCCGCGCCGTCGTTCGGCGCCGGCCCGCAGTTCCTTGCGCAGTGCTTCCGGTGTCCACTCCCCGGCCAGCGCCTGCCGCACGATGTCCGCCTGGGACGGCGGCGCGAGGCCGCCGACCGGCGCGTCCCGGTCCAGGTCGGTGGGGAAGGGGTAGCCCTCGGCGGAGGCGGCGACGACGTTCCGCAGCCACTCCTCGCCGGCGCCCGCGGCCTTGCGGCGCAGCAGGACGGGGAAGACGGCGTCGACCACCGCCGCGCGGTCGACGGTCTCCATGGCGCGGCCGAAGGCGGAGGAGATCTGCAGCAGGTTGGCCATCCGCCGGATGTCCGCCGAGCGGTTGTGTCCGGCGGCGTGGAACAGCGCGGGGTTGAAGAACACCGCGTCCCCCTTGGCCAGCGGCAGCTGCACGTGGTGTTCCTCGAAGTACGCGATGAACTCCGGGCGCCGCCAGGCGAGATAGCCCGGCTCGTACGCCTGCGAGTACGGCAGGTAGAGCGTCGGCCCGGACTCCACCGGCATGTCGCAGTGGGCGACGGCACCCTGCAGGGTCAGGGCGGGAGAGAGGCGGTGGACGTGCGCCGGGTGGGCGGCGGCCTGCTCCTGGGTGAGGAAGCCGAGGTGGTAGTCGCGGTGCACGCGCTGCGCGGCGCCGCCGGGGTTGACCACGTTGATCTGCGAGGTGACCTGGTAGCCCGGCCCGAGCCAGGCCTCGGCCACCAGGGCGACGAGGTCGTTGGCGTAGTAGTCGGCGAACGCCTCCGGCGCGCGGACGGCCGTCTTCTCCAGGGCGTTCCACACGCGGTCGTTGGCGCCGGGCCGGGCGAAGTGGTCGCCGCGTGCGGTGCCGGCCGCCCGCTCCTCCTTGATGAGGGCGCGGAAGGCTTCGGTGGCGCGGTCGGTGACGGCGGCGTCGAAGGCACCGGCGAGGACGACGATGCCGGGCCCGTCGAGGAGGGCGCGGATCAGCTCGGCCTGCACGGTGCGGCGGCCGTCCGGGGTGGCGGTGAGCGTCCGCAGCCGGTCGCCGGAGTAGCGGGGCACGTTCTGCTCGACGGTGTCGGCGGCCGGGAAGCCGGCCGGGTCGGTGGTCCGTTCGACCAGGGTGCGGAAGGCGTCGAGCGAGCAGTCTGCTCCGGTCAGCCAGGGGTGGGACGCAGCGGGGTGCGCGTACATGCCGTTCCTTCCGGTGAGCAGTGGGTTCTGTCATTCTTGTGAGCCCTGAATCCCTCAAGCAACCCTCAGTTGTCCCTCAAAAACCCCTCACCGCCTCGCAAGGATCCGCCATGGCACACCCCTATCCGATCCGTGAGATCGCCCGGCAGGCCGGGCTGAGCGAAGCCACCGTCGACCGCGTGCTGCACAACAGGGGCGGCGTACGGGAGAACACCGCGCGCGAGGTGCGGCAGGCCATCGAGGACCTGGACCGGCAGCGGACCCAGGTACGGATCGGCGGCCGCACGTTCATGATCGACATCGTGATGCAGTCGCCGGCGCGGTTCTCGTCGGCGGTGCGCACCGCCCTGGAGGCCGAACTGCCCGCGCTGCGCCCCGCCGTGGTGCGCTCGCGCTTCCACTTCCGCGAGACCGGTCCGGTGAGCGAGCTGGTCGCCACGCTGGACAGGATCGCCAAGCGTGGCAGCCAGGGCGTCGTGCTCAAGGCGCCGGACGTCCCGGAAGTGGCGGCGGCCGTCGGCCGGCTGGCCGCCGCGGGCATCCCCGTCGTCACGCTCGTCACGGACCTGCCCGGCAGCGCGCGCCGCGCGTACGTGGGGATCGACAACCGGGCCGCCGGGACCACCGCCGCCTACCTCGTCGGCCAGTGGCTCGGTGACCGGCCCGGCAACGTCCTCACCACCATCAGCCGCGGCTTCTTCCGGGGCGAGGAGGAGCGCGAGATGGGCTTCCGCAGCGCCATGCGCAGCACCCAGCCGCACCGCACGCTGGTGGAGGTCACCGGCAGCGACGGCCTGGACGCCACCCAGCGGGACCTGGTCCTCGCGGCACTCGAACGCGATCCGGCCATCACGGCGGTCTACTCGATGGGCGGCGGCAACGCCGCGACCGTGGATGCCTTCGAGGACCTCGGCCGGGAGTGCGCCGTCTTCATCGCCCACGACCTCGACCAGGACAACACCCGGCTGCTGCGCGAGCGCCGCATCTCCGCCGTGCTCCACCACGACCTGCGGCAGGACGTCCGTCGCGCCTGCCAGACCGTGATGCGCGCGCACGGCGCCCTGCCGCCCGAAGGCGCCTTTCCGCCCGCCACGATCCAGATCGTGACGCCCTTCAACATGCCGCCGGCGGCGGCGGCCGGCCCGCGGGACGGCGCCTGAGGGCGGGTACCGGTACGGCCCGGCCGGTGCCTCAGCCCCGGGTCACAGCGCCGCGTCCCGGTGCGTGGGCCGGCCGTCGACGACGGTGAGCAGGACGGGCAGCGCGGCGAGGCCGGTGTCGGCGACGGGGAGCGGGTCGTCGGCGAAGGCGGTCGGGTCGGCGCGGTACCCCATGTCAGGGCGGCCACCTAGGCGCCGGGCCCGTCGGCGCTCTCTTCCCCCCTCGGAGGATCATGTTAGGTTAGGCTTACCTTACTGAGATCGGGGTGGGTCATGTCGATACCGGAACCGCTCGCCGGCGCGTCATGCGTCCCGTCGTCCGCGTGCCCCCGCGCCCTGCCGCTCACCGCGGCCCAGCGCGAGGTGTGGGACGCGCGGTACGGCCCCGACGGTCCGGCACACCAGAGCGCCGAGTACCGGGAGATCCTCGGCCCGCTGGAGCCGCGCCTGTTCGCGCAGGCCCTCCAGCGCACGGTCGGCGAGGCGAGCGCGCTGCGCATGCGGTTCTTCGCCACCGCCGACGGCCCCCGGCAGTGCGCGCTCGTCATCGAGGCGCCGGGCAAGGGCTTCCCCCTGTACCGCGCCGATCTGCGCGACCGGCCGGACCCGGAAGCCGAGGCGCACGCCTGGATGGCGGAGGACCTGCAACGCCCCTTCCCGCAGGGCGGACCGCTCTTCCGGTACGCCCTGTTCCGGGTCGGGGAGGACCGCTGGCTGTGGTACCGGCGCGTCCACCACCTCGTCATGGACGACTTCGGGCGCGGCCTCCTCGTCCGGCGGACCGCCGAGGTGTACGACGCGCTCGCCGCCGGTCTGCGCCCGCCGGACAGCCCCTTCGGCCGGCTCTCGGCGCTGCTCGCGGACGAGGCGGCGTACCGCGCGTCCGACCAGTACACGGCCGACCGGGTCCATTGGTCCGCCACCCTGGGCGACCGCCCCGCGCCGCCCGTGCTCGCGGGCCGCACCGTGCCGCCCGCCCGCACCGCCCTCCGCGACAGCGTGGCCGTACCCGGTCATCTCGTCCGGAGAATCCGGCAGTTGACCGCCGGGCTGGACGCCACCCGGGCCGAGGTCCTCACCGCGGCACTGGGGCTGCACGTCGCGCGGACCACCGGCGCGGCCGACGTCGTACTCGGCGTGCCGATGCCGGGCCGCACCGGGCCGACGGCGCTGAGCGTCCCCGGCGTGCTGCGCAACGTCCTCCCGCTGTGTCTGACGGTGCGTCCGCACGACACCTTCGCGACGCTGATCCGGCAGACCGTCCTCGGCCTGCGGGCCGCCCGGCGCCACCAGCGCTACCCGCTGGCGGACCTCCGGCGCGACCTCGGACGCGGCGCCACGGGGCCGGCCCTGGTGGGTCCGCTGATCGCCGAGCGGGAGCCCGGTGACGGCCTCACTCTCGCGGGCGCGCCCGCCCTCGCGCACCCCCTCACCGACGGGCCCGTACACGACCTCGCCTTCACCGTCGGCGCCGACGGCGGCGCTTCGGGGCCGCGCATCGACTGCGCCGCCCACCCGGGGCTCTACACGGCGGCGCGCCTGCGTACGCATGTGGCGGGCCTGTTCGATGTGCTGGCGGAGTGCGGCCCGCACACACCGCTCGGTGTGCCGGGCCGCGCCGCCCACGACGGCCGGCCGCTCAGCGGTGCCCGCGCGCACCGCTGACGGCGGGTGCCGGGCGGGGCCCGCCGGCTGCCCGCCCGCCCGGCGTACTGCCCAGCGCGTAGAGCCGCTCGGCCACGTCGCACACCCAGTCCGGTGCCCGGCAGCCGCCGTCGGGGTGCCGTCGCGGGGTGCCCGGCGCGGTGTCCGGCAGCTCCTCGTGCACCACGGTGCGGCCGTGCGCCGCGTACAGCGATGTCGTGCACAGCGTCCGGCCGGCGGCCAGGTGCAGCAGGCAGGCATCGAGCCGGCCGCAGGCGCGGGCGAGCACCCGCAGGGCGTCGAGGTCGCCGCGGACGGCACGCGGGCCGGCGGGCATCTCACCCGTGCCGTGCCGGGCGTCGCAGTGCGCGACGACGGCGGGTCGTGTGCGCAGCAGGGTGGACTGCACGGCCGCCGCGTCGCCGAGGTCGAGGTCGTCCCGGCCCAGCGGCAGGAACCGCTGGCCGTTCGCGCGCAGCAGCGCGCACAGCCTGCGGCCGACCTCGCCGTCGGCGCCCGTCACCAGCCAGCAGCTCATCGTGCGCCTCCCGAGCGGCCGCACTCGGCGAGCAGCCGTCCGGTCAGCTCGGCGGCGGTCAGTTCGGCCCCGTCGCCGAGGTCGTGCACCTCACCGGCCGCGCCGCCGTCGAGTGTCAGCCGCAGCGCCCGGTAGTGGTCGTAGACGTAGACGAACCGTGTCACCCCGGCGTGCACGGCCGACTGGAGGAGGGTGCGGGTGCCCGGCAGGTCGACGGAGGCGGCGCGGGCCGCGTCGGGTTCCTCGGCGAGGTGGACGACCAGCTCGTGGTGGCGCATCAACTCCTGGATCAGCGGCCGGTCGTGGAGGTCGCCGGGCACGTGGTCGATGCAGCTGCGGCCGGCGAAGGGGGGCGGCCCGGCGGTGCCGGTGCCGGCGGACGGGTCGAGCACGGTGACGGCGCGTGGGGTGCTGACGGGGGTGGTGGACAGTAGTGCCCTGAGAAAGGGCGAGCCGGTGAATCCGGCGCGGCCGGTGACGAGCAGACGCATGGGCGGCCTCCGGGGGCGGGGCAAATCCGTGTGACCAATAAAGTTAGCTTAGGCTAACCTAAGTAAACATGGTCGCGGCGGGGCGGTCACAGGGGCCGCCCGCCGCTCAGGAAAGCGGGAAAGATGTACGTCCTCGTCGGCCCCGACGCTCAGGACTCGCGGCCGTTCCGCACGGCCGGACCCTGCGTCGAACGCCTCGCCGCCCGGCTCGCCACCGCCACCGAAGCCGAACGCGGAACCCTGCTCGCCGAATTCTGGGCGGACGCCGAGCGGCGCGGCACGCCCCTGGTCGAAGAGGCCGCCGGGGAGGCCGGTGACCGCGCGGTGACGTTCCTCTGGCGCGGCCACCGGGTCACCGGTCAGGTGCTGCTGCTCGCCGACGGCCTCACCGACCGCGACGACCTCACTTCCTCCCTGCTGGACCGGCTGCCCGGTACCGACGTCTGGCACCTGACGTACCTGCTGCGCGCCGGCAGTCGCGGGTCGTACAAGCTGGCCGCCGACATCTCGCCCGGCGGCCCACCCGCCGACCCCCGCCGCCTCCGGCAGCGGTTGCGGGCCCTGTGCGTGTTCGCCGACGCCGACCCGCTCAACAGGCGTACGGCCGAGGTGGGCTGGGGAGCGGAGGACGGTTCCGGCTACGTCCTGCCCGGCGGGGCCGAGTAGCGCGGCACTCCTTCCGCCGGGTCGACTGTCCGACAAGCTGACCTGACGTGTCGTCAGCACGGGTGCCCGACCAATCCGTGGTTGCCCCTCTATCGTGCGCTCATGACTCAAGCGCCCGATTGCGACCTCCGTGACCGGATCGCCCTCATCGGCATCGGCTGCCGACTGCCCGGACACGCCAACGATCACCGGGCGTTCTGGCGGAACCTCGCGGAGGGCCGGGACTGCATCGTCCCGACCCCTGCGGACCGGTACGACATCACCACGCTGCGCAGCCGGGACCGGGCAAAGCCCGGCCGGCTGGTCGGCGGCCGCGGCGGATACATCGACGGCTTCGACGAGTTCGACCCGGAGTTCTTCGGCATCAGCCCCCGCGAGGCCGCGCACCTGGACCCGCAGCAGCGCAAGCTCCTGGAGGTCACCTGGGAGGCCCTGGAGGACGGCGGACAGCCGCCGGCCGGCCTCGCGGGCCGCGACGTCGGCGTGTTCATCGGCGCTTTCACGGCGGACTACAACGTGCTGCACTTCTCCGACCTGGACTTCGTGGGCACGCACACCGCCACCGGCACCATGATGACGATGGTGTCGAACCGCATTTCGCACGCCTTCGACTTCCGCGGCCCCAGCGTCACCCTCGACACCGCCTGCAGCTCCTCCCTGGTGGCCCTCCACCTCGCCCGGCAGAGCCTGTTGCGCGGCGAGACCGACCTCGCGCTGGCCGGCGGCACACTGCTGCACTGCGCCCCGCAGTACACCGTCGCCGAGACCAAGGGCGGCTTCCTCTCCGTCGACGGCCGCTCGCGCGCCTTCGACGCGTCGGCGGACGGCTACGTCCGTGCCGAGGGCGTCGGCGTGGTGGCACTGAAACGGCTGGCCGACGCGGTGCGGGACGGCGATCCCGTGCACGCGGTGGTGCTCGGCAGCGGCGTGAACCAGGACGGCCGGACCAACGGCATCACCGTGCCGCGCGAGGACGCGCAGGTCACCCTGGTCCGGCGGGTGTGCGCCGAGGCCGGCGTCGAACCCGGCAGCCTCCAGTACGTCGAGGCGCACGGTACGTCCACCCCCGTCGGCGACCCCGTCGAGGCCCACGCGCTCGCCCGCGTCCTGGCCACCGGACGCCCGCCCGGCGCACCGTGCTACGTCGGCTCCGTCAAGACCAACATCGGGCACAGCGAGTCCGCGGCCGGCATCGCCGGACTGATCAAGACGGTACTGGCCCTGAAGCACCGTCAGATTCCGCCGCACCTCAACCTGGAGCGGCTCAACCCCGCCATCGACGCGGCCGCGCTGCCCTTCGGGATCCCGGACCGGCTGGTCGACTGGCCCGCGCACGACGGTCCGGCCCGGGCCGGCGTCAACTCCTTCGGCTTCGGCGGCACCAACGCCCACGTCCTGCTGGAGGAACCGCCGCACGAGCCGCCCCCGGCACCCCGGACGCCGCGGAACCACCCCACCATCCTGCCGCTGAGCGCACGCCACCCCGACGGGCTGCGCGACCTCGCGGCCGGCCTCCGCGCCGAACTCTCCGGCACGCCCGGCACCCCGCCCCCGCTCGCCGACATCGGCCACACCCTCGCCCACCGCCGCGAACACCACGAGCACCGGCTCGCGGTGGTGTACTCCCCGGACGCCCCCGGCACGCTGGACGAGGCGCTCGCCGCGTACGAGCGGGGAGAGCCGCACCCGCGGGTGCTGACCGGCCGCCGACGGGAGCGCCAACAACGCCGCACCGCCTGGGTGTTCACCGGAATGGGCCCGCAGTGGTGGGGCATGGGACGCCGTCTCCTCGCCACCGAACCGGTGTACCGGGCCGCCGTCGAAGCCTGCGACCGGGAAATCCGGGAACAGGCCGGCTGGTCCCTGCTCGACGAACTGGCCGCGGACGAGACCGCGTCGAGAATGGGCGGGACCTGGCTCGCCCAGCCCGCCAACTTCGCGCTCCAGACCGGCCTCGCCGCACTCTGGCGCAGTTACGGCGTACGCCCCGACGCCGTGGTCGGACACAGCACCGGAGAGGTCGCCGCCTGCTACGAAGCCGGCGTGTACAGCCTCCCCGAGGCCGTCAAGATCATCCTGCACCGCAGCCGCCTCCAGCACCGGCTGACCGGCACCGGCACCATGCTCGCCGTCGGACTGACGGAGGCGGAGGCGGCACGCAGGATCCGCCCGCTGCGCGGCCTGGTGTCGGTGGCGGCGGTCAACAGCCCCACCGGCGTCACGCTCTCCGGCGACACGGACGCGCTCCGCGACCTCGCGGCCGGCCTCGAACGGGAGCAGCTCTTCGCCCGTTTCCTGTCGGTCGACGTCCCGTACCACAGCGTGCGGATGGACCCGGTCCGGGACGAGCTGCTGGACGGCCTGGCGGACCTCAAGCCGCGTACGGCCGAGCTGCCGCTGTACCTGACCGCGCGGACCGGCGTCGCGTCCGGCGAGGAACTGGACGCCGCCTACTGGTGGGAGAACGTCCGCGCGCCCGTCCGCTTCCGGGCCGCCGTCGACCGGCTGGCCGACGACGGCCACCGCGTCTTCCTGGAGGTCGGGCCGCACCCGGTGCTCGGGCACTCGATCACCGAATGCCTCGCGGCCAAGGGCGTCGAAGGCCGCACGCTCGCCTCGCTGCACCGCCGGGAGGACGAGCCGGAACGGTTCCTGCGGACCCTCGCCGAGCTGCACACCCTCGGCGCGGAGCCGGACTGGCACGTCCTCCAGCCGGCCGGCCGCCCGGTCCCGCTGCCGCGCTACCCCTGGCGCCGGGACCGGTACTGGGCCGAGCCCGAAGGCACCGCGCGGCTCCGGCTCGGCCACCGCGACCACCCGCTGCTGGGCCGCCGCGCCGCACACGCCCGGACCGCCTGGGAGGCCCGGCTCGACACCGAGCAGCTGCCCTACCTGGCCGACCACCGGATCCAGGGCAACGCCGTCTTCCCCGCCGCCGGTTACCTGGAGATGGCGGCGCAGGCGGTACGGACGATGACCGGCGGCGCCCCGGTCGCACTGGCCGACATCCGGCTCGCCAAGGCCCTCTTCCTCGACGACGCACGTCCGGCCGCCGTCCAGTTCTCCTTCGACCCCGACAGCGCCGCCTTCACCGCCGCCACGGCCCAGGGGGAGACCGGCCGCACCGTCCACGCCACCGGCGTGGTCCGCACCGGCCAGCGGCGCGCTCCCGGCCCCGCACTCGACCCCGCGGCGGTCCGCGCCCGCACCCGTCACCACCTCTCCGGCGCCGAGTGCTACGCCGCACTGGCCGGCCAGGGCTACCAGTACGGCCCCGCCTTCCAGGGCATCGAAGACGTCTGGACCGGCCCCGACGAGGCGCTCGCCCGCATCCGGCCGCCGGACGGGCTCATCCGCGGGCCGGCCCCGGACCACTGCCACCCCGCCCTGCTCGACGCCGCGTTCCAGACCCTCCTGACCACCGTCCTGGAAACGGACGACCGGACGACCGGAGGAATCCGGCTGCCGCTCTCGATCGCCGAGGTACGCCTCGACCCCGTCGGCGACGGGCCGCTCTGGGCGCACGCCACCCTCACCCGGCGGGACGACACGCAGATCACCGGCGACCTCGCGCTGTACGCCGACGACGGCACACCGCTCGGCCGCGTCACCGGCCTCCGCGCGGTGGACGTCGACCGCGCCGCGGCCGTCGGGGGACCCGCCACTCCCGACAACTGGCTCACCGAGATCGTCTGGACCGACAGCCCACCACCGGCGGACACCACCGCACCGCCCGAAGCGCTGCTCCTGCTCGCCGACTCCGGCACCGTCGCCGAGGAGCTGGCCGCACTGGCCCGGGAAAACGGGGCCCGCTGCCACCTCGTACGGCCGGGCACCCGGTACGCGCACGGTCCGGACGAGTCCACCGTACGGCCGGACGCCGACGACGACCTGCCGCGCCTCTTCGACGACCTCGACGCCCGCTTCGACGCCGTCGTCCACCTGTGGAACCTGGACCAGCCACCGCTCGCCGACAGCACCGGGGCCGACCTGGCGCGATGCCGCGACCTCGGCGCCCGCTCGCTGGTCCGCCTCGCCCAGCTGCTGCCCGCCGCGCAGCCCGGCGCCCGGCTGCACATCGTCACCCGCGGCACGCAGGCAGCGGCCGACGGCGACCCGGTCGAACCGCTGGGCGCCGCGGCCTGGGGCGTCGGCCGGGTCCTGTGGCAGCAGGAACTCACCGACCGGCGCGGCAAACTGATCGACCTCCCGGCCCACCGCACCACGGGGGACGCCGCGGCGCTCTGGCGCGAACTCGGCACCGCGGGGGAGGAGGAGATCGCGCTGCGCGGCGACCGCCGCCGCACCGGCCGGCTCCGGCCCGCCGCCGGCCTCACCCGCCCGCTGCCCCTGCGGCTGCGCCCCGACGGCTGCTACCTGGTGACCGGCGCGTTCGGCGCCCTCGGCCAGGTGCTCTGCCGCACCCTGGTGGAACGCGGCGCGCGGCGGCTGATCCTCGTGGGCCGTACGCCGCTGCCCGACCGCACCCAGTGGCACGGCATCGACCCCGGCAGCACCGCCGGCCAGCGCGTCGCCTTCGTACGCGAGCTGGAGGCACTCGGCGCCCAGCCGCTCCCGGTCGCGCTCGACATCACCGACGAGACCGCGCTCGCGGACTGGCTCGCCGACCACCGCGGCCGGCAGCTGCCGCCCGTCCGCGGCGTCTTCCACCTGGCCGGCGAGGTCAGGGACGCGCTCGTGCCGCAGATGGACCGGGAGGCGTTCGACGCCGCGTACGCCCCCAAGGTGGCCGGCGGCCGCCACCTCCACCACTGCCTCCGTGACGAGCCCCTCGACCACTTCGTCCTCTTCGGCTCCGTCGCCGCCCTGCTGACCACCGCGGGCCAGACCAACTACGCGGCCGGCAACGCCTTCCTGGACGCGCTGGCCCACCACCGCCGCGCCCAGGGACTGCCCGCGCTCAGCCTGGCCTGGGGCCCCTGGGACGCCGGGATGATCGAGGAGCGCGGCCTCGCCGAGCACTACCGCACCGCACGCGGCATGAGCCCGCTCGCCCCCGCCGCCGGCATGGCCGTACTGGAACGCACCATCGGCCAGGAGCGGGCACACCTGGCCGTCACCACGGTCACCGACTGGCGGACCGCGGCGGCCTGGTACCCCGCACCGCCCCCGCTGATCGCGGACCTGGTGGCGGACGCCGCCGCGGCGCCGGCCGGCACGGCGCGCGGCACCTTCCTGGACGCCTTCCGCGCAGCACCGGACGAACTGGCCCGGCGGCACCTGGTCGCCGAACGTTTCGGCGAGCTGGTCGCGACCGTACTGGGCGTGCCGCAGGACCGGATCGACCCGGCCGCCGGACTGCTCGCGCTGGGCCTGGACTCCCTGCTGGCGATGGAGCTGCGGGCCAGGACGGACACCGAACTGGGCGTCGCCCTCCCGGTGGTGGCCCTGCTCAGCGGGGAGCCGGTCACGGAGCTGGCCGCCCGGCTGTACGAGGGTCTGGCGGCGGCCGGTGTGGCCGAGCCCGCCCCCGCGGCCGAGTCCGCCTCCGCCGTCGAGCTGCCCGTGGCGGGCGCGGGGGAGGGGCGGACGGAAGAGAAGCGGACCGAGGAGGGGCGGACCGAGGAGGGGCGGACCGAGGAGCAGCGGACTGATGAGGAGCGGGCCGAGGAGGAGTACCCCCTCACGCACAACCAGAAGGCGTTGTGGTTCCTGAAGGAGCTGGACCCGGACGCGCACGCCTACAACATCGGCGGCGCGCTGACTGTCCACGGCGAGCTGGACCCGGAGCTGGTGTTCACCGCCTTCCGCACCCTCCTGGCACGCCACCCCGCGTTGCGGACCACGTTCGTGCGGAAGGAGGGCCGGCCCGTGCAGCGGATCTCGCCGGACGTGCGCGCCGACACGGCCCTGTTCGACGTGCGCGGCGAGGACGAGGACGCCGTCCGGCGGCGGATGATCGAGGAGTACCGGCGGCCGTACGACCTCACGAGTGACCCGCTGATCCGGCTGCGGCTCTACCACGCCGGACCGGACCGCTGGATCCTCCTGAAGGCCGTCCACCACATCGTCTCCGACGCCCAGTCCATCTTCACCTTCGTCGAGGAGCTCTTCGAGGTCTACGACGCGCTGCGCACCGGCAGACCGGCCGTGCTCGCGCCGCTGCCCGCGCGGTACCCGGACTTCCTGAGCCGGCAGGATCGGCTGCTCGCCGGGCCCGAGGCGGAGCGGATGCTGGACTACTGGCGCGGCCATCTGCCGGAGCGGATTCCCGACCTGGAACTGCCCACGGACCGGCCGCGTCCGGCGGTGGCCACCCACAACGGCGCGTCGGAGTCCTTCGAGATCGACGCCGGACTCGGCGCACGGGTGCACGCGCTGTCGCGCCGCCACGACGTCACGCCCTTCATGGTGCTGCTCAGCGCGTACTACCTGCTGCTGCACCGCTACTCGGGCCAGGACGACATCGTGGTCGGCAGTCCGGTCAGCGGGCGTACCCGCGAGGAGTTCGCGCCGGTCTACGGCTACTTCGTCAACCCGCTGCCGCTGCACGTCGGCATGGCCGGCTACCCCTCTGTCGCCGACCTGCTGGGCCGCACCCGCGACACGGTGCTGGGCGGGCTGGACAACCAGGAGTACCCGTTCGTCCTCCTCGTCGAGAAGCTCGGGCTGCCGCACGACGCCAGCCGCTCGGCGGTGTTCCAGACGATGTTCGCCCTGCTCACCGACCAGCTCGGCGACGAACTGGCGGGCCACCGCATTGAAAACCTCCAACTGCCGGACCAGGAAGGGCAGTTCGATCTGACCCTGGCCGCTTACGAATACCCGTCGGACGGCCGCTTCGAGTGCACCCTCAAATACAACACCGACCTGTTCGACGCGGCGACGGTGCGCCGGCTGGCCGGGCACTACCTGAACCTGCTGGACGCCCTCACCCGCGCCCCCGCCGAGGCGCCCGCCTGCGAACTGCCGCTCCTCGGCGCCGAGGAGCGGCAGCGCATCCTGACCCGGTGGAGCGGCAGCGACCGGACGGCCCGCCACGATCTGCCCGTCCACGAGACCATCGTGCTGCAGGCCGCCGAACACCCTGAGGCCGTCGCCGTCGTGGCCCCCACCGGCTCCGGCGACGCCCGCCGGCTGACCTACGCCGAGCTGGCCGACCGGTCCCGCGTCATGGCCCGGCAGCTGCGCGCACGGGGCGTCCGGGACGGCGCCGTGGTGGCCCTGCGGATGGCCAAGTCACCGGAGCTGATCGTCACGCTCCTCGCGGTCCTGCGGGCGGGCGGCTGCTACCTGCCCCTCGACCCCGGCCACCCCGCTGAGCGGCTGGACCGGCTGGTGACGGACGCCGGCGCCGTCCTGGTCGTCACCGACCGGCCCGCGGACCCCCGCCCCGCGATCCCTGGCCCCGCGAGCCCTGGCCCTACGAGCCCCGGCCCCGCGAGCCCTGGCCCCACGGTCACCACCCCCGACGAACTGGCGGCCCCCGGCGAACCGGCGGTCCCGGACGGGCTGTCGGTCCCGGACGGACTCGCGGTCCCAGGCGAACCGGCGGCCGGGGCGTCGGCCGACGTCACCCCCGAGCCCCGGGGCGGCCTGGACGCGCCCGCCTACCTCCTCCACACCTCCGGCTCCACCGGCCGCCCCAAGGCCGTACGCGTGACCCACCGCAACCTCGCCTCGGTGCAAGCCGCCTGGCACGCGGAGTACCGCCTGGCCGACGAGGCCCGCGTCCACCTGCAGATGGCCGGCCCGTGCTTCGACGTCTTCACCGGTGACGTGGTGCGCGCCCTCTGCTCCGGCGGCACCCTGCTCCTCGCCGACCGCGACCTGATCCTCGACACCGCACGGCTGTACCGGACCATGGTCACGGAGCGGGTGGACTGCGCCGAGTTCGTCCCGGCGGTCGCCCGCGCCCTGCTGAGCCACTGCGAACGGACCGGACAGCGGCTCGACTTCCTGCGCCTCCTCATCGTCGGTTCCGACACCTGGCGGGTCGGCGAACACCGGCGGCTGCACGCCCTGTGCGGGCCGGCGACCCGCCTGATCAATTCCTACGGTCTCACCGAGGCCACCATCGACAGCACCTGCTTCGAAGGGCCCGTGGACGGCCTCGACGCGGGCCTCACCGTCCCCATCGGCCGCCCCCTGCCCAACAGCGAGGCATACGTACTCGACCGCCACGGCGAACCGGTCCCGCCCGGCGTGACGGGCGACCTCTGGATCGGCGGCACCGGCGTCACGAGCGCCGGCGGCGACCTCATGAGCGAAGGCAGCGACATCGTGAGCGGCGGCACCGACGCCATGAGTGGCGGCACCGACGCCATGAGTGGCGGCCCCCTCTGCCGTACCGGCGACCTCGCCCGCTGGTCCGCCGACGGCACCCTCCACCTGATGGGCCGCGCGGACCGGCAGGTCAAGGTGCGCGGCCACCGTGTGGCCACCGGTGAGGTCGAGGCCCAGCTCGCGGACTGCGCCGCACTGCGCCAGATCCATGTGACGACCCGTCCCGCCGACGGCGGCGACCACGCCCTCTGCGCCTACTACGTACCGGCCGAGGGCGCGCGCCCCGACCGGACGGAGCTGCGCCGCCACCTCGCGGGCCGGCTCCCCGCCTACATGATCCCCTCCCACTTCGTGGAGCTCCCGGACCTGCCCCTCACGCCGAACGGCAAGCTCGACACCGACGCGCTCCCGGCCCCCGCACCCCCACCGGCCGACCGGGCCCCCGAACCGCCGGCCACCCCGTACGAGTCACGGATGGCGGAGCACTGGCGGACCGTGCTCGGCGGGCGAGAGGCCGGCCCGTCGGACGACTTCTTCGAGAGCGGCGGCAGCTCGCTCGCCCTCATCGAGCTGATCCACCACCTCCGTACCGATTACGCCGTCGAGATCCCCGTCGGCCGGCTGTTCACCGACACCACGCTGCGCGGCATGGCCCGCACGGTGCAGTGTGCGGTCACCGACAGCACCGCGGACACCGCCGACACCACGCCGTACGTCCGCTTCGGTCCCGAGGCGGATCCCGGACGCACCCTCTTCTGCTTTCCACCGGCCGGCGGCCACGGCCTGCTCTACCGCGAACTGGCGCCTCACCTGGGCGAGTTCAGCCTCATCGCACTCGACTACGTCCCCCGTCTCCCCGACGCCCTCGGAATCACCCGCTGCGCCGACCTGATCGAATCGCTCCAGCCTGCCGGCCCCTGCCCCCTCCTCGGCTACTCCCTCGGCGGCAACCTCGCCTTCGAAGTGGCCAAGGAGCTCGAACGCCGCGGCCGGGAGGTCCCCCAGCTGGTCCTGCTGGACTCCTACCGCTTCACCCATGCCGAACCGCTCGACGAAGCGGCCCTGTCCCGCTTCGAGAAGGACCTGCGTACCCAACTCTCCCGTCGGGACGGCACCGCTCCCGGCCCCGGCACCGAGGAAACCGTCGCCCAGGCCCTGGACTTCCTCGGCTTCTGCTGCCGCACCCCCAATCTCGGCACGATCACCGCCCCGATCACGGTGATCTCCGCCGAGGAGAGCGGACTGCCGTACGTACTCGGAAAACGGGCCGGCTGGGAGGAGAGTTCCCGCACCCGGTCGGTACGTATCGAGGGCTCCGGGACCCACGACACCCTGCTCGCCCCCGCCCACCTCGCCCACAACGCCGCCCTGGCCCGCGACGCGCTGACCCGCAATGCGCGGGCGGCGGCGGGCACGCACGGCGAAACCACCGCATGACCTCCTGTCCGCCCACGGCCCGCCCACGGGCGGGTGATGGCATAGTCGCGGCCATGTTGCAGGTATGCCTGAACGGGCCGCGGACGCGCGCGGAGCACCGGTCCCTGCCCGTGTCACCGAGCGAGCTGGCCGCGGAAGCCGCCCGGGCGGTGGCCGCGGGCGCTGCGGACATCCATCTGCATCCCAAGGACGCCGAGGGACGCGATGCCCTGGAGCCGCGCCTCGTCGCGGAGGCGGTCACCGCCGTACGCCGTGCCGTGCCGCGCGGCGTACGGATCGGCGTGACGACCGGCGCGTGGGCCGCCCCCGACCCGGGGGAGCGCGCGGCGCTGGTGCGCTCCTGGACGGTGCTGCCCGATCACGCGTCCGTGAACTGGCACGAGGACGGCGCCGAGCAGGTCACCGAGGCGCTCCTGGAGCGCGGAGTGGGGGTGGAGGCGGGCATCTTCTCGGGCACGGACGCGGCACGCCGCTTCTGCGCCTCACCCTTCGCGGGACGGACGCTGCGCGTACTCGCGGAGGTCACGGACACCGATGCGGCGACGGCCGAGCGGGTGGCCCTCGCCCTGCTGGCGGAGCTCGCCCCGGTCCGGCCGTCCCCGGTGCTGCTCCACGGCGAGGACGGCAGTGCGTGGCCCGTCCTGCGGGCGGCCGTCCGGCTGGGGCTGGACACCAGGGTCGGGCTGGAGGACGTCCTGGTCCTGCCCGACGGCACGGAAGCACCGGACAACGCCGCGCTCGTACGGGCAGCCCGGGAGACGGGGGCGGCCCGGAGACCGTAGGGGCCGTGCGCCGCCGGGCGGCCCGGCCCGTGACCGACGGGCCGGATCACCCCCGCCCGAGCAGTGCCGCCGAGAGGCCGCAGAGGGCGGTGATGAGATCCTCGCCCAGCTGCCGCCAGCGCTGTTCGGTCTCGGAGTGGTCGATCCGGCCGTTCGCCAGGTCGTGCTCCAGCTCGGCGAAGGCGTGCACGCTGAGCTGGCGCACCATCGCGTTGTGCCGCTGGAGCAGGCCGGGGTCGACGTCCTTGCGCCGCACCGCGCCGTACGTGTCCAGGATGCGGTGCGACGGGGTGTTCAGGTGCTCCTGTATCACGTACGCGCGCAGCGCCGGCTCGACGAGCGCCTGGGCGAAGAACCGGGCGCCCCAGGTCGGCCCCGGTGCCTCGATGTGGTGCTCGACACCCGGCATGATGAGGCACCCGAAGTGCTCCTCCAGGGACACCGTCCGGCCGCCGCCGAGCGCCTCGACCATCTCGATGCGGCGCTCCTCGATGACGTCCGTGTAGCTCGACAGGATCGCCTTGATGAGCTCGTCACGGCCGTTGAAGTGGTACTGCACGGCGGAGTTGTTGCGCTGGCCGGCCGCCTCGCTGATCTGCCGTACGGAGACGTTCGCGAAGCCCCTTTCGGCATAGAGCCGCTCCGCGGTGCGCATCAGCTTGTTGCGTGCGAGCACCGAGCGGGGGGACGGCGAGGCGGCCGGCGCGGTCGTCTTCATTCCGCGAGTCGGATGGCTCCGGTCGGGCACCCCGCGGCGGCGGCGCGCACGTCTTCGAAGTTCTCCGGCGACGGTGCCTCGTCCAGCAGCATCACGACACCGTCCTCCTCCCGCTGGTCGAACACCCGGTCGGCTCTGATCACGCACAACCCGCTGCCGCAGCACGCGTCCTGGTCCACGGTGATCTTCATGCTACCTCCTCGTTTCCCGCCGTCCGGTGGTGCGCCGCGTCACCACGTGACCCACAGTTCCTGCAGGCCACCGGCGGCCACCCCGTCGCGCTGGCGCAGCTGTTCAGGGGTGTCCCGCAGCCGCAGACCGGGCAGCCGTCGGACGAAGGTGTCCAGTACGACCTTCAGTTCCACGCGGGCCAGCGTCTGGCCGACGCAGAAGTGCGGCCCGGCACCGAAGGTGACGTGCTGGCTGTTGTTCTCGCGCCGCGGGTCGAAGTGGTCGGGCTCGGGGAACTTGCGTTCGTCCCGGTTGGCGGCGGCCAGGTTGACCAGCAGGCTGCTGCCCGTACCGACCGGCTCCCCGCCGACCTCGATGTCCTCGGTGATGAAGCGGGGGATGCCCACGCCGGCGATCGGGTCCATCCGCAGGGACTCCTCCACCGTGCCGGTGACCAGCTCCGGGTCGGCGACCACGGCCTCGTACCGCTCCCGCTCGGACAGCAGCAGCGCCGTCATCTTGAGGATCATGTTCGAGGTGGTCTCGTGCCCGGCGAGCAGCAGGCCGCGCGCGGTGGACACCAGCTCGTCGTGGCTGAGCCGGCCGTCCTCGCTGTCGGAGATCTGGGTCAGCTCGCTGAGCAGGTCGTCGCCGGGGTGGGCGCGCTTCTGCTCCACGAGGTCCGAGGCGTAGTCCAGGAACGCCTGCGATGCCTCGTCGACCTCCTGCTGCGAGTACTTGGTCAGCGTCAGCGCCACCTCGGACCAGTGCGCGAACTTGTCCTGGTCCTCGCTCGGCGCGCCCAGCAGCGCGCAGATGACCCGGACGGGCAGCGGCAGTGCCAGCTCCCGCCGGAGGTCAACCGGCGAGCCCTTGGCGAGCATGGCGTCGATCAGTTCGTCCGCCATCTCCTGGACGCGGGGCCGCCAGGCCTCCATCTTCTTCACGGTGAACGCCCGGCTGAGCAGCCGCCGCCACCGCTGGTGCCCGGGACCCTCCTGGATGTCGGCGGTGCCGGCGGTGGTCCGGCTGAACAGTCCGCCGTCCTCGGTGTTCGACAGGCGGGCCGCGCCCTTGCGGGACAGGTCGCGGCTGAAGCGCGGGTCGGCGAGCAGGGTGCGGACCTCGTCGTACCCGGTCAGCAGGCCCACGACGTCGCCGCTCGGCATCCGTACGTGGGAGACCGGGCACTTGGACCGGCTCTCGGCCCATTCGCGCGGCGGTTCCAGCACGTGGGGCTGGTCGAACGGGTAGTCAGGGATCGGTGTGGCCTCGTCGGTCATGGGGGGGCTCCTCCGGGCGTCGGCTTCCCGGCCACCGTAAGACGCGTGTCTTACTAAGACAATCGCCTTAAGTCGATTGGCCGATTCTGCATCCCCCGCCGTGGATCACGAATTGGTGTAGACCTTGTCCCCGCCCTTCGGCCGCCATATGCTCCACGCCAGTTGTGCAGAGCGAAACGTTCATTGCATATGTTGCAACGCTCGATCCGTAGGGGTATCGATGAAGCCGTTCGCCCGAATAGCCGCTCCACTGGCCGCACTTGCTCTCGCAGGCGTCACCGTCACCGCCTGCGCGCCCCAGACCTCGGGCAGCGGCGCACCGGAGGACGAGAAGAGCGGGACACTGCGCGTGTGGCTGTTCCGCGAGGTCGGCAACAAGCCCAAGGAGAAGGTGGTCGACGCGGCCGTCGCCGACTTCGAGAAGCGGCACAAGGGCACCGACGTGGAGGTCGAGTACATCCCGGTCGACACCCGGGCCCAGCGCATCAAGGCCGCCTTCAACGACCCCGAGAGCGCGCCGGACCTCATCGAGTACGGCAACACCGACACCGCCGGCTACGTCCGGGACGGCGGACTCGCCGACGTCACCACCGAGTTCAAGGCGTGGGGTGATGCCAAGGACGCCGACCCCACCGCCGAGCAGTCCGTGACGGTCGACGGCAAGGTCTACGGCGCGCCGTTCTTCGTCGGCGTCCGCGCGCTGTACTACCGCACCGACGTCCTCGACGACCTGGGCATCGAGCCGCCCCGCTCGCAGGCCGAACTGATCTCCGCCGCGAAGAAGGTGCACAAGGCCCGGCCCGGCCTCTACGGCCTCGCCGTCGGCGGCGCGTACACCTACGGCGCCCTGCCCTTCCTCTGGGCCAACGGCGGCGAACTCGCCGTGAAGAAGGACGGCACCTACAAGGCGGCCGTCAACACACCGCAGGCCCGCAAGGGCATCAGCGCGTACGCCTCGCTCTTCGGCGACGACAACTGCCCGGCCGACAAGTGCGCTTCGCTGGGCGGCAACGCCACCGTCACCGCCTTCACCTCCGGCAAGGCCGCCATGGCGATCGGCGGCGACTTCAGCCACGCCGCCGTCGAGGCGAGCAAGGTCAAGGGGAAGTACGCCGTCGTCCCGCTGCCCGGCGTGCAGAAGAACTCCATCGCCCCGGCCTTCGCCGGCGGCAACAACATCGGCGTCCTGAAGAGCACCTCGCACCGCACCCTGGCCGTGGACCTGATGAAGTCGCTGACCGGCAAGGACTCCCAGCGCCGGCTGTTCGACGCCATGGGCTTCCTGCCGACCTACCGCGACGTCCTCGACGAGGCGGCCGAGAAGGAGCCGTTCGTCGAGCCGTTCGTGAAGACCCTGCAGGCCGGCGCCAAGTCCGTGCCCGCCTCGCCCGCCTGGGGCCAGATTGACACCTCGCTGATCCTCCCCACCATGTTCCAGGAGATCGTCAGCGGCCGTAAGGGCGTGGACAAGGCCGCCGACGACGCGGCCGGCAGGATGGACGCCGCGTTCACCGCAGCGCAGTGAGGACCGCGCCCTTGACCGCCCCGCGCCTGCGCCACCCGCGCTGGACACCCTGGCTCTATCTGCTGCCCGCGCTCGCCGTACTCGCCGCGCTGCTCGTCTACCCGATCTACCAGCTCGGCCTGATCTCCTTCCTGGAGTACACCCAGGCCCAGGTCAGCGGCGGGCAGCCGACCTCCTTCCAGGGGCTGGGCAACTACGCGACGCTGTTCGGCGACGGCGAGTTCTGGCGGGTGCTCCTCGCCACCGTGCTGTTCGCGGCCGCCTGCGTGCTCTCCACCCTGTTCGTCGGCTGTGCCCTCGCCGTCCTGCTGACCCGCGTGCGGGCGGTGCCCCGGCTCCTCCTGATGCTGGCCGCGCTCGGCGCCTGGGCCACCCCGGCCATCACCGGCTCCACCGTCTGGGTCTTCCTGTTCGACCCCGACTTCGGGCCCGTCAACAGGGTGCTCGGGCTGGGCGACTTCTCCTGGACCTACGGGCGCTACAGCGCCTTCGCCCTGGTCCTCTTCGAAGTCGTCTGGTGCTCGTTCCCGTTCGTGATGGTCACCGTCTACGCCGGCATCCGCGCCATCCCCGCCGAAGTCCTGGAGGCCGCCTCGCTCGACGGCGCCTCGCAGTGGCGCATCTGGCGCTCCGTCATGGCCCCGATGCTCCGGCCGATCCTCCTCGTCGTCACCATCCAGTCGGTGATCTGGGACTTCAAGATCTTCACCCAGATCTACGTCATGACGGGCGGTGGCGGCATCGCCCGGCAGAACCTCGTGCTCAACGTCTACGCGTACCAGAAGGCGTTCGCGTCCTCGCAGTACAGCCTCGGCTCGGCGATCGGCGTGGTGATGCTGCTGATCCTGCTCGCCGTCACGCTGGTCCACCTGCGCATCGTGCGACGCCAGGGGGAGGAACTGTGAGCCCGTCCGGAACCTTCCGCATACGGCGCCCCGGCCGGCTCGCCGCCGAGGCCGCCGCCGTCATCGTCGCCGCCCTCGTCGCGTTCCCGCTGTACTGGATGGTGCTCTCGGCCTTCAAGCCGGCGAGCGAGATCCAGTCCACCGAGCCGCGCCCCTGGACCCTCGCCCCCTCCCTCGACGCCTTCCGCCGTGTCTTCGCGCAGCAGGACTTCGGCCGGTACTTCCTCAACAGCCTGATCGTGGCGGGCACGGTCGTCGTCGCCTCCGCGCTCGTCGCCTTCCTGGCCGCCGTCGCGGTCACCCGCTTCCGCTTCCGGTTCCGCACCACCCTGCTGATCATGTTCCTGGTGGCGCAGATGGTGCCGGTCGAGGCACTGACCATCCCGCTGTTCTTCCTCATGCGGGACTTCGGCCAGCTCAACACCCTCGGCTCGCTGATCCTGCCGCATCTCGCCTTCTCGCTGCCGTTCGCCATCTGGATGCTGCGCGGCTTCGTCAAGGCGGTGCCCGAGGCGCTGGAGGAACAGGCCGCCATCGACGGCGCGAGCCGTGCCCGCTTCCTGTGGCGGATCCTCTTCCCTCTGGTCTTCCCCGGCCTGGCCGCGACCAGCGTCTTCTCCTTCATCTCCACCTGGAACGACTTCCTGTTCGCGAAATCGTTCCTCATCAGCGACGTCTCGCAGTCCACACTGCCGATGGCCCTGCTGGTGTTCTTCAAGCCCGATGAGAACGACTGGGGAGGGATCATGGCCGCCTCCACGGTCATGACCGTCCCGGTACTGGTCTTCTTCGTACTCGTACAGCGCCGCCTGGTCTCCGGGCTCGGCGGTGCGGTCAAGGACTGATCACCATGAACCGTTCGACGACCGGCACCACGGACCCCGCACTCATCCCCGCTCCCGTGCGCGGCGACGCCGTCCCCGGCGACGGCTGCACGCTGGACGCCGGCACCGCACTCGCGGCCGGTCCCGGCACCGCGGACACCGAGCGGTGGCTGCGCACCACCCTGGGCGAAGCGCTCGGACTGCCGCTGCCGCCCGGTACCGCCGGCGCGCCCGGCACGATCACCCTCGCCGTCGCCCCCGAACTCGCCGCTGAGCACTACCGGCTCGACACCACCGACGGCTCCGTACGGATCACCGGCGGCGACCCGGCCGGCGTCTTCTGGGGCGCCCAGACCCTCCGCCAGCTCCTCGGCGCCGACGCCTTCCGCCGCGCCCCCATTCGCCCCGAGTGCGCCTGGCGCCTGCCCGCCGTACGGATCGAGGACGGGCCCCGGTTCGGCTGGCGCGGCCTGATGCTCGACGTGGCCCGGCACTTCCTGCCCAAGGAAGACGTCCTGCGCTACCTCGACCTGCTCGCCGCGCACAAGCTGAACGTCTTCCACTTCCACCTCACCGACGACCAGGGCTGGCGCATCGAGATCACGCGCTACCCGCGGCTCACCGAGGTCGGATCCTGGCGCGCGCGGACCAAGTGGGGCCACCGCGCCTCGGAGCTGTGGGACGAGACGCCGCACGGCGGTTACTACACCCAGGACGACATCCGGGAGATCGTCGCGTACGCCGCCGCACGGCACATCCGCGTCGTCCCCGAGATCGAGGTGCCCGGTCACTCGCAGGCCGCCATCGCCGCCTACCCCGAACTCGGCAACACCGACGTCATCGACACCTCGGCACTGGAGGTGTGGGACACCTGGGGCGTGAACCCGAACGTCCTCGCGCCCACCGATGCCACCCTGCGCTTCTACGAGGGCGTCCTGGAGGAGGTGCTCGACCTCTTCCCGGCCGAGGTCTCGCCCTTCGTGCACCTGGGCGGCGACGAGTGCCCCAAGGACCAGTGGCGGCGGTCCCCGGCAGCCCAGGCCCGGATCGCGGAACTGGGCCTGGCCGACGAGGACGAACTCCAGTCGTGGTTCATCCGCCACTTCGACGACTGGCTGACCGCCCGTGGCCGCCGGCTCATCGGCTGGGACGAGATCCTGGAAGGCGGCCTCCCCGGCGGCGCGGCGGTCTCCTCCTGGCGCGGCTACGCGGGCGGCATCGCCGCTGCCGAGGCCGGGCACGACGTCGTGATGTGCCCGGAGCAGCAGGTGTACCTCAACTTCCGGGAGCACGGCGGTCCCGACGAACCGATGCCCATCGCGTACGTCCGCACCCTGGAGGACGTCTACCGGTTCGACCCCCTGCCGCCGGGGCTTTCCGCGGAGGCGGCCGGCCACGTGCTCGGCACCCAGGCCAATGTCTGGAGCGAGGTCATGCAGAACCGCGCCCGCTTCGACTACCAGGTGTTCCCGCGGCTCGCCGCGTTCGCCGAGGTCGCCTGGTCACGGCTCCCGGCCCCGGCGGAACGGGACTTCGCCGCCTTCGAGGCGCGGATGACCGCCCACTACGCCCGCCTGGCCGCCCTCGGCGTCGACTACCGCCCGCCCGGGGGCCCGCTGCCCCGGCAGCGCCGCCCCGGCGTACTCGGCCGCCCGCTCGACGGCCCGCCTCCGCGGAAGTAGGGCGCTCGCCGCACGGCCGGGGTACGGGGCACGCCCCCGTACCCCGGCCGTCGTCGTGCGGAGGGCGCCTCCGTACGGGGCCGATCGCGGCCCCTCTGCGCCGCCACCGTAAAGGGAAAGCAAATATGTGATCTTCGCCGAGTGCACGGACCGCGGAATTCCGACGTGGGGGAGCGCAGTAAAAGACACGGGGCCGACCGTGGTTTCCACGCCTAACGCCCCGTCAAACGTACGGATTCCATGGTCCTTCAGGGCTTGTGGCTCCGGTTCGCCGCCTGTCAGTCTCGCCGACGCCGCGGCACTCCGAGCACACCGTCCGACCGCACGTTCCAGCGAAGGGCCACCGTGTACTTCGAGACACTCAAAGCGAAGATCCACCGCGCCACCGTCACGCAGTCGCACCTGAACTACGTCGGCTCGATCACCATCGACCAGGACCTGATGGAAGCGGCCGGCATCCGCCGCCACGAAAAGGTCGACCTGGTCAACGTCACCAATGGGGCCCGCCTCTCGACCTACGTCATCGAGGGGCCGCGGGGATCCGGTGTCATCGGCGTCAACGGGCCGTCGGCCCGCCAGGCCCAGGTGGGAGACCTGGTGCTGATCGTCTCCTACGCCACGGTCACCCCGCAGGAGGCCGACACCTTCGAGCCCAAGGTCGTCTTCGTGGACGCCAAGAACACGATCACGGGATTCGGCGGTGACCCCGCCGAGGTGCCGCCGGGCAGCGGCCTCGTCCGCGGCGACCAGGTCGCCGGCGCCTGACACCGGCCCCGCCGCGGCGCCCTCGCCGGGCCGGTACCGCACCGGTACCGGCCCGGCGAGGGGCCCGGCCCGTACGCACGCACCTCTCCCACACCTCACCCACACCGAACGGGAATGCCTTGACGACCACGCTTTCCGTCCCCTCCCCGGTGGCCGACGCGCTCACCCGCTACCGCACCGCACTCGCACCGGAGTTCGCGACGCTGGAGAAGGCCAGGACCGGCTCCGGCGACGCGGATTTCTCGCCCGCGTTCCGCCTCCCCGAACCCACGGACGCACTGGAGCGGTTCTTCTCGGTCTCCGGCATCGCGGTGGCCGACCTCCCGGACTACCGCGGGCACCGGCTCCGCCTGCTCGACCTGATGCGCAACCCCGGCACGCGGACGACGAAGACGCTCGCCTCGCTCACCATCGTGGCCCGCGCCGTACGCCACATCACGGACACCGGCGAGCCGATCATGATCGTCACGCCGTCCTCCGCCAACAAGGCGACCGCGCTCCGCGACGCCGTGCAACGCGCTATCGAATGCGGCCTGGTGACGTCTGATCAGCTGCAGATCACCAGCGTGGTACCGGCCGCCTCGGTGGCCAAACTCTGGTCCTCGGCGCTCAGCGACGACCCCGAACTGCGCTCCCGTAACCCCCTGGTGGTGCACGACGGCGCGGAGCCGGCCGCGGTCAAGGACCTGGCCACCGCCTTCGTCTCCACGCACGCGCACGAGCTGCGCCGCCGCTACGGAGTACGGCTCTGGTACACCCTCGGCCTCGACAACTACCGGGCCGCCGACCTGCTCCGGGCGTTCGCCGAACGCGACCTGCTGCCCCGGACGTCGAGCCGCACCCATGTGCACTCCGTCTCCAGCGCATTCGGGCTGCTGGGCCATGACCTCGGGCATGCCGCCGTGGCCCGCGCGGGCGGCGCGCCCCTGCCGGCCGCGCGCTACTTCCTCGTACAGCACCTGGGCACCCCCGACATGGTGCTCAGCCTCCGGCACGGGAGCCACAGCCGCGACAACCTGCCCACCTACCGCCGCGATCCCGGCGACGGGCTGTACCGGCAGGACACCGACCCGCACTTCCCCACCAGCACCTTCGACCCCGACGAGCAGCTGGACGCGACCTTCTACACCCGCCGCCCGGTGACGTCCGCCCGCATGGACCCGCTCATCGCCGCCCACGGGGGCGGTGGCGTCGTGGTGTCGCTGCACGAGTGCCTGAACCGCTACGCGCAGATCCGCCGGATGCTGGCGGACACCGGAGCGGCGCTGCCCGCCGACCCGCGCCGGCTGCGCGAGTGGTCGCTCGTGATGGCCCTCACCGGAACCCTCAACGCCGCCGACCGCGGACTGCTGCCCGACAGCGACGACCTCCTCGTACACGGCTCGGGCAGCTACACCTGCGACGACTACCGCCCCGTACCGGCCCACCTGCGCGTCACCGCCGACGACGCCGGCGACCTCGCCCGGCACGTCACCGCGGCGGTCCGAGCCGCACGCCCCGCCTGAGCCGCCGGCAGCGCCGGACCACCCGATGACACGCAGAAGAGAAGGAGCAGTCATGCCCAGGCACCCGGAAAGCCTGCTGTCCCTCACCGACTTCAACGGCGGGCCCCTCGCGACCGACCTGGCCCGCAAGACCTTCGACGACCTGCTGGAACGCCACGGGTACGTGCTCATGAGCAAGGTGCCCGAGACCTTCGACCCGGTGGCGTTCTGCAAGGGCCTCGGCGGCTTCGTCCCCCAGTACACCGGCGTCCTCGTCGGGGACGTCCGGCCGGAGCCCGGAATGGAGGAGTTCTACCACGCGGGCAACACCAAGCCCCTCTACCCGCACTCCGAGGGGTACGACTTCGAGGGGCTGCCCCCGCGGTACCTCGCGTTGTGGTGCCAGACGCCCAACACCGGCGCCGGCGGTGAGACGACACTCGCCGACGCCCACGCCTGGGTCGCCTCTCTCGACGAGGACGACCGTGCCTTCCTGCGGGAACGCGTCTGGTCCTGGGAGACCACCGACGCGATGCGGCACCTGGGACTCGACCTGCACCCGCGGCACCCCGTGATCGAGGACCACCCCGACGGCACCATCGTGCGCTACTCGTTCAACAACCTGGTGCGCGAGGACGATCCGCGCATCGGTCCGCTCCTGGACTCGGCCAGGGAGTTCTTCGCCCGGGAGCACACCGCCATTCAGTACGAGCGCCGCGACATGCTCGTCTTCGACAACTGGCGCATGCTGCACGCCCGTACGGCGTTCACCGACATCGGCCGCCATCTGCGCCGGATCCAGATCGCCCACCTGGAGACGGCATGACGGCAGGGACGCCCGGCGGCATCGCCGTGGTGGGCAGCGGATCGCTCGCCCGGGCGATCTGCTGCTCGCTCGCGGTGGCCGCCGACCCGGCCCCCGACCGGGTGACCGTACTGGCCCGCTCCGGCGAGGCCGCGCAGGAGATCGCCGCCGTCGCCGCCGCACGCGCCGCCGTCTCCGGCCGCCCCACCCGGTTCGTCGCCACGGCCGTCGACGCGGCCGACCCGGACGCACTGGTACGGGCGCTGAACAGCGTCCGGCCGCGCGTCGTGGCGCACTGCGCCTCCGTCCAGTCGCCGTGGGAGAACCTGCACGCACCGTCGGCCTGGACCGACCTGCTCGCCCGGGGCGGTTTCGGGGTCGGCCTGCCGCTGCACGCGCTGCTCGCCCGCCGCGTCGCCGAGGCGGTACGGCGCAGCGCGGCACCGGCCCTGCTGGTGAACGCCTGCTACCCCGACGCGGTGAACCCCCTGCTGCACGCGGAGGGGCTGCCGGTGCTGTGCGGCGTCGGGAACGCGGCGACCCTCGCGGCGGGACTGCGGGCGGCCCTGCGTCCGGAGCCCGGGCGGCGGCTGCGCGTCCTGGCGCACCACGCGCACCTGCACACCCCGGAAGACCCCGGGGACGAGCTGCGGGCCTGGCTCGACGACCGGCCGGTGGCGGGCGTCACCGGCCTGCTGCGACGCCATCGCGCCTGCTCCCGCACCGAACTGAACGCGGTGACGGGGCACAGCGCCGCCGTCGTGCTGGCCCGGCTGGCCGCAGGGGACGCCGTCCACGCCGACCTGCCGGGGCCGCTCGGCCTGCCCGGCGGCTATCCGGTACGCGTCGAGGGCGGCGAGGTCACCCTCGACCTGCCCGCGGGGCTCACCCGGAAGAAGGCCGTCGACTGGCAGATGCGGATGGCCGCGCACGACGGGGCCGTGGTGACGCCGGCCGGCGAGACCTGGTTCGGCGACGCCTGCCGGGCGGCCCTGGCGCCTCATCTGCCCGGCGAGCCCGAGCGGTACGGAGCGGGGGACACGGCCGCGCTGGCCGGGCGCCTGCTGGAGCTGCGCGCCCGGCTCCGTACCGCGCCCGCCGCGCCGGCGGTGCCGGACACCGCCGAACCCGCCGGCCGGCTCGTACGGAGCTGAGCGGCCGAGCGGCACGCACGACCGGCTCATGACCACGTCCGGCCCCCGCCGGCCGCCCCGCGGCGCGCACCCGCGTCGCCCACCGAGGAGGAACCATCGCCCCGCCCGCCGCACTGCGCCGCCCGGCCACCGAACTGATCGGTCTCGGACTGAGGAAGGTGCCGGCCCCGCTGCTCGTGCTGGGCGGGGTGCTGGGCCTCCAGGGCGGCGCTGCCCTGACCACCGGTCTGTACCCCGTGGTGGGGCCGGCGGGCGTGGTGGCGCTCCGCCTGGTGATCGCGGCGATCGTGCTGGTCGCGGTCTGGCGGCCGGGGTGGCGCTGGGACCGCACGACGTGGTCGCTGGCCCTGGGCGCCGGCACCCTGATCGCGGTCCACCACCTCAGCTACTACGAGGCGGTGGAGCGGGTGCCGCTGGGCGCGGCCACGACCATGGAGTTCATCGGGCCGTTCGCCATCGCGCTGGTTTCCTCCCGACGGCCGGCCGACCTCCTGTGGGCCGCGCTGGCCGCCGCGGGCGTCGTACTCCTCAGCGGCTCCGGCGTGCCGCTGGACGCCGCCGGGCTGCTCTGCGGTCTCCTCGCCGGCTGCTGCTGGGGCGGCTACATCCTCGTCGGGAAGCGCCTCGCCGCACACGTACCGGACGGCCGCGGGCTGGCGCTCGCCGTGTGCTGGGGCGCGCTGCTCAGCCTGCCGTACGGCATCGTCCAGGCCGGCCCGCGCCTCCTGGACCCGTCGGTCCTGGCCGTCGCCGCCGCGGTCGCGGTGCTCTCCAGCGTGCTGCCGTACACCTTCCAGATGGAGGCGCTGCGCCGCCTCCCGCCGGGCGTCTTCGGCATCCTCACCAGCCTCGAACCCGCTGTCGGAGCCCTCATCGGGCTCGTCTTCCTCGCCCAGCATCTGGCTCTCCCGCAGTGGGCCGGCGTGGCGGCGGTGGCACTGGCCTCCATCGGCGCGGGGCGGGCGTCCCGCGGTTCCGGCAGGGACTCCGGCGACGACGGCGAGGCATCCGGCGGCGACGGCCGGGGCTCCGGTGAGGACGGCCGGGGCTCCGGCGATGGCGGCCGGGTCTCCGGCGGTGAGGGCGAGCGGGACCGCATCTGACCTCCCGTCATCCGGGGGCCGGTCAGAAACGGAATGCGGCGTGGGCAGAGGCGGACAGAAAAACGCCGCTCCTAAGCATGTCTTCAATCACCTTCGATGCGGCATCGGTGTTATCCGGAGGACCGGTTGCCGTGGCGAGACGGGTGCGGGAGGGTCCCAGGACGGTGTCCTGTCGGAAGCCGGGAGGTGGGGGCCGCAGCCGCGTGCCCCGCTCGTGGGCTCGTGTCCGCTCGTGGAGACTCGTGGAGACTTTCAAGGGGGCTGCCGGCCATCGCGGTGCCGGACTCGGTACCGCGTGGGGTGCCGCGCCCTATCCGGTAGTGGCGGCGGACACCGCCGGCGCCGTGCTGGAGCTGAACCGCGCGGCCGTGCTCCTCTTTCCGCGCGCCGCCTCCGGGACATGGCTGTACGACGTCGTACCGGCCTGGCTGGCCGACGCGCACCGCCACCTCACCGATCTCCTCCTCTCCCACGGGCGCGAAGCCCTGCTGTCCCCGCGCCGCGAAGGCATGCGGCCGGTACAGGGGGACGCCGGCGGGCGGAGCTTCGAGGCGTACGCGACCTTCGGCGAGGAGGGGGAGGTCGTGTGGTGGCTGGTCGACGACACCGACCGCAGGCGGGCCGAGGAGGCCCTGCGGACCGAGCGGCAGCGCGCCCTGCTGCTGTCCGAGGTCTCCAACGCCCTGCTGGCCTGCATGAACGTCGAGCGGTGCATGACGGTGACCGCCCAACTGGCCGCGCGTCACCTCGCGGACGCTGCGGTGGTGATCCCCTCGACGACCGGCCACCGGCTGTCGGTCATCACCAGCGACGCCAAGGGTGCCGTGGTGCGCCGGGCCGTCGACGCCGACCCCGGTCAGGTACCCGGGCTGAGCGAGGCGCTGCAGGGCCTGCCGCCGGTGTCCGGCTGCTGGATCGACCCCGGTTCGATTCCCGACTGGCTGGTGCCCGGCGGTCTGGCCGGCCCCGTCGGATCGGTGGTGGTCACACCGCTGCCGGGACACGGCGTGCCCACCGGCGCGCTGATCCTGCTGCGCCGCGAGGAGGGCGCCGGCTTCAGCGAGAGCGAGGAGTCCTTCGCCCGGCTGTTCGCGGCCCGTGCCGGGGCCGCGTGGTCCGTCGTCCGGCTCTACGCCGAGCAGGCGAGCATCACCGCAACCCTGATGCGGGAGCTGCTGCCGCCCACCCTGCGTCAGGTGCACGGCGTGCAGTTCGCCGGCGGCTACCGCCCTTCGGGTCAGGGGACCCGGGTGGGCGGCGATTTCTACGACGTCCACCCGGGCAGCGACGACCGGAAGGAGACCTTCGTCGTCCTGGGCGACGTATGCGGCAAGGGCCTGGAGGCCGCCGTCCTCACCGGCAAGATCCGCAACACGCTCCAGGCGCTGCTGCCCATGGCCGACGACCACCTTCGCGTCCTGAACCTCCTCAACGGCGCACTCGTCACCTCTCATCACTCTCGCTTCGCCACCCTCGTCCTGGCCTCGGCGCTGCGCGTCGCGGACCGGGTGCGGCTGCGGCTGACCTGCGCCGGGCATCCGGCGCCGATGATCGTGCGGACCGACGGCACGGTCGAGGAGGTCGACACGCACGGAACCCTCGTCGGGGTGCTGCCGGCCATCGAGGCGCGGACGGCAGAGGTCGAACTCGGGCCCGGCGAGACGTGCCTGATGTACACCGACGGCATCACGGAGGCCAAGGGCGGGCCGCTGGGCGGTGCCATGTTCGGCGAAGGACGGCTGCGGAACGCCCTGGCGGAGTGCCTGGGCATGCCCGCCGAAGCGGTCGTCGAACGGATTCAGATGCTCGCCACGCAGTGGATCGGTCAGGGGCGCCACGACGACATGGCCGTCGTCGCCATCACCGCGCCCCGCACCGCGCACGCCGCCGCGGCGAACGCACACCTATGAGGCAGGTAAACGAACACCTATAAGGCAGGTGCACGACATGACTACTCCCTCCTCCTCGTCTTCCGGCGCCGCTCCCGAACTGGACGCCGTACGCGCCCGGCTGTGGGACGCCGTCTCGGAGGGCGACGAATACGCGGCCGCGCAGGTCGCCTTCAACGCCCTCGACGACGGCCTGGCCGCCGAGACGGTCCTGCTCGACACGATCGCGCCCGTCCAACAGCGGATCGGCGCCGAGTGGGCCGCCAACCGGATCACCGTCGCGCAGGAGCACGCCGCCACGGCCATCAACGACCACGTGATGGCCGCGCTCGCCCTCCGTATCGCCGGCCGCCGGGACCTCGGCGGCCGGGGCGGCCGGACCGCCGAGCGGCGGCTGACCATCGCCTGTGTGTCGGGCGAGTGGCACGCGCTGCCCGCCCGACTGCTCGCCGAAGTCCTCAAGCTGCGCGGCTGGCAGGTCGACTTCCTCGGCGCCCATGTCCCCACCCCGCACCTCATCGCACACCTCTACCGCACCGGGGCCGACGCCGTCGCGCTCTCCGCCTCCCTCGCCGACCGGCTCCCCACCGTCCACACCACCATCAACGCCTGCCGCTCGGCGGGGGTTCCCGTGCTGGCCGGGGGCGCCGCCCTCGGCCACGACGGCCGGTACGCGCCCCCGCTGGGCGCGATCTGGGCCGACGACGCGCGTGCCGCCGCCGACCGGCTGGAGGAGGGGCTCACCCGGCCGGACCCCGCGGCCGTACGACAGCCGGTCGACGACCTGGCCCACCTGGACGACCAGGAGTACACGCTCGTCACGAAGGCCACGGTCCAACTGGTGCAGCACACACTGGGCGCGCTGGAGGACCACGTGCCCGCCATGAAGACCTACACCGAACGGCAGCGGCAGTACACGGCCGAGGACGTCGCGCACATCGTGAACTTCCTCGCCACCACCCTCTACGTGGACGACGACACCCTCTTCACCGACTTCATCCGCTGGACCGCGGACATCCTCGCGGCCCGTGACGTGCCGCCGGACTGCCTGTTCCCCGCGCTGAACATCATCGGCGGGCAGCTGAAGGACTTCCCCCGGGCGACCGCCGTGCTCAACCGGGCCCATGAAGCGCTGGCCTCCCACATCGACAGCATGCCGCCATCCCCTGAAGGGGCATGAGCGTATGCACGAAGGGAGGCCAAGACCCGAGCACGAAAGGAGGCCAAGACCGGCGCATGAAGGGAGGCCATGGCCGGACGAATGAGGGGAGGACATGGCCGTGACCACCGCTCTCTGACGGTTCGTCACCCGCCCCGCTGCCACCTCGCCAGGGCCCGCAGCGGGGCGGAGCGCCCCTGGTCCGGGACGGTCCACAGCGTCTGCCCCCGTACACCCCAGCGCTCCAGGAGGGCGTTGGCGGCGAGGAAACCGGAGGTCGCCGCGCGTTCCATGAGCGCCACCGGCAGATCCGTACGGACGAGGTCCCCGGCGACCATCAGGGCGGGGTGCGGCGTGCGTACCGCAGGCCGGTCGGCGTACCCGCCCACCGGGAACAGCGGGCAGTCCGCGCGCCACTCGTGCCGCGCGTCGACCACACGGGCCGCACGCGTCTCCGGATACACCGCGTGCATTTGGGCGATCAGCCGCTTCTGTTCCCGGTCGCGGTCGGCCCCTTCGGACAGTGCGTAGGCGTGCAGCTCCACCACGGAGCCGCCGGTGCGCGCGCTCCAGCGGGCCGCCTCGCCCTCCCACCGTTCCAGCACGCTGACGTTGTCCAGGGACCCGTACCCACTCGTCCCGAGGAAGCCGGGCCGGTCCGCCGCGACGGGCCGGTCCAGCCACAGCCGCGACACCAGGAACGGCGGTGCCGTACGCAGCCGGGACACCTGCCCGCGCCACCCTGCGTCCCCCAGGCCGGGGGAGTGGTGGACCAGGGAGCGCAGCCCTCCGGTGTCCAGCGCCAGCACCACCGCGTCATGGTGCCGGGAGCCTGCCGGGCCGGTCACGGTGAACCCGCCCGCCGGTGCCGGTTCCACGGAGCCCACGGCGCTGTCCGTACGCAACTCCGCACCGTGGCCCCGTAGATAGCGCGCGAGCGGCTCCCACAGGGCCGTCGGGAACGGTTCTCCGGGCACATCGAAGAGCAGCCCCTCGCTGGACCCGAGGAAGTAGATGTGGAACATGAGGACCATCTCAGCGGCCGACAGCTCACGGGGATCGGCGAAGAAGCTGCGCGAGAAGACCTCGAAGGCCAGATGGTGCGCGGCCGCGGGGAAGCGGATGGCATCGAGGAAGTCCCGCGCGCTGGTGCCGTCCAGCCGTTCGTAGACCTCGGGCACCCGGACGTCCAGCAGCGGCAGGGCCGCCACCGGATTCATGCGCAGCAGGTCCCGGGCGCGGAAGGTCGGGCTGAGCGCCACGAAGCCCAGCGCGCTCCAGGGCGGCGTCCGCGGCACCCGGCGGAAGCCGTCCCGCAGTCCGCTGCTGTGCCTGAGCGGGTAGTCGGGCAGCGCGGTGAGGGCGCTCAGCCCGGGGTCGGACCGGCGCAGCAGCCCCCGCAGGTTGTAGTACTGCCGGAAGAACGCGTGGAAGCCCCGGCTCATCGTCGCCCCGCTGCCGTCGGCGAGTTCCGTCGGCCGGCCGGCGAGACGGCCGCCGAGGACCGGCTCCCGCTCGTGCAGCGTCACCCGTACGCCGCGCTCGGCGAGGGCGGTGGCGGCGGCCAGCCCGGCGATGCCCCCGCCGATCACCGCCGTGGAGGGCGGCTCGCCCTCGATGCGGTGGCGGCCCGGGGAGGGCGGTAGGACGCGCGCCCGCCGGTCACGGCCACGGCGGGCGGCGACGGGCGCCTCGTCGCGCGGCAAGAACATGGAGCCTCCTTGGTCACCCGAAGGTGCGTGGCGGTGGGGGCATGTCACGGCCCCGGGAAGGGCCGGCGGGGCAGCAGCGGCAGCTCGGCCACCGTACGGAGCATGGGCAGGACAGGAGTGCGCAGCCCGATCGCCAGGTCCTCGTGCAGGCGCGTACGGCCGTCCAGGAAGCGCAGCAGCCGCTCCGCGGGGACGTGCCGGAACAGCCGCGCGAAGAAGTCGGCTCCGTCCACCCTGCCGGTGTCGAGGGCGCGCAGCAGTACGGAGTCCATCGCCCGGGACCGTACCGGGTGCGGCGGGGGCGGCACGGGACGGCGCCCCGCGTGGTAGGCGGCGGCGATGGCCCGCGTCTGCCGCTGGACGGCGGCGAAGGTGTACCCCGTGGCGGGCCGGGTGGCGCCGCCGGCCGCGCCGATCCGGAAGACGGCCGGCCCGGCCCGCCGCGTGAACGGGGCGTCCGTCATGGGGATCACGCCGGTCTCCGTGCCGGTGACGGACAGGCTGCCCAGCCGGAGCACGTCCCCGGTGTAGTGGCGCAGCGCCGCCTCGTACGCCTCGGTGCTCAGCGGCGCCGAGGAGAACTCGGTGTACTCCACCAGGGCGGTGTGCGGCCCCGTGGGCAGCACGTACCCGAACGACAGGCCGTGCGAGGGCTGCGGCGTACGGAAGTCCATCAGCCGTACGGTCCGGGGGTCGAAGGCGGGACGCTCGGTGCGGACGAACCAGCCGCGGAAGTGCTGGAGCAGCGTGGTGCGGGCGGGCGGCAGGCTCTTCAGGGGGCGTGAGTCGAACACCCACCGGGCGGTCACGGTCACCGGCCTTCCCCCGGCCGTCGTACCGCGCACCTCGGCGCCTCCGGGCACGTCCCGCACCGCCTCGACCGCCGCCTCGACGCGGCGCACTTCGGATCGCTCCGACAGCTCGCGCTCCACCAGCGCTTCGAAGTCGTCCGACCGGATCATCTTGTAGCGCAGCGGTGCGATGGACCCGTACGTGGTGCCGCCACGGTGGTCGTGCACGGCCAGCCGCTGCCAGGACGCGGTGACCGCCGCCTCGTACGCGCCGTCGCCCGGCTCCCAGAAGCACCAGGTCCGACGTGGCGGCCGCAGCGGGCCCGGCGGCGCGTCGATGAGCGCCACCCTCGGCCGCCGGCCGCCTCCGGGCGCCGAGAGCCGGTGGGCCAGGGAGAGACCGGCGGCCCCCGCTCCCACGACGGCGACATCGGCGTCGAGCACAGCACTTCCTCCTCCGGTACGGCGGCGCGGGCCAGATGACCGCACGGCAGTGCGAGTCCCATCGTTCGGGCGCTCGACACGCGGCTGCCCGAAGGATCCCGTGCCACACGGCCGGACGGAGACGCGGCACGCGGAGGCCCATCCATGTCACACCCATGTCAGGCCCGTGCAGGGCGCGTTTCCCGCCGTACCGGGGGCGGCGATCTCGCCGCTCTACAGGGGATGTCCGAATCGCACCTGAGTGCGGTTCTCGCCGAAGTACGCCCCGCCCTCGTGTCGACCGCCGATCCCGGGGCACCGGCAGTGAAGATGAAACGGCTCGTCGCGCACAGCGTCCGCCACCCCGCCCGGCCGACGGAGGAACACGATGACCAGGACCCTGCCGGGCCCCACCGACCACGTCGTGGTGGTCGGGGCCGGCCTCGCCGGACTCGCCGCTGCCCTCCACCTGCTCGGCGCCGGGCGCCGGGTCACGGTCGTCGAGCGCGGCGTGCTGCCCGGCGGGCGGGCAGGCCGGATCGAGCGCGGCGGCTACCGCATCGACACCGGCCCCACCGTTCTGACCATGCCCGACCTCGCCGACGAGGCCTTCGCCGCAGTGGGCGACAGCCTCCGCGACCGCGTCGACCTCGTCCCCCTCCACCCGGCCTACCGTGCGCACTTCGCCGATGGCAGCCGGCTCGACGTGCACACCGGCGCCGAGGCCATGGAGGCCGAGATCGAACGCTTCGCAGGCCCCGGGGAGGCAGCCGGCTACCGGAGCCTGCGCCGCTGGCTGGAGCAGGTCTACCGGGCACAGATGCGGCGCTTCATCGACGCCAACTTCGACTCACCGCTCCAACTGCTCAACCCGGACCTGGCCCGGCTCGCCGCACTGGGCGGCTTCGGCCGGCTCGACGCCCGGATCGGCCGCCACCTGCGCGACGAGCGGCTGCGCCGGGTGTTCACCTTCCAGGCCCTGTACGCGGGCGTCCCGCCGGCCCGCGCCCTGGCCGCCTACGCCGTCATCGCGTACATGGACACCGTCGCCGGGGTGTACTTCCCGCGCGGCGGCATGCACGCCCTGCCGCAGGCCATGGCGGACGCCGCCGCCGATGCGGGCGCCGACCTGCGGTACGAACACGACGTGACCCGGCTGGAACGCTCCGGCGACCGCATCACCGCCGTCCACACCTCCCAGGGCCGCATCCCGTGCGACGCGGTCGTCCTCACCCCCGATCTGCCCGTCGCCTACCGGCTGCTGGGCCGCCGCCCGCGCCGCCCCGTAAGGCTGCGGCACTCGCCATCGGCGGTCGTCCTGCACGCGGGCACCGACCGCACCTGGCCGGACCTCGCGCACCACACGCTGTCCTTCGGGCACGCCTGGCGGCGCACCTTCGAGGAACTCACCGCCACCGGCCGCCCGATGACCGACCCGTCCCTGCTCATCACCCGCCCCACCGCCACCGATCCCTCGCTGGCCCCACAGGGACGCCATCTGCACTACATCCTGGCGCCCTGCCCCAACACCGACATCGGGCCGAGCGCGGCACAGTGGAGCGATCTCGCGCCGCGCTACAGGGCGCGGCTCCTCGGCGAACTGGAGCGCCGCGGACTCGACGGCATCGCCGCCGCCGTCGAAGAGGAATGCCTGGTCACACCGGCCGACTGGCACGCACAAGGGCACGCCGCCGGCACGCCGTTCTCCGCCGCCCACACCTTCGCGCAGACCGGCCCGTTCCGCCCGCGCAACCTGGTCGGCGGCACCGAGAACGCCGTCCTCGCGGGCTGCGGCACCACGCCGGGAGTCGGCGTGCCGACCGTCCTGCTCTCCGGCAAACTGGCGGCCGCCCGGGTGACCGGCCCACCGCCCCGTCCCCGCACCCGCCCCCGGGCCCCGCGTCCGGCCACGGAAGGCACCCGGCGATGACCGAACGCGAACTGGATGCCGCCGGCATCACCGACCCGGCCCTGCGCGACGCGTACACCCGCTGCCGGCACCTGAACGCCCGGCACGGCAGGACGTACTTCCTCGCCACGCGCCTGCTGCCGCCGGCCCGCCGCCCCGCCGTGCACGCCCTGTACGGCTTCGCCCGCTGGGCCGACGACATCGTGGACCACCTCGACGACGGCGCCACCCCCACGGAGCGGAGCGCGGCCCTGCGGCGCCTCCAACGGGCCCTGGAGACAGGGCTGCGCGACGGGCACAGTGCCGAGCCCGTGGTGCACGCGCTCGCCGACACCGTCGCCCGGTACGGCATCGACCCCCGCCACTTCACCGACTTCATGGCGTCCATGCGCGACGACCTCGTGGTCACCGACTACGCCACCTACGAAGAGCTGCGCGGCTACATGCACGGTTCGGCCGCGGTGATCGGCCTCCAGATGCTGCCCGTGCTCGGCACGGTCGTGCCGCGCGACCGGGCGGCCCCGCACGCCGCGGCACTGGGCGTGGCCTTCCAGCTCACCAACTTCCTCCGGGACGTGGGGGAGGACCTGGACCGGGGCCGGATCTACCTGCCCGCCGACCTGCTCGCCGCGCACGGCGTCGACCGCCCGCTGCTCCGCTGGAGCCGGGACAGCGGACGGCGCGACCGCCGCATCACCGAGGCGCTGCGGGCCGCCGAGCACCTCACCCGCGGCGTGTACCGGGAGGCAGCGCCGGGGCTGGCGATGCTGGACCCGGTGGCGCGCCCCTGCATCCGTACCGCCTTCGTGCTCTACGGCGCGATCCTGGACACCATCGCCGCCGAGGGCCACGCCGTACTCCACCGGCGCGCCGTCGTCCCCAGGCGCCGCCGGGCGGCCGTCGCTCTGGACGGCCTCGCCAGGGTGACGGCCGCACGGCTTCGGGCGGGCGGCACTCCGCCCTTCGTGGGCGCCGCGGGCGCGGCGCTCCTGCGCTCGGCGAGCACGGGGAAGCCGCTCCTGCGCCCGGCCGGAACGGGGGAGACCGGATGACCGCCGACGGCCGTCCCGCACGCGGGCGCTACCCGCTCAGCCTGCGCCGTTCCCCCGTGCCCTGGGAGCGCCAGCGGCCGACCTGGCGCGACGCCAAGCCCGCGGTGATCGCCGCGGCACTCCGGCGCGCGCTGGCCCGCCCCTCGGGCAACTGGTTCGTGGTCGGCGCCACACGGGACGTCGGGCCCGCCCGCCCTCTGGCGCGTACCGTCGCGGGACACGAAGTGGTCGTGTGGCGCGGCTCCGAAGGGCGCCTGATCGCCGGCCCGGGCGCCTGCCCCCACCTGGGTGCGCCGCTGCGCGACAGCCCCGTGCGCTGCGGCCGGCTCGTCTGCCACTGGCACGGCCTCGCCCTGGACGGCAACCCGTTCGCCGGCTGGTCACCGCTGCCCGTGCACGACGACGGCGTACTGGTCTGGGTACGCCTGGACGACGTCGGCGGGGAGAAACCGCTGGACGAACCGGTGATCCCGCAACGTCCACCGCTCGCCCGGGCGGTGGCGGCCGTCTACACCGGCGTCGGCACCTGCGAGCCGGAGGACGTCGTGGCCAACCGCCTCGACCCGTGGCACGGCGCCTGGTTCCACCCGTACTCCTTCGTGGACCTCACGGTCGTGACGGCCCCGGACGAGAAGAGCGGCCCGGCGGACGAGAAGGCGTCGGGCGACGAGATCACGCCCGCGGACGGGGACGGGAGCGGGGGCGGGGACGGCTTCGCGGTCGACGTCTCGTTCCGGCTCGCCGGCCGCCTCGTGGTGCCCGTCCGGGCGGTGTTCACCGCTCCGGAGCCCCGCACGGTGGTCATGCACATCACCGACGGCGAGGGCGAGGGCTCCGTGGTCGAGACGCACGCCACCCCGCTCGCCCCCGACGGCCGCGGCCGGCCGCGCACCGCGGTGATCGAAGCGGTTGTGGCCGCCTCCCAACGCCCCGGCTTCGCCGTGGCCCGCAAGGCGGCCCCCGTACTGCGCCCCTTCATGCGGGCCGTCGCCGGACGCCTGTGGCGCGACGACCTGGCCTATGCCGAACGCCGCTGGCACCTCCGCAGCACCGACCGTTTCCCGGGCTGAGCGGCGACGGGCACCAACACCGGTACCTCGACTGACGAGCCGCCCTGCCCGGCGCGCTGGGGGCGGCCGCGGCCCGACTTCGGATTCGGCCTACCTCGACAAAACCTTCTCGACGGCCTTCAGATGGCGTTCCTTGCCTTCTTCCAGCGTCCGGAAGTATTTCGCGTGCTTCTTGACCGCCGCCTTCTCCAGCTGGCTCTCCGCCGCGTACCAGACGTCGACCAGGCCGCTTTCTTCCTTGCAATGGACGTCGCGAACGGCCGTCGCCCGCTCTTCCGCCCCGCCGATCCGAGCCGTCTCGTCCTGCCACCACTTCTTGGTGTTCATGGCGTCGTACGGGGTGGCGTAGTCCTTGCCGTCCGCTTTCATGCAGCGGGACCACTCGTTCATCGCCTTCTTCACCTCCGGCTCCCGCTGGGAGTCCTTGAGGTACTTAGGGCTCAGCTCATTGAAGAGCGTGTAGTCACCGCCCGAATCGTCGAGTTGCGCGGCGGCTTGCGCGATGCAGGTGTCCTGACTGTTTCCGCTCTCCTGCCCGTTCTCATGCCCGAGGGCCGCCTTCTGCTGTGCGGTCGACAGCGTGCGGAGCCTTCTCTCGTCCGCTCTTTTCGTCCCGTCCGGGTCACGCAGCGCGAGGGGGGCGTGATATCCGTAAGCCCGTGCCACCTTGATTTCCACCACTCCGTAGCGCCGCCTGTTCGTCAGATCCGCTACGCGGGTCGGCCGTTCGATGACCTCCCAGTCCAGGCCCTTCCGCTTCATGCACTGCCGGATGAGGACGTCCGTCGCGTTCTGCGAAGCGTTGTACTGACTCTGGGCCAGCTCGTACCGGTCGAAGGGGAGAGTCAGGGACTTCACCTGCTCGGTGGGGCTCGGCGGCGCCGGGACGGCAGGTGGGGCCTCCCCGGCGGGCGGGGCCTCCTGGGTGGTGGTTCCGCAGCCCGCCAGCAGGGCCAGCGAGACGACCGCGGTCGCCCGGCGCTTTCTCATCGTTCTCCTCGGGCCGCGAAAGCGTGTGGATGCCGGATTGTCACCGGCACCCACACGCTGCTTACTCAGTCATTCCGGCATACAGCCGCCGCTAAGCCGCTAAGCCGTTCAGCCATTCCGCCTCAGCGGAAGTCGACGGAGCTGGCCTTGTTGTCGAAGCTGTTGTTGGAGAAGTCGCCGTCGACGGAGTTCTTCTTCGCGAAGTAGTTGTCGCCGGCGTAGCCGCTCGTCTGGTACAGCACGACGTCGTGGCTGGTGCGGTTCTTCATCGAGCTGGCGCCGTCGTTGCAGGCCCCGGACGCATTGGTCCAGTAGTTGTTGGCAAGGCTGCTGTCGTCACCGGTGAAGTTGCACCAGCCGCCGCCGTAGTTGTCGTGCTGGTAGATGGTGAAGTAAGTGGCCTGGACGCCGGTGTCCGCCGCGCTGGCGGCCGGGGCGGCAAGGGCGGCCGCACCGAGCAGTGCGGCGGAACCGAGTGCGGTCAGGAGCATGCGCTTCATGTCGTTCCCCTCCGTAATTCCCGAGCCGGAAGTCACCGCATGTGACTCCCGTTTGCTCGAGGCGCCTTATTCGAACGAGCGGCTTCATGCCGTGTCAACGGCTTTAGGGAGGGCGAGCGCGACCGCCGGAGAATACGGAATGGTCCGGACCGATCCGGCCGACCGGGCCGTCGGAGTTGCCGGGCGTGATCACTCACCGGGAGGCGGTTCGGCGGGTCAGTCCTGGATCGACGCAAGTGGAATTCCGGCACCGTCGCCAGAATTTTCATACGGATTTAGGTGCTCCGGTTGCGCTACTCCGGATATGTCGGACTCGCGGTACGGATCTCCTCCGCTGATCGCGCCCGGCGCGCACTCTGATGCGTCTGCCGATCACATCGCCTAGGGTCGGTGGATGGCGAAGTACTTCGACGTGCACCCCGAAAACCCGCAACCGCGCACCATCACCACCGTGGCCGACAGCATCCGGTCCGGTGCGCTCGTCGCCTACCCGACGGACTCCTGTTTCGCCCTCGGCTGCCGGCTGGGCAGCCGTGACGGCATCGACCGGATCCGGTCCGTCCGGCACCTCGACGACCGCCACCACTTCACCCTCGTCTGCCAGAACTTCGCGCAGCTCGGACAGTTCGTCCACATCGACAACGACGTGTTCCGCGCGATCAGGGCCGCGACGCCCGGCAGCTACACCTTCATCCTCCCGGCGACGAAGGAGGTGCCGCGCCAGTTGCTCCACGCGAAGAAGAAGACGGTGGGCGTCCGCATCCCGGACCACACCGTCGTGCAGGCCTTGCTCGCCGAGCTGGGTGAGCCCCTGCTCTCCAGCACCCTCCTCCTGCCCGGCGAGGAGGAGCCGCTGACGCAGGGCTGGGAGATCAAGGAGCGGCTGGACCACGTGGTGGACGCGGTGGTCGACTCCGGCGACTGCGGCACCGAGCCGACCACGGTCATCGACTTCTCCGGCGACGAGCCCGAGATCGTACGCAGAGGAGCGGGCGACCCCTCGCGATTCGAGTGATCCTTCACGGTACGAGGGCACCATGCGGTTCGAGTGACTTCTCGCGGTGAGCACGACTCTGCGCGGCCGGAGTGACCTCTCGAAGTGAGAGCGACTCTTCGAGAGCGACTCCTCGCGGTTCGAGTGGCCTCTCGCAGCGAGAGCGACTCTGCGCGGTTCGAGTACGCACCCGCGGGCGCCGCGTACGCGCTCAGGCGGCGGCCGGTACGCCGGCTTCGAGCAGCTCGCGTATCTCGCGTGCCGCCGCCCGGCCCGCCCGGTTGGCGCCGATGGTGCTGGCCGAGGGTCCGTAGCCGACGAGGTGGATGCGGGGGTCGTCCGCGACGCGGGTACCGGCCATGCGGATGCCGCCGCTCGGCCCCCGAAGGTGGAGCGGGGCGAGATGGTCGATGACCGGGCGGAAGCCGGTGGCGAGGAGGATGGCGTCGGCGTCGAAGGCGGTGACGCCGTCCTCCCGCGCGCCCTCGGGCCAGTGGACCCCGGTCTCGGTGATCCGGTCGAACATCGGGCGGCGTACGAGTACGCCCCGCTCCCGCGCCCGGCGCAGCTCCTCGGTCATCGGCAGGCCCGTGACCGAGACCACGCTGCGCGGGGGCAGGCCCTGGCGGACGCGGTCCTCGACCAGGGCCACCGCGGCGCGCCCGCGGTCCTCGTCGAACGGCCCCTCCCGGAAGGCGGGCGGCCGCCGGGTCACCCAGGCCGTGTCCGCCGCGACCTCGGCGATCTCCATCAGGTGCTGTACGGCGGAGGTGCCGCCGCCGACCACGACGATCCGCTGCCCGGCGAACTCCTGCGGGCCCCGGTAGCCGGCGGTGTGCAGCAGCCGGCCGCGGAAGCGTGCCTGCCCCGGGAAGTGGGGCCAGAACGGCCGGTCCCAGGTGCCGGTCGCGTTCACCAGCGCCCGGGTCGCGTACACCCCCTCCGAGGACTCGACGAGCAGCCGGCCGCCGGGTTCCGGTTCCGGACGCACCGCGGTGACGTGCACAGGGCGGTGCACACGCAGCCCGTAGGTGTCCTCGTAGGCGGTGAAGTACTCGCCGATGACCTCGGAAGAGGGGCGGGCGGGGTCGGCGCCGGTCAGCTCCATGCCGGGGAGCGCGTGCATGCCGTGGACCCGGCCGTAGGTCAGGGTCGGCCAGCGGAACTGCCACGCGCCGCCCGGCCGCGGCGCGTGATCGAGGACGACAAAGTCCTGGTCGGGGACGTAGCCGAGCCGCCGCAGGTGGAATGCGGCGGCCAGCCCGGCCTGACCTGCACCGATGACGACAACTTCGACGTCACGGGCCCCGCTGATGTAGTCCATATTTCTACTAACCAGGTCGGGGGCAGTTGTCTTCCCGCGGGGGAGGCCATCCGTCATCGCCCGCCCCGGCGGGGGCGAGGCCCGTGTCGGAGCGGGGCGAGCCCGTCTCAGTCACCCTTCCCCTCGACTGACTCGTGCGACTCCTGCGACTCCTAGGACTCGTGCGAGTCATGCGACTCCTGCGACTCGGACGACTCGTGCGGCTCGTACGACCGCGGAGCCGTGCTCGACGGTGGCAGGTCGCCGTTGAAGCGGGTGTCGACGTACTCCTTGAAGGCGTACGAGCGGGGGATCAGCTTGATGTCCGCGAACGTGTCGACGATCTGCTGCTCGGAGGCGACGGCGGCCTTGTCGACGGCGACCGGTACGGCCGTGCCGCGAGTACGCCGGACCGCGTCCAGCGCCACCTTCTCCGGCAGCCCCGTCTCCTTCGCCCACACCTCGGCCCACCGCTGCGGGTGCTTGAACACCCATGCCTGGGCGCGCCGCAACCGCTCGTTGTAGTCCTTGAGCGCCTTGGCCTTCTTCTCGTCCTCCAGCGCGGCGGGCGCGGCGACCTGGAAGGCCAGACCGTTGACGACGCCCTTCCCGGTCGTCAGCACCCGGGCGTCGGCCTGGTCCAGCGCCTGCGAGGTGTACGGGTCCCACACCGCCCAGGCGTCCACCCGGCCCCGCGTGAACGCGGCCAGCGCATCGGCCGGCTGCAGATAGCTGAGCTTGACGTCCTTGGTCGTCAGCCCGGCCTTCTTGAGCGAGGCGACGAGCTGGTAATTGGCCGAGCTGCCCTGTGCCACCGCGATGGTCTTCCCCTTGAGCTGGGCCGGCCGCTTCAGCGGCGAGTCCTTCTTCACGAGGATGGTCTCGCCCGCCGAGGAACTGTGCGTGGCGGCGATGACCTTGAGTTTCTGCTGAGCGGCTGCGGCGAAGACCGGCGGTGTGTTGCCGACCCCGCCGATGTCCACGGCACCCGCGTTGAGCGCCTCCAGCAGCGGCGGGCCGGAGGTGAAGGTCGACCACTCGATACGGTACGGCAGGTCGTCCAGCTCACCGGCGGCCCGCAGCACCGCCTCCGAACCGCCCTTCTGGTCGCCGACGCGCAGGGTCAGCGAGCCCTTGCCGTCGGAGCCGCTGCCCTTGCCGCTCGCGGAGCCGCCGTCCGCCCGGGACGCGCCACCGCAGGCCGTCAGCAGCAGCGCGAGCGGGAGCAGCAGGGCGGCGGCGGGGGCCAGTGCGGGGACCGGCCGGCGGGATCTCATCACAGCGTTTCCGTTCGTCTCGTCGTTCTGTTCGTCATCGGGCGATCGGGCGATCGGGCGATCGGGCGATCGGGCGATCGGGCGATCGGGTGGTGGGGTGGTGGCCAGGTGGTCTGGCGATCAGGCGTCAGCGGGGTGCGCAAGATGCTCGGGCCTTTCGCGGCTCTCGCGGCTCTCGCGGCTCTCGCGGCTCTCGCGACCATCAGGACTCTTACGACTCTCAGGACTCTCACGACTCTCGGGCCCCTCATGGGTGACCTCGGTGTCGTCCACGCCCAGCCGCTCCAGCAGTCGCCCGCGCAGCTCCGCGAACCGCGGATCGGTGATGTCCCGGGGACGCGGCAGCTCGACGGCCGTCTCGTACGCGAGCACGCCCCGGTCCATGACGACCGCGCGGTCCGCGAGCAGCAGTGCCTCCTCCACGTCGTGGGTGACCAGCAGTACCGCGCACCCGCGCCGCTGCCACAACTCGGCCACCAGCCGCTGCGCCTTGATGCGGGTCAGCGCGTCGAGGGCGCCGAACGGCTCGTCCAGCAGGAGCAGATCGGGCTCGCGCACCAGGGACCGGGCCAGCGACGCACGCTGGGCCTCGCCGCCGGAGAGCGTCTTGGGCCACGCGTCCGTACGGTGCGCGAGCCCCACCTCACTCAACGCCTGCTCGGCAACGGCGCGTTCGGGACGGCCGGGCAGCCCGAGCAGGACATTGCGCCACACCTTCTTCCACGGCATCAGCCGCGGCGCCTGGAAGGCGACGGCCGAGCGGCGCGGTACCGACACCTCGCCCTCGATCTCCCGGTCCAGCCCGGCCAGGACCCGCAGCAGGGTCGACTTGCCGCAGCCACTGCGACCGAGCAGGGCAACGAACTCGCCCGGCCGCACCGTCAGGTCGAGCCTATCGATGACCGCACGCCCGTCGAACGACCGCGTAAGCCCGGCCACCCGCACGGCAGCGGAACCACCTTCGGCACCGGCATAGGCACCGGCATAGGCACCGGCGTCGATATCGACATGGGGAGCGGCATCCGGAGCGGCGTCCGAACCAGCACCCGGAGCGGGCGCTCCCGCGGTCTTCGGGCTCACTGCCCCGTGAACGTCGGTCGCCATTGCAGCAGCAGCCCTTCGAGGGTACGGACGAGGAAATCGGCGAGCAGGCCGAGCAGCGCGTAGACGATCAGGCAGACCACGATCACATCGGTACGGAAGAACTCCCGCGCCTGGTTCATCAGGAAGCCGATGCCGTCGTCGGCATTGACCGACTCTCCGAAGACCAGCGCGAGCCACGCGGTGGCCAGCGAGTACCGCAGCCCGGTCATCGCACCCGGCAGCGCTCCCGGCAGTACGACGTGCCGGACCAGCCCCCAGCGCCCAAGCCCCAGCGACGACCCCGCCTCGACCAGCTGGGCGTCCACGCCACGGATCCCTGCGTACACGTTCAGGTACAGATGGAAGGCCACCCCCAGCGCGATCAGCGCGATCTTCGGCGCCTCGCCGATGCCCAGCCAGATGATGAAGAGCGGGATGACGCCGACCCAGGGGATGGACCGCAGCATCTGCACGGTCGCGTCCACCAGGTCCTCACCCAGCCGCGACAGCCCGGACGCGAGTGCCAGCGCGATGCCGGCTACCCCGCCGAGCACCAGCCCGACCAGTACGCGCTGGACCGACACCAGCATGGCCGAGGGCAGCGTGCCGTCGGAGACGAGGCCCCCGGCCGTACGGGCGATGGTGCCGGGCGAGGCGAGGATGTCGGGGTGCAGTACTCCCGTCCCGCTCAGTACCTGCCACAGCACGAGCAGCCCCACCGGCCCCACGGTGCGCCGCAGCCACCGCGGCACGGAGCGCCGCCGCGCCGAGACCGGGACGAGCGTAACGAGTTCGGGCGCGGCGACGGAGGCATCGCCGAGGCCGGCGGCAGCCGAGGACGACTCCGGAAGCGGACCCGCGGACGAAGAAACTGACACAGGGGATGTATCAGGCGGCGAAGAAGACTGATCGGCCAAGGCGGCCTGATCGAGCGACATGAAGGCTCCACGAACGAGAGACAGAAGGGGGAGCGGAAACAGGGCGCGAGCCCCACACCGGCAACACAACACAACGCACCACACCGCGACACGACCACCGCAACGCCGCATCCCCCGGTACTCAGCTACGCACGCATGCGAATCCAGGCGCACAGCAAAGGCAGACGCGGGTCGCAGACGCAGAGGACAGCAATGAGCGTGAAGAGCGCTATGAGCATGCAAGCGCCATGGGCGCGACGGGTGTGGGGGAGGGCGCCGCGGTCGGTGAGTGGCGGGGCCGGGCCCGAACCTGAAAGTGCGTCAGCAGCCGCGACAGGCGGCGGAAGCCACCCGCAGCAGGTCGATGTGACCGCGCGTGGTGAGCAAGGCTGACGTAGACATGTCGCAGAACGTAGCCGCGCCGACGAGGACCGGTCAATCGCCGTCTCGGCCCGTGGACCTTTGTTGCGGCAGTGTGTCAGCCCGGCGCCTTCCACAGGATCGCGGATCATGGGAAGTATGAGTAACGCATTCACGACCCACGTACTGAACATCAGCACCGGCTCCGGCGAGACCGTGTACGACCTCACCCGCGACTGCTCGGCGTTCCTCGCCGAGGCGGCGGCCGGCCGCGACGGCCTGCTCAACGTCTTCGTCCCGCACGCCACGGCCGGCATCGCCATCATCGAAACCGGCGCGGGCAGCGACGACGACCTGCTCGCCGCCCTCCAGGACCTGCTCCCCGCCGACGACCGCTGGCGCCACCGCCACGGCAGCCCCGGCCACGGCCGCGACCACGTCCTCCCCGCCTTCATCCCACCCCACGCCACCCTCCCCGTAACAGGCGGCACCCTCGCCTTGGGCACGTGGCAGTCGGTGTGCCTGGTGGACACGAACGGAGACAATCCTCGCCGGCAGGTGCGGCTGTCGTTCCTTGGCTGAGAGGGCGCGGAGACACCGTCGTGGGCGTGTCAATACCTCGTCGAGGTCCTGCCCCCTCGGGCGCCGGAGGTCCGTGCCGGCGCGCGAGGGGGAGAGGGGGCGGCTGTCAGCTTGCTTCGGGTGTTCGGCTGGCGCGCCATTCGGGGGCTTCTGCTGTGTCGGTGAACTCCAGGAGGTGTTGGCCGGCCAGGCGCTGGAGGGCGGCGCGCACTTCGGCGGGGGTGGCGTAGAAGAACTCGCGCCGCAGGTTGACCCGGTTGACGCGGCGGTTCTCGAACTCTTGGTGCAGCCTCCGTTCCAGGCCCACCGCGTCCTCGCTGAAGATCAGAGCGTGGACGTCGAAGCGGAACGGCACGGAGGCGTCGCCGAGTTCGTTGACCCGGTCCATGGGGTCCAGCCTCCGGGTGAGCCCGATCTTGACCATCCGGTCGCCGAAGGCGCCGATGTTGGAGATGACGTACACATAGCCGGCTCGGATGTTGGCCTCCCGGGCATCCACCGCCCGCAGGTCGTCATCGAGCTGCTGCAGCTTGCCCTCCAGTTCGGTGATGCCGGCCGGATCACCTGTCCCGGCGCGCAGCCGCCGCAGCGCGCTCTCGTAGTGGCTGCGTTCCTTCTCCAGGCGCTGCCGCTCGCGTTCGATCTCCCGCTGCAGCCGTTCCTCCTCGCGCTGGCGGGCCCGCAGCTCACGCTGCTCTTCCTTCTCGGCCTCCTTGCGTGCCAGGTGGTCGGCAGTCAGCTCCAGCTCCTGCACGCGCAGGCGGTGGTACTCGTCGCTGATGCGGATGTGCATGGTGGCCCCGAGCCGGGCGATCGTCTCACGTGTCTTGCTCAGTCGGTCGATCAGTGAGGACAGGCGGTGGGGTTTCATCCCGCGCACTGCGGTGTCGGCCTCGGCGTTGTAGGCGCGCAACATCAGTTTGGAGAAGTCCCGCACCATCTTGCGGCCTTGCGCGAGGGAGCCGTTCACGGTCCAGTCCTGCGCGGCCAGCACAGCGCCGTTGTCACGCGCCAGCTGCTTGTACCGGGACTTGAGTCCTTCCAGCTGCCCGGCGTACGCCACCGCATCGGCCAGGGGGTGCCGGTATTCGTAGATCCCGGCCTCCTGCAGCATCCGCACCTCATCGATGACCACCAGGTCCGCCTGTGCGGCGGCTATCTGCCGCTGGGCCTGTTCCGCCTGCTGTGCCAGTGTGTGTGCCTGGCTGCGCACGTCGACCAGCGACTGCGTCGCCCGCTCCGCCGCGTGCTCCACCTTCGCGTCCAGCAATGCGTCGATCCGCTCGAGTTCCTGCAGCCTCTCGGCGTGGGTCTGCCGCAGCCGTTCCTGCTCCGCGGCGATCGTCGCACTGTCGGCGCCGATCACCCGGGCCAGCTGATCCGTCAGCTGGACCACCTGTGCTTGCAGCGTACGCGCCCGCTGTTCGCTGTAGGTGAGTTCGCCCGCAAGGCGCTCGGCCTCTGCCTCGGCCTGCTTGCGCCGCCGCCCGAACATGCCCATGGGAGCAGTGCCTGTCGCACTGCTGTGGGGCCCCGGGGCGACGGACGGCGTTGTTGGCTCCTCCGGCAGCCACAGCTGCCACCCCGGAGGCACGGGCCAGGACGGATCCGGCTGCCAGCCGGGCGGAGGAACCCACCCCGGGGCGGGAGTCGGCCAGCCGGGCGGAGGGTTGAAGCGGTAGGACATGCGGATCTGCTCCCCGAGTGCCGCGGCACCCGAGGTACGCCCTGTCGTATGCGGGCTCCCCCGGGAGCGGTGATGCGTGTGTGGAGTACGACTCCCGTGCGGTCGGTCTGGTTGTACGAATTTCCACTGGACGTGGCCATGCGTCGGGCCGGGGCGGTGCGGGACACCTTCCCCGGCTGCGAGGAACCCGAGGACGAGGCCGAGGAGTTGGCGAAGCGGCTGTTCGCGGCGGTGGGCGAGCATCTCGGGCTGTCGTTGCCGCGTCGGGGGATCGAGCTGGGGCTGCTGCCCGCGGTGCACCTGCCCTCGCCGGTGTGAACCGGTACCAGCGCAGCGGGGTGGTGCTACTGGTTGTTCGCGGTCATGGTGCGCTTCACGGTCGCACTGTCGGCGGAGCACGCCGCGCTCATGTGCGTGTTCAGCCAGTAAGGGTCACGGTCCAGCAGGCGCTGGTTCGCGTTGAAGGCCGCGAACCCGGCCATCGAGCGGCTGTTGTCGTTCCCGGAGATCGCAGACCTCCTGGTCCGGGCCACCACCCCCCCTGCGGGTTTCCCGGTGGTCACCTGTGCGCCGCCGGACCGGACCATGTCCCGTTCCTGGCGCGGCAGTTGGCGGAACGGCATGTGGATGGCAGACCGCTACCACACGGACCGATGAGAACCGCCGCGAGGCTGCCTTGGCGCGCGGTCTCCGGGCCCCTGGCGGGAGTGATGGGAAATGGGCTCGTTGTCGCCCACCATGCCGGCCGGCATCTGGGAACTGCGCGTGGCCGTACGCCCCCGGCAAGGAACTCCGCCGCCGGGCGCAGTTCCTTCCGGGAGGGCCGCCTCGGCTATTCCGGGAGAGCCGCCGCGGCTACGACTCTCTCCGTCCTCCCGGACGGGTCCCGTCCCGTCTCGTCGACTTGCGTCTTGAGGCGGACGAACGCATAGCCAGGTGGTTGATCACGGCCCTCACCAAGGACCGTGGTTGATCACGGCCCTTGGTGAGGGCCGCCGTCGGCCGAAGTGTGGCCTGCCCGGCGTGCGCCCCGGCGGGCTCCGCGTGGTCCTGCGCCGGGTGAGGGGGTGCGGCTGGAGCGGGTGGCGACGGCCGTTGGGCGGCAGGTGGATCTTTGGGGGCACGTCCGTCACGTCCGTTACCACAGGTCACAGAGCGTTCTTCGCCACCAGGGCACCCGCGGGTGGTCACTGGTCCGTCACTGATCGGTTTCCCCGTCTCCAAATCTTGACCACAAATTCCACACATCTCCCTCTTCAGAGGGGCTCTGATGCTCTAGATTGACCGTGCTTCAGATGCTGTGACACTAAGCGACAAATGATGACTTGTAGGGCGCGCGTTGCGCGCGACGGGCTGCGGGCAGCTGCGTCTGCGGTGCCGGGGCGCGGGGACGAGCGATTTTTGGGTGCCCGTGAGGGGGCTCGGGGGCATTGCGGTGCGGGAGGCGGGGGTCTCCCCAGGTGAGGAAAAGCGTCAGTCGTTACCACGTACCACTGGGGACCGGGGGGTTTCTGTGCGGCAGGGGGGATTGGTCGGTCCTTTTCCGTCGGCGCGCGGGCGTCTGGCGGACGGGGCGGTCGGCCGGCCGGCGAACGACTGGGAGCAGCGGTACCGCCGTACCGTGATCACCAGCGATACCGTGGCAGCCGGCTTGGTCGTGGCAGCGATCGGGAACTTTTTCGGGGTCAGGGACGCGGCCAACTGGCACGAGAAGTGGGGCATTCTGGCCTTCGGCACCGAGCTGCTGGTGTTGGGCGCGCTTGCGGTGAGCCGGTCGTGGGCTCCGGCCGTGCTCGGCCAGGGCGCCGAGGAGTTCCGTCGGCTCGGACGCTCACTGTTCACGGCGACCGTCGTACTCGCGCTCGGCGGGATCGCCCTCACCTCGCGCAACATCAAGCTCTGGATCTTCGTCGCGATCCCCGCGATCGCGCTCGTCACCATGACCGAGCGGTATCTGCTCCGGCTCCGGCTGCACAAACAGCGGAAGCGAGGGCTGTGCCTGAGGCCGGTGCTCGCTGCCGGCAGCCCGGACACCGTCCGCGACCTGATCACCCGGACCCGCAAGTTCCCGCACCTCGGCTGGCGGGTGGAGGCGGTGTGCACGACGGACGGCCGCGGGCTCGACGGTGACCAGCTGGACGGAGTGCCGGTCGTCGGCCGACTGGCGGACGTCGCCAAGCACGTACGCCACGACGGCTACCGTGTCGTCGCGGTCACACCGGACCCGCACTGGACGCCGGACCGGCTGCAGCGGCTGGCCTGGAACCTCGAAGGCAGCGATGCCGAGATGGTCGTGGCGCCCGTGCTGATGGAGGTGGCGGGCCCGCGGCTGCACGTCGACGCGGTGCTCGGGATACCGCTGCTGCGGGTCAGCATGCCGACCTTCACCGGGGGCCGCCGGGCGGTCAAAGAGGTCGTCGACCGGATGGGCGCGGCGATCCTGTTGTTGCTGCTCGCGCCGCTGATGGTGCTCGTCGCGGTGCTCGTGCTCGCGGACAGCCGGGGCGGGGCGGTCTACCGCCAGCGCAGAGTCGGCAAGGACGGCCGCGAGTTCACCATCCTCAAGTTCCGCACCATGGTCACCGGGGCTCACGGGGCACGTGCCGGGCTGGCCGACCGCAACGAGGGCGCGGGGCTGCTGTTCAAGGTCCGCCGGGACCCGCGGGTGACCCGGGTGGGAAAGGTGCTGCGCCGGTACTCGCTCGATGAGCTTCCGCAGCTGTTCAACGTGCTCACCGGATCGATGTCGCTCGTCGGCCCGCGGCCTCCGTTACCGGAGGAGTGCGCCGCGTACGACCCGGACATCCGGCGGCGGCTGCTGGTCAAGCCCGGGCTCACCGGACTGTGGCAGATCAGCGGACGCAGCGACCTGCCGTGGGAGGAGGCCGTCCGCCTCGACCTGCGGTACGTCGAGGACTGGTCGCTCGCACTGGACACGGTGATCTTGTGGAAGACGCTGCGCGCGGTGCTCCACGGACAGGGGGCCTACTGATGACATGGCGCCTGCTGATGTGCGGGGGAGTGCGACATCGTACGGCCGGCGCGTGGACCGCAGGCCGCGAGGGCCTGTCTTGGGGGACCGCAGGCCGCAACGGCCTGCTCGGGGAGAAGGACGAGGCATGAGAGTAAGCGTCTTCGGGCTCGGTTACGTGGGCTGTGTGTCGGCCGCGTGCCTGGCCAGCATGGGCCACGAGGTCATCGGTGTGGACGTGAACCAGGTGAAGGTCGACCTGGTCAACGACGGCAAGGCCCCGGTGGTCGAGGAGCGGATCGGCGAGCTGATCGCCGAGGTCGTGGAGAGCGGGGCGTTACGTGCCACCGCGGACGTCCGCGAGGCGATCATGGGCAGTGAGGTGTCGCTGGTCTGTGTGGGCACGCCTTCGGAGCCCAACGGCAGCCTGTGCACTGCGTATTTGGAGCGGGTCACCGAGCAGATCGGCGCCGCGCTGGCCGAGCGGGGCGGGCGGCAGACCGTTGTGTTCCGCAGCACGATGCTTCCCGGTACCTGCCTGAACCTGCTGGTACCGATCCTGGAGAAATACGTCGGTGGCACGGCCGGGGCGGACTTCGGGGTCGCGGTCAACCCGGAGTTCCTGCGGGAGGGCACGAGCGTGCGGGACTTCTTCGACCCGCCCAAGACCGTCATCGGCGAGCTCGACGCGGCGAGCGGCGACGCGGTGGCGACGCTGTACGAGGGCCTGCCCGGCGAGGTGTTCCGGGTGCCGGTCCCGACGGCCGAGGCGATCAAGTACGCGGACAACGCGTTCCACGGTCTCAAGATCGGCTTTGCGAACGAGCTGGGCGCGGTGTGCCAGGCGCTCGGGGTGGACTCGCACCAGGTGATCGACGTGTTCCTGGCCGACCGCAAGCTGAACATCAGCCCCGCCTACCTGCGGCCCGGCTTCGCCTTCGGCGGCTCCTGCCTGCCCAAGGACCTGCGGAGTCTGGTCCACGCGGCGCGGCGGGCCGACATCTCGGTACCCATCCTCTCCCACGTACTGCCCTCCAACTCCGACCATCTGCAGCGCGCGGTGGACCTGGTCGAGCGCGCCGGAAAGCGTCGGGTGGGCCTGTTCGGGCTGTCCTTCAAACCCGGCACCGACGACCTCCGGGAGAGCCCGCTCGTCGAGCTGGCGGAGCGGCTCTTCGGCAAGGGCTACGACCTGAAGATCTACGACGCCAATGTGAGTCTCTCGCGGCTGATCGGCGCGAACCGCGAGTACATCGAGACCCGGCTGCCGCACCTCGCTCAGCTGCTCGCCGACTCCGTCGAGGAGGTCGTCGACCACGCCGAGGTGTGCCTGGTCGGGACCAAGGACCCGGCCGTGCTGTCGGCGCTGCCCCATGGCGACGGACCCGTGATTGTCGACCTCGTCCGCCTTCCCGACGCCGAGGCGCGCCGGACCGAACCGGGGTACGTGGGCCTTGCTTGGTGACGTCAGCAACGAAGGACGGGGCCGGCGCGCGCTGATCCTCGTGGAGAACCTGTCGGTGCCGTTCGACCGGCGGGTGTGGCAGGAGTGCATGACACTGCGCGACGTGGGCTGGGACGTGCACGTCATCTGCCCGAAGGGCAGCAAGCGGGACACGGAGGCGGAGGCGGTGATCGACGGGGTGCGGATCCACCGCTACCCGTTGCGTGCCGCCACCGGAGGGCCCGCCGGGTACCTGCGGGAGTACGGATCGGCGTTGTGGCACACGCTCCGGCTGGCCCGCGAGGTCGGCCCGGTCGACGTAGTCCACGCCTGCAACCCGCCCGACCTGCTGTTCCTGCCCGCGCTGTGGCTGAAGCGGCGCGGCGCGCGGTTCGTCTTCGACCAGCACGACCTGGTGCCCGAGCTGTACCTCTCCCGGTTCGACCGGGGCAAGGACCTGCTCTACCGGGCCGTGTGCGCGCTGGAACGGCGGACCTACCGTGCCGCGGACGTCGTGCTCGCCACGAACGAGAGCTACCGGGACGTCGCGCTGCGCCGTGGCGGCAAGCGGCCGGCGGACGTCTTCGTGGTGCGCAGCGCGCCCGCCGTCGACCGGTTCCAACCAGTTCCGCCCGAGCGGGAGTTGAAGCGCGGCAAGTCTCATCTGCTGTGCTACCTGGGCGTCATGGGCCCGCAGGACGGTGTCGACTACGCCTTGCGGGCCCTGGCGAAGCTGCGCGACGAACTCGGGCGTACCGACTGGCATGCGGTGTTCGTCGGCGCCGGCGACGCCTTCGACGCGATGGTGGAGCTGTCCCGGCAGCTCGGGCTCGGTGAACAGGTGCAGTTCACCGGGCGCATTCCGGACGCCGACCTGGTGCGCTACCTGTCCACCGCGGACGTGTGCCTTTCTCCCGACCCGCGCAATCCGCTCAATGACGTGTCGACCATGAACAAGGTCCTGGAGTACATGGCGATGGGCCGGCCGATCGTCTCGTTCGACCTACGGGAGGCGCGCGTCTCCGCCGGTGACGCCGCCGTGTACGCGCCCGCCAATGACGAGGCCGAATTCGCGAAGCTCATCGCACTGCTGCTGGACGATCCGGAGCGGCGGGCCCGGATGGGCGAGATCGGCCAGGAGCGGGTCAGCGGGCCGCTCTCCTGGCGGAACTCCCAGAAGTCGCTGCTCGCCGCCTACGCCGCCGCGTGCCGCGATCACACTTCGGTGGTGCCGGGCAGCCCGGTTCGGGCGGGGCGGAGAGCACGGCGTTGAACGATGACACGATCCGCCTGGTCACGATCGGGCGGATACTCCGCCGGCGCTGGCGGCTGCTCGCCGTCCTCACCGTGGTGGGCGCGCTCGCCGGCTACGGCACCTCGGTGCTGTTTCCGCCGCGCTACACGGCGTCGGCACCGGTACTGCTGCCCGGGCAGTGGGAAGAGCGCGAGCTGCTGACCCAGGTGGACATCGCGACCAGTTCGTCGGTGGTCGACCTCGCGGCAGCCAGACTCGACTGGCGGGACGTCAGCCGCGATGAGCTGCGCGAACGAGTGACCGCCACGGCCGCCGACGGGAACATCATCACGATCTCGGGTACGGCCGACACCCCGGCGCGTGCCCAGCAGCTCTCCGACCAAGTGGCCCAGCAGTTCGTCGGATTCGCCGCCCGGATCGCAGGCGGCACCGACCCCGACGCGGCCACGGGCGCCGAGGCGCTGCGGCAGAAGGTCGTGGAGACCAACCGCCGCATCACCGACCTGGCCAATGCGGCCGATCCGGGGCGGACCGTGGAGAGCGTGCAGGCGCGTACCTCGCTCGAAAAGCTGCGTACCTCCCTGGAGGAGGCCATGACGAAGCTCGACGAGGCCGACCCTGCGAACGACAAGGCCGGCATGGTCGTCATGGGCCCGGCGGCCCGGCCGACCGGTGCGGCGCCGCCGACGAGGACGCACCTCATCGTCGCCGGGGCGCTGCTGTTCTTCCTGCTCGCGATCGTCGGCCACCTCGTCGCCGTACGGATGAATCGCCGGCTGCGCACCGAAGCGGAGATCACCGCCGCGCTGGGCTCGGCGTTCCTCGGCACCGTTGACGTACCTGTCGATGCACCTGGCGCCGTACGTGAGGAACGGGGCGCGCACCGGTCGGAAGGCCGTGGCCCGCGGGCCCGGCTCCGCCGGCTCCTCGGCGTCGACACCCGGTGGGACGTACCGACCCCGCACAGCTCCGGTGACGTGGCCGGCAGGCGGACACGCTACCGGCGGGTGTGCGCTCGCCTCCGGGAGGAACTGCCGGCCCCCCGGCGGCTGCTCGTCGTCGTACCGGACGGCGACGAGATCGCCCTCCGGGCCGCCGGACAGCTCGCCGCCGAGGCCGCGGGCGACCCCTTCCCATCCTCCGCGAGCGGGGGTATGCCCACCTCGTCGAGCAGCGGATGTCCCATGCTGCGGGTGGTGGCGGTCGCGGTGGACCGGCCGATCGTGCCGGACCGCGACACCGAGTCCGGTGCCCTGGTCGTCCTCAGTGCGGGCAGCCGGACCGCTGAGGAGCTCGTCGGCCTCGCCGAGGCCTGTGCGGACGCCAGGCATGAGGTCGTCGGCATCGTCGTCGCCGGCCCGGTCCGGGTCCGTCCGACGCGGTCCCCCGGCCGGGCCCCGGACAGCGCCGCTCCGGCGCTCGCGGTGCGCGGCCACGCGGCGGGAGGTTCGGTGTGACGACGAGTACGACCGCGGAGCCGCCGGCCGCCGCTCCGCTGCTCGACCTGCAGGCGCTGGTGGCGGCCGTGCGCAGACGCCGTCGCTTCTGGTGTTCCCTGGCGCTGCTGGGACTGCTGGCCGGTGCGGCGGTGGCGGTCCTGCTGCCCCCGCCGCCGAGCGCGGTGACCAAGGTGCTGGTCGCGCATCAGGACGACCAGCCGAACGACACCGGAACGCTGATCCGTACCGATGTCGAGGTGCTGGGGACCTCGCGGATCGCCGGCAAGGCCCTGCGGTCCCTCAAGTCCCCTGCGAAGCCGGAAGACTTCATGGAGGACTACCGGGGCACCGGCTTGACCAACAACCTGCTGCAGATCGATGTGACAGGTGACAGCGACGCGGAAGCGGTGGCCCGGGCCGAGGCGCTGGCCGACGCGTTCGTCGCGGACCATGTGCAGCGGATGCGGGAGTCCGCGCATGCCGAGGCCAAGGCCCTGGTCGAGCAGCGTGACCGGATGCGGGACGAACTCGCAAAGGTCAACAAGGCGATCGGCGGCCGGTCGCCGGAGGGCGACCCGGAAGCGCCGGCGAGCACCGAGTCGCTCTTCGCCCGCCGGGCCGAGCTCACCTCGCGGATCGCCGATTACGGGCAGCGCGCCGAGGAGGCGCGCATCGGCACGCCCCGGGTCGTCGCCGGCACACAGATCGTGGACGCCCCGCGCGCGGTGCGGCACTCCCTGCCCAAGGCCGTTGCCACCGACGGTGCGATCGGGCTCGTCCTCGGGCTCGTCCTCGGACTCGCGCTGGCCGCGGTCGGCGCGGTGGTGGCGGACCGCCCCGTGCTGCGCCGGGACATCGCGGCGAACCTGGGCGCCTCGGTCATCGCGGAGCTGCCCCGCCGGCCGGGCAGGCGATGGCAGCGCCGACGGACCCGGGCGGCACACGAACGCCTGGTCACGGCCCTGGCCCGCACCGTGCGCGGCTCCGCCGAGCCGGTGTCGCTGCTGGAGCTGGGCAGCGCGCGCAGCACCAGCGTGATCGCCAGGGACCTCACCGGGGCACTGGGGGCGGAGGGGCCGGCGGTCGGCGTCGGCTCGGTCGCGCCCGGTACGGCGTGGACCGACCTCCCGTACCTCGGCAGCCGGACCGTACTCGTCGTGCGGGCCGGGCACGGCAGCGCCGCATGGCTGCACACCGTGGCGCGACACCTCGCGGACCAGCGCATCGCGGTGATCGGTGTGGTGCTGGTCGACCCCGATCCGCGGGACCGGACCGACGGCACGCTGTGGGACGGGCTGCACATCGCGCTGCGGGGCCATCGCGAGCGGCCGGCCCGGCCGAACGGTGGGGGTACCTCCCACGCCGTTGAGGCAGTGAGGGAAGGCCCGCACCGGTCGGAGCAACTGTCGATGCCGGCCAGTGGGGCCTCCCCTGCTCGAACGGAGTCGAGAGCTCGGAGTGGGGACTCCCCTGCTCGAACGGAGTTGAGAGCTCGGGGACGGGTCCCGGACAACGACCAGGAGGCGCGGTAGCACATGTGTGGCATCGCAGGTACGTACCGATGGCCGGACGGCAAGGTCGTGACCGACCGGCTCACCGACACCCTCGCCCACCGCGGCCCGGACGGCGCGGGCCGGTACAGCCACTCCGCCGGTGACGGCGAAGTGCACCTCGGGCACCGCCGGCTCGCCATCATCGACCTGTCCGGGACCGGCGCCCAGCCGATGGTCTCGGACGGCCTCGCCCTGACGTACAACGGCGAGCTGTACAACGCGCCCGAGCTGCGTGCCGAACTGGCGGCCGCCGGGGTGCGCTTCCGCGGCACCTCCGACACCGAAGTGCTGCTGGAGGCCTGGCGGCGCTGGGGCACGGACTGCCTGCCCCGGCTGCGCGGCATGTTCGCGTTCGGCGTCTTCGACGAACGCACCGGTGAACTCGTGCTCGTACGCGACCAGTTGGGCATCAAGCCGCTGTTCCTGCTGCGGCGTGGCGAGGGGCTGGTGTTCGCCTCCGAGCTCAAGGCGCTGGCCGCCGCCACCGGCGGGTCGCTGGAGGTGGACCATGCGGCGCTGGTGGCCTCGCTGCTGTACTACTGGGTGCCGGACTCGCGCTGCGCGTTCCGCGAAGCGGAGAAGCTGCCGCCGGGGAGCTGGCTGCGGTGCCGGCCCGACGGCCGGGTGGAGCGCGGCCGGTACTGGAACCTGAAGGACGTCGCCGCCGAGGGGCAGGAGCGGGCCCGCAGCGGCGAGCAGCCGGACCTCGCCGCCGTCGTCGAGGAGTCGACGCGGCGCCACCTGCTCTCCGACGTACCCGTGGCGACCTTCCTCTCCGGCGGTCTCGACTCCAGCTGGCTGACCGCACTGGCGGCCCGCCACCGGCCCGGGATCTCCGCCTACACGATCGGATTCCGCGCCGAGGACGCCAAGTTCGAGGCGATGCCGGACGACCTGCGTTATGCCCGGCAGGTGGCCGAGCGGTTCGGCGTCGACCTGCACGAGATCGAGATCGCCCCGAACGTGCTCGACCTGCTGCCGCGGATGACGTACCACCTGGACGAGCCGATCGGTGACCCCGCCGCGATCAACACGTACCTGATCTGCTCGGCAGCGCGGGAGGCCGGCGTCAAGGTGATGCTCTCGGGGATGGGCGCCGACGAGCTGTTCGCCGGGTACCGCAAGCACCTGGCCAACCTGCTCGCGCTGCGCTACCAGCGCGTCCCGCGCCCCCTGCGGCGCGGTGTGTCCGGGGTCGTGGACCGGCTGCCGGTCGCCACGTCCCGCCGCGGGTACCGGTCGGTGCGCTTCGCGAAGCGCTTCCTCTCCTTCGCCGAGCTGCCGGAGGAGACCGCGTTCCGGCGCAGCTACACCATGTACGACCAGGACGAACTGCTTGCCCTGGTCGACCCGGACCTGGCCGGGACGGTCGACGACGTGCTGACCGAGCATGCGGACAGCTACCGGGACAACGACCTCGACGACTTCGTCAACCGCATGTGCCTCGGCGACGCCCGGATGTTCCTGCCGGGGCTGAACCTCACGTACACGGACCGGTCGAGCATGGCCGCTTCGACCGAGGTACGAGTGCCGTACGTGGACGTCGAGGTGGTCAGCGCGGCGTTCGCCGTGCCCGGCGACCGCAAGATCGTCGGGCGGCAGGGCAAGGCCGTCCTCAAGGAGGCGGCCACCTCGATCCTGCCCCGGGAGATCGTGTACCGGCCCAAGGGCCTGTTCAGCGCCCCGCTGCGGGCCTGGATGAGCCGGGACCTGGCACCGCTGGTGCGCGAGGTGGTCAACGACGGAGAGCTCGTACGGTCCGGATTCCTGCGCCGTGACGCACTGGCGCGCATGGCCGCCGAGGACGCCGCCGGACAGCGGGACTTCTCCAAGCATCTGTGGCACGTACTGACCCTTGAGTACTGGTATCGCGACGCGACCTCTGGGTCCGGTCAGAGCATTCGGTCAACGGCTTAGGAATTCAGAGGAGTTCGGGTGAAACAGGTTGTGCAGAACTACAAGAGCGGCGAGCTGACGGTGCTCGACGTGCCGGTGCCGGGGTGCAAGGCGGGCGGTGTGCTGGTCCGCAGCGCCTACTCGCTGATATCCACCGGGACCGAGCTGATGAAGGTGTCCGAGGCCGGCATGTCGATGCTGGGCAAGGCCCGCTCCCGCCCCGACCAGGTGGCCAAGGTCATGCAGAGCGTGGCCACCAACGGGGTGCCCGCCACCTACCGCAAGGTGATGGGCAAGCTGGACTCCTACACGCCGCTGGGCTACTCGCTGTGCGGGGTGGTCGAGCAGGTCGGCGCCGGGATCGACGAGGTGAAGGTCGGCGACCTGGTGGCCTGCGCCGGCAACGAGCACGCGCTGCACGCCGAGCTGAACTGGGTACCGAAGAACCTCTTCACCCCGGTGCCGGACGGCCTCGCGCCACGGCACGCGGCCTTCGGCACCGTCGGGTCGATCGCACTGCAGGGCGTCCGCCAAGGCGAGCCGCAGCTCGGCGAAGTGGCCCTGGTCATCGGCCTCGGGCTGATCGGGCAGCTGGTGGTGCAGCTCCTCGCCGCCTCCGGAGTCCGCGTCGTCGGGGCCGACCCGGACCCGGTGCGCTGCGGGCTCGCCGAGCGGCTCGGCGCCGCGGCCTGCGGCGATCCCGCGTCCGCTGCTGTGGAGACCGCCGTCGCCGAGCTCACCGGCGGCCACGGTGTGGACCAGGTGTATCTGGCCGCCGGCGGCGGCAGCAACCAGCCTGTCGAGCTGGCCGCCCGGCTCTGCCGGGACCGCGGCCGGGTCGTCGACATCGGCAAGTGCCGGCTCGACCTGCCGTGGAACGCGTACTACGAGAAGGAGCTCGACGTCCGGTTCTCCCGCTCGTACGGCCCCGGTCGCTACGACCCGGAGTACGAGCTCGAAGGGCGGGACTACCCGATCGGCTATGTGCGCTGGACCGAGCGGCGCAACCTGGCGTGCTTCCTCGATCTCGTCGCCCGCGGTCACGTCGACGTCGAGCCCTTGATCTCCCACATCGCCGACTTCGACGACGCCGTCGAGACGTACCAGCGCCTGAAGGACGGCGAGTTGAAGGCCGTGGCCGTCCTCTTCCGGTACCCCGGACAGGAGAAGGAAGCGAAGGCGGCGGGCACCCCGACGGTGACAGTGCCCGCGGTGAACGTGCAGCGGAGTCCGGCCCGGGCCGCCAAGGCACCGCTGCGGCTGGCCTTCGTCGGCGCGGGAAACTACGCGACGTCGATGCTGCTGCCGCACCTCGCACAGCGCGACGGCGTCGCGCTGTGGACCGTCGTCACCACGACGGCGCTCTCCGCGGCCAACGCGCAGCGGAAGTTCGGCTTCGCCCATGCGACCACCGACCTCGACGCCGTGCTGGACGACAAGACCATCGACGCGGTGTTCGTCGTCACCCGGCACAGCTCGCACGCCGACCTGACCCGCAAGGCGTTGCTGGCCGGCAAGTCGGTATTCGTGGAGAAGCCCCTGGCCCTCACCGAGGACGAGCTGTCCGGCGTACTCGCGGCGGTGGAGGAGTCCGGCAACGACCGGCTGCAGGTGGGCTTCAACCGCCGGTTCGCCCCGCTGCTGCAGGAGGCCAAGGAGCGTTTCGGCGCCCGGTCCGGCCCGGCGAGCCTGCGCTACCTGGTCAACGCGGGCCGGCTGCAGCACGGCAGCTGGTACCTCCAGCAGGGCACCGAGGGCACGCGGTTCGCCGGGGAGGGCGGACACTTCATCGACACGGCCAGCTGGCTGCTCGATGCCGACCCGGTCTCCGTGTACGCGGTCGCCCCCTCCGGCAACGAGGACCTGCAGGTCGTGCTGCGCTACCCGGACGGGTCCACCGCCACCCTCAGCTATGTCACCACCGGCGCGCCCGGCTTCCCCAAGGAGACGCTGGACCTGGTCGCGGACGGCAAGGTGCTGCGGCTCGACGACTTCGTCCGCGCCTCGTTGTATTCGGACGGCGCGGTCGGGCGCAAGCGGTGGGTCAGCTCCCGGCTGCCCAAGGCCCGGGACAAGGGCCAGAACGCCGAGCTGGCCGCGTTCATCAAGGCCGTGCGGACCGGCGGGCCGATGCCGGTGCCGCTGGAGTCGCTGGTCGCCACGACCGCGGCCACCCTCGCCGTGGAGACCGGTCTGGCCTGCGGTGCGCCGGTGACGTTGGGGCGGACGCGATGACCATGAGCGCGGGCTGGTACTTACGCCGCCTTTCCCGGATGGGGCCGCGGGAGGTCGGCGGCCGGGCGGTCGACGCGGTGCGCAGGCGGCGGTGGCGGGCGTCGCCCCCCGCTTGCCCGAGGGTGACCGGCGCCCGGTTCACCGCGGTCCTGCCCGCCGGGACGACGGCCGCGGTGCCACCGGACGCCGCGAAGCGTCTCCTCGCCGAGGCGGACCGGCTGATGGCCGGGCACGCCGAGTACTTCGGTGTGGTCCGCGACGACCTGGTCGACCCGGACTGGTGGTGCGATCCGAAGACCGGGCGCCGGGCTCCGTCGGGCTACGCCTTCGACGTGCCGTACCGGAACGAGGACGCGGTCGGGGACATCAAGCAGATCTGGGAGCCGTCCCGGCACCAGTACCTCACCGTGCTCGCCGCCGCCTACGCGCTCACCGGGGACGAGCGGTACGCCGAGCGCGTGGCCGAGCACCTGCGGTCGTGGTGGGCGGCCAATCCACCGCTGCGGGGCGTGCACTGGATCAGCGGCATCGAGCTGGGCATCCGGCTGCTGTCCTGGGTGTGGATCCGCCGGCTGCTCGACGGCTGGCCGGGAGCGGCCGGGCTGTTCGAGGACAACCCGGTGGCGCTGAACCAGATCTGGCACCACCAGCGCTGGCTGGCCGCCTTCCCCAGCCGGGGTTCCTCGGCGAACAACCACGTCATCGCCGAGGCCGCCGGGCAGTTCGCCGCTTCCTGCGCGTTCGGGTGGTTCCCCTCCTCGGCGCGCTGGCGGGCCGGCGCGCTGCGGTCGCTGGAGCGGCACCTGCGCGGCAACACCTTCCTCTCCGGCCTCAACCGCGAGCTGGCCACCGAGTACCACGGGCTTGTGCTGGAGCTCGGTCTGGCCGCGGTGGCCGAGGCGGATGCCGCGGGCGTGCCGGTCCCCGCGACGGTCCGGCCGGTGCTGCTGCGGATGACCGACGCGCTCGCCGCCGTCGTGGACAGCCGGCTGCGGCCGCCGCGCCAGGGGGACGCGGACGACGGGCACGGTCTGGTCGTGGACGGCGCGGGCACCGACCGCTGGGCCTCGCTGCTGGCCACCGGGGACGCCGTGTTCGGCCGTCTCGCCTGGTGGCCGGCGGTGACCGGCACCGACGTACGCACTTCGCTCCTCGCCGCCCTCATCAAGCCCGGCGCACCGGCCGTGACTCGCCCGGCGGGCCGACCGGCCCACTTCGCCGACGCGGGGCTCACCATCCTGCGCGGTCCGGGGGAGACGGGCGAGATCTGGTGCCGCTGCGACGGCGGTCCGCACGGCTTCCTGTCCATCGCCGCACATGCCCACGCGGACGCGCTGTCCGTGGAGGTCCGGCACGACGGGGTCGACGTGCTCGCCGACCCCGGGACGTACTGCTACCACGGGCAGCCCGAGTGGCGGCAGTACTTCCGGTCGACCCTCGGCCACAACACCCTGCAGCTGGACGGCGCCGATCAGTCCGTGTCCGGCGGCCCGTTCCTGTGGACCCGGCATGCCCGCAGCCGGGTCCTGGACGTGGACACGTCCGGTGGGAGCACGGCCCGCTGGTGCGCTGAGCACGACGGCTACGGGCCCGCTGTGCACCGCCGCCGGGTGGAGCTGACGGCCGAGAGCCAGGAGCTGCGGGTGGTGGACGAGGTGCGCGGTCCGCACCGGGCCGAGGTGCGCCTCGCCTTCCACCTCGGCCCTGAGATCATCGCGGACCTGACCGGCAACCGGGCAGTGCTCACCTGGACCCGGGACGGCGAGGACCGCTCCGCGGTGCTCGATCTGCCCGCGCAGCTGTCCTGGCGGGCGCATCGCGGCGAGACCGGCCCTTCCCCACACTCTTCGACCAGGGGATACCCCATGCTGGGCTGGTACTCCGCCGGCTTCGGGCGCAAGGAACCCACCACGACGCTGATCGGCACCGGTGCCGGTGACGGCGTTGGCTCCGCCCCCGACAGTGCGCTGTCGGGGGAGTTCACCACCGTGCTCAGGTTCCGCGGCTAGGGGGGCACGTGGGGAGCAAGAGACGGCACCGGGCGTGGGCGGCGGCACCGCTCACGCTGGCCCTGCTGGTGGCCACCGGCTGTACGAGTACGCCGGACGCCCCGGCGAAGGCGGCCGGTGCGCCATCCACGTCCGGGACGCCGGCCACGCCCGTGGCCCGGGTGTGCGCCGAGCCGGCGACCGGGCCGGCGAAGGCACCGGCGGGCGCGGTGCCGGTCGACCCGGCGGTGGTCGGCGACCTTGCCGCGAAGACCAGGAGCAGTCCGCCCGGCACCACGTTCTGGCTTCGGCCGGGCGAGCACCGGCTCGACCCGGACCGCTACGCCCAGGTCATCCCCAAGAAGGGGGACCGCTACCTCGGTGCGCCGGGTGCGGTGCTCGACGGCCGCAAGAAGAACCAGTACGCGTTCGGCGGCACCGCCCGCGACGTCATCATCCGCTACCTGACCGTGCAGGGTTTCGTCGCGCCGCAGAACGAGGGCGTGGTCAACCATGACTCGGCCGACGGCTGGACGATCGAGCACGCGACGATCCAGCACAACTCCGGCGCCGGGCTGATGGCCGGTGCCCGCCAGCGGGTCCGCGCCAGCTGCCTGCGCGGCAACGGCCAGTACGGCATGAACGCATACAAGTCCGGCGACCGGATCAGCGACCTGGTGGTCGAGGGCAACGAGGTCGTGGGCAACAACACCGGCGACTGGGAGCGGCGGCGGAGGGGCTGCGGCTGTACCGGGGGCATCAAGTTCTGGGCCGTCAACGGTGCTGATGTGCGCGGCAACTGGGTGCACGACAACCGCGGCACCGGCTTGTGGGCGGACACCAACAACAACGACTTCCGTATCGAGAACAACGTGCTGGAGGCCAACGAGGGTGCCGCGCTGATCTACGAGACCAGCTACAACGCGGTCATCCGGAACAATACGATCCGGCGGAACAACTGGGTCGAGGGCCGCAGGGCGGCCGACCGCGGCGACAGCTTCCCGTTCGCGACCGTCTATCTGTCGGAGTCCGGCGGCGAACCACGGGTCCGGGCCCGCACCGACAAGATCGAGATCTATCGGAACGTGCTGGAGAACAACTGGTCCGGGATCACCCTGTGGGAGAACGCCGACCGGTTCTGCAACAGCCCGGCCAACACCTCCTCCGGAGACTGCACACTGCTGGTGCGGGACACCGGCCGCTGCGCGAAGCCCGCCATCGCCACCGCACCGCTCTATGCCGACTGCCGGTGGAAGACCCAGCGGGTGGACATCCACGGCAACCGCTTCGTGCTCGACAAGTCCGTCGTCAAGTGCACGGTGAAGTGCGACCGCATGGCGGTGCTGGCCAACTACGGCACCTACCCGGACTGGTCGCCGTACCAGGGCGAGCGGGTGGCCGAGGCGATCACCGAAAAGCAGCACAACCGCTGGCACGACAACGTCTACCTCGGACCATGGAAGTTCGTCGCCCACGACCCGAGCCGGATACTCGACGCCGGGCAGTGGCAGAGCACGCCGTACCAGCAGGACGCGGGCAGCACCTTCGAGCCACGGGCCGGTGGTTGAGATGGGCCGGGACTCCGTGGGCACACCGAAGACCGTCGGGATCATCTGGGGGCTGCTGGTCCTCAACACACTCGGCTCGGCCGGGGCGGAGACCATCGTCCCGATTCCCCGCTCCCTCATCCAGCTGGTCACCATGGGCGCGCTGGCCGTCGCGTTCTCGCTGGCGCTCGCACTCAACCCCCGGCTGCGGATCCGAGCGAGCTCCTACTTGAGCCTGCTCACCCTGCTGCTGGTGACGAGCGTGCTCTCCAGCGCGCACCTGGAGGCCGGATTCGGCGCGCTGTTCCGGTGTGCCAGGCTGGCTCTCTTCGTCGGCACACTGTGGCTGCTCAGCCGCTGGTGGGACGGCGGCCCGACGTTCGTCCGACACCACATCCGGATGTACTTCGCGGTACTCGGGTCGGTGGCCGCGGGGCTGCTCGTCGCACCGGGCGCGGCCCTGCCCGAGCTCTACGGCGGACGCCTGGTCGGCGCGCTGTGGCCGCTCACACCGCCGCAGATCGGCCAGTACGCCGCGGTGATCATCGGGCTCACGGTGCTGCTCGTACTGGGCCGCCGGACCGACAGGGCCGGCGCGGCGGTGGTCATCGTGCCGTCACTCGTCCTGCTCGCGCTGACCCATACCCGGACCGCCACGGTCGGCCTGCTCATCGGGCTGGCGCTGGCGATCGGCTCGCTCCTCCTGACCAGCGCCGCGGCGCGCCGGTTCTTCACCTGGGCGGTGCTGTGCGCCGTGGTGGCCGCGGTGGCGTTCAGCTCCGCGCTCCAGGCGTGGTTCCTGCGCGGACAGAGTCAGGAGAACTTCTCCAACCTCACCGGCCGGGCCAAGGTCTGGGACGCCCTGCTCGCAGCGCCCCGGTCGACCGTGGAGCAGCTGTTCGGAGTGGGCCTGGGCGACAAGTCCTTCGGCGGGCTGCCGATCGACAACAGCTGGCTGGCCGTCTACCAGGAACAGGGACTGACCGGCGTCGCCCTGGTGGCGGCGGTGATCATCGTGCTGGGTGGCGTCGCGCTGCTGCGGCCACCGTCGCTGTCGAGGGCCTGCGCGATCTTCCTGATCAGCTACTGCGCGATCGCTTCGTACACCGAGGCGGGGCTCGGCGACGCCTCGCCGTATCTGTTGCATCTGGCCGTAGCCGCCTCACTGCTGGCGGCACCTGCCGCGGCCGGCCCCCTCGCCATGCCCGAAGGCCCTCGACGACGCATCCCGCGACGGGCCCAGAGATCGGAGGTGATCTGAGCATGCACGTCCTCGTGGTGCACAACCGCTACGCCTCGGCGCAGCCGAGCGGGGAGAACAAGGTCGTCGACCAGGAGGTGGCGCTGCTGCGCGCGGCCGGCCATCGGGTCGAGTTGTTCGAGCGGCGCAGCGACGACATCGCCGCCCGGTCCCTGCCGGGCAAGGCCGCGCTGCCGTTCCTCGTGCCGTGGAACCCGGCAGTACGCGCGGAACTCGCGACCCGGCTGCGCACCGAGCGCCCCGACGTCGTCCACGTCCACAACGTCTTCCCGCTCCTGTCGCCCGCGGTCCTGGCCGCCTGCGCCGACGCCGGTGTGCCCGCCGTCGCCACGCTGCACAACTACACCCAGATCTGCCCGCCCGGCACGCTGCAACGGGACGGCCGGCCGTGCACCGAGTGCGTCGGCGCTTCGCCGCTGCCGGCGGTCCGGCACGGCTGTTACCGCGGCTCCCGGCTGGCAACGGTGCCGCTCGCGGTCAGCCTGTCGGTCAACCGGCGGCGCTGGTGGTCCGGCGTGGCGCGGTTCCTCTGCATCTCCGCCGCGCAGCGCGACGTCCTGGTGCGGGCCGGCATGCCGCCCGAGCGCCTTGCGGTGAAGCACAACTTCGTGCCCGACCCGGAAGCCCGCCGGGCGGGCGCCGGCGAGCACGTGCTCTACCTCGGCCGGCTCGCCGAGGCCAAGGGCGTACGGCTGCTCATGGCCGCGTGGGACGAGCTCGCCGCGGCCGGCGGTGTGGGTGTGCCGCTCGTGATCGCCGGCACGGGGCCGCTGGAGGGGGAGGTGACCGCCTGGGCCGCCGGCCGGGACGACGTGCGGTACGTCGGCCTGTACGACTCGGCGGAGTGCCGGCAGGCCATCGCCCGGTCGGTCGCCGTGGTGGCTCCCTCGACGTGGCTGGAGGCGTTCGGCCTGGTGGTCGTGGAGGCGATGGCGGCCGGGGTGCCGGTCGTCGCCGCCGGCCACGGCGCCTTCGTCGAACTCGTCGAGGACGGGGTGACCGGGCTGCTGCACCGGCCGGGCGACCCCGCCTCGCTCGCGTCCCGCATCCGCCGGATCGCGGCCGGACCGGCCCGCAACCGGGATATGGGACAGGCGGCCCGGCGCCGCTACGAACAGGGCTTCAGCCCGGCCGTCGGGCTGGAGCGCCTGGTGGATGAGTACCGCACCGCGATCGCGGGTCGGACGGAAACAATGGGGGGCAGTAAATGACACGATGCCGACTCTGCGGCTCGGCGGCGCCGGCGAGCGTCGTCGATCTCGGTGCGACGCCACCATGCGAGAGCTTTCTCGCCGCGGACCAACTGGACACGGCGGAGCCCAATTACCCGCTGCACCTGCGGGTCTGCACCGACTGCTGGCTCGCGCAGATCCCGCCGCTGATCAAGCCGGAGGAGACGTTCACGGAGTACGCGTACTTCTCCTCCTACTCGACCTCCTGGGTGGAGCACGCGCGCACCTTCGTCGACGACGCCGTACAGCGGGTGGGCCTCGGCCCCGACGCATTCGTGGTCGAGGTCGCGAGCAACGACGGGTACCTGCTGAAGCATGTGGTGGACCGGGGGATCCGCTGCCTGGGCATCGAGCCGTCGGTGAACGTCGGCGCGGCGGCGCGGGACGCGGGCGTACCCACGCTCACGGAGTTCCTGAGCCCGGAAACCGGCTCGGCCGTCCGCACCGAGCACGGCCCGGCGGATCTGGTCGTGGCCAACAACGTGTACGCGCACATCCCCGACGTCGTCGGGTTCACCCAGGGACTGCGCGCCCTGGTCGCCGACGACGGCTGGGTCTCCATCGAGGTGCAGCACCTGCTGACCCTGATCGAGGAGAACCAGTACGACACGATCTACCACGAGCACTTCCAGTACTACACCGTCGCGTCCGCGATCCGAGCCCTCGCGAGCGGCGGACTCGCGCTCGTGGACGTCGAGTTGCTGCCCACGCACGGCGGTTCCATCCGGCTGTGGGCCCGGCCGGCCGAGGTGGCGGGGGAGCCGACACAACGGGTGGCGGACGTGCTGGCCCGGGAGAAGGCCGCCGGCCTCCAGGAACTGTCCGGGTACACCGAGTTCTCCGCCCGGGTGGCCAAGGTGCGCCGCGACCTCCTCAAGTTCCTCATCGAGGCGGCCGAACGCGGCGAGACGGTCGTCGGCTACGGCGCCCCGGGCAAGGGCAACACCCTGCTCAACCACTGCGGCATCCGCCCCGACCTGATCGCGTACACGGTCGACCGCAACCCCTACAAGCACGGCAGGTACACCCCGGGCACCCGCATCCCGATCCTGCCGCCCGAGCGGATAGCCGCCGACAAGCCGGACTACGTCCTGGTCCTGCCGTGGAACCTGCGGGCCGAACTGGTCGAGCAACTCTCGTACGTGCACGAGTGGGGCGGCCGCCTTGTCTTTCCCATCCCTGAACTGAGCGTTGTCGAGCCGAGCGTTGTCGAGGTAAAGCCATGAAGGTCGTACTGTTCTGCGGCGGTTACGGGATGCGGATGCGCAACGGCGCCTCCGACGACGTGCCCAAGCCGATGGCGATGGTCGGCCCGCGACCGCTGATCTGGCACGTCATGCGCTACTACGCGCACTTCGGGCACACCGAGTTCATCCTGTGCCTCGGATACGGGGCCCACCACATCAAGGACTTCTTCCTCAACTACGAGGAGACGACGTCCAACGACTTCGTGCTGAGAGGCGGCCGGACCGAGCTGCTGTCCACCGACATCTCGGACTGGACGATCACGTTCGCGCAGACCGGCATCGAGTCACCGATAGGGGAGCGGCTGCGCCGGGTGCGGCACCACCTGGACGGCGACGAGATGTTCCTCGCCAACTACGCCGACGTACTCACCGACGCGCCGCTGCCGGAGATGATCGACCGGTTCGCCCGGCGCGACGCCGGTGCGTCGATGATGGTCGTGCCGCCACAGTCCTCGTTCCACTGCGTGGACCTGGGCGAGGACGGCCTGGTGGGAGGCATCACCGCGGTGAGCGAACTGCCGCTGTGGGAGAACGGCGGCTACTTCGTGCTCCGCCAGGAGGTCTTCGACCACATACCGGAGAACGGCGACCTGGTCGCTGACGGGTGCGCCCAACTGGCCAAGCGCGGACGGTTGGTGGCGCACCAGCACCGCGGCTTCTGGAAGCCGACCGACACCGTGAAGGAGAAGGCCGCGCTCGACGCCGCGTACGCCAGGGGCGACCGGCCGTGGGCCGTGTGGGAGCGGGACAACGCCGGGGTGAGCGCGTGATCCGGCTCGGGGCCGGGCGCCCGGACCGGATCGTCGCGGTGGGCGCGCACTGCGACGACATCGCCATCGGCGCCGGCGGCACGCTGCTGACGTTGTGTCACGCGCGGCCCGGTATCCGCGTCGACGCACTGGTGCTCTCCGGCGGCGGCAGCGAGCGGGAGCAGGAGGAGCAGGCCGCGCTCGCCGCCTTCTGCCCGGGTGCCGACCTGCGACTGACGGTGCTCAAGCTGCCGGACGGCCGGCAGCAGGCGCACTGGGACGAGGCCAAGACCGCGGTCGAGGAACTGCGCGGGCAGACCGACCCGGATCTGATCCTGGCCCCGCGCACCGACGACGCGCACCAGGACCACCGCGGCCTGGCGCGGCTGATACCCACCGCGTTCCGCGACCACCTCGTGCTCGGCTACGAGATCGTCAAGTGGGACGGCGACCTCGGCCGGATGGCCGCGTACCAGCCGCTGTCGCCGGAGATCGCCGAACAGAAGGTGCGACTGCTGCAGGAGCACTACCCCTCGCAGCGGCACCGGCCCTGGTACGACCGGGAGGCATTCCTCGGCCTCGCGCGGATCCGCGGCATCGAATGCCACGAGCGATACGCCGAGGCGTTCGCCGTCACCAAACTCACGCTCGATCTGGGCGCCCTCACTTCGGGCACCTTCAACCTGGGGGACTGAACCTTGCGCGTACTGCTCACCGGACACCAGGGCTACCTGGGCACCGTGATGGCCCCGGTCCTCACGGCCGCCGGGCACGAAGTCGTCGGCCTCGACGCCGGCCTGTTCGCCGACTGCGTCCTCGGCCCGACGCCCGCGGACCCGCAGGGACACCGGGTGGACCTGCGTGACATCAGGGCCGACCACGTGGCAGGCGTGGACGCCGTGATCCACCTGGCCGCGCTGTCCAACGACCCGCTGGGCTCGGTGGCGCCGGAGCTCACCTACGACATCAACCACCACGCGTCCGTACGCCTTGCCCGGCTGGCTCGCGACGCCGGGGTGGGGCGCTTCCTGTACGCGTCCACCTGCTCGGTCTACGGCGCCGCCGGCGGCGCCGGTCTGGTGGGCGAGGACGCCCCGCTGCGCCCGGTGACGCCGTACGCGGAGTCCAAGGTGCGGGTGGAGGACGACCTGCACGCGCTGGCCGACGGTGACTTCAGCCCGGTGTTCATGCGCAACGCCACCGCTTTCGGCTTCTCGCCCCGGCTGCGTGCCGACATCGTGCTGAACAACCTGGTGGGCCACGCGCTCCTGTCCGGCGAGGTGCTGGTGCTCTCCGACGGCACCCCCTGGCGCCCGCTGGTGCACGCCGCCGACATCGCACGGGCCTTCACGGCCGCGCTGACCGCGCCGCGCGAAGCGGTGCACGACCGGGCTTTCAACATCGGCAGCGAGATCAACAACGTCACGGTCGCCGAGATCGCCGAGCAGGTCGCCGAGGCGGTGTCCGGCGCGAAGGTGGTGATCACCGGCGAGAACGGTGCCGATCCGCGCTCCTACCGGGTGGACTTCTCCCGGTTCCGTACGGCGATCCCCGGCTTCGACTGCGAGTGGACGGTGCAGCAGGGGGCGCTGGAACTCGCCGACGCCTATCGGAAACACGGTCTGACCCGCGAGGACTTCGAGCGGCGCTTCACCCGCCTCGCCGTACTGCGCGCGGCCTCCGACGCCGGCTCCGTCGACGACACCCTGCGGTGGCGCCGATGAGCGCTGCAGGGGAGGAGATGCATGCACTCGTGGAGCGGCTGTACCCGCTCTGCCGGAGCATCACCGGCGACGGTGTACGCGCCACCTTGGACATCGTCAACGAACACATCCCGTTGCAGGTGCACGAGGTGCCGACCGGGACGCAGGTGCTCGACTGGACGGTGCCGCAGGAGTGGAACATCCGGGACGCGTACATCGCCGACGCCTCCGGCAACCGGGTCGTCGACTTCGCCGCGTCCAGCCTTCACGTGCTCGGCTACAGCGTGCCGGTGTCGCGGACCATGCCACTGGCCGAGCTCCGCGACCACCTGCACACCCTTCCCGACCACCCGGCCTGGGTGCCGTACCGCACCAGCTACTACCAGCCGGAATGGGGGTTCTGCCTGGCCCAGGAGACCCTGGGCGCGATGCCGGACGGCGAGTACGAGGTGCGCATCGACTCCACACTCGCGGACGGCCACCTCACCTACGCCGAGCACGTGGTTCCAGGGCAGGTCCCCGACGAGGTGATCGTCTCCTGCCACGTCTGCCACCCGTCGCTGGCCAACGACAACCTGGCAGGCATCGCGGTGGCGGTGTTCCTGGCCCGCGCGCTGGCGGAGACGGCGCCGTACTACACCTACCGGTTCATCTTCGCGCCCGGCACCATCGGGGCGATCACCTGGCTGGCCCGCAACGCGGAGCGGATCGACCGGGTCAAGCACGGGCTCGTGCTGGCCTGCGCCGGCGACCGGGGCCGGCTCACGTACAAGCAGAGCAGGCGCGGCGACGCGGAGATCGACCGGGTGCTGCGACATGTGCTGGCCACATCCGAACGGCCGCACCGCGTCGCCGAGTTCACCCCGTACGGCTACGACGAGCGGCAGTACTGCTCGCCCGGTTTCGATCTCGGCGTGGGCTCCCTCACCCGGACCCCGTACGCGAGCTACCCCGAGTACCACACGTCGGCGGACAACCCGGACTTTGTGTCCCCGGAGGCGATGGCGGACACGCTCGCCGTCTGCCGCGAGGCATGCGCCGTCCTCGACCGCAACCGGCGGTACCTCAACCTCAGCCCCTACGGCGAACCCCAGCTGGGCCGGCGCGGGTTGTACGACGCGCTGGGCGGCCGCAGCGACACCAAGCGGGCCCAGCTGGCCATGCTCTGGGTACTCAACCTCTCCGACGGCGAACACAGTCTGCTGGACGTCGCCGAGCGGTCCGGGCTGCCGTTCGACACCGTCGCCGACGCGGCCGGCGCCCTGCACGGCGCGGGGCTGATCAAGGCATGACGCCGATGACCACCGAGGGGGAGAACCCGCAGCCGGCGGCGCCACCGGCCGGGTCCGCCAAACGGGCCCTCGTCGGCCGGCTGTCCTGGGGACTGGCCGACCAGGCGGCCTCCAGCATGTCCAACTTCGTGGTCGGCATCTACGTGGCCCGCTCGCTGGGGGTGACCGCGTTCGGCGTCTTCAGCCTCGCCTGGGTGACCTACGGCGTGGTGCTCAACGTCTCCCGCGGGCTGGCCACCGACCCGCTCGTGGTGCGCTTCAGCGGCGTGCCGGACGCGTCCTGGCGCCGGGCGGTGGCCCGGTCGTCGGGTACCGCGCTCGGCGCCGGTGCCGCCATCGGCGGGGCGTGCCTGGTGGCCGGCTCCGCTCTCGGCGGCAGCGTGGGGTCCGCGTTCGCCTGCCTCGGCGTCGTACTGCCGGGGCTGCTGCTCCAGGACGCCTGGCGGTTCGCGTTCTTCGCCGCGGGCACCGGGCGGAAGGCGTTCGTCAACGACCTGGTGTGGGGCGCCGCGCTCGTCCCGGCCATGGTCGTGGCGGCCCGCGTGGGCAGCGTGGCCGCCTTCGTGCTCGCCTGGGGCGCGTCCGCCGCGGTGGCCGCCGCGTACGGCTGCCTCCAGTCCGGCATCCGGCCCCGGATGTCCGGAGCGCGCGGGTGGCTTCGCGAACAGCGCGATCTCGGCTACCGGTACCTGGTCGAGAACGTCAGCCTCAGCGGCGCGAGCCAGCTGCGCGCGTACGGGCTCGGCGCGATCGTCGGGGTCGGCGCCGTGGGTGCGGTGCGGGGCGCCGAGCTGCTGCTCGGCCCCTTCCTCGCCGTGCTGATGGGGCTGTCGCTGGTCACCGTCCCGGAGGCGGCACGGGTACTGCGGCAGGCCCCGCACCGCCTCGGCAGGTTCTGCCTGCTGCTGGGCGGCGGGCAGGCCGCCGCCGCGCTGCTCTGGGGCGGGGCGCTGCTGCTGATGCCGGACCGGCTCGGCGCACTCGTGCTCGGCGACGTCTGGCACTCCGCCGCACAGCTCATCGTGCCGATCACGCTCGGCGTCGCGGGTGCCGGCCTCGGCACCGGCGCCGCGGCCGGGCTGCGCGCGCTCGGCGCGGCCCGGCGCAGCCTGCGCTGCCAGCTGTTCGCCTCCGCCTGTTACGTCGGCGGCGGGCTCGGCGGGGCGGTCGTGGCCGGCACGGTCGGCTCGGCCTGGGGCGTCGCCGCCGCGACCGTCAGCGGCTCGGCCGTGTGGTGGCTGCAACTGCGGTCCGCCCTGCGCGAGCACCACCACAACCCCCTCCCCGAAGTGAGGACCTCATGACCGCCCGACCCAGGCTGAGCATCGGCCTGCCCGTGTACAACGGCGAGGAGTACCTGGCCGAGTCCCTCGACGCGCTGCTCGGCCAGACCTACGAGGACTTCGAACTGGTCGTCTCCGACAACGCCTCGACCGACGGCACCCAGGACATCTGCCGTGAGTACGCCGCGCGGGACTCACGCATCCGGTACCTCAGGCTGCCCCGGAACATCGGCGCCACGCCCAACCACAACCGTGTGTTCGCCGAGTCCCGCGGCGAGCTGTTCAAGTGGGCCTCGCACGACGACCTCTACGGCCGGGACTTGCTGCGGCGCTGCGTGGAGGCGCTGGACGAGCGCCCTGACGTGATCCTCGCACACACCGGCCAGGCAGTCATCGACGGCGACGGCCGGGTGAAGGTCCCCTACGAGTACGGGCTCGCCACCGACTCGCCGCGACCGCCCGAGAGGTTCCGCAGCCTGCTGTTCGAGCCGGGTGGTGACGACTTCTACGGGGTGATGCGGGCCGATGTGCTGCGCCGGGTGAAGCCGATGGACAGCTACCACCACGCGGACCGCACGTTCGTCGCCGAGATCACCCTGCACGGGTCCTTCCACCAGGTGCCGGAGCTGCTGTACTTCCGCCGCGACCACCCCACCCGCGCCGAGCGGGCGAACCCGTCCAAGCGCTCCCGGTGCGTCAACCTGGATCCGCGCCGGGCCGGCCCGCTGCACCCGACACCCCGGCTGCTCGCCGAGTACATCTGGGGCTTCGCCTCGGCGATCCGGCGGGCGCCGTTGTCCGCCGCCGACCGGCGCGCATGCCGCCGCCATCTGGCCGCGTGGCTGACCAGCAGGGCCCGGCCGGGCGGCGCGGGCGAGCGGGTCGAGGACCGGGCTCCGGTCGATCCGGCGCTGCTCAGCGTCTCCGTCGACGCGCTCGTCGCCGGCCGCGAGGGAAGGCAGGCATGACGCCCCCGGGAAAGTCCCCCGTACGCGTAGGGGTGTTCGGCCTGCTCGGCTCCGGCAACCTCGGCAACGACGGATCGCTCGAAGCCGTACTCGGATACCTCCGCGCCCGGCATCCCGAGGCGGTCGTGGACGCGCTGTGCGGCGGACCCGAGGCCGTGACGAGCCGGTACGGGATCCCCGCGACGCGGCTGCACTGGAACCGCGGCGAGTACCGGACCGCGTCGCGTGCGGCCGCGATCGCGGCGAAGGGCCTGGGCAAACTCGTCGACGTCTTCCGCACCGCCGCCTGGGTGCGCCGGCACGACGTGGTGATCGTGCCGGGCATGGGCGTCCTGGAGGCCACGCTGCCGCTGCGGCCGTGGGGCTTCCCGTACTCCCTGTTCCTGCTCTGCGCATCCGGCCGGCTGTTCGGCACCCGGGTCGCGCTGGTCAGCGTCGGCGCGGACGCGATCTCCGAGCGGCCGACCCGCGCCCTGGTGCGCTGGTCGGCACGGCTGGCCACCTACCGCTCGTACCGCGACGGCCTGTCCCGCGACGCGATGCGCGCGATGGGCGTGGACACCGCACACGACGAGGTCTACCCGGACCTCGCGTTCGCCCTGCCCACGCCACTGGCGAGCGCGACGCCGGGCCTGGTCTGCGTCGGCGTCATGGACTTCCACGGCGGCAACGACGACCGTGCCCGGGCCGAGGAGATATACCGGCGCTACCTCGACGGGACGATCCGGTTCGTCCGCGCGCTGGTCGAGGAGGGCAGGCCGGTCCGGCTGCTCACCGGCGACGAGTGCGATGCGTCGGTGGTCGCCGCGATCCTCGACGCGGTGGACACGCCGCTGGTCACCGCTGCCGAGCCGGCCTCACTGGCCGACCTGATGAAGGAGATGGCGGCTGCCGACACCGTGGTGGCGGCCCGGTACCACAACCTGATCTGCGCGCTGAAGACCGGCACCCCGGTGCTCGCGCTCAGCTATGCGGCGAAGAGCGACGCGCTCATGGACCGGATGGGCCTTGCTGAGTACTGCCACCCGGCCCGCGAGGTCGACGCCGACCGACTGCTCGGACAGTTCCGTGCGCTGGAGAAGCGATCGGCGGAACTGCGGCAGACCCTCGCCGAGCGGAACCTGGCCGCTGCTCAGTGCCTTGAGGACCAGTTCACCGCCCTGACAAAGGCCGTGTTCCCGGCGACCGCCCACCCCCACACCAACGCCAACGCCCACACCAACGCCCACGCTCCGCGGGAGACTCCATGAAGGCGACCGAAGTCCCGGCAATCGCCGGCGCGTACCTCTTCGAGCCGACGCCGTACGCCGACGAGCGCGGCTTCTTCTGCCGCACCTTCGACGCCGACGTGATCCGCTCGGTGGGCCTCGACCCGTACGCCTTCGTCCAGGACAGCGTCTCCCGCTCGGTCCGGGGCGTACTGCGCGGCCTGCACCTGCGTTCCGGCGCGGGCGAGGCGAAACTCGTGCGGTGCTCGTACGGGCGGATCTTCGACGTCGTCGTCGACCTGCGGCCCGACTCGCCGACCTACCGCAATGTGGCCTCCTTCGAGCTGTCCGGCGAGACGCAGGCGACCCTGTACATCCCGGCGGGCTGCGCGCACGGCTTCCAGGCGCTCACCGAAACCGCCGACACCTCATACCGGATCGACCGCCCGCACGACCCGGCCGAGGACGTCACCATCGCCTTCGACGACCCTGATCTCGCCATCTCGTGGCCGCTGCCGGTCACTTCGATGTCCCAGCGGGACCGGGAGGCACCGAGCCTCGCCGAGGCCCTGAAGCAGAAGGAGAGCTGAAGTCACCGTGGACACCGAAGAGTTCCTCCTGCCCCGGTCTCAGGCAGCCAACGAGCGGCTGCACGCCCTGATCCCCGGCGGCGCGCACACCTACGCCAAGGGCGACGACCAGTACCCCGAGAACCTCGCCCCGGTCATCAGCCACGGCCGCGGCGCCCACGTGTGGGACATCGACGGGAACCGCTACATCGAGTACGGGTCCGGCCTGCGGTCGGTCAGCCTCGGCCACGCCCACCCGCGCGTGACGGAGGCGGTACGCCGCGAACTCGATCGCGGCAGCAACTTCGTCCGCCCGTCCATCGTGGAGGTCGAGGCCGCGGAACGCTTCCTTGCCACCGTCCCGACCGCCGAGATGGTGAAGTTCGCGAAGAACGGCTCCGACGCCACCACCGCCGCGGTGCGCCTCGCCCGCGCCGTCACCGGCCGCGCGCGGGTGGCGCTCTGCGGCGACCACCCCTTCTTCTCGACCGACGACTGGTTCATCGGCACCACACCGATGTCCGCCGGCATTCCGGCGCCGACCACCGACCTCACGGTGGCGTTCCCGTACGGGGACCTGACCGCAACGGAGGAACTGCTCACCCGGTACGCCGGTGAGATCGCCTGCCTGATCCTCGAACCCGCCACCCATACCGAGCCCCCGCCCGGGTACCTCGCGGGCCTGCGCGAGCTGGCCGACCGGTACGGCTGCGTGCTGATCTTCGACGAGATGATCACGGGCTTCCGCTGGTCCGAGGCCGGCGCCCAGGGCCTGTACGGCGTGGCCCCCGACCTCTCCACGTTCGGCAAGGCGCTGGGCAACGGATTCGCCGTCGCCGCACTGGCCGGGCGCCGTGAACTGATGGAGCGGGGCGGGCTGCGGCACTCCGCCGACCGCGTGTTCCTTCTCTCCACCACGCACGGCGCGGAGACGCACTCCCTGGCAGCAGCGATGGCCGTGCAGACCATCTACGTGGAGGAAGGCGTCACCGCGCGGCTGCACGCCCTCGGCGAGCGGCTGGCGGCCGGTGTCCGCCACGTCGCGGCGAGCATGGGCGTCGGCGACCACGTCGTCGTCCGGGGCCGGGCCAGCAACCTGGTCTTCGCCACCCTCGACGAGCACCGGCAGCCGTCGCAGCAGTACCGCACGCTGTTCCTGCGCCGGCTCCTCGCAGGCGGAGTACTGGCCCCGTCGTTCGTGGTGAGCAGCGCGCTCGACGAAGCCGACATCGACCACACCATCGACGTGGTGGCCCAGGCCTGCGCGGTGTACCGAAAGGCGCTGGACGCAGCCGACCCCACACCCTGGCTGGCCGGGCGACCGGTGAAGCCCGTCTTCCGCCGCTTGGTGTGACGGGGCGGGCGGGGCAGGTCGTGGCGTGACGCCGGTTGGCGTGACGCGGCGTCAGTGACGCTCCCGCCGACCGGCGTGGGCCGTCCCACCGACAAACCGCTCGGCCCTCCGGGCGGCCACCCGGTCGACCAGCCACGCGGTCGCCGGTATCACCGCCAGCGCGGTGCACCAGCCGCCGAGGGCGTCGGTGGGGTAGTGCGCGCCCAGGGCGACCTGGGCCCACCCCATCGCGGCGCCGGCAACCAGTGCCGCGGCGAGCACGAGTGACGCGCCGGCCGCCCTGCCGAGGCCGAGCCGGCCGGCCGCGAGCAGCGCCACGACAAGGGCGAGCGCGGTGAGGAAGGCAGTGTGCCCGCTCGGATAGGACAGGTTGTCGGCGCCGTGGATGGTGCGTCCCACCAGGGGCTTGACCAGCGTCGTCGTCCCCACGGTGAGGCCGGCCCCGGCAACGACGAGCACCGCCGCGCGAAGGCGCCCGAGCAGCAGGCAGGCCGCCCCGACGGCCACGACCAGCGTCGCCGCTCCGGCGGGCTCCCCCAGGAAGTCCGTGGCCAGAGCGGCGTACCGCCACGGCGGCCGCACACTGTCCGCCGTCGGCCGGACGATCCACCCGTCCACCCCGCCGGGCGCGCTGTGTCCTGCGTACAGGACCCCGAGCACCACGGCGGCCAGTGCGGCGAGGGCCGCGATCGTTCCGAGCCACGCGCGCAGCGACGGGGGCAGCACCGCGGGCGCCACGACAACGGGGCCGGCTTCCCGGTCCGCTCCTGCCAGACGATCCAACGCGAGCCCCCGTTCCGTAGCGTCCCCCGAGCCGGATCCATCATCTTGGCGTAGGCCGTGGCGCCGAAGCGGTTTCGCTGAAGGCGAGAACGGTGCGGCGGCTGGGCAGGACGGCGACGCCCGCTCGTCCACGGTGGGGGTGGGACGAGCGGGCGTCTGCGGTGCCGCAGGCGGGCGCCGGCTCAGCGCCGGGCACGCTGTCTGCTCAGTGGGCGAAGCCCCAGTCGAGCATCTTGGTGGCGTCGTCGAAGCGGCCCTTGTCCGTGTCGGCGCCGAGGATCGCGCCGACCAGGGTGCGGTTGTCCCGCTCGGCGGCGAAGACGACACAGTAGCCGTCCTCCGGGCCACTGCCGGTCTTGATGCCCAGGGCACCGTCGTAGCTGGTCAGCAGCTCGTTGGTGTTGGTCCAGGTGTAGTACCGGGTGTGGCCGTTGGCCGCCGGGGCCTCGGTCTTGAACTGCGTGTTCTTCACGACCTCGGCGAACGTCGGCTGCAGCATCGCGCGCTGGCCGAGCTTGGCCAGGTCGCGGGCGGTGCTGTGGTTGTTGCCGTGCGAGATGCCGTCGAACGTGTCGAAGTGCGTGCCGGCCAGGCCGAGTTGCTGCGCCTCGACGTTCATCTGGTTCACGAAGTCGGCGATCCGCGCGTCCACGGTGTCCCCGGAGCCGTAGGTGTCGGCCAGGGCCATCGCGGCGTCGCCGCCGGAGGGGAGCAGCATGGCGTACAGCATCTGCTTGACGGTCAGCTTGTCGCCGGTCTGGAGGTCGGCGGTGCTGCTGCCGTTGTCCTGGACGTAGTCGCGGTACTCCTGCTTCACCGTGATCTGCCGGTTCAGCCACTCCGGGTGCTTCAGTACCACCAAGGCGGTCATGATCTTGGTGGTGCTGGCCATCGGCACGCTCTCGTCCGCCTTGGCCCCGGCCCACAGCTCCCGCTCCTGGCTGCCGTCGCGGGCGTCCAGCAGGAAGGCGTGGTCGGTGTTGATCTTGGGCGCTGTCTGGTCCTTCGCGTCCAGGTTCTGGTGGTCGGCGGTGGTGGCCGCACCGCTCTGCCCGCCGTTCTCGTCGGCGGAATGCGTGGCGCCCGGAGTGGCCGCCTGGGCGAGGCCGCCGGCGGTGAGCGGCAGGGCCGCCCCGAAGAGTGCCACCGTCGCGATCCTGACCCCGGTCCGGTGGATTCGGTTGGGGCGGGCGTGGGAACCCATGGACGTCCCTTCTCCCGGCGCAGGGACGCCGGTTTTTCTCAATAAATTCGTTTCATGCTGAACCTACTTGCGTAATGGTGGCAACTGTCAAGATCGCTATGTCATGGTCGGGTAACGGAACGCCGCTCCGTGGAGATCTTGTGCAGGTGGCTGGTGGGGCCTGTGGGGGCGGCACGCGGACGGTGCTCGGCCGAACTCGTCGGGTTGCGGCGCCTTTTGCCGGTGACGGACCGCCCGCGCCGCGCCGGCCATGGCCCGCGCGACAAAATGGCCGCGGCAGGGTGCCGTGTCGCGGGCGGCGTGCCACGCTGGGCGAAGCAGGTTGGAGGCTGTGATGACTGCTTGGTGCCGACGCCCTGTGCGATTACCGCTGCCTGTCGCGGCGTTGGGCGGGTGACCCGTGCGATCCGCGGCCCCTCCGGCGGCGGGGGAGCGATGGCTGGCTCGCGTGTCGCTGCTGACGGCCGCTGGAGCGGTGGTGGTGCTGCTCCTCTTCGCGGGCTTGCGTACCGTCGTGCTGCTCGGGGTGGGAGCCGGTGGTCTGGTGGTGATGGCGGCTGCCGTGTGGTGGGCGCTCACGCACCACGGCGCTCGGCGGGTCCTCGCCCTCGTGCTGACCGTCTCCGCTCCGGCCCTGGTGCTGACCCAGTACGTAAGACACCACGTGACCTGGATCGTTGCGCTGTCCGGCGTGCTCTGGCTGTCGGCCGTCGTGACCGGGAGGTCCGCCCTGGTGCGTGCCGACCGGCCGGTGGCGATGCCCGAGTCTCCGGTCCTTCCGCCCCGGCAGCCCTTCATGATCATGAATCCGCGCTCCGGCGATGGCAAGGTGGAGCGGTTCGGGCTGCGCGAGAAGGCGGAGGCACTGGGCGCGGACGTGGCGCTGCTGGAAGGCCCGGGGACGGTCGATGTGGCCGGACTGGCGCGGGAAGCGGTGGCCAAGGGCGCTGATCTCCTGGGAGTGGCCGGTGGGGACGGCACGCAGGCCGTCGTCGCCGATGTCGCCGCCGCGCATGGCGTACCGCTGCTGGTCATTCCGGCCGGGACCCGCAACCACTTCGCCCTCGACCTGGGACTGGACCGGGACGATCCCTCGAAGGCCCTGGAAGCACTGCGGGACGGTGCGGAACTCCACGTCGACCTCGGGCGGGCCGGAGGCCGTCCCTTCGTGAACAACGTGTCCTTCGGTGCGTACGCCGAAGTGGTGCAGAATCCGTCCTACCGTGGCGGGAAGACACGCACCATCGCGGACATGCTGCCGGACTACCTCATGGGGCACCGCGGCGCCCGCCTGACGGCCCGGGTGGGTGCTGTCACCATGAACGGGCCCCAAGCCGTGCTGGTCAGCAACAACCCTTACGGCATGGGGGACATCGCAGGGCTGGGCCGTCGGCCGTACCTCAATGGCGGAGTGCTCGGAGTGATCGGTGTGAAGGTGTCGAGCGCCGGGCAGGCCGCCGGGCTGCTGCGGGGGCAGCGGTCCGCCGGGCTGACACGGTCGACAGGGAGAACAGTGACCGTCGATGCCGACCTGCCGTCGATACCGGTCGGCATCGACGGCGAGGCGCTGACCCTGCCCGTGCCCGTCCGCTGCGAGGTGCGCCCGCTGGCGCTGCGCGTGCTCGTGCCCCGGGTGCGCCCCGGTGTCCCAGAGGCCCGGCCACCCCTGGACTGGAGGCGAATCTGGCGGCTCGCCCTGCGGCCGGTCCGGCCGCGCCGCGGTGCGCCGTAGCGGTGCCGTCGCCCACGGGCGGCACTACGTCGCGGACTTCACGGTTGCCTGCGCGTCGACGATCCCGAGACCCAGCCCGGGCAGTTGCTCGGGGTTGCGGGCGGTCTCCTTGACGGCGGCCATGATCTGGTCGGGGGTACGGCCCTGCTGGTGCAGGAGAGCCGCTACGGCGGAGACATAGGGGGTGGCCATGGACGTGCCGTCCAGCTTCCCGTATCCGGACGTGTCGTCGCGGGTCAACGGTGTGGTGTACGTGGGCAAGGTGGACAGGATGGCGACGCCGGGAGCGCTGACGGCGCCCTGGGCGCCGAAGTTGGAGAAGGGTGCGGGCTCGCCGTCCTGATCGGTGGCGCCGACCACAAGAACCGGAGTGGTCAGCCGGTACGGCTGGGTCTCGGCTCCTTCGTTGCCCGCCGCGGCCACCACGACCGCGCCCTCGTCATGAGCGGTGGTGATGGCCCTGTTGAGGGTGCCGCCACGCAGCAGCTTGGCCATGAGCCCGGTCTCACCGAGCGAGAGGTTGATGACGTCGGCACCGTGCTCGGCCGCCCACACGATGCCGTGGGTGATGTCCTCCTTGGCACCGGAACCGGCGGCTGTGAGGACCCGTACCGGCATGACCTTGGCACCGGGCGCTCCGCCTGCGATACCCACACCGTTGTCCGTCGCCGCGGCCGCGATTCCGGCGACGTGGGTGCCGTGGCCGTTGTTGTCGTTCGGAGTGTTGTCGCCGTCGACGATGTCGGTACCGGGCACGAGACGGCTGCTCAGGTCCGGGTGGTCGAGGTCGACGCCGGTGTCGACCACGGCGATCACCGTGTCGTCGCCCCGCGCCACCGACCACGCCGCCGGCAGCTTCAGCGCCTCCAGTCCCCACTGCTGTCCGCGCTTCGGGTCGGGCTCGTGGTCGTCGCCGCAGCCCGCTGCCAGAGCGGCGACGAGAGCGGCGCATACGAGTACGCCGGTGTGCCGGGCCAACGGCTCGCTCACGGTTACCTCCGATCCGGGCAAGGCCCGGTGATACGAGTTCGGAAGAACTGCTGAAAGCGACCGGCTCGGATCCCGTGGAGGGAGACTGTGCGCCCCTCTTGACGCTCCCTGGCACAGCCGTGCGGCGCGCGCAGGCCCGCACATGCCGGTGGGGGCTGCTCTCCGCCGGGCCGAGTCCATTCCGCAGCCGATTCCGCCGGGCCGCATCACCCGAAGCGGGTGAAGGGAGGACGGCAAGGCGCATGGGACGCTTGCTGTCCGGAAGAGGCGCAGATGTGTCGCGGCAGCGGCCGACTCGCTAATCTCCGACACTATGGAGCCCGACATGACGCCAACGGCCCTACGGCGTCTGCTGTTGCTGCGGCACGCCAAAGCCGACCGCCCTCCCGGGACGGCGGACCACGAGCGGCCGCTCTCCGCGCGTGGCCGGCGGGACGCGCGGGCCGCGGGCCGGCTGCTGGTCGAGGAGGACTGGCTGCCCGACCTTGTGCTGTGCTCCACGTCCCGCCGCACCAGGGAGACCTGGGAATTGGCGGCGTCGGCCCTGGGGAGCCTGTGCTCGGTGCGGTACGAGCCCCGCCTCTACCACCCGCCCGTCCCGGAACTGCTGACGGTGGTGCATGAAGCGCCCTCGCACATTGCGACATTGTTGTTGGTCGGGCACAACCCGAGTCTGCGGGACACGATTCTGGCGACGGCCGGAGACGGAGTCGGCAGCGGGCTCCAAACGGTGCGGGAAAAATTCCCCACGGCCGCGATCGCCCTGCTGACCTGGCGCGGTACGTGGAAGGAACTCGATTCGGGTACGGCCCTCCTGACGGAGACGGCCGTGGCTCGCGGGCCCCGTCGGGACAACGGGTGACGTTGGTGCGGCCATGCTCCGCGCCGCGCTCCTCGCGGCCTCCCGGAGTCTGCCGTACGGTGTCCTCACGCGGACTCGTCGCCGTACGTTCGTCCCATGGTCGTCGCCCCGGACCTCGGCGGCTCCTGTCACTCGGGAATGCCTGTCACGCACTTTCGCATCGTCGCGTCGAAGGCACAGGCGTTCTCCAGCACCCTTCTCCGCCGAGCAGCCGGCATCTCGATCCGTAGTCCTCTGAAAGGACTGACTGACGATGACCGACGTGGAAGCAGGACGCATCGAGTCGCTCATCGCACCGCTGAGAGTTGCGCCCGGGAGGAAGGTCGACCTGGCGACGGACTTCGACCCGAAGTACGAAGCGGGTGTCGCCAAGAAGGCAGACGGTGTCGAACTGCTGCGAGTGGGCATCGAGCTGCTCGCCGAGTATCAGCGGCGGCTGGCCGCCGAACAGACGCGAGGGGTGCTGGTCTGCTTGCAGGCGTTGGACGCGGGCGGCAAGGACGGCACGATCCGGCACGTGATGAGCGGGATGAGCCCGCAGGGAGTGCGCGTGGCGAACTTCAAGGTGCCGTCCGTGGAAGAGCTGGACCACGACTACCTCTGGCGCTATGCGCGTCGGCTGCCCCGGCGAGGTCAGATCGTCATCTTCAACCGGTCCCACTACGAGGAAGTCCTGGTGGTACGGGTACACCCGGAGAATCTCGACCGGCAGCGGCTCCGCCCGTCGGCCAGGGGCGGCAGCATATGGAAACGGCGCTATCGGGAGATCAATGCCTGGGAGCGATATCTGACCGACAACGGATTCTCCGTTGTCAAACTGTTCCTGAACCTCTCCAAGGAGGAACAGCGCATGCGGTTCCTCAAGCGGATCGACGTGCCGGAGCGCAACTGGAAGTTCTCGGCCGCCGATGTACGCGAACGGGCACACTGGGACGAATACCAGCTGGCCTTCTCGCACATGCTCACCGCCACCAGTACCAAGTGGGCTCCCTGGTACGTCATCCCGGCGGACCGCAAGTGGCGCGCGCGGCTCTGTGCGGCCGCCGTGCTCGCGCACACACTGATCGGCCTCGATCCGCAGTACCCGAAAATGAGCGCACCGGCCCGCCGGGAGCTGGCCAAGGCCAGGAACGAGCTCGAAGAAGAGGCCCACCGTGGAAGCGGGTGACCGGAGCAGCCGGGCAGCGGAAGCCGGAAACCGGTACGCGAACTCGCCGGAGGAGGTGGCAGCGGCCTTCGCGGTGGACCCGGCTGTCGGCCTCTCCGCCGCACGCGCTGCCGAGTCGCTGAGCCGGGACGGCCCGAATGCGTTGCCCGAGGAGAAGCCCGGGCCCGGCCGGCGGCGGTACCTGGCCCAGTACCGCAGCTACATGCCACGCCAAGCCCCGGCTGCGGCCCGGATCGCGGCGGCGGCCCTGGAATGCCGCAGCGAGACCGGCACCGTACTGACAACCGCCGGCTTCGACAGCAAGCAGACGAACGGGGCGATGCTGGTGGAGTTCGTCCTCGCCGTGCTGGTGACGCAGACGGACGTGTTCCAGCGCCTGCTGGGCACCACCCCGCTCGACCTGAGGCAGTTCGCCTCGGCCCTGGTACCTGCCGTAGCGCTGCTGGCGTTGTGGGAACTCGGCAAGCTCATCGCTCGCAGGCGAGGACATGTCGCGTGACGGTGTACGGCCACGGCCGACGGCTGCGGCCGCCGTGCGGCGTGCCGTACCCGGCCTTCGTGCGCTCTCGTCCTACCGACGCGAGTGGCTTGCCAAGGACCTGATCGCCGGTGCCGTCCTGACGACCTTGCTGGTGCCGCAGGGGATGGCGTACGCGGAACTGGCCGGACTGCCGCCGATCACCGGCCTGTACACCTCCATCCTCTGCCTGCTCGGCTATGCGGCGTTCGGCCCGTCGCGGATTCTGGTGCTGGGTCCCGACTCCTCCCTCGGCCCGATGATCGCCGCCACCGTCCTGCCGCTCGTGGCGGCCGGAGGAGAACCCGGGCGAGCGGTCGCACTCGCCTCCATGCTCGCCCTCATGGTCGGCGGCATCATGATCCTGGCCTCCGTCGCCAAGCTGGGCTTCGTCGCCGACCTGATCTCCAAGCCGACGATGATCGGCTACATGAACGGCCTGGCACTGACCATCCTGATCGGACAGCTGCCGAAACTGCTCGGCTTCCGTGTCGAGGCCGAAGGCCTGGTCGAGGAGGCTGTCGGCGTTGTCCGGGGAGTGACCGGCGGGGCGGTGGTCCCGGCGGCAGCGGCCGTCGGCTGTCTGGGCGTCGCACTCGTCCTGGTACTGCAACGCAGGATGCCGAAGGTGCCGGCCGTCCTCGTCATGGTGGTGCTGGCGATCGCAGCGACGACCTTCCTCGACCTGGCCGAGCACGGCGTCGACACGGTGGGCGTACTTCCCGAGGGCTTCCCGCCGCTCACGATCCCGCACATCCGGCTGAGCGACCTCGGCCTGCTGCTCGCCGGCGCCCTGGGAATCGCGCTGGTGTCCCTGGCCGACACCATCTCCACCGCCTCGGTCTTCGCGGCCCGCACCGGCCAGGAGGTCCAGGGCAATCAGGAGATGGCCGGCATCGGCGCGGCCAACCTGGCCGCCGGGCTCTTCCAGGGCTTCCCGGTCAGTACGAGCGGATCACGGACGGCGGTGGCCGAGCGCGCCGGGGCCAAGACCCAGCTCACGGGTCTCGTCGGAGCCGCCCTGATCACCCTCATGATCGTTATGCTCCCCGGCCTCTTCCGCGACCTCCCGCAACCCGTACTGGCCGCCGTCGTCATCACCGCGTCCCTCTCGCTGATCGATGTCCCGGGGGCGGCGCGGCTGTGGCGGCAACGCAGAATGGAATGCCTGCTGTCGGTCGCGGCCTTCCTCGGCGTGGCACTGCTCGGCGTACTGCCCGGCATCGCCATCGCCGTCGGACTGTCCATCCTCAACGTGTTCCGGCGGGCATGGTGGCCGTACGAAACCGTGCTCGGCAGGGTGGCGGGCCTGGAGGGCTTCCACGACATCCATTCCCACCCCGGCGCCGATCACCTGCCCGGCCTGGTTCTCTACCGGTTCGACGCGCCCCTGTTCTTCGCCAACGCCAGGACGTTCCGCGACGCGGTGCTGAAGCTCGCCCGGAGCGACCCCCCGCCCGCCTGGATCGTGATCGCGGCCGAGCCGGTGACCGACGTGGACACCACCGCCTCCGACATCCTGGAAGAACTCGACGAGGCGCTGAACGCCGGCGGCACAAGCCTTGTGTTCGCCGAACTCAAGGACCCGGTGCGGCGCAAGATCGAACGCTACGGCCTCACCCGCACCATCGATCCGGGCCATATGTTCCCCACCGTCGAAGCCGCCGTCGCCGCCTTCCGCGCCCGCACGGGTGCCCAGTGGACCAGTACGGACCGCGACACCCGCCCGTGAGCCTACGGACGTCGACCTCGCTGCTTCCTGGCGGCGAGGCAGTGCCGCAGAAGTACCCCCAGAGCGGCCGGCTTTGACGCACCTGCTTCCTCGTGCAACAGCTTGGCGCCCCTGCTCCGCACGTCCTCCAGTTGCAGTTCCTGTACGCGGATGAAGGCGCGCAGGAAGGGTTGGTTTTCCGGTGCCACCAGGTCGGGGAGGTCCCGGCAGGAGGCCAGGCCGGCGCTGATGGTGCGAGCCCGGTCCTGGACGAGCTGCTCCAGTGCGGGTGTGGATGCCGGGGAGGGGGTCAGGAGGTCATCGACTTCGAGCCCGAAGTGCGCCAACTCTTCGCGGGAGATGCCGATTCGGCCCTGCGAGGTGTCCTCGGAGAGGTCCGCGAGGAAGTCGGCGCGCTGCATGGCCTCGATCAGGGTGCGGCAGCCGCGTTCGAATGCATCGGCTTGCTCTGTCTCTGCCGTCGGCGCCACCAGCGACGCGGTGAGCATGAGTGCTGGATGCGAGTAGGCGTCCACGTATGCCTGGAAGTCGCCCTCGGTCCCGAAGCCCGTCCAACCGGCCTCCACCTGCGCGCCGTCCAGGAATTTCCGGACGTACGCCGAGAGGTGTGGGTGCCGCTCTGTTGCGTCGGCCAGAGCTCTGAGCGTGGGGTGATCGGACGTGCCGTGCTCCACTGCCTCCGCGACCTGGCGGCTCCAGGAGCGGAGTGCGTCCTGCCGGGTGGCCACTTCACCTACGTCGATACGCCTGTCGGTTTCGTGCATGAACGCCACGGTGGCGATGACGGACGGTTGGAGACGCGCCGGCAGGAGCAGCCGAACGGCCAGGAACTCCTGGGGCTTGAAACGGCGGACCAGCCGACGCTGGGCTTCGTAGTCCTGCCGCAGCGCTGGATCGTTGATGCCGGCCTCGGTGAGCGCGGTGGGCCACCTGGTCAATGCTTTCCTCGTTCTCGTGGTGCGGTGCTCACCGGAGAGCCTATGGGTGTCGGCGCACATGCACCACGTCCATGTGCGCCGTGTTGATCTCGCCGCCACGCGGTCGGAGAGCTACCGCTGATCCGTCGCGGCCACCTCCGATACCGATACGCCCCGCTTCGACGTCAGGCCGCCGAGCGGTACCTCATGGTCGAGGCCGACGAACTTGTTGTCTTCCTGCCCCAGGGCGGGTTCGAGCAGGGCGTACTTCGCCTCGTCCCAGGTCTTCCAGTCGTCCAGGAGCAGGCCGCTGGTGTCACCGGAGTCAGGGTTGAGGCACCAGAAGGTCTGGTGGATGCGGTTCTCGGCGATGAAGTCCCGCAGTGCCGTCATCCATTTCTGGTTGTCCCCGCCGTCCAGCCGGCCACCCCATTCACCGACCAGCAGGGGAGCGGTGCCGGATTCCTGGAGGAAGAACCAGTTGGGGCGCCATACGTCCTCGGTCAGTGTCTGCTTCACGTCCATGGCGAGGACGGTGTCGTCGTCCTTGTAGCGTTCGGCGGCCCACTCCCAGGCCGTGTAGAAGTCCTCGCTGGTGATGGTGCCCTTCCACCGGACCGGGTAGATGTGCCCCGCGTTGTCGGCCTCGGCGCTGTGCACGTCGAGCATGACCTTGAGGCCGTACTTCTTGCAGAGCGCGAGCCAGTGGTCGAAGACCGGAACAGCTCACCGCCCGCCGCTCCGACGGCGCGATCCTCGTCGTCTCCGACCTCACCCTGCACCAGCGCACCAAACTGAAGGCCCTGGACATCCCGTTCGTCCTCGTCGTCCTCGTCGTCCTCGTCGACCTCGTCGGCGCCGTCGAGACCGGCGTGCCGACGATCGGCGCGACGAACTGGGCAGGTGCCATCGCCGCCACCGAACACCTCATCGGTCTCGGCCACCGGCGCATCGCCCACCTCGCCGGACCGCGCCACCTGCTGTGCAGCAGGGCACGCGCCGACGGGTTCCGCGCCGCCATGGAGCAGGCCGGCCTCGACATACCGCAATGGGCGGTGCGCCACGGTGAGTTCACCGACCCGTCGGGCCACGCCGAGATGACCGCCCTCCTCGACGAGGCCGAACGCGCCGGTCACGCCCCACCGACGGCGGTCTTCGCCGCCGGCGACCTCCAGGCCTTCGGCGCCTATGCCGCGCTGCGCCAACGGGGGCTGCGTGTCCCGCACGACATGAGCGTCGTCGGCTTCGACGACGTTCCCGTCGCCCGCTGGAGCGACCCCACCCTCACCACGGTCCACCAGCCGCTGCAGGACATGGCTGCCATGGCCGCGCGTACGCTCCTCCGCCTGATCGACGGCGAACACGTGGACCTGCCCCGTGTCGAACTCGCCACGCGGCTCGTCGTCCGGGACAGCACAGCTCCACCCGTCCAGGGCGTGGAGGCACAGCCGTAGTGACCGGGCCGTGGCCAGCTGCTGTTCGGGGCGGTGAGAGGCGCGTGCCCGGGGGAACCGGGGGAAGGGGCCAGGCCGGTCAGGTGGTCCGGGCGGCTTCCGACGCGGCCGCGCGGGGGCCGTGGGTGCGGAGCAGGTCGATGAATTCGCCGGTGCGGGTGGCGAAGGCGGCGTGTTCGGGGAGTGCGTCGCCGAGGAGACCGTCGTCCAGTACCGCCGCGGCGAAGGACGGCCCGTCGGCGGTGCGGGCGCGCAGGGCCGCGAGGCGTTCGCGGGCCGGGTCCACCATGGCGGCCGCGTGCTCACCGGGGTCGAACCCGGCCGGCGGGGCCAGGCAGCACAGGTAGGCGGCGACGGTGAGGGCGAGGTGGTGCGGCATCCGCCCGGCCCGCAGCTGGAGCAGCGCGGGGTCGGGGACCCGCTGCCGCAGCTTGACGGAGCCGTCCGAGCCGACCTGGCGGGTGCGGTGCCCGAGCGCGGAGTTCGCCCAGCGGGTGAAGAGCTGGTCCACGTACGCGTCCAGGTCGACGTCGTCGGGGACCGTGAGGCTGGGGAGGTACTCGCCGAGCAGGACGGTGCGGGCCGCCTCCGTGACGAAGGGGTGCGCCGTGGACTGCGGAATGGTGTCGCACCCTGCCAGGGCGCCGAGGTACGCGATGAGCGAGTGTGTGCCGTTCAGCAGCCGGACCTTGAGGAGTTCGTACGGCTCCACATCGTCGGTGAACAGCGCTCCGCCCGCCTCCCAGGCGGGGCGCGACGCGGCGAAGCGGTCCTCCAGGACCCACATGGTGAACGGTTCGGCGGGGACGGGCACGTCGTCGCGCACGCCGAGCGCCTCGGTCACGGCGGTGCGTTCCGCGTCCGTCGTCGCCGGCACGATGCGGTCGACCATGGTGTTGGGGAAGGTGACGTTCCCGGCGGCGATCCAGGCGCCGAGCGGCGCGCCCTCGCTCTCCGGCAGCTGGCCGACGAACTCCTCGATGAGGCGGCGGGTGTGGTCGCCGTTGCCGACGAGGTTGTCGCAGCTGAGGACGGTCACGGGGGAGCCGTGGCCGTCGGCCCGCTCCTGGAGGGCGCGCACGATGCGGCCCAGGGTGGTGCGGGGCGCGGTGCGGTTGCCGCGCAGGTCCGCCCGGACACCGGGGTGGTCCAGGTCGAGGCCGCCGGTGCGGGGCGAGTACGTGTAGCCGTGCTCGGTGACGGTCAGGGAGATCACGCGGGTGCCGGGGGAGGCCAGGGCGCGCTGTACCGGCTCCGGTTCGCGCGCGGCGACCAGCGCCCCGGTGTGCACGGCGGGGATGGCGCAGCGCAGTCCGGCCGGGGACACCTCTGCGACGGTGTAGCGCAGGTCCTGGGCGCGCAGCGCGTCGGCGACGTCGGCGGAGCGTCCCGCCACGCCGAGCACTCCCCACTGGCCGTCCTCGCGGGCGAGCGCGGCCGCGGTGTAGACGGCCTGGTGGGCGCGGTGGAAGTTGCCCAGGCCGAGGTGGACGATGCCGGTGTCGGCCGGGCCGAGGGTCCGGTGGTGCAGTAGCGCGCCGGCCGGTGACGAGGCGGTGCTCAGGCGGGGAGTGGTGGTGGGGGCGGTGCTCATGTGCGGGTACGTCCTTGCTCCGGGAGGGTCACCAGTCGGTCATCGAGCCGTCGCGGCGCCGGGCCACGGGCAGATAGGCGGGCTCGTAGGGGTGGCGGGCGGCGAGCTCCTCGTCGACCTCGACGCCGAGGCCGGGCGCGTCTCCCGGGTGCAGGTGCCCGTCCTCGTACGACCAGGAGTGGCGGAACACCTCGTGCACCAGCGGGTCGTAGCCCATGTACTCCTGGATGGCGAAGTTGGGGGTGGCCAGGCCGACATGGAGCGAGGCGGCCAGGGCGACGGGGGAGACGTCCGAGGGGCCGTGCGGACCGAGCTTGACCTGCCAGACGTCGGCGAGAGCGGCGATGCGGCGCAGGTGGCTGATGCCGCCCGCGTGCGTGACGCAGCAGCGCACATAGTCGATGAGCTGCTCGGTGATCAGGCTCTGGCATTCCCAGATCGTGTTGAAGACCTCACCGATCGCGAGGGGGACGGTGGTCCTGCCGCGAATGGTGCGCAGCACCTCCTGGTTCTCGGCGGGGGTGACGTCCTCCAGCCAGAACAGGCCGAGATCCTCGACGGAGCGGCCCAGTCGTGCCGCCTCGTTGGGGGTGAGGCGGTGGTGGGCGTCGTGCAGGAGTCCGACCTCGGGGCCGATGTGGGAGCGGGCCGCCTCAAGTGCCCTGGGGGCGTGCCGCAGATACGCGTCGGTGTCCCAGGTCTCCTCGACCGGGGCGATGCCACGCCCGGCGGGTTCGTACGCGGCCTCCTCCCGGGTGACGCCGTAGACGACGTCCAGTCCCGGGACGCCGGTCTGGGCCCGTACGGCCTTGAATCCCTGGGCGAGCCGGGCGTCGAGGGAGTCCAGAAGCTGGGGGATGTCCCAGCCCTTGGCGTGGGTGTAGGACAGGATCCGGTCGCGTACGGCACCGCCGAGCAGCTGGTAGACCGGCAGCCCCGCGGCCTTGCCCTTGATGTCCCACAGGGCGAGGTCCACCGCGCCGATGGAGGTCATGGTGACCGGGCCGCGGCGCCAGTAGGCACCGCGGTAGAGGTACTGCCAGGTGTCCTCGATGCGGGCGGGGTCGCGGCCGATGAGGAGCGGGGCCAGATGGTCGCGGAGGTAGGCGGCGACGGCCAGCTCACGGCCGTTGAGCGTGGCGTCGCCCCAGCCGACCAGACCCTGCGCGGTGGTGATTTTGAGGGTGACGAAGTTGCGGGCCGGGCTGGAGACCAGGACGTCGACGGCTGCGATGCTGTCGGGCTTGCTCATCAGGGGCGCTCCACGGTGTTGGCGAGTTCCTCACCCGCGGCCGGCCGCCGGATGCCGGCGGCGATATCCGCCGCACGGGCGGTGTACGCCCCCAGCCCCCGGTCAGCTTCGACAATCTTGCGCAAGTCTACCGGCCGCAGGCGGTCCGTCTCGGGGGTGATCCCATGCAGCGACCAGGCCCACATAGTCGGCAAGCTTGCGCAAGATTGTCAATGGTGTGTCGAGGGAAGACGTGTCCGGGGCTCGGCTCCCTGCTGCCGCGCGGGCTACCACTCCGTGCGGGCTACCACTCCGTCAGCGAGCCGTCGGCGTTCCGCCACACCGGGTTGCGCCAGCGCTGGCCCACCTCGGCGGCCCTGCGCACGGCTGCCTCGTCGATCTCGATGCCGAGCCCCGGCGCGGTCGGCAGGCCGATGTGGCTGTCGGCGAAGTCGAAGACGCTCTTGTCGACCAGGTAGTCCAGGAGATCGGAGCCGCCCTTGGTGTTGTAGTGGATGCCCAGGCTGGTCTCCTGGATCAGCGCGTTGGGGGTGGCGAAGTCGATCTGCAGCGAGGCGGCGAAGGCGATCGGGCCGAGCGGGCAGTGCGGGGCGAGCGCCACACCGTGCGCCTCCGCCATCGCGGCGATCCTGCGGACCTCGGAGATGCCGCCCGCGTGGGACAGGTCCGGCTGCGCGACCGCGATCCCCGAGCCGAGCAGATCGCGGAAGTCCCACCGCGAGTAGAGCCGCTCACCGGTGGCGATCGGTACGGTCGTGGACGAGCAGATCCGCCCGAAGTCCGCGGACAGCTCCGGCACGATCGGCTCTTCGACGAAGAGCGGATGCAGCGGCTCCAGCAGGCGCAGGGCCTCGCGGGCCACCGCGGGCGAGACGCGCCCGTGGAAGTCGATGGCGATGTCGGCCTCGTCACCGATGGCCTCGCGTACGGCTGCGACGCGGCCCACGAGCGCGTCCAGTTCGGCCTTGGACTCCAGCGCGCGGGCCTTGCCCGTCCCGTTCATCTTGACCGCGTCGAAGCCCTGTTGCATACGCTCCAGCGCGTGCTCGGAGACCCCCGCCGGCTCGTCACCGGCGATCCACGAGTAGGTGCGCATCCGGTCGCGTACCGCGCCGCCGAGCAGTTCGTACACGGGCACGCCGAGGGCCTTGCCCTTGATGTCCCACAGGGCCTGGTCGATGCCGGCCACCGCGCTGGAGAGGATGGGCCCGCCCCGGTAGAAGCCGCCCTTCGTCATCACCTGCCAGTGGTCCTCGATACGGAACGGGTCCTGGCCTACGAGGTGGTCGGAGAGTTCCTCGACGGCCGCGGCGACCGTGGCCGAACGGCCTTCGACGACGGGCTCACCCCAGCCGGTGATGCCCTCGTCGGTGCGGAGGGCGAGGAACAGCCAGCGGGGAGCCACGGAGAAGGTCTCCAGCGCAACGATCTTCATCGGTCTTCCTTTCCGGTACGGAGTCCGCTTCCGGCGGTGGTTCGGGTGGTCCTGATCGTCTCGACGAGCTCGGGGAGCCGCGCGTACTGTTCCGGGTCGGCCAGCACCGATCCGAGCGATACCGCGGCGGCCCCGGCGCCGAGGAATTCCTCGGCGTTCGCCAGGTTGATCCCGCCGGTCGCGACGAATCGCGCCTCCGGGAACGGGCCCCGCATCGAGGTGATCCAGGCCGGGCCCAGGTCGGTGGCCGGGAACGCCTTCAGCCAGGTGAGACCGAGCGCCTCGGCCTGCTGGATCTCGGACGCGGTCGCGACGCCCGGCAGATGGGGGAGGCCCGCGGCGAGCGATGCCTCGGCGACCTCGCGCGAGAAGCCGGGGGCCACGGTGAAACGCGCCCCCGCCCGTGCCGCCTGTGCGACGCGCTCGACCGTGGTCACGGTGCCGGCGCCCACCACGGCACCGCGCTCCCGGCCTGCCTCGACCGTGGCGCGGAGCGCGGCCACCGCCGTGTCGTTCTGTACGGGCACTTCGACGAGCCTGATGCCGATGTCCCAGGCACGGCGGCTCACCGCGACCGTGCGTGCGACGTCAAAACCGCGGAGGATCGCCATGAGGGGCAGTGCCTCGAACGCCTCCTGGAAGAGCTTCCCGGAGATGTCCACGCCGGACGTGTTGCCCGCGGAGGAGGTCATGCCGGACGTGTTGCTCGTGGATGCGGTCATTGGGTCCACCCGAGTGCTCGCGAAATGGTCTGTGCGGTCTGCCGGATGGCCGGCAGGTGCCCCTGCAGGGCGGTGAGATCGGCCTGTGCCTTGAGCGCCGTCACCGAGACGGCCGTACTCACGGTCCCGGTGCCGTCCCGGACGGGGACCGCCACGCAGTTGACGAACGATTCGTACTCCCCGTCGTCCTCGGCCCAGCCCCGCGCCCTGATGTCGCGCAGCCGGGCCGCGAAAGCGTCGGCCGTGGTCACCGTGGTGTCGGTGAACCGCTCGTACACATATCCGTCCAGCAGCTCGGCGCGCTCCTGCTCCGGCATGAACGCGAGAATCGCCTTGCCGACGCCGGAGCTGTGCAGCACGACCGGCTTTCCGATCTGCGAGTACAGCCGTACGCCGCCCTGCGGCTCGACCTTGTCGACGTAGATGACGCGCCCGTCCTCGACAGTGGCGATGTGCACCGTCGCCCTGAGCTTGCGGCCGAGCTCGACGAGGAACGGGTGCGCGATCGCGCGCAGATCGAACTGCTCCAGCGCCGCCTGCGCCAGCCCGGCGAGCCGGTACCCCACGGCGAAGGTGCCGTCTTCACGCTTGCGCGCGAGGCCGCCCTGGCAGAGGTCCTGGAGCAGGCGCAGCGCGGTGGTCCGGTGCACGCCGAACCGTTCGGCGATCGCGGTCGGGTGCTGCGGGCCCTCGCTCAGCATCTCCATGATCTGGATGGCCCGCTCGACGGCCTGGCTCACAGCACCGTCCCTTCCGGGCGGGCCGCGGACGGCAGATCGCGCAGGGAGGACGCGTCGACGTGATCGTTGACCGAGCCGAGGGCGAAGGCGGCGACCCGGTGCCCCAGGCGCAGCCGCTCGGCCCGGGCGGCGCCCCGCAGCCAGGCCGACAGGTAGCCCGCAGCGAACGCGTCACCCGCGCCGACCGGCTCCACGACCTCGACCCGCTCGGCCGGGACGAACGTCCCCGGGTCCGCGCCGGAACCCGAGGCGAACAGCACCGCGCCGACCTCGGCGTTCTTCACCACCACGCTCACCGACGGCCCGATCAGGTCGCGTACGTCCTCGGCGGTGGTGGTCCCCCAGACTTCCGCCGCCTCGTCGAGCCCGACGAACACGACGTCGGCATTGCGGGCGAGGGCGAGCAGCGGCGCGGCGGCGTCCTCCGTACGCCACAACGCCGGGCGGTAGTTGACGTCGAACGAGCGGAGCACCCCCGCTCCGCGCGCCCGGTCGAACAGGTCCGTAGCGGTCGCCGCGCAGCTCGCCGACAGTGCGGCGGTGACTCCCGACAGGTGCACCAGACGCGTCGAACCGATGGGGAGCGTGTCCAGGTACGCCGGGGTGAGCCGGGACGCCGCCGACCCGGTCCGGTAGTAGTGCACCCGGGTGCCGCCCTCGGGGGAGGGGTCCTTGAAGTAGACGGCGGTGGGGGCCGACGGGTCCCGCTCGACGTGACGCACGTCCACGCCGGGCCGAGCGACCGCGGCAAGCACCCGGTCGCCGAGCGGGTCGCTGCCGACCCGGCTCGCCCAGGCCACGGAGTGGCCCAGATCGGCGAGGTACTGTGCCACGTTCGACTCGGCACCCGCGACGCCGAGGGTCGCGTCGCGGGCCGTGGCGAGCCGCTGTCCCTGCTGGGGTGCCACCAGGACCATGGCCTCCCCGAGGCACAGGACTTCGTGCTCCCCGGGCCGCGGGACTTCGTGATCTGACACTTCTGCTACACCTCTGCGTATTGGACGTCGATCGGAGTGCTGCCGTCACTGTCCCCGGACTTGACGGCCTTGCGGCGCAGCGCGCGGGGTGCGGTCTCCGGCAGCAGCAGCACCGAAACGGCGGTGATGACTCCCGAGAGTGCCATGTAACCGGCGAGCAGCCATGGGCTGCCCCCTCCGGCATGGACCAGAAGGGTGGCGATGAACGGCGCGGTGCCGGAGAACAGCACGGCCGTGCTCTCGCGGGCGAGCACCAGGCCGCTGAACCGCACCTCGGTCGGCAGCAGTTCGGAGAAGAAGGAGCCCGAGGGGCCGAAGATCAGCGAATTGAGCAGCACGGCGAACGCGAGACAGACCGCCATCGTGATCACCGGCAGCGACTTCGTCCCGACGAGCAGCCAGAAAGGCGCGGCGAAGAGGGCTGTCGCGAGCGCACCGGCGATGATCAGGGGACGCCGCCCGAACCGGTCGGAGAGCCAGCCGCAGACCGGTACGCCGATGACGGACACGGCCGCGGCGATGGTGATCGCGATGACCGCCACATTCGCGGGCATTCCCAACTGCTGTGTGGTGTAGGCCGGGAGATATCCCTGGATGGAGTACGACGCGACGGCCGTGGCGGAGCCCGCACCGATCATCAGCAGAATGGTCCTGCCGTGGCTGCGGACGGCCGCGGTCAGCGGCAGCTTCTCCTTCTTGCCCTCCGCGACCGCTTCCTTGAACGACTCGCTCTCATCGGCCACGTGCCGGAGGAGGAAGCCGCCGATCACCACGATGACCGACGCGAGGTAGGGCAGGCGCCAGCCCCAGCTCAGGAACGACTCCTCGTCCATCGACGACACGACCGCCATCGCACCGGACGCGCACACCACGCCCAGGAACTCGCCACCGCCGGGCAGCGCCGCGAAGAATCCGCGCTGGGTGGGCTTGGCGCTCTCGGTGGTCCACACATACGCGCCGCCGAGCTCCGCGCCGACCCCGAGCCCCTGGAGGATGCGGCAGAACACCAGCAGGATCGGCGCCCATATGCCGATCTGCTCGTACGTCGGCATCAGCCCGATGGCGATCGTGCCCACGCCCATCAGCACCAGGGTGATCTGGAGGACCGGCTTGCGGCCCCACCGGTCGCCCAGGTGGGCAAGGACGAGCCCACCGAGCGGGCGGGCCGCGAACCCCACCGCGAAGGTGGCGAACGACGCCAGCGTCGCCACGAACTCCGACTCGCCGGAGAAGAAGATCTTGTTGAAGACCAGCGCGGCGGACGTGCTGAAGAGGAAGAAGTCGTACCACTCCAGCACCGACCCCACGACCGCGGCCAGGGCGTTGCGCTTGCGGGAGCGCTGCTGTGGATCATCGGCGGGTGTCGCGGTCGGTCGAAGCTCTGCCATGCGTGCTCCTTTGCACAGGGCACACGCCGGCTCCCACGGCGCCACGACGCCGCGAGGCTCCGTGCCGCCCGAGGTGTTTCGCTCACGTTAACCACAGCCAAAGCAATCTGTGCACAGGTTGTGCGCATAGTGCACAGCAGGTCTCCGTGCGACTCCTCGGCGGGCCAGGACCGGACTCAGGCCGTGGCGAACCTCGTGATCACGGCGTCCGGCCGGATGCCCGGGAGCGCCTCGCGGAAGATGCGGTAGTAGCCCAGTTCTTCCTTGCTGCGCAGTTCAGGGGCGCCCTCCTCGGCCGCCGCGGCGTCGAACTCGGCGTCGGTGATCCGGGTGGCCCACCAGGGGGTGAGGACGCTCTGCGCGCCGCTGCCGGTACCGAACTGCTCCTTGCGGCGCCACAGCAGGTGCTCGGGGAGCCGGCCGGCGAAGGCCCGGCGCAGATGGCCCTTCTCCATGCCGTCGTCCTCCAGCGTCTTGAGCGAAGCGGGCAGCGACATGGCGTGCGCGATGACATCGGCGTCGAGGAAGGGGACACGTGCTTCGAGGCCGTGCGCCATGGTGACGCGATCGCAGCGCTGGAGGTTCAGACCGTGCAGCGAGGTCACGGTGCTGCGGAGTTCGGCGTCCAGGGCGTCGGGGGAGGGGTGCCGGTCGTGGTAGTAGCCGTAGCCGGCGAACAGCTCGTCCGCGCCCTCGCCTGTCAGCACCGCCTTGACGTGCCGGGAGGCGAGTTCGGACAGGAACCAGTTCGGAACCGCGCTGCGGATCAGGCTGGCGTCGAACGACTCCACGCACCGCACCACGTCGCCCACGACCTTCTCCGCCGACCCGGCATCGAGCAGCGCCTCGTGGTGCTCGGTACCGAGATACGCGGCGGCGTCCCGGGCGGCCAGCAGGTCGGGGGAGTCCGCCGTGCCGACGGCGAAGGTCTTCAGGCGTCGGCCCTGCCGCGCGTAGGCCTCGGCGGCGATGGCAGCCACCAGCCCGGAGTCGAGACCGCCGGAGAGGAACACGCCGACCTCGACGTCGGCCATGAGGTGTCGCCGCACGGACGCCGTGACGGACTCGAACGTGGCCTTCTCGACGACCTGCTGCGGCAGGCCGGCCCAGCCGTCGTCCCGGGCGCGGGCGGGCACGGCGTCCGCGAACCGGCGCAGGCCGTCCTCCGGGGTCCACCAGCAGCCGGGCGGGAACGTTTCGACGTGCCGCTGCACCGCGGGTGCGAAAGCCCTCAGCTCGGAGGCGAAGTGGACGGCTCCGCCGGTGTGCGCCCAGTACAGCGGCTTGATCCCGACCGCGTCGCGGGCGGCGACGAAGCGGCCGGCGGGCGTGGCCGCGCACAGTGCCCACATGCCGCGCAGCCGGTGCAGGCCCGCGGGGCCTTCGGTACGCAGCACGGCGAGGGCGGCCGAGGAGTCGGAGAGGGAGTCGAAGGCGTGCGCGGGGAGCTGCTCACGCAGGGCCCCATGGTTGTAGATCTCGCCGTTGCACACGAGTGACCAGTCGTCCGCGCCCCGGCTGCCGCCGAGGGGCTGGTGTCCGCCGTCGAGGTCGACGATGGACAGCCTGCGGTGGCCGAGCCAGGTGTGGCCGCCGACCGTACGGGTTCCGCTGTCGTCGGGGCCGCGGTGGGCCAGCCGGTCCAGCATCCGGTGGGCCGAAGCGTCGGCGCACGCGGTGGCGATGTCTCCGTCATGGCTGTGTAGGGCTGCGATTCCGCACATGACTCACGACCGTAGAGGGGGTGCATGCGAATGAGGCAATGCGAGTTGCTGCATACGCACGCGCACGACAGTGTGGCGGTATGGGAAGCGACAGCCTGAGCAGCGTGCGGCGCGCGCTGGACGTGCTCCGGGTCCTGGGGCAGGGGCCGATGGGCGTGCAGGAAGTGGCCCAGGCGCTGGGCAAGGAGAAGTCACAGATCTCCAGGACGCTGAAGCTCCTGGCCGAGGAGGGCTTCATCGAACGGGATCCCCGTAGCCTGCGCTACCACGTCGGCTGGCAGCTGCTCGCCCTGGCCGCCTCCGCGGGCGAGGACCGCCTGCAGCGCGAGGCACCGCCGGTACTGCGCGAGCTGGTGCACCAGGTCGGCGAGCCGGCGTACCTGACGGTGCTGTCCGGTCACAGCGTCGTCACGGTGCTCACCGAACGCACCTCTCGGGGGTTGCAGGCGCACGAGTGGATCGGCCGCAGCTCGCCGCTGAACTGCACGTCCGCTGGTCGCGCCCTGATGTTCAACCTGCCGGACCGGGAGGTGGCGGCGTTGCTGGCGACGGAGGACGGCGAGCCGCTGCCGGGTACGGACGCCGCGCCGCGCGATGTGCCGTCCGTGCTCGAACGGCTGCGGACGGAACGGTCGCGCGGCCATGCCGTGGCAGTGGAGGAGATGGAGCCGGGCCTGATCGCGGTGGCGGCCCCCGTCCACGACCACCGGGGCCACGTCATCGCCGCCGTGAACGTCTCCGCCCCCGTCTTCCGGCTCCCGCCGGAGGCGGTGCCGCGGACGGTCGACGCGGTCGCTGCCGCCGCGCACCGGCTTTCGTCGCGCCTCAACGGAGGCGAACAGCGCGCGGACCGATGACGACATCGCGGTGGCGCAGGGGCGAGTGGGGCGCGTTGTTCAGGGGTATGGCGGGACATGGTCGCATCCGTGCGACGCGTCGAAGAGAAAGGCGCCGAACGCCATGAACAGATCCGCCTCCCGAGGCTTCTTCCGTACCGGCCTCGTGCTTCTGGTTGCCGCAGTGGCGTCGACGATGCCGGCCACCGCGGCGAGTGCGACCGTGCCGGCGGAGGTGTCGCAGCACGCTCGGGCCGGGGCGCGAGCGGACACCGCGCGTGGCTGCGCCATCGTCTACTTCGATCTGGGCGAGACCCTGGTGCACACGGCCGAGGACTCCAGCACCGGCTATATGCCCGGCGCTGCCGCCTATCTGCGCGAGTTGCGGGAGCGGCACATCAAGGTCGGGCTGATCACCAACGTGCCGTCCTCCTGGGGCGATACGGACGCCGAACGTGCTGCCGCGCTGAAGAAGGAGGTCGACGGTTCCTGGAAGGGCTCCGCCCCCTTCGCCTGGAAGGACTTCGGCGACCGGATCCGCACTCCGCGCACCGAGGCGGAACGCAAGCCGGCGCCCGTCCTCTGGGAGCGTGCCAAGGCGGATGCGGACGGCTGCCGTCTCGTCTACCAGGCCGAGACCGCCGAGGAGACCGAGGTCGCGGCCTCGCTCGGGTACGTGGCCTACCGGATCGGGCAGCCGTTCCGCCCCGCCTACCTCCCGGCCCGTGTGATCGAGATGCTGGCGCGCGGCCCCCGCTGACGCTCCGCCGTGCTGCCGGTCCTGCGCACCACCTTGCCGCGCAGGACCGGCAGGACCAGTTGGAAGGCGCCCAGCAGCACCGCGGTCGCCAGGGCGCTGTGCCAGAGCAGGGCGTCCAGGCGTCCGGCGGAGAGGTAGGCGCCCACGGCGACGGCCGCCAGTGCGCACACCCCGCGGTCCACGATCGACTCGACCGACAGCAGCGTCGCCCGCGGGGCGTGGGCGGGCACGGCGTCGTTGACCAACTTGCGCTGGACGGGGTACGCGAAGCCGGCCGCGGCGGCGAACAGACAGAGCAGCGCGACGACGGCCCACGGCCCGCCGAGCGTCATGGCCGCCAGGGTGCCCGCGAGCGCGAGGCTGAGGACCGACACCCAGGCAACCGGCGACAGCCGGCGGCTCAGCCACTGGGGGCGGGCCGAGGCCACCGCCTCCGACACCGTCATCGCCGCCATCACACCGCCGTGCGACGCCTCAGCGATGCCGTGGTCCAGCAGGATCGGCTGGAAGAGGTTGACCTGACAGATCCGGGAGAGCGTGAACACGGCCACGCCCTGCACCATCACCAGGGCCAGCCACGGTGAGGAGACGACGCAGCGCAGCGCGGCGCCCGCGTCCCGCAGGAACGCGCCGCCCCTGCGCCCTCCGTCCGCCCGGCCGGCCGCCTCGCCCGTGGCGCCGCCCGTCCCCGCCGGCCGCGGCAAGGCGACGACACAGGCGAGGGAGCCAGCCGCGCCCACCGCGCTGAGCAGATACGGCGCCGAGTGAGTGAGGGCCATCAAGGGCCCGACCAACGGCCAGCACACGACCTTGGCCGCGAGCCCCAGCGCCCGTGCGGTGCCCTCCGCCCTGAGGTAGTGCTCCTCGCACCGCTCGGCGCGCAGCCCGTCGTACAGGTACGCGCTGGCCGCCCCCGAGGTGAGGGAGCGGCCGGCGGCGATGGCGAGGAAGTGGACGAGGAACCCGGTGTACGAGGCGCTGAACACCGGGGCGAGGTTCGCCGCCGTCATCACGACGGCACCGGCCCGCAGGCAGTTGCGGGTGCCGATCCGGTCGGCGATCAGCCCGGTCGGGATCTCGAAGAGGCAGAAGGCCACGTAGTAGATGCTCTGGATACCGAAGATCTGCCCGTCGGAGAGTCCGGCGTCCCGCTGGTAGGCGTAGAAGACCGGCATCCACCACAGCAGGTTGAACAGCAGCTGGAAGCCGTAGTTCAGCCGGATGATGCGGCGGGCGGTGCCGGTCGGGGGCCTGACCGCGGGCCGCGCGGCTGAGCGGGGGAGGCGGGGGCTCACAGCGCGTAGGGGCGGATCTGGACCAGGCGGAAGTCGCCCCGGTCGGTCAGCAGCCACTCGATGTCCAGCGGGTCGTCCACCTCGGGCGCGCTGAAGTGGGACTGCAGCAGCCGCCCGGTCAGGGACAGGTCCGCGAGCCGGGCGCGCGTGACGGCGGGCAGCCCCTCGCCCCAGGAGCCGAGGGCGACGGTGCGCCCGCCGCCCTCCACGGTGTTGTAGAGGTACTGCTGCGGCAGGACCTCTCCCTCGACGACCTGTTCGGGCGAGCCCGGGGAGCAGTTGAGGTAGACGTTGCGGAAGTCCTCGCGCCGGGTCGGGTTGCAGGTCACCAGGACGCCGCCGAGCGCGGCGGGGAGGTACACCTGGATGATCACGCCCATGTACGTGTCGTCCAGGGAGATGCCCACCTGGTGGCGCAGCCGCACGCTGCGCGGCGAGAGCAGGGAGGCCCACACCTGCCGCACGGCGTCGAGAAGTGCGCCGGTGCCGCGGACCGTGGTGACGGAATCGTAGACACCGGCCGCGGAGAAACCCGGGAGGTCCTCGGCGTTGGAGGAGGAGCGCACCACGAGGCGGCCGCCCCCGGCGAGCGGGGCGGGGAGGGCCCGGGTGATCTCCCCGGCGACGGACTCGGGCAGCGGGGTGTGCCGGATGAGCTGCTGGATCTGCAGGCAGAGCGGGTCGAGCACATCGGTGGCGTCGAGTTCGAGCGCCATCTTCAGTTTGCCGATGCCCTGCTGGAGCGCCGGTGAGGAGGTGAGGAAGCGGTGCAGAAGGGAGAACGGCAGGGCGACACCCTCAGGGGCTTCGACCGTGCCGGCCACGAAGGCGGCCGCCGCCGAGCGGAGTTCGGCCGCCGAGGGCGAGCGCAGGCCGAGCCGCGCCGCGAGGTGTCCGTACAGGTCCTCCCGCGGCGGGCGGGGGCGGCCGTAGTACGAGGTGAGGTCGGCCGTACGGCTGTCGAGTACGTGGTGCAGCTCTCCGAGGTTGGCCGCCTTGGTGCCGTAGCGGTCCCGGTCGGCGCTGCGCAGCCGGTGCAGGGAGAGTACGGGTGCGTCCTCCAGGAGCGGTGGGTCCAGCTGGATGCGCTGCTGGTGCCAGGCCGGCGCCCGCAGTTCAGGGGCCTGCTCCAGCCGCTCCAGTGTGATCTCGTCCTCGCGCACCCGGTAGCGGACCCAGGCGCCGTCCAGGCCGTCCTTCCCGACCAGCTGCTCCAGATCGCGGACGATCGCGTTGGGGATGCCCCACCCGGAGGCGAGGACGTTGGTGTGGGACAGCGGGGTGATGGGCGCGGTGTTGATGAATCCGGCCACTCGCCGCACGTCGTCCGGCAGGCAGGCCATGGCGACGATGTCCGACCAGCCGAGCCCGTCGGCCGCTGCCCTGTACTCCGCCATCGTGCGGAAGCAACGCAGCCGGCCGGTGGCCTCCCCGAGGTTGAGCGGGGTCCGGGTCCTGGTGCCGAAGAGTTCGTGGCTGAGGATGCGCGGCACCCGCTGCTCGCTGACCGCGGCCAGCTCCTCCTCCTGGCCGTGATTGGCGGGCTTGAGCAGCAGCGGCAGCCTGCCGTCGACGCGCTCCCGTACGAAGGCGTGGAAGAACTCCAGCAGCTCTCCGTGCATGGTGTCGGCCTCGGTCGTCTCCAGCACGAGGAAGGTGCGCTCGCGGCCCTCCGCGTCCTCGTCGGTGTGCAGGGAGAGCACCCCGAGCAGGAAGCGGCGCTCGGGGTCCATGTAGACGGAGGCGTTGAACTCGTCCAGCACCGCGTCGAGTTGGGTGATCCCCATGCCGAGTACGCGGGTGGCGATGTAGTTGACGTGGAAGGGGTGCGCGGCCGTGTCGAGCAGGTGCCAGGTGTCCTCGGCGCGGTCAACGACGATCTTGAGATACGGGTGGCCGGCCAGCACCCCGGACAGGGTGCGGAACAGCGGCAGCGAGAGGTTCTCGCCGACGACCGTGCGGTCCGTCGCGGGTTCCGGAGCGTCGGTGGGGAGCGCAGTGGTGCTCATGCGGGGGCTCCCTCGGACCGCACTGCCGACCGGGCTCGCAGCCGGGCGGCGGGCGCGGGCTGCGACGGCGCGGACACGGACGGGGCTGTGGCGGACACGGCGGGCGGCAGCACGCCGGGCAGCGCGTCCACCAGGGTCGTGAAGTCGCGGAGCACGGTGCGCGCGTCGGCGGCCGAGAGCAGACACAACGCCGCCATCGTGTTGGCTCCGCCGGCGGGGTCGTAGACCGGCACGGTGCTGCCGTCGGGCAGCGAACTCTCCGGTACCACCGAGAGGGTGCTGCCCTCGCTCAGTGCGACGGCCTCCCGCACCACGGGGAAGTCCCACACCCTGCGGTCCCGCCAGGGCTCGCCGTGGCCGTCCACCGCCAGGACGACGAGGGAGCCCGCGGCGCCTCGTGCCTGCTCGGGGCCGAGGGCCCGCTCGGGCCAGGCGACGGGGCGGCCCAGGAGATGGTCCACGAGCATGCCGACGAGGTCGAGCCCGAAGACCTCCTCGATCTGCGGGACGGTCATCGCGCCACCGAACCGGGCGGCCGTCTCGATCAGCCACATACGCCCGCCGGCGCCGAGCTTGATCTCGGTGTGCGTGCCGCAGTCGCGCAGACCGAGGGCGTCGACGGCCTCCCGGGCGAGGGCCACGACGCGGTCCTGGAGGTCCGCGGGCAGCAACGCGGGGGTGATGCCGGCCCGCTCGGTGAACGGCTGCACCGTCGGCATCCGGCCGCTGACACAGACCGGCCGGAAGACACCGCCGGTCACCACGCCCTCGACGCTGACGTAGTCGCCCCAACCGGCCTCGTCGAACCACTGCGCGGCGTCGCCGGTCACGATCTCCTCGACCACGAAGTGCGCGTCCGCCTCGGCCACATGGAGCTCGGCGAAGCCCAGCCGGGCGGAGGCGGCCATCGTCTCGCGCGAGCGCCGCCAGGCGGCGTCGGCCTCCCGCGGGGAGCCGATGACCTGATGGGCGGTGGAGCCCGCGCTCCACGCCGCCTTCAGCAGCATGGGCGCGTGCAGGACGGCGACGGCCTCGTGGAGTTCCGCCCGCGTGGTGACGGGACGGAACGCAGGCTGCGGCAGGCCGCGCCGGTGCCAGGTGTGCCGCATCATCCGCTTGTCGCGGGCGAGCGCCGCGGCGCCTCCCGCCCCGGCGAGGCCGAGCGCCTCGCATGCCTCGGCGACGGCCACGACCGCGTACTCGGAGAAGGTGAGGACCGCGTCCGCGCCGACGGCTTCGGCTCGCGAGACGATCAGCGCGACCAGGTCGGAGCGCTCCGCGTCGGTGGGCATCACGACCGAGGCGCACAGGCTTCTCGCGGACTCGGCGACCGCCGGCGGAGGCGCGCTGAGCGCCAGCAGGTGCACTTCCGCCCGCGCGGCCGCCCGGGACAGGACATGGCCGAGCGGCGGACCACCCTTGGCGTGCACCAACAGCACCGTGCTCACTGAAATTCGTCTCCTCTCGCCTGCCCTGTCCGAGGCATCGGGCAGTGGCCCGGCCTCGCTGACTGATCGCCCGGCCCGGTCCCGCCCTTGGGTCGCGCACGAGGTGGACGGGTGCGCAACCCGCGTAGAACACGACGGGTGACCGGCGGCGCACTCAAGGGAACCAAACGGTGTGGCCCGGAAGTGTCACAGAAGGCAGGGGCCGGTCAGGCAAATGCCAAAGTCGCCGGCATTGCCGGTTGAAGGCAGGAGTTCCGGGTCACACAGGGCGAGGTGTGCGGGGGCGCCCTCACGCCTCGGAGTCGGCCGAGAACCGAGCATGGGCGGGTTCCGCGCGGGATAGGCATCGCAAGGTCACCTCCCGCCGACCGGTGGGAACATGGACGGAAAGGCCGTCGTGGACGATTCCGGTCTCAGAGCACTGCTGGAGCACCTCCCCGTGTCCTGGTGGGAGGCCGACGAGCAGTGGCGCGTCGTGGAGAGGGGCGGCGGCGCCTTCACCGACCTGCCCACCACGCAGCGCTTCCTCGACCGCACGCGCCAGGAGATGTCCGCTCCGGGACACTCCCTCGAAGACGGCCGGGGCCTGGTCCAGTTCGACGGCCGGACATTCGACGTGCGATGGCCCCTGGGCGAGAACCGGGGCGAGGCCTGTACGCGCGGGATCGCGGTGGAGGCCGGTACGCAGCCCGCGGGCGGCCGCCCGTACGCCGCCTTCGCGGAGTTCGCCGACTTCGCCCCGGCCGCGGCCTTCATCCGCGACGACGACGGCTGCTACCTGTGGGCCAACCATTCCTACGCGCACCTCTACGGCACGACGCCGGATCGGGTCGTCGGCAGCCGTATCGAGGATCTCGACACCCCTTCCGACGCCGCCCAGTTCCGAGCCCTGGACCAGGAGATCCTCAGCCGCGGCAAGCCGGTGCGCCACCACTTGCGCTATCACCGCGCGGACGGCAGCACCGGACAGGCGGCCGGCCACCGCTTCCCCGTCCAGGAGAACGGCCGGACCTGTGTGGCCGGGATCTACGTCGACATCACCGAACACGCCCGCGCGATGAACCAGCGCCGCGAGGCCGAGGAGAACCTGCGGGCGCTGCGCGACCACAGCGGTCTGCCCTGCGCGCTGCTCTCGGTCAACGGCCGTATCGAACAGGCGGGCACGGCCACCGCCGAACTGTTCCGGGCCCGCCTGTCCGACCTGGTCGGCCGCCGCGCGCACACGCTGCTCGCCGCCGCGTCCGACCTCCGCCCGCTGCGCCTCGCGTGGGAGGCGCTGATCACCCGCCGCGTCAGACGGGTGGAAACCTCCGCCGTGCTCCTCGATGCCGAGGGACGCCAGCGCCGCGCGCAGCTCCACCTGACCACGGTGTGCGGGTCCGCCGGCCGCGTCACGCACGTGTGGGCCGTCGTCACCCACCAGAGCATCGCCCACGAGGCCCGGCCCCCGCTCACCGCCGCGCAGATCCGCATACTGTCCCTCCTCGCCAAGGGCAGCACCAACGCCGAGATCGCCACCTCGCTGAAGCTCTCCCGGCAGGCGGTCGACTACCACCTCAGCCGGCTCCGGGACCTCCTGGACGCCGCGACCAGGCCCGCCCTCGTGGCCCGCGCCTACGTCCTCGGCATCCTCGCCCCCCGCGCCTGGCCCCCGCACCCGGCCACGACCACGCACCCCCTCAGCACCCCCTGAGACGGGACCGGCGATCTGGACGCCACGCCCTGGTGCCGTGCAGGCTCGTGCCTGCGCGTGCGGGAGCCTCCCCGGCGCGGACGACTGCGGGCTGTCGGACGATCGGAGTGGGGACTGTGGCGACACGTCGTACGGTGATCAAGGCAGTGGGTGCCGGGGTAGTCGCGAGCGGGCTGTCCACGCCTGCCGCGGGTGCTTCCCGGGCGGCGGGGACCGACGTACTCATGGTGGTGGAGAAGTCCGGCCACGCGGTCAGCTTCTACGACACCGCGTCGGGGAAGCGTCAGGGGACGGTACGGCTGCCGGACTACCCGCACGAGATGGTCGTCGACTCGCGCAGACGGTACGCCTATGTCGGGCATTACGGCGTGCGGATGTCCTCCACCGTCGGCGAGGGCGGCGCCGCGGTCTTCGTCATCGACCTGGCCGGGCGTTCCCTGGCCCGGACGATCGACACCCGGCCGTTCAACCGCATTCACGGCATGGGCATCGACGCGCACGACCGGCTGTACGCCCTGAGTGAGGAGAAGGCGGTACTGCTCGGCTTCGACGCCCCCTCCACCGACCAGGCGCCGACCAGGGCGGTGCCCACGCACGGCGTGAAGACGCACTTGTTCAGCCTCAGCCGGGACGGTGAACGCGCCTACGTCACCGGGCTGTTGTCGCACACGGTGAGCCTCGTGCGCCCCCACGACGCCGCCGTACCGCCCGTTCTGGCCACCCCCGGCCAACTCCCCGAGAGCAGCTGTCTGAGCCGGGACGAGAAGACGCTGTTCGTCGGGGCCCGCAAGAGCTCCTCGCTGGTCGCGCTGGACGCCCGCACCATGAAGGTACGGCGGAGCCGGAAGACGGGCGGAGACCCGTTGCGGGTCTATCCGCTCGATGACGAACGGCTGCTGGTGACGGACATCGTCGCCAAGTCCCTCACCACCTGGAGCACCGATCTGCGACCGCTCCGCTCCCTCCGGCTCGACGGCACCCCGTCCGCGGTGTCATTCCACCCCGTCAGGCCGCTGGCCTATGTGTCCCTGCTGGACACCAACCGGGTCGCCGTGGTCGACCTGGACCGGTTCGCCGTCGTCGACGGCTTCGCCACGCAACTGGAGCCGGACGCTTCGGTGCTGCTGCCGGGACGGTCCTGAAGCGTGCGGCCCGGGATGGTGAGTGACGCAACTCCTGTGTACGTGGCGTTCGTACCGTCATCGCTTCGATCATGGAAGGCGGTCGCTGTGCGACCGACCACCCCCGACTCGTCAAGGAGCGTTGAGGAGCGTTATGGACATCGGCGTCTTCATCCCGATCGGCAACAACGGCTGGCTCATATCGAAGAGTTCTCCGCAGTACATGCCGACCTTCGCACTGAACAAGGCGGTGGTGCAGAAGGCCGAGGAGCACGGACTCGACTTCGCCCTGTCGATGATCAAGCTCAAGGGCTTCGGCGGTGACACGGAGTTCTGGGACCACTGTCTTGAGTCGTTCACGCTGATGGCCGGCCTGGCGGCCGTGACCGAGCGGATCAAGCTGTACGCCTCGACGCCGATCCTCGCGCTGCCGCCGGCGATCGTCGCGCGGATGGCGGCCACCGTCGACTCCATTGCCCCCGGGCGGTTCGGCGTCAACATCGTCACCGGCTGGGCGCCCGGTGAGTACGCGCAGATGGGCCTGTGGCCCGGGGACGGGCATTTCGGCAACCGTTACGACCGGGCCGTCGAATACGTCACCGTGCTGAAGGAGCTGTGGAGCGAGGGCGTCAGCGACTTCAAGGGCGAGTTCTACGAGATGGACGGCTGCGTACTGTCCCCGCGGCCGGCCAGTGGCCACATGGACATCGTCGCGGCCGGCCAGAGCGGCACCGGTATGCGGTTCGCCGCCGAGCACGCCGACTACAGCTTCGTCCTGGGCAGCGGTGTCAACACCCCGCTCGCGCTCTCGGACACCACTGCCGCGCTCATGGACGAGGTACGGGCAACCGGCCGCGACGTCGGCGCGCTGTCGCTGTTCATGGTCGTCGCGGACGAGACCGACGAGGCGGCCCACGCGAAGTGGCGGGACTACCACGACAACGCCGACCTCGCGGCGCTGGCGTACATGGCGGGGGAGACGGCAGCGGACGCGACGGACGACGAGTCGGCCACCGCCCGGACCATCTCGCTGCCCGAGGGCGCCGTGAACTTCAACATGGGCACGCTCGTCGGCTCGTACGGGACCGTCGCGGGGATGCTGGACGAGATCGCCGAGGTGTCCGGTACCAAGGGGATCATGCTGGTCTTCGACGACTTCCTCGAAGGGATCGACAATTTCGGGACCCGCATCCAGCCGCTGATGAGGTCCCGGGCGGGGCGTGCGGTGGCGACACCGTCTCGCCGGTAGTCCGGAGTCGCCCGGTCATCCCTGGCCGCCCGCGAACCAGTCGGCCAGGTCGGGGGCGACACGCGGCACCGTGACGGGGCGGCCGTCGGCGCGCAGCGACTCCGTCGCGGCAACGCCGGCGGCGACCGCCTCGCGGGCGGCGACCGGGCTGGTGTCCGTCGGGCCCCCGGAGCGGACGAAGCGCAGGAACTCGGCGACCAGCAGCGGGTCGGAGCCGCCGTGCCCGCCCTCGCCGGGGGAGGGCATCGGGACGACGAGGTCGGCGTCGGCGCGGTAGCCGCTGCGGTGCTTCCACACGCGGACCTCGGCGGTCTCCCCGTGGTCGCCAAAGTTCTCCAGTCGGCCCTCGGTGCCGATGACCGTGTAGTTGCGCCAGTAGTCGGGCGTGTAGTGGCACTGCTGGTAGCTGGCGTGGATGCCGCCCTCCAGCCGCATGACCATCATCGAGAGGTCCTCGACGTCGACGACGGGGTTGAGGCCGGTGAGGGAGAGCGGGGGCCAGTTGCGCTCGGGGTCGTACCAGTCGGGCATGACGGCACCGGGAGCCTGCCCCGAGCGGTCGGTGATGTCGCCGTAGACGGTGAGGCCGCCGAGTGCGGTGACGCGCTCGGTGTACGCACCGGCCAGCCAGTGGATGACGTCCAGGTCGTGGGCGCCCTTCTGGAGCAGCAGGCCGGTGGTGTTGCGGCGGTCGGCGTGCCAGTCCTTGAAGTAGAAGTCGCCGCCGTGACCGACGAAGTGCCGGCACCACACGGCCTTGACCTCGCCGATCTCGCCGCGCCGGATGAGGTCGCGCATGACCCGCACCACCGGCATGTGCCGCATGTTGTGGCCCACGTACAGCCGGGTGCCGCCGGTGCGCGCGGCCTCCAGGACGCGGTCGCAGCCCTCGGTGGTGATGGCGAGCGGCTTCTCCACGAAGACCGCGACCCCGGCCTCCAGCAGGTCCACCGCGAGGGCCTCGTGGGTGTGGTCGGGCGTGATGACGAAGACCGCGTCCAGGTCTTCGGCGGCCAGCATCCGATGGTGGTCGGGGTAGACGTGGACGTCGTCGCCGAACCACTCACGGGCCCGGTCGAACATGCCGGGCGCGGTGTCGGCGGCGGCCACCACCACGGAGCCCTCGCCGGGGTGGTGGGCCTCCTTGGCGAGGGTGGCGCGCAGGCCGAGCCCGATGACGCCCAGCCGCAGGTCGCGGGTGTGCGGGCGGTGGCCGGCCGGGGCGACGGAGGTGTCGGTCATATCTGCTCAGCCCTTCATTCCGGAGAACGCGATGCCCTGGATGAACTGGCGTTGCATCGCGACGAACACCACGATCACCGGGAGCGTGGCGAGGAGGGACCCGGCCATCAGCACCGGGTACTCGGTCAGGTGGGCGCCCTGGAGGGAGGCCAGCCCGGCGGACAGTGGCATCTTCGCCGGGTCGGTGTTGACGATCAGCGGCCACATCAGGTCGTTCCAGGACCACAGGAACGTGAGGATGCCGAGCGCGAGGAGCCCCGGGCGGGCCAGCGGCAGGGCGATGCGCCAGAAGACGGTGAACGGGTTGGCGCCGTCCAGCCGCGCCGCCTCCTCCAGCTCCTCGGGCAGCCCCATGAAGAACTGCCGCAGCAGGAAGGTGCCGAAGGCGGAGAACATCCCGGGGACCACCAGCGCCTGCATCGAGTCCAGCCAGCCGAGGTTCTGCATGATCTGGTACTGCGGCAGCAGGAAGAGCTGGCCTGGCACCATCAGTACGGCGAGGAACCCCAGGAAGATGACCCCGCGGCCCGGGAAGCGGATACGGGCGAAGGCGTACGCCGCCATCGCGCACAGCAGCAGCTGGGCCGCGGTCCGCAGCAGCGCCATCACCACCGTGTTCACGAACTGCTGCCCGAACGGGATCGCCTCGAAGACCTTCGAGTAATTCGACCAGTCCCACTGCGCGGGCAGGATCGTCGGCGGTACCCGTACGGACTCGCCGAAGGTCTTGAAGGAGGTCAGCACCTCCCACACCAGGGGGAATACGGTGATGACCGCGCCCAGCGCGAGCAGGACGTGGGCGGGCCACAGCGCGCCCGTCCGGCTCGTGCGCCGGGACTTCAGAGGGCCTCGGACGCCCCGTGTCGCCTCAGGCATAGTGGACCCACCTCTTCTGCAGCCGGAACTGGACGGCGGTCAGCGCCATGATCAGGACGAACAGCACGCAGACGATGGCCGCGCCGTAGCCGCGCTGGTTGTCGAAGAACGCCTTCTGGAAGAAGAGCATCACCACGGTCTGGCCCTCGCCGTAGGCCGGGTTCTGCAGTGAGTTCTGCGTGTTGGCACCGATGATCAGATACACCAGGTCGAATACCTGCAGGGACTGGATGACCGACAGCACGGTGGTGAAGAACAGCGTGGGACTCAGCAGCGGCAGGGTGACCGAGAAGAACTGCCGGATGCGTCCCGCACCGTCGAGCGCGGCGGCCTCGTAGTAGTCGCCGGGGATGCTCTGGAGGCCGGCGAGCAGCAGGATCATGTGGTAGCCGACGGTCATCCACACGCCGACGACGGCCACCGCGAAGCGGATGGTGTCCGGGTCGGACACCCAGTAGGTGCCGTCGATGCCGAGCGCGGACAGTGCGTGGTTGAGGATGCCGACGTCGCCGTTGTAGAGCCAGCGCCACACCACCGCGACCGCGGCGGGCATCGTGACCACCGGCAGGAAGTAGAACGTGCGGTAGACGCCGGTGCCGCGCAGCCCCTTGAGGTTGAGCAGCACCGCCAGCACCATCGACAGCGGGATCCCCAGGAGTACGAGTCCGGTGTAGATGCCGGTGTTGGCCAGCGACTGCCAGAACTCGGGGTCGTCCGCGAGGGTGCGGTAGTTGGACAGGCCGATCCAGGTCGTCCCGCCGAAGGCGCCCCACTGGGTGAAGCTGTAGAACACCGTCTGCACGACGGGCCACAGGTAGAAGACGGCGAGGCCCAGCCCGGCCGGGGCGATCAGCGCGTAGCCCCACCACTTGTCCCGGTGCTGGAAGCGGCGCTCGCGGCGGCGCATGTCCCGCCGGCCCACGGCGTCCGGGCGGGTGCGCTGTCCCGGTACGGCGGGTCCCGTACGTACGTCGAGGCTCATCAGGAGCGGCCCTTTCTCTCCTGCGCGAGAAGCTGATTCATCGCCGTGGTCAGGGAGCCGGTGGCGTCCTTGAGGCGCATGTCGCCGCTCCACGCTTTGGCGAGCCACATCTGCTCCTTGTGCGACCAGGCGGCGCTGTTGGCGGAGCTGGGGAAGGGCACCGCGTAGTCGAGCGCGTCCAGGTGCACCTGGAGGTCGAAGTGCGGCATACCGGCGGCCCACGGTTCGGCGGTGCCGTTGCGTGCCGGGATGGCGGTGCCGTACTTGCCCTGGAGCAGCGAGGCGCGCTTCCCGCCGAGGAACCGGACGAACTCCCGGGCCAGCTCGGGCTGCGGGGTGCGGGCGTAGATGACATTCGCCAGGCCGTGCAGGACGGTGGCACGCCGCCGTCCCCTGGGCATCGGCGCGACGTCCACCTTGGCCCGCAGCTCGCGGTCGGCGTGGAACGTCGCCGCGTTGTACGACGCCTCGTAGGTCATGGCCAGCGTCCCGGACTGGAACATCTGGGTCGGGTCGGTGTCGGTCATCTGCTGCAGCGTCGGCGAGGCGCGATAGCGGTGAATCAGGTCGATCCACAGCTGCAGCCCTTCGAGCGTGCGCTCGTCGGAGTATCCGGAGTGCCCCTTGTCCCGCGAGATGACGAACCCGCCGGCCTGCGGTATCGAGTTGTAGTAGTTCTCCTGCGCGCGGACGGGGGCCCCGACGCCGTAGATCCCCCGCTTCCGGTCGGTGAGCCGCTGCGCGGTGGATATCAGGTCCTGCCAGGTCCAGGTGGCGTCCGGGTAGCCGACCTTCGCCCGGTCGAAGAGCTCCTTGTTGAACCACAGCGCGACCGTGTCGAAGTCCTTCGGAGCGCCGTACTGGGTGCCCTTCCAGCGGTAGAGGGAGACGAGGTCGGGCGGGAAGTCGGCGGGCCGCAGCACCGGCTCGGGGCCGTCGGTGGCCAGCGGGAGGAGCTGCCCGGCATCCGCGTACATACCGAAGTTGGGGCCGTTCATCCAGAACACGTCCGGAGCGGCGCCGCCGGTGCACGCGGTACGGAGTTTGGTCCAGTAGGTCCCGTTGGGAGTGAGCTGCACGTCGACGGTCACCCCCGGCCGGGTGCGCTCGAACTCCCGCGCCACCCGCTGCATGGCGGGTACCTGGTAGACGTCCCAGACGCCGTAGGTGAGATGGCCGCGCCGGGAGCCGCCGCCGGAGGCCGAGGACGACGAGGTGGGGCCGCAGCCGGCCGCGAGCGGGACCGCCGCAAGCGTCGAGGCGGCGGCCGCCGAGAGGAGGGAACGTCTACGCACGCGGAGCCTTCCTGGGGGCGGTGCCGTCGGCCCCGCCGCGGGGGAGAGGCCGTGAAGCCGGCGGAGGCCGTCCGTGGGGGACGCCGTCCTCCTGCCGAGTGATCCGGACGCTATTTGCTCAAAGTTGACGCGGTCAAGGCTCTTTCAATCATCTTTACGCATTCGGAGGTGCCTGAACTTCGCCTCCCGCCGCGCAGGTGCAGTGTGTCCGGGGTACGGACGTTCGGTTAACCTGGCTGTGCCGGGTGGTTCTGGTGGGAGGCCGCGCCCGGCAGGACCGGAGAGGGTGAGACATGGAGACGAGGCGCCGTGGATAAGGTCGCGCTCACGGCCGCCGGTCTCTACGTCATCGTGCTGCTGCGGGCCGGCGGAACGTTCGCCGTCGGGTGGCTCGCCGGCGCCGGCGCCAGGCGCAGCAGGTTCGCCGGACGGATCTCCTCGGGCAAGTTCCGGCGCGTCGAGCGGGCGATCCAGCGGTGGGGCGCGCCGGTGGTGGCCGTCTCGTTCCTGGCCGTGGGGTTCCAGACCGCCGCCAACTTCCTCGCCGGCAGTATGCGCATGCCCCTGCCGCGCTACCTCCCCGCACTGTTCCTCGGGGGAGCGGCCTGGGCGCTGCTCTACGCGACCGTGGGCCTCGGCGCGCTCGAAGTGCTGGCACGGCTCTTCGCCGAGCAGACGGCACTGGGTGTGACCGCGGTCGCCGTCCTGCTCCTCGCGGTGTGCGGCGTGGTGGTGTACCGGCGGCGGAGGAACGCCGCTCCGGCTCCTCACGAGGCCGCGGCCGAGGAGTCCTGACAGACCTGGCGAGGAGCCCTGAAGAACCTGCCGGGGTGACCGTCGCCCGGTGGTGCGGTGCGGCGGGTCAGGGCATGTCGCTCGCGCAGCGGAAGCCCACGTTTCCGGTGGTGGAGTCCGGGGTGAGGGCCTGTCGGGCGGCGACCCGGTAGCGGCGGCAGTAGGACTCGTGGCAGAGGTACGAGCCGCCCTTCGTGACGTGCTCGGGCCGGTGCGGCGCGGGCGAGAAGCGGTCGGCGCACCATTCCCAGACGTTGCCCGTGGTGTTGTACAGGCCGAAGCCGTTGGGTTCGAAGGCGGTCACGGGGCAGGTGCCGTACCAGCCGTCGGCCGCGGTGTTGTGGCGGGGGAAGTCGCCCTGCCACACATTCATCCGGTGCTGCCCGCCCGGTGCGAGTTCGTCGCCCCACGGGAAGACCTTGCCACGCAGGCCGCCCCGGGCAGCGCGTTCCCACTCCGCCTCGGTGGGCAGGCGCTTGCCCGCCCACGCGGCGTAGGCGCGGGCGTCGTGCCAGTCGACGTGGAGGACGGGGTGGTCCGCCCGGTCGTCGACACCGGAGTGCGGGCCCTCCGGGTGACACCAGTCCGCGCCCTCGACCTGGCGCCACCACGGCGCGTGCACGACGCCGCGGGTCGGCGGGAAGTCGTCCGGGAGCAGCCCGGCGAAGACGAACGACCAGCCGGTGCGCTCGGCCGAGGTGCGGTATCCGGTGTCTTCGGTGAACCGCCGGAAGTCCGCGTTCGACACCGCGCAGGCATCGATCCGGAAGGCGTCGACAGTCACGTTCCGCACCGGGCCCTCGCCGTCGGCGGGGTAGGCGAAAGCGTCCTCGCTGCCCATCAGATAGTCGCCGGCGGGGACGGCCACCATGCCCTCGGCCGACGCCGGGCGGGAGCCGGACCGCGGGGCCGGCGGCCGGGCCGGTGCCCGGCCGCCGGACGGTGTGCAGCAGCTCACTGGGCCCCCATGACGCGCCGGTGCAGTCCGCCGTCGAACGCGTCCGAGGGAGCGGCAGCGGCCGCCAGGTCGATGCGGACCGAGTGGACCGTGCCGGTGAACTCGTTGTCGATCACCGGGTAGTCGTCGGTCACCGGTGTGCTCAGGTCCACGCCGACGTTCAGCGTCTCGTCGAAGGAGAAGTAGTACGGGATGGTCTGCTCGACCCTGCCGGACGCCTGCTTCCGCCCGTCCACCGTGAGTACCGCCGTGCCGCCCTTGCCGAGCCCGCCGCCGTCGTAGTCGAAGTCGACCCGGACCTCGTGCCGCCCAGGGGACAGCGGATCACCGCTGCGCACCGTGTACAGGTGCATGCCGAAGTAGTTGTAGACGTAGGCGGGCCGGCCGTCCGTGACGTACAGGGACCAGCCGCCGAACCGGCCGCCCTGCGCGATGAGTACGCCCTGAGCCGCCCCCGCCTCCGGCACGTCGATGTCCGCTGTGATGCTGTGCGAGCGGTTCTTGACGTTGGGGGTGGTCTCCTCGGTGAACCGCCGCATCCCGCCGCGGTACGTCACCGACGTCCGGTCGCCGAGCAGGTCGAGGCGGCCGGCCACGGCGGGGTTCTCGCGCTCGGTGACCCGGTCGTCCAGCGGGAAGACCTGGTACTTCGCCGCCTCGATCAGGAACAGGTCCTGCAGCTCACGGAGTTTGCCGGGATGCTCGGCGGCGAGGTCGTGCGCCTGGCTCCAGTCGTGGGTGAGGTCGTACAGCTCCCAGGTGTCGTCAGCGAACCGCCGGCCCTGCGTGGGCACCATCTCCCACGGGATGCCGTGCCGGGTGACCGCCATCCAGCCCTCGTGGTAGATGCCCCGGTTGCCGCACATCTCGAAGTACTGCGTGCGGTGGCGTTCGGGCGCGCCCGGATCGGCGAGCGTCTCCCGCATGCTCGTCCCCTCGATGGGCTGCTGCGGCACCCCGTCGACACTGAACGGAGCGGGGATGCCCACGCTGTCCAGGATCGTCGGAAGTACGTCGATGACGTGGCTGAACTGGTGGCGGAGGCCGCCCCGCTCGGGGACGCCACGCGGCCAGTGCAGGATCATGCCGTCGCGGGTGCCGCCGAAGTGCGAGGCGACCTGCTTGGTCCACTGGTACGGCGTGTTCAGCGCGAGCGCCCAGCCGGCCGGGGCGATGGGGTAGCTGCGGGGGCCGCCGATCTCGTCGAGGTGCTCGGCCATCTCGTCCGGGTCGTCGACCACGCCGTGCCCGAGCCGGTGCTCGACGATCGTCCCCTCGATCCCGCCCTCGCCGGAGGCACCGTTGTCGCCGAGGATGTAGAGGAACAGTGTGTTGTCCAGCTCGCCGAGCTCGTCGAGGGCGGTGACGAACCGGCCGACCTGCGTGTCGGCGTGCTCGGTGAACCCGGCGAAGGTCTCCATGAAGCGGGCGGTGACGCGGCGCTGGTTGTCGGTGAGTTCGTCCCAGTGGGGGACGCCGTCGGCCCAGGGCGCGAGTTCCGTGTCCTCGGGCACGACGCCCAGTTCCTTCTGGCGTTGCAGGGTGATGTCCCGTTGCCGGTCCCAGCCGTGGTCGAACCGCCCGCGGTACTTCTCCTGCCACTCGCGGCCGACGTGCAGCGGAGCGTGCGCGGCACCGAGCGCCAGGTAGGTGAAGAACGGCCGGTCCGGGGTGAGGGTGCGCTGCGTACGGACCCAGTCGATGGCGTGATCGACGAGGTCCTCGGAGAGGTGGTAGCCGTCCTCGGGCCGGCGGTCCGGCTCGACCGGCGTGGTGCCCTGGTACAGCAGCGGATACCAGTGGTTCATCTCGGCGCCCATGAACCCGTAGAAGGTGTCGAAGCCCTCGCCGGTCGGCCAGCGGTCGAACGGCCCGACCGCGCTGATCTCCCGCGGCGGCGTCTGGTGCCACTTGCCGAAGGCCGCCGTGCTGTAGCCGTTGCCCTGGAGGATCTGGGCCAGCGTCGCCGCGCTCCGGGGCCGGAACCCGTTGTACCCGGGCGCAGCGGTGGCCATCTCGGTGGTGCCGCCCATCCCGACCGAGTGGTGGTTGCGGCCGGTCAGCAGGGCCTGCCGGGTCGGCGAACACAACGCCGTCACATGGAAGCGGGTGTAGCGCAGGCCGTTCTCGGCGAGCCGTTCAGCGGCCGGCATCTCGCACGGCCCGCCGAACGAGCTGGAGGTGCCGAACCCGAGGTCGTCGACCAGCACGATCACCACGTTCGGCGCGTTCTCCGGGGGAGGCACCGGGCCGACGGGCGTGAAGGGGGTCTCCTGGTCGTGGACGTCCAGCACGGTGGTCACCGGACGGCGCGCGTCCGGGCGGGGCAGGACGTGTCGTCCGGCGTCGAACTCGGGCATGTGCTCCTCCTCCATGGGCGACCGCTCCGCCGGTCCGGGGATGGCTGCAGTCAGCCTCGGGCGACGTCGCGTACCTGGTCAACGGGTGTCCCATAGCGCGCACAGACCAAATATCCATGTGGCCGGTAGACAGCTTCTATGGCCGCAGGCCGGTGTGGTTCACGCACGGAGGCGGTGCCCGGACCGGTACGGCTCACGCACACTTCACCGACGTACCCGCTGCATGGCGGGAGGCTCCGGGGTAGCAACAACCCCGGGGCAAGCAGCTCAGTGATCATCAGCGGTCCACCACGATGGAGGCACGATGGAACGACGTCAGCTGGAGTACTTCATCGCCGTCGTCGACCACGGTGGATTCACCGCTGCCGCGCATGCGCTGCACGTCGCCCAGCCCTCGCTCTCGCACTCCATACGGACGCTCGAACGCGAGCTGGGCGGCAGCCTCTTCCACCGTCTGCCGCAGGGGGTCACCCTCACCTCGGCGGGTGAGGCAATGGTGGGGTCGGCGCGCCAGGTGCTGCGGGACTTCGCCACGGCGAAGTCGTCGGTCCGCGAGATCCTCGGCCTCAACGGCGGGCGGTTGGACATCGTGTCGCAGACGACCCTGGCGGTTGATCCGCTGGCCGGGCTGCTGGGCCGCTTCCACGCGATGTACCCCAGGGTCGGGGTGCGGGTGAGCGACGGGGAGCACGGTTCGGAGATCGTGCAGTCGGTGCGCACCGGGCAGTGCGAACTGGGGCTGGTGGACGCGTCGGCGAAGCCGTCGGGGAGCGGGACGGCCGACGGTACGGCCGACGGGGCGGTGAACGAGTCGGACCTGTCCGGGATCGAGCTGCCGGAGCAGGAGATGCATGTCGTCCTGCCACCGCACGACCCCCACCCGCACGCGAGCACGATCGGCCTGCGGGAGCTGGCCGAGCGGGAGCTGATCGTGACACCGCCCGGCACCGCCACCCGGGACACGCTCGACGAGGTGTGTGCCCGGGTCGGCGTCGCACCTCGGATCGTGGTGGAGACCACGCACCGCGCGATGATCGTGCCGCTCGTGCTCGCCGGCACCGGCGCGTGTCTGCTGCCCACCTCGATGGCCGCGGAGGCCACGCTGCACGGAGCCCGCATGCTGTCCACGCGCCCGCGGCTGCTGCGGCGCGGCCGGCTGGTCTGGCGCTCCGGCCCCCTGTCGCCCGCCGCCCGCGCCTTCGTGGAACTGGCGGAATAGCAACCGGGCCGGCGGTACCGGAGCCGGACCGGCGGCCGGGAGGCGCGGCGTCGGCGCGAGAGGCTCCCAGGGGCCCAACTGGCGGGATAGAGCGCGTCTACCGCGCACATTCACATTGCGTCTCGGGGGTTCGCCCGCACCTCGTTGACGGGCCCATGCCCGGATGCGACCTTTACCGGCCATGGCAGCCGGCTGATCACACGGCGTGGTGCATGGACGCACTCGGCCCGGCGCCACCGGCCGCGTCGAAGCGACGCCATGACCCGGGAGACACCGTGAAGATCGATGCGATCGAAGAGGCGCCGCCCGGTGCCTTCCACCGGAAGCTGCTCATCGCCTGCTGCGGCGGCCCCCTGCTCGACGGCTACCTGCTCAGCATCGTCGGCGTCGCGCTCACCGACATGACCCGGGACCTGGCGCTGAGCGGTTCCACCGCCGCCCTGATCGGCGTCGCCGCCATCGTCGGGATGTTCTTCGGCGGACTGCTGATCGGCCCGCTGACCGACGTCATCGGCCGGCGGGCGATGTACACGATCGACCTGGCCGTGCTGCTCGGCGCGTCGGCGGCGTCCGTCGTCACCACCGAACCGTGGCAGATCATCGCCCTCCGCTTCGTGATCGGGTTCGCCATCGGCGCGGACTACCCCATCGCGACGGCACTGCTCACCGAGTGGTCTCCCCGCCGGCAGCGCGGGCGCGCGCTCGGCTGGGTGATCATGGCCTGGTACCTCGGCGCGCTGGCCGCGTACCTGGTCGGCTACCTCATCGCGGTCGCCATCCCGGCGGGCGGCTGGCGCTGGATGCTCGCCAGCTCGGCGGTGCTCAGCGTGATCGTCCTGGTGCTGCGGCACGGTACGCCGGAGTCGCCGCGGTGGCTGATCGAGCGGGGCCGCATCGACGAGGCGCGCGAACTGATCCGGTCCGTACTGGGCAAGGACGTCGGCCGGGAGCAGCTGCTGGCGGCCCGTACCACCGGCATCCGGCACGGCAGCGTCCGCGCGCTCTTCCACGGGATCTACCTGCGGCGGCTGTTGTTCGTCTCGCTGTTCTACACCTGCCAGGTGATCCCGATGTGGGCCATCTACATCTTCGGCCCGAAGCTGCTCGGTGCTTTCGGCTTCGACGAGGTGACGGTGGGCACGGTCGGCTCGGCGCTGGTGAGCCTGCTGTTCCTGGCGGGCTGTGTGCCGGCGATGCGCCTGCTGGAGACGGTCGGCCGCCGCCCGATGATCACCTGGTCGTTCGCGCTGATGGCGGTGCCGCTGCTGGTCCTGGGGCTGTGGCAGGACGCGCCGGTCGTCGTGGTGCTCGGGTGCTTCTCGGCGTATGCCTTCTTCGCGGGGGCGCCGGGCATCCTGGAGTGGCTCTACCCCAACGAGCTGTTCCCCACGTCCATCCGGGCCACGGCGGTCGGTCTGGTGGTGGCGCTCAGCAAGATCGGGGCCGCCGTCGGGACCTATCTGGTGCCGACCTCACTGGAGCACTTCGGGGTGTCGGGCACGATGTGCGCGGGCGCGGCCATCACCGTGGTCGGGCTCGTGGCGTGCCTCGCGTGGGCCGAGGAGACACGCGGACGCACGTTGGAGGACGCCAGCCTCGATGCCTCCGACTCCTCCGCCTCCGCCTCCGCCTCCGACTCCGCCGACTCCGGCACCGGCACAAGCCCCGGCACCGGCAAGGACCGTCCTTCGGCCGATCCCGTGCGGTGATCGGCCGCGGGACGGCGGTGTCGGTGGCTTTCGGTGGTCTTCAGCGGTTTTCGTGGTGGTGTTGGGTGGTTCCGGGGGCGGCGGTGACGCCGACGAAGGAGAATCGGGCGACCTGCTCGACGCCGGCCGGACCGAGCCGGGCGACGCCGACGGAGGCCGCGCGGGCGGCCCCGCCTCACAGATGGAGACACGATGAGCAAGGCCCCGAGAGCGGACACGCAGCCGCCTGCGCCGCACGCCGCCGACAGCCACGACGTGATCCGCGTGCACGGTGCGCGGGTGAACAACCTCAAGGACGTCAGCGTCGAGATCCCCAAGCGCCGGCTGACGGTGTTCACCGGCGTCTCCGGGTCGGGCAAGAGCTCGCTGGTGTTCGGCACGGTCGCCGCGGAGTCGCAGCGGCTGATCAACGAGACGTACAGCGCCTTCGTACAGGGCTTCATGCCGACGCTGGCGCGGCCCGAGGTCGACGTGCTCGACGGGCTGACGACCGCGATCATCGTGGACCAGCAGCGGATGGGCGCCGACCCGCGTTCCACGGTCGGTACCGCCACCGACGCCAACGCGATGCTGCGCATCCTCTTCAGCCGCCTCGGCAAGCCGTACGTCGGCCCGCCCGGCGCCTTCGCGTTCAACGTGCCGTCGGTCTCGGCGTCCGGCGCGATCAAGGTGGAGCGCGGCGCCAAGAAGGCGGAGAAGGTCACCTTCAACAAGGTCGGCGGCATGTGTCCGCGCTGCGAGGGCCGGGGCTCGGTCTCCGACCTCGACCTGACCCAGCTGTACGACGACAGCAAGTCGATCAACGAGGGCGCGTTCACCATCCCCGGCTTCACCGGCGGCGGCTGGAACTCACGGCTCTACGCGGAGTCGGGCTTCTTCGACCCGGACAAGCCGATCCGTACCTTCACCAAGCGGCAGCTGCACGACCTCCTGCACCGCGAGCCGACCCGGATGAAGATCGCGGGCATCAACATGACCTACGAGGGGCTGATCCCCCGGATCCAGAAGTCGATGCTCTCCAAGGACAAGGAGGCGATGCAGCCGCACATCCGGGCATTCGTGGAGCGCGCGGTCACCTTCGCCATCTGCCCCGACTGCGACGGCACCCGGCTCGCCGCGCACGCCCGCTCCTCGAAGATCAAGAAGCTCTCCATCGCCGACGCCTGCCGGATGGAGATCAGGGACCTGGCCGAGTGGGTGCGCGGCATCGAAGACCGGTCGGTGGCGCCGCTGCTCACCGCGTTGCAGCAGACCCTCGACTCCTTCGTCGAGATCGGCCTCGGCTATCTCTCCCTCGACCGGCCCGCGGGCACGCTCTCCGGCGGTGAGGCGCAGCGCGTCAAGATGATCCGCCACCTCGGCTCCTCGCTCACCGACGTCACGTACGTCTTCGACGAGCCGACCGCGGGCCTGCACCCGCACGACATCCAGCGGATGAACGACCTGCTGCGCAGGCTGCGGGACAAGGGCAACACGGTGCTCGTCGTGGAGCACAAGCCGGAGGTCATCGAGATCGCTGACCATGTCGTCGACCTCGGCCCCGGCGCCGGTACCGGCGGCGGCACCGTCTGTTTCGAGGGCACCGTCGACGGGCTGCGCGGCAGCGACACCGCCACGGGGCGCCACCTCGACGACCGCTCCTCGCTCAAGGACGCGGTGCGCGAGCCCACCGGCGTCCTGGAGATCCGCGGCGCCGCGGTGAACAACCTCCAGGACGTCGACGTGGACATCCCGCTCGGCGTCCTCACCGTGATCACCGGTGTCGCAGGCTCCGGCAAGAGCTCGCTCGTGCACGGGTCGGTCCCCGCCGGCCTCGGGGTCGTCTCGGTCGACCAGAGCCCGATCCGCGGTTCGCGGCGCAGCAATCCGGCGACGTACACCGGGCTGCTCGACCCGATCCGCAAGGCGTTCGCCAAGGTCAACGGCGTCAAACCGGCGCTGTTCAGTGCCAACTCCGAGGGTGCCTGCCCCACCTGCAACGGCGCCGGCGTCCTCTACACCGACCTCGGGATGATGGCCGGGGTCGCCAGCACCTGCGAGGACTGCGAGGGCAAGCGGTTCGACGCCTCGGTACTGGAGTACCGCCTCGGCGGCCATGACATCTCCGAGGTGCTCGCGATGTCCGTGGCGGGGGCCCTGGAGTTCTTCGCCGAAGGCGAGGCGCGTACCCCGGCCGCGCACAAGGTCCTCCAGCGGCTCGCCGACGTCGGGCTCGGCTATCTCACTCTCGGCCAGCCGCTCACCACGCTGTCCGGCGGTGAGCGCCAGCGCCTGAAGCTGGCCACGCACATGGGGGAGAAGGGCGGTGTGTACGTCCTCGACGAGCCGACCGCCGGCCTCCACCTCGCCGACGTCGAGCAGCTGCTCGGCCTGCTCGACGGGCTTGTCGACGCCGGCAAGTCGGTGATCGTCGTCGAGCACCACCAGGCGGTCATGGCGCACGCCGACTGGATCATCGACCTCGGCCCCGGCGCCGGCCACGACGGCGGCCGGATCGTCTTCGAGGGCACCCCCGCCGACCTGGTCGCCGGCCGCCCCACCCTCACCGGCCGACACCTCGCGTCCTACGTCGGCGCCTGACCGGGCCGCCGCGCCGGGGCCGCCGGCCGCCACCGTCGATGCGTACGGCGGTACCGGCCGGTGGCCGAGCGGTCGGGCGGTGAGGCGGTGAGGCGGTCAGGCCAGGAACTTGTCGGCCAGCAGGCGGGCGATGGCCCAGTCCTGCATGGCGACGCCGACGGACTTGAACACGGTCCGCTCGCCCCGCGGTGCTCCGGGCGCTGACAGCGCCGTGCCGAGTTCGGTGAGGTCGTCCCGGGTGAGACCGCCCGCCTCGATCGCGTGGCGGATCTCCCCGGACTCTTCGAGGACGGCGTCGAGTTCGTCGATGACCACGGTGCTGTGCGCGAGCAGCTCGTCGGGCAGCTCGCGCATGGTGGGGCGGAACGAACCGATGGCGTTGACGTGGACCCGGGCGGGCAGGGCCGACGCGGCGAAGAGCGGGTCGGTCGTGTTGGTGGCGCAGCAGACGATCTCGGCCTCGCCCACCGCGGCCGCCACGTCGGCCGAGGCACGGATGTGCGTACCGGGCAGCTCCGGGGCCATCGACTCGGCGAGCTTTTCCGCGCGGCGGGGATCGGTGGCCACCACGGTGAGTTCGCGCAGCGGCCGTACGGTGTGGACGGCGCGGACCTGGTCGGGGGCCTGAGCGCCCGCCCCGATGAGGGTCAGGCGTCCGGCGTCGGCGGGGGCGAGGAGGTCGGTGGCGACCCCCACGGCGGCGCCGGTGCGCAGCGTGGTCACCGCTCCGGCATCGGCGACCAGGCTGTCGGTGCGTCCGGTCTCCGTCCACACCACCGTGCCGGTGATGGCCGGGGTGCGCGTGAAGTTCAGGCTCAGTGTCTTGATCATGGCCGAGGCGGTGGCACGGTGATGGGCGGACATCACCAGGAACTGCCCGTCCCGCAATGCGGTGCGGGTGGGCATCTCGAACTCTCCCGCGGCCAGGTCGAGGAAGCCGGCGCGCACCGCGTCGATGGCCTCGCGCATGGTGACGGCCTCGCGGATCCGGGAGGGGCCGACGGTGATGGTCTGCATGGGGGGCTCCGCATCGTCGTGAGGTCTCTCCACCGGTCCGGTGGAGGAGTGACTCCTCCCCACTCCTCCGCCGGCGTACGCGACGCGTGGCCGCCCCGGCCCATCCGCACGGGGCGGGGCGGGGCGGCCCGCACTCACTGGCCGATGCGGGAGATTCCCTGCGAGATCTGGGCCATGCCGTTCACGATTGCCTGCCCCAGCCCCGTCGGGGCGATCAGCACGCCCAGCACCAGTGCGATCAGCACGACCACCGTCTGGTCGAACCGGCTTCTGGCCTGGACACGGCGGAACAACAGCAGGACGAGGATGATGGCGAGCACGAGCGCCACACTGATCGTCAGCATCCAGCAGGCCCTCCCGTCAGGAAAGAGCGTCCCTCGCTTGAAGGTGTAGCTCGTGACGGGCGGCGCGGCCCCTCCCGTGCCGACGGTTGGCGACAAAGCGCTTACCTGGCCGGATTCCTCGGGTGGGCCGGCGGCGCGTACGGAACGCGTACGCACAGGGCCCCGCATCTGGTGTGCGTCGCCCGGACGGATCGCCGGGGCGAGCGGCGGGGCGGCCGGTCAAGAGGCGGAGGGCGACCTCTTCCGACCGGCGCGAGGGGCCGCCGTGCAGTAGGCCGGAGGATGCGGCGGTACGGCGCGGACGCGGACGTCCGCGCGACCCGGCAGGCGGACAGATGTACCGGTCCGCCCGCTCAGGTGCTTCCCGCCCCGGCGGTGGGGCGGTGGTGGCTCAGCTGTCCTGCTCGTTGCGCTGGGCGTTCTTCTCCTTGATCCGGACGGCTTCCTTGCGGACCTCGGCCTGGGTGGCGCGCTCCTTCTGCAGCCACTCCGGGTTCTCCGCCTTCAGCGCGTCGATCTGCTCCGTGGTGAGGGCCTCGGTGACGCCGCCACGGGCCAGACCCGAGATGGAGACGCCCAGCTTCGACGCGACCACGGGTCGGGGGTGCGGGCCGTTGCGCCGCAGCTCGCGCAGCCACTCGGGCGGCTCGGTCTGGAGTGCGTTCAGCTCGGTGCGCGAGACGACACCCTCCTGGAATTCGGCGGGGGTGGCCTCGAGGTACACACCCAGTTTCTTCGCCGCGGTGGCGGGCTTCATGGTCTGGGTGCTCTGGTGGTGCGACGTCATGGTGACAAGGGTATCGAGCGTGTGCGCCACCTCTGACCACGACCGGTAGCCTGGCGTGGTGACAGGCTCGGAAGATCTTCCCTCGGTACCCACCTCGGCCCCCTCGGCGCCGCCCGCGGCGTCCCCGTCGTTCCGGCTCGCGTACGTGCCGGGCGTCACGCCGGGCAAGTGGGCGCGTACCTGGAACGAGCGGCTGCCCGACGTACCGCTGGAGCTCCTCCAGGTGTCCGCCGCCGAGGCGCCCGACGTGCTGCGCGGCGGTGGCGCCGACGCCGGTTTCCTGCGGCTCCCGGTCGACCGTACGGATCTCAGCGCGATCCCCCTGTACACCGAGACGACCGTGGTCGTGATCCCGAAAGACCACCTCGCGGCGGCGTTCGACGAGGTGTCCGCCGAGGACCTCGCCGACGAGATCCTGCTGCACCCGCTCGACGACACGCTCGACTGGGAGCAGCCGCCGGGGCGCCCCGCGATCGAGCGCCCCGACACCACCGCCGACGCCATCGTCCTCGTGGCGGCGGGGATCGGCCTGCTGGTCGTCCCGCAGTCGATCGCCCGCCTGCACCACCGCAAGGACCTCACGTACCGGCCGGTCACGGGCGTCCCGGAGTCGCAGGTCGCGCTCTCCTGGCGGGAGGACGCGACGACCGACCTGGTGGACGACTTCATCGGGATCGTCCGCGGCCGCACGGTGAACAGCACGCGGGGCCGCCGTGCGGCGGAGGAGCAGGGCAGGCGTTCCGACAAGGGCGGCGCCCGGCAGAAGTCCACGGCGGGCAAGCCGGCCGGCAAGGGCGCCCCCCGCCGCGCCGCCGGCAACACCAAGGGCGGCAGTGCCAAGGGCGGCACCCCCAAGTCCGGGAAGCACGGCGGAAAGCCGGGCAGCAGGCAGGGCGGCAAGGGAAGCAAGCCCCGCCGCCGTTCGTAGCGGCGCGGAACCCCACACCCGGAACCCACCCCCCCGGAACCCCACACCTGCCCTTTCCGTGTCTCTGCTGTGACGGCTTGAGCATTGTGAGTCGGCTCGTGCCTCGGAAGCATGGGTACATGGCAGACGAACGTTGTGTCCATGAACTCGTGGTCGGGCAGTGCACGGACTGCGCACCGGTACCGCGGGGGCTGAGCGCCCGGGTCTTCATCACCGGCGGAGGATCGGTCTTCCACCGCTCCACGGCATGCGAAGGGCTGCTGGACGGCCAGCGCAAGGCCCGCCGCTTCGGCCGGGAGAACCACACACCCGAGAACATCGCCCTGGCCGTCGCCCTGGAGAAGGGCAAGGGCGCCTGCATCTTATGCTTCCCCGACTACCGCCCTTCCCCGACCGCCAAGCGCTGCCAGGTACGGGTGAACGGCGCCTGGGTGCCGGGCCTGCTGACCCAGTGGCGCCAGGGCCCCGACCGCCGCTGGTCCGGCGTGGTCCGGTACGTCGTGAACGGTGAACAGGTGACCACGACGAAGGATCAGGACGAACTCAGGCCTGCGTAGGAGCCGTTCCGGTCGGCTGGCTGCCCGTCGTCGCCCGGTCGGTCGGCGCGGGCCCGTGCCCCGGCACGATCGCCCGGCTCTACTCGCCGCCCGTCCCCGGCGCCCCCGCGCGGAGGCCGGACATGATGAGGTCCAGGAGGCGGGCGGCGCGGGAGTGCCAGTCGGTGTGCGGGTCGATCTGCCAGAGGCCGGCGATGGCGAGGAGGAAGTCGTCGGGGGTGATGCCCGGGCGGATGGTGCCGGCTTCCTCGTTGGCCGTCAGGAGGAGGGTGATGGCCGAGGTCAGCGGGGCGTGGCCCAGTCCCGCCAGGCTGCCACGCGAGCAGGTGGCCCTGCGCATCGCGTCGGCGAGGCCGGCCTTGGCCATCGCGTACTGGGCGAGGCGGTCCATCCACTCCCGCAGGGCCCGGTCGGGCGCGCGGGTGGCCAGCAGCTGGGCTGCGGTGTCGGCGACCTGCTGCACCTCGTAGCGGTAGACCTCCAGGACGAGGGCCTCGCGGTTGGGGAAGTTGCGGTAGAAGGTGCCCTGGCCGACGCCCGCCTTCTTGGCGATCGCGCTCAGCGGGGCGTCCGCCGAGTGCGTCAGCTCCACGAGGGCCACTTCGAGGATGCGCTCGCGGTTCCGCTGGGCGTCCGAGCGCAGCGGCGCGTCCTGCCGTGCTTCCGTACCCGGCTCTTCGCGTGGTTCCGCCGGTTCCGCCGGTTCCGCGCCCGCGGCTCCGCACGCTGCCGTCCCCGTGTCCTGCTGCGCTCCCGCCGCCGCGGCCTTCGGCGTTTTCGCCGCCGCGCCCTCCTTCTGCTGCACTCGCCCTCCTTCCGGATTCGCCGTCGGCTGCTGGGAATTGCCCCGGAACGGCCTTGCTAAGCGGACAGCTGTCCGCTAAGTTCAACGCTAACGGACAGCTGTCCGCTTAGGTCACCATAGCGGCAGATGCGGTCGGAGGGGGACGGCCGGCGGCCGCCGCGACCAGTTCCTCGCGCGCCGCGCATGCCGTCGGCGCCTGGGCCGGGGCAGCTCCGTCACCCGCCATCCACCTTTCCGGACCGTCGCCACCGTCGTTCGAGGGATTGCCTGATCGTCGCCAGCCACCCCCACGCCCCCACCACTCACCTTCCCCGGCGCTTGCCGTGTACCCCTGCCCGGCCCGCACGGACACGTATCCCTATGCGCACGTATCCCTATGCGAAATGCGCACGTATCCCTATGCGAAAGAAGGCTGCACATGCCCCCATCGACGTCCAGCGCCATCACCTTGAACATCAACGGAGAGAAGCACACGCTGCCCGTCGATCACCGCACCACCCTGCTCGACGCACTGCGTGAGCGGCTCGACCTGACAGGCACCAAGAAGGGCTGTGACCAGGGCCAGTGCGGCGCCTGTACGGTCCTGCTCGACGGCCGTCGGGCCGTCTCCTGCCTGCAGCTCGCGGTGGCCGCCGAGGGGCGTGAGATCACCACCATCGAGGGCGTGGCCGACGGGGACGAGCTGCACCCGGTGCAGCAGGCGTTCCTCGACCTCGACGGTTACCAGTGCGGCTACTGCACCCCGGGCCAGATCTGTTCCGCGCTCGGCGTGATCCAGGAGCACGCGGCGGGCTGGCCCAGCGCCGCGACCGACGACGTGCGGCCCGAAGCGGGACCGCCGCCCCTCACGGCCGACGAGATCCGGGAGCGGATGAGCGGCAACCTGTGCCGCTGCGGTGCGTACGTGTCCATTGTCAAGGCGGTCGCGCGGGCGGCCGAGGCCGATGCGGCGGCCGACGGCGCCCGGACCGGTACGGAGGCTGCGGTATGAGGGAGTTCGGTTACCAGCGGGCCTTCGACGTCTCCGGCGCGGTCGCGCTGCTCGGCGCCGAGCCCGAAGCGCGTTATCTCGGCGGCGGCACCAACCTCGTCGACCTGATGAAGACCGGCGTGGAGCGGCCGGCCGGTCTGGTCGACGTACGTGAACTGCCCCTGAATGAAATTGAGTTGACGGATGAGGGCGGGCTCCGGATCGGCGCCACCGTCACCAACAGCGACCTCGCGGCCCACCCCGAAGTGCGGCGCCGGTACCCGGCGCTCGCGCAGGCCGTGCTCGCCGGGGCCTCCGGTCAGCTGCGCAACATGGCGACCGTCGGCGGGAACCTCCTCCAGCGCACCCGCTGCGGCTACTTCGCCGACGTGTCCAAGCCCTGCAACAAGCGGAACCCGGGCAGTGGCTGCCCCGCCGTCGCGGGGGAGCACCACAACCACGCGATCCTCGGCGCCAGTGAGCACTGCGTGGCCACCCATCCCTCCGACATGGGGGTGGCGCTCAGCGCCTTCGACGCGGTCGTCTCGTACGAAACCGCCGACGGACCGGGGGAGCTGCCGCTCGCGGAGTTCTACCTCCCGGTGGGGGACACGCCGCACCTGGAGACCGCACTGCCGTCCGGCGCGCTGATCACCGGCGTCACGATCCCGCCGGCCCCGGTCGCCGCCCTCTCGCGGTACCGCAAGGTGCGCGAGCGGGCCTCGTACGCCTTCGCGATCGGCTCCCTTGCCGCCGCGCTCGACGTGCGGGAGGGCCGCGTGCACGAAGTGCGGCTCGCCTTCGGCGCGGTGGCGTCCCGCCCCTGGCGGGCGCGCGAGGCCGAGGCGGCGCTCTGCGGCGGCCCCGCGACCGCCGAGGCGTTCGCCGCCGCGGCGGACGCCGAGCTGGCGGCCGCCGAGCCGCTGGCCGACAACGCGTACAAGGTGACGCTCATGCGCAACCTCGTCGTGTCCGTCCTGACCGAGCTCACCGAGGAGGCCACCCGATGACCACTGCGACCGGAACACCCGCGGTGACGGGTGCCGTCGGCACCGCGCACACCCGCGTGGAGGGCCTGGCCAAGGTCACCGGAGCGGCCCGCTACGCGGGCGAGATCCCCTTCGCCGAAATGGCGCACGGCTGGCTGGTGCTGTCCACCGTCGCCCGCGGCCGCATCGCCGCCGTCGAGGTGGACCCCGTACTGGCCATGCCGGGCGTGCTCAAGGTCCTGCACCACGGCAACGCACCCCGCGTCGACACCGACTACGTGGGCCTGCTCGGCAAGCCCGACCCCACCATCGCGGTCTTCCAGAACGACCGGGTGCCGCACATGGGATGGCCGGTGGCGCTGGTCGTCGCCGAGACGTCCGAGCAGGCCAGGGAGGCCGCCGAGGCGCTGGTGGTCCGGTACGACGAGGAACCGCACGACGTGGTGTTCGCCGCCGGGCGGCCCGGTACGTACACGCCGGACGGCTCCGCCGAGGAGAAGGGCGACGTCGAGGCCGAGCTGGCCGCGTCGGAGTTCGTCGTGGACGCGGAGTACACCACGCCGGAAGAGCACCACACCATGCTGGAGCCGCACGCGGCGACGGCCCGGTGGGAGGACGGCCGGCTCGAAGTCGTCGACTCCAACCAGAGCACCATGTGGGTGGCGGGCGAGCTCGCCAACCTCTTCTCCCTCGACCCGGCCTCGGTACGCGTGCGCTCCGAGCACGTCGGCGGCGGCTTCGGGTCCAAGGGCGTCCGGGTCCACCAGGTGTGCGCGGTGATGGCCACCACCGCCATCCACCGTCCCGTACGCGTGGTACTGACGCGCCGTCAGATGTTCTCGCTCACCGGCTACCGCAGCCCCACGGCACAGCGGGTCCGGCTCGGCGCGGACACCGACGGGCGGCTGCGCGCCTTCGCGCACGAATCCCAGAACCTCACCTCGACCGTGCACGAGTTCGTCGAGCCGAGCGCCACGGTGGGGCGGGTGATGTACGACGCGGACGCACACCACACCGTCAACCGCGTCGTACGGCTCGACGTGCCGACGCCGACGTTCATGCGCGCGCCGGGCGAGGCACCGGGCTCGTTCGCGATGGAGTGCGCGCTCGACGAACTCGCCGAGCAGTCCGGCATCGACCCGATCGCGCTCCGCGTCCGCAACGAACCGGACGCCGGGCCCCTCTCCGGGCTGCCGTTCAGCAGCCGCAACGTGCTCTCCTGCTTCGAGGAGGGCGCCCGCAGGTTCGGCTGGGCGGACCGCGACCCGCGGCCCGGCGTGCGGCGCGACGGGCGCTGGCTGCTCGGTACGGGCATGGCGGCGGCCGCGTTCCCGTCCAACGCCCTGCCGTCGACGGCGTCCGTGACGGCCGAGGCGGACGGCACCTTCACCGTACGCATCAACGCGGCGGACATCGGCACCGGTGCGCGGACCGCGATCACCCAGATCGCCGCGGACGCGCTGGAGACGAAGCCGGACCGGGTCCGGGTACGGATCGCGGACAGCGACTTCGGCCCTGCGGGCATCGCCGGCGGCTCCATGGGCACCCGCACCTGGGGCTGGGCCGTCATCGCCGCCGCCGGTGAGCTGCGCGAACGGCTGTCCCTGGGCGGCACCGTCCCGCCCGAGGGCATCACGGTACGGTCCGACACCACCGAGGCCGTCGGCGCGCTGGCGAAGAAGGAGCGGCACTCCTTCGGCGCGCAGTTCGCCGAGGCCGCGGTGGACGTCACCACCGGCGAGGTGCGCGTACGGCGGATGCTCGGCATCTTCGCCGCGGGCCGCATCGTCAACCCGCTGACCGCCCGCAGCCAGTTGGTCGGCGGCATGATCTGGGGCCTGTCCATGGCGCTGCACGAGGAAGCGGTGCGCGACGCGGCCACGGGCGGTCATGTCAGCCCCGACCTCGCGGGCTACCACTTCGCCGCCAACGCCGACGTACCGGTCATCGAGGCGGACTGGGTCGAGGACGCGGACCCGGACGACCCGGTCGGCATCAAGGGCGTCGGCGAGATCGGCATCGTGGGCGCCGCGGCGGCCATCGCCAACGCGGTCTGGCACGCGACCGGCGTACGCCACCGCCACCTCCCGATCCGCCCGGACCGGGTGATCGTGGCGGGTACGGGGGCAGCGGCGGCGGGCGCTGCGGTCTGAGCCGCGCTGCCGACGGGAGGGGCGGGCCGAGGCCGGCCCGCCCCTCCCCACCGCCCCCCACCCAGGCAGCAGCAGGAGGAGGACACCCACATGCTGGACATCGCCGCTGAACTGCACCGATGGGTCGAGCAGGGCCGGGACTTCGCCGTCGCCACCGTGGTGGCCGTCGGCGGCAGCGCACCGCGCAGCCCCGGTGCCGCCCTCGCCGTCGACAGCGAGGGCACGGTCATCGGCTCGGTCTCCGGTGGCTGCGTGGAGGGCGCGGTGTACGACCTGTGCGCCCAGGCCCTCCAGGACGGCACGACGGTGCGCGAACGCTTCGGCTACAGCGACGAGGACGCCTTCGCCGTCGGCCTGACCTGCGGGGGAGTCATCGAGGTACTGGTCACGCCGGTACGTACGGACGCCCCGGCCAGGCCGGTCCTCGCGGCGGCACTGTCGGCCGCGGCACGCGGCGGGACAGCCGCGCTGGTCCGGGTGGCCGAGGGCCCCGCCGACCTGCTCGGCACAGCACTCCTCGTACACGCCGACGGCTCGTACGAGGGCAGCCTCGGCGGACCTCCGGAACTGGACGCAGTGGCGGCCGCCGACGCCCGAGCCATGCTGGCCACCGGCCGCACCGACGCCTTCACCGCCGCAGCGGACGGCACCCACTGCGACACTGACCTCACCCTCTTCGCCGAATCCAGCGTGCCCCCCGCCCGAATGATCGTCTTCGGCGCCATCGACTTCGCCGCGGCCCTCGTCCGCGCGGGCAAGTTCCTCGGCTACCACGTGACCGTGTGCGACGCCCGCCCCGTCTTCGCCACCCGCGCCCGCTTCCCCGAAGCCGACGACGTCGTGGTCGACTGGCCGCACCGCTATCTCCGCCGCACCGGAACCGACGACCGTACGGTCCTCTGCGTCCTCACCCACGACGCCAAGTTCGACGTCCCCCTCCTCGCGGAGGCCCTCACCATGCCCGCCGCCTTCATCGGCGCGATGGGCTCCCGCCGCACCCACGAGGACCGCAACCACCGCCTCCGCGAAGCCGGCGTCACCGCCCCCCAACTGGCCCGCCTCCACTCCCCCATAGGCCTCGACCTGGGCGCCCGCACCCCCGAAGAAACCGCCCTCTCCATAGCCGCAGAAATCATCGCCACGCGGCACGGGGGGACGGGGGTCCCGCTGACGGGGGCGGGGGTGCCGATCCACCGGTCGCCGTCGGGCGAGGGGGGCACGGGGGTGGCGGTGGCGTGACCCGTGTGCCCGCCACTCGCGGGCACACGCTTCACTGCTCGCAGCAGTGCTCCCTGGTGTGCAGGCAACTGGTGCCGTACAAATCCTGTGGTCGGACCGGTCGAGCAAGCGCACCAGGAGGACAACGAGTGCTGACGGAAGAGACGTGGCAGGAACTGCAGGGTCAAGGGACGTTACGGAGGTTCCGGGCGCGCAGCGTGATGCTCCGGCAGGGTGCTCCGGGAACGCATCTCCTCGCCCTCACCGACGGCCTGGCGAAGGTCGTCTGCCGGGAATCCGACGGGGCGACGACCTGGCTGGCCTTCCGCGGCCCGGGTGACCTTCTCGGTGAGGTGTCCGTTTTCAACGGCACGACGAGGACGGCGGATGTCGTGGCGCTCAGCTCGTGCACGGCCGTCGTGCTGGAAGCCGCTCGGTTCCGCAGATTCGTCGAGCAGCACGGGCTGGTGATGGATCTGATGCGTCAGACACTGTCCCGGCTGCGCGAATCCGACGCCCGCAGGGCAGAGCTGCAGAACGCTCCGGTGATCGTACGCCTGGCCCGCTCGCTCCTCCGGTTGGCCGAACTCATTGGCGCGCAGGGTACCGGTGCGCCGGTACGTCTGACCGGTCTCACCCAGGAGGAGATCGCTCAGGCGATCGGAGTGACGCGCAACTCGGTCGGCGCCGGGCTGCAGCAATTGCGTGAGAGCGGAGCGGTGGAGACCGCACGCCGGGTGATCACCATCAAGGACATGCGCGCACTGCGGCATTGGGCCGCCGTCGACTGACGCACACGGTGACGAGTGAGGACGGTCACCCTCGGAGTGCCCTGCGTTGTGCATTCGCGTCCCGGGCACTCACGGATGCTCATGACCAGCCACTCACCGGTGGTGGTCGATCCGCATCCGTCAACGACCGAGGAGACCGCGCATGTCCACTCCCATGCCCGTGCCCCATGCCCAGAGCCGACCGCTCCCGCCCTACCGGGCCCTGTTCGCGGTGGACGCCAAGGACTTCACCGGCCTCCCCGCCGTGCAGCACGGGGCAGTCAGCCGGCTGATCCCAGAGCTCGTCGACAGCGCCCTGGAACGGGCCGGCCTGCAAGACCTCAAGGACGCCAAGAGGTTCCCGGCCAACACCGGCGACGGTGTGGTGTTCGGCTTTGACCCCCTGCACCTTCCGTTTGTCCTCTGGCCGTTCCTGTACGTCCTGGACAACGTACTCGGCGGGTACAACCAGCAGACCCTCGGGCCGCGCATCCGGCTGCGGGCCAGCGTCCACGTCGGACCGCTGCCGGACTCGGGGGAGCCGGGCGACGGCAACGGCACAGCCCGCAACGACACGCACCGGCTCCTGGACTCGCGCCCGGTAAAGGCGATCCTGGCCGCCGCCAGCGAGCAGACCACCCACCTGGCCGCCGTCATCTCCCAGCGGGTCTACGAAGACGTGGTGCTCAGCGGCTACACCGGCCTGCACCCCGACCGCTGTGTGGAAGTGCCCGCCACCGTCGAGGGCAAGGCGTTCGCGCAGCAGGCATGGCTCTACATCCCGTCGCCTTCCGGGAACCTCGTGCAGGCCGGGATGCCGGCAGGGGAGGAATCCACCGGGGCGACCGCTGAGGAGCCGGGCGGGCAGAGCGCACCCTCGGAGACGACGCGGTACCGCGACAACGCGCAGCACGTCGAGGAGGGCGCCGCCGTGATGGGCGACGTGGCGGGCAACTTCACCTACACCGGCCGTTCCACCACCTACCGGGCCGAGAACCAGCACTGGGGCGGCGGCGACAACGTCTCGGGCGACAAGCACGTCGGCGGCTCGGGAGAGCACCGGTGAGCGACGGGCCGGACGACCGGGCCGGCGGGTTCGAGGGCAACCGTCAGCGCGTCGACCAGGGACTCGCCATCATGGGGAGCGTCGGCGGCAACGTCTCCATCGTGATTGGCGACCCGCGGGAGGAGGACCCCGCCGCGGAAGACGTCGTCCCGCCCGCATTCCGCGAGGGGCCCTACCCCCGGGAGGATGTCGAGCGGCGACTTCGCGGGTTCACGGAGCCGCCCTCGTACGGGCGCTGCAGGCATGTTCTTCGCAGCAGTGTGTTGCTGCTGCGGGCCGAGAGCGGTACGGGCTCCACCACGGCCGCATTCGCGCTGCTGGCCGCACGACATGGCGTCGACGCCATCGCCGGCCTCGATCCGTCCGTCGCTCTGGACACGTGGAAACCGGAGGCCGGGCGCGGGTACCTGATCCAGGGCCTGTCGCAGGAACGTGCGGACAGCCTCGGTGAGGTCCCTCTCATGACCCTGACCGACCAACTGAAGGGAGCGTCGGCGAGCCTCGTGGTCATCGTGGGGGAGGAGGTCTTCCTGCGGCCCGACACCAAGGAGTGGCAGGCGGAACACCGTCCGCCGAACCCGCACGACGTCGCAGCGGCACAACTCCGGGCGATGGCCGGAGAGGACGAGATCACCACCGGCCAACTGTCGGTTGCCCTGGCGCACCTGTCCACACCCGAATTCACCGAGTACCTCAGCGCCGGCCTCCTGCCCGCTGTGGCGGCCGATCTGGCCCAAGAACTCAAAGGGGTGGTGGTATCGGGCCGGCCGGCCGACACCGCACTGGAGAACCTGCGGCTCGGCAGCCTGCCCGCCGCCCGTGAAGCCCTGGAAAGCGTCCGGCACAGCGCGGACGGCCTTGCCCTCATCGCCGCTGTCGCGCTGCTGGAGAATCAGGACCGCACGGTCATAGAACAGCTCACCGCCACCTTGCGCCCCTTGTTCGGGGAGCGGGCAGTGGGGGAGGCCGTGGCTCCCGGCAGGCCGGAACAGCCGGACTTCCTCGGCCCCGCCTTCGACAAACGCCTCGCGAAGATCGGGGCCCGGACACTGGCCCCGCGCCTTGCCTCCCGGTACCGGTACCGCTACCGGGAGCAGCCCGTCGCCTTTCACGGCAGGCACCGGGCCGAGGCGGTACTGCGGCACCTCTGGCTGGAGTACGAAGGCGCCGCCGACGTGCTGCGGCAGGGACTGGACACCCTCTCGTACCAGCCAGGGGTCGACCTGGTCTCGGGCCGTGCGATCGGCCAGGTCCTGACGTATGCGACCGGGCCGGCGGCGCTGCGCCAGATGCAGCCGTTCGCCGCGGCGAACGAACGGTGGCGACGGCGGCTGGCGGCCTACGCGCTCGGTGAAGTCGCCCAGCACGCGGAGCTGGCCGCGGCGGTCCATGAACAGCTGCGGCAGTGGAGCAGACTGCGCGACGTGAACCTGCGGTGCACGGTCGCCGAAACCTGCGCTGGCAGCTATGGCCTGGCACGGCCCGAGGCCGCCATGAGACTCCTGAACGCCGTGCTCGACGGTCCGGGCGACGGAATGGAGCGCAAGCTGCGCACCGCGGTCTCCTTCGCGCTCGGCGTGCTGCTCAAGGAGGAGGCCAATCGGCCGCGCGTCCTCGACTGGCTGGTGACCTGGCTGACGGCCGGGAGCGGCACACTGCACCACTCGTACGCCGCGTATGCCCTCGCTTCCCTCTGCCGCACGGCCTTCCCGGAGGTCAACCGGCCCGGTACGCACCGGGTGGGGCTAGCCGAGGTGATGGGCGAATTTCCCCTTCTCGCCCGCCACCTGGTGGCAACGGCGCTCGATGATGACGCCACGTATGAGGAGGCGGTCAAGGGACTGTCGGACATCGAAGGGGACGCGGCGCTGCGACGCCGCTCCCGATTCGACGAGTTCCTCGCCGAACTGCCGGCCCTCGCGGACGACCACCGCGGCGTCGTCCGCTTCCTGCTCACCCGCTACCGGCGTCGGTCGGCGACGCTGACGGATCGGAGTACGTCATGACGGAACCGCTGGTCGCCCCGGCCAATTCCCCCGTACTGAGCCTGCTGCGGCAGCGTTTCGGCGCCTGCACGGAACGCGCCCTGGTATATCTCGCCTCGGTGGGCACGGACCGGGTGGAGCCGCCTCGTAACGGCAGCACGTGGAAGTACGCGCGCCCGTCACTGCGCGAGATCAGGCACGGCGGCTTCTCGCACGCTTCGTGGGTCTCCCTCGCCGAGCGGACCTCTTGGGCCGATGTACACGCGGGGAACGGTACCTCGCGATACACAGTGCGGTGGTGGGTGAGTGACCCGGTCGTGGTAGCTCGACAGCAGGTCACGGAGGAGAACGCGACCCAGCTGATCGCCGCGCACATCGCGGAGCACGGCAGTGTGCCCGCACGGCTCGACCTCCTCAAACAGCCACCGCCGGAATACGGGACCGTTCCGGTCGGTCCGTATCGGCAGGAACACACGATCGCGACGGCGGGTCTCACCTACCGGTTCCTGGAGGCTCCACCGGAGGCCGTGGGCGCCCCGGCCCCTGGAGCACTGCCCGTCCTGCCCGCTGCCTGGGGCGAGGCGCACCGCGAGGCGTACGGCTTCTATCGGGAGGTGGTCGCGGGCGGACCGGTCGGCCTGGCCGCACTCTGGCTCCTGCACCATCCCGATCAGGCGAAGGATGTCCTGGAGTGGACGGTGGTTCACCAGGGTCTGCTCGCCGACGAGGACGGCTGGGAGCGCACACTGGCCGCCGCCCTCCAGGGGTTGACCGAGGCGGACCGGGGTTTCGTCGGTGTCCGCATCGCGCAGGTGCTGCAGGAGGTGCGGATACCGCAAGGCACAGAGATTCTCCAGCGGTTGGAGGGCGAACAGCACACCGGAGTGAACGGGACGCACCGGGGGCCCCGGTGACGTGCGTGGAGTCGTTGTTCGGCCCCCTGACAGGAACGAGGCGCCGGCCCCCGCCCGTGAGCGGGGCGGACGTACCGGTGCTGACTCGCGAACTGATCGCCCAGAACCACACCGAGATCGGCCGGGCCGACGGTAAGGCATCCGTGCTGCTCGCGACCGGCGGCTCATTGCTCGGCCTGCTCCTTATGCGCCGCCCGGTGGACACCTCGTGGACGCTCCCGTTGTGGTGGGCGGCGGTCATCGGCGCGACCGGTGCGCTGTTGCTGCTCTTGATGGCCCTGGTACCGCGTCGGGGGGTCACGTTGCGCGGCAGCGCGCAGGTCCTGGCGTACTACGAAGACGTGGTGCGGGCCGAGAGCCGGGCAGAGCTGTCAGCGGCCCTGCGGCTCGACGGATGTGATCCGCAGGCACGATTGTCCCGAGCGCTGACCGGAACCAGCCGGATCGCGCACATCAAGAACATGTATGTGCGGTGGGCCGTGCTGCTGCTCCTTCCGGCGGTCACCGCCATGCTCCTGGCACTCGCACCGGGCTGAAGCGAGACCGGCCCGGTACGTGAGCCGAATCCAGCCCCCCCTCACCACGTATCCACGAACCCCCGCCCCCGCTCCGACAGTTCCGCCGGGCGGTAGCCCGTCAGGGCCGAGGTTACCCAGTCGCGGGAGGTTGCCGGGTCGATGACTGCGTCGAGTTCCAGGGCGGCTGCCGCGTTGACCGCCTTGCCGTGGTCGTAGAGTTCCGCCACGCGGGAGTCGAAGGCGTGTTGGCGGGCGGCCGGGTCTGGGATGGCTTCCAGTTCCTTGCGGTAGCCGAGGCGGACGGCGCCCTCCAGACCCATGCCGCCGAGTTCGCCGGTCGGCCAGGCGGCGGTGGCGAGGGGGGCGCGGGTGGAGCCGCCCATCATGGCCATCGCGCCGAGGCCGTACGCCTTGCGGAGGATGAGGGAGACGACGGGGACGCGGAGGTTGGCGCCGGTGACGAAGAGGCGGGCGAAGTGCCGTACGGTGGCGTCGCGTTCGGCGTCGGGGCCGACCATGAAGCCGGGGGTGTCGCAGAGGGCGAGGACCGGCAGGCCGAAGGCGTCGCAGAGCTGGAGGAAGCGGGCGGCCTTGTCGGCGGCGTCGCGGTCGATGGCACCGCCGAGGTGTTGTGGGTTGTTGGCGAGGAGACCCATCGGGCGGCCCGCCACCCTGACGAGTGCGGTCACCACGCCCGTGCCGAAGCCGGATCGTAGTTCCAGGACCGAGTCGGTGTCGGCCAGGCCGTCGATGACCTGGCGGACAGGGTAGGCGCGGCGTCGGTTCTCGGGGACGGTGTGGCGCAGGAGGCGGGGGTCGGGGGCCGTCCAGTTCTCGGTGGGGCCGTGGAAGTAGGAGAGGTAGCGTTTGGCGGTCCGGACCGCTTCGGCCTCGTCCGCGACGGGGATGTCCACGACGCCGTTGGGCACCTGGACGGAGAGCGGGCCGACCTCCTCGGGGGCGTACGAGCCGAGGCCGCCGCCCTCGATCATCGCCGGGCCGCCCATACCGATCGACGCCTCGGGCGTGGCGATCACCACGTCGCAGCAGCCCAGCAGCGCCGCGTTGCCCGCGAAGCAGCGGCCGGAGGCGATGCCGATCAGGGGGACGAGGCCGCTCAGCCTGCCCATCTGGTGGAACGTCATGATGTCCAGGCCCGCGATGGAGGAGGTGTCGGTGTCGCCGGGGCGGCCGCCGCCGCCTTCCGCGAACAGGACGACGGGCAGGCGGCGTTGTTCGGCCACGCTCAGCAGGCGGTCGGTCTTGCGGTGGTTGTTGTGTCCCTGTGTGCCTGCCAGCACGGTGTAGTCGTACGACATCGCCACGCAGGGTGCGCCGTCGACCGTTCCGGTGCCGGTGACCATGCCGTCGGCCGGGGTCGAGGCGATCAGGTCGTCGAGGGAGCGGCGCCGGCGTTGTGCCGCGATCGCCAGTGCGCCGAACTCCGTGAAGCTGCCCTCGTCGCAGAGGTCGTCGATGTTCTCGCGTGCGGTGCGGCGGCCGAGCGCGTGTCGTTTTGCCACCGCCTCCGGGCGCTGGGCGTCCAGTCCGACCGCGTGCCGCGCCAGGGCCTCGGCCAGGTCGGGGCGGATGGTGTCCGGGTCGGCCTCAGCCGTCTCCGTCTCCTCGGTGGCGCCGCCCGTGGCCGGTTCGAGGACCACCAGGGGTTGCCCTTCGGGAGCCGTGTCGCCGACCGCGGCCCGTACAGTGCGTACGATCCCGGCGGTCGGGGCCGTCACGACGTGCTCCATCTTCATCGCTTCGAGGACGAGGAGCTGGTCACCTGCCTGTACGGTCTCGCCGGGTGTCACGTCCACGGTGATGACGGTGCCCGCCATGGGCGCTACGACCGCTCCTTCCTTGTCGTCGCCGTCCCCCGCGGCCGGCGGGGCGTCTTCCTCGGTGAGCAGTTCGGGCAGGTGGTCCGTCACCCAGGACGTGTGGGTGTTGCCTGCCGCGAACTCCGGGTGTCCCAGCACCGCCCGGAGCAGGGGGATTCCGGTGTGTACGCCCGCCACGGTGAATTCGGCGAGGGCCTGCCGGGTCCGTTCGCAGGCCGTGGTGAAGTCCGGTGCGGGGACGCGGGTGATGACCTTTGCCAGCAGGGGGTCGTAGCGCGCGCCGACGGTCAGGCCGCCGCATGCCCCCGTGTCGACGCGGACGCCGGGGCCGGTCGGGACCTCGAAGCGGGTGAGCGTACCGGCCGAGCCGCGTACCGTGCCGTCCCGGGTGGTGACCTCGGCGTTCACCCGCGCCTGTACGGCGTAGCCGCGGGGCGGGGGCGGGCCGTCGGTCAGTCCGAGGTCGGCGAGTGTGGCGCCGGATGCGAGGCGCAGCTGTGCGTCGACCAGGTCCATGCCCGTCACCTCTTCGGTGACGGTGTGTTCGACCTGGAGGCGGGGGTTGGCCTCCAGGAAGTGGAACTCGCCGTCCCGGACGAGGAATTCGAAAGTGCCGAGCCCGGTGTAGCCCACCTCGCGGGCCATGCGGGTCGCGCACTCCAGGAGCTGGTCGCGGACGCTCGTGGGCAGTGCGGGCGCGGGGGCGATCTCGATGAGTTTCTGGTGGCGGCGCTGGGCCGAGCAGTCCCGTTCCCAGACGTGGGTGACCGCGCCGGTGGCGTCGCCGATGACCTGTACTTCGATGTGGCGGGCGCCCGTGAGCAGCCGCTCGACGTACAGGTCGCCGCGGCCGAAGCCCTGTTCGGCCTCCGAGCGGCAGCGTTCCCAGGCCTCGGTCAGCTCGGCGGCGTCCCGCGCCACGCGCATGCCGCGGCCGCCGCCCCCGCCGAGCGCCTTGACCATCACCGGGCCGCCGGCGCCCGGGCCGTCGGTCAGGAACGCGCGGGCCTCGTCGAGGGTGGTCGGGCCGCTGGTGCCCGGCAGTACCGGTACGCCGAGGGACCGTGCGAGGTCCCGGGCGCGCGCCTTGTCGCCGAAGAGGCCGAGCACCTCGGGGGAGGGGCCGACGAAGACCGTGCCCGCCTCGGCGCAGGCCCGCGCGAAGCCGGCGTCCTCGCTGAGGAAGCCGTAACCGGGGTGCACGTAGGCACTGTTGGTGTTTCGCGCGGCCGAGAGCAGGGCTTTCGCGTCCAGGTAGGCGGCGGGGCCGGAGCCGGGCAGCGGATGTGCCTCGTCGGCGAGGCGGACGTGCGGGGACGCCGCGTCGTCCTCGGCGTACACCGCGACGCTGCGCAGTCCGGCCGCGGCGGCGGCGCGCGCCACCCGCACGGCGATCTCCCCGCGATTGGCGATGAGCACGGCTGACCCCATTGAGCGAGCACCTCCACGCTGAGACGGCGGCTGTCATGGTCATTGACATTGGCGTCAACGTCAATATGGTCGAGGCGTGGCAGGCAGAGAGCAGTCCGCATCCGCACCCCGGCAGGCGTCGGAGCGCGACCGGCCGGAGGAGTCCGGGCGGCCGGCCGCGCGTGGACACCGGCCGTGGGCGACCCGTACGGCCCGCGACCGCAGTGACACGCCCGTGCGGCACCGGCTGCTGGACGCCGCGGAGGCGGTCTTCGCGCGCCGCGGCTACGGCCCCGCCACCATCGCCGACATCGCCGCCGAGGCCGAACTGTCCCGGGCCGGCTTCTACGTCTACTTCGCGTCCAAGGAAGAGATCTTCCGGGTGCTCGCCGTGCGGGTGCGGGACGCCTTCCTCGCCGCTCAAGAGGTGCCGGACACCGATCCGGACGACGTCCGCGCGGTCGCGTACGACTCCACCGCCGCCTTCATCGAGGCGTACGCCGGCCACCTCCCGCTGCTGCGGCTGATCGAGCAGCAGGCGCAGGGCGACCCGGAACTGGCCGAGCTGTGGCGGGAGATCGGCGAGCGGCCCACCCGCCGTACCGCCCGCTACATCCGCCGCCTGACCGAGGCGGGCGAGCTGACGCCCGTGACCGGCCCGTCGGCGGTGGCCCGCGCGGTGGGCGGGATGAGCGTGCAGTTCGCCCGGCTGGTCGCCGAGGACCCGGCCGCGTACGAGTCCGCCGTACGCGAGGTCACCGCCATGTACCTGCATCTGCTGGGCGTCCGGGGACCGGCGCCGCGGCAGCGCAGCGCACCGCCGCACGACGAGGGACACCAGGCGATACCGGAGGAGTAGCAGTGAGCCGCGCGACGCGTATCGAGCACTACCTGACCGATCTCCGTACCCGGCAGGACCGGGCCCGCAGCGGCCGGCAGTCCTCCGCCGTCCGGCCGCGGGCCGGCGAGCGGACCGTGCCCGGCCATGTGCACCACTGGGCGACCGTCGCCCCCGACCGCACGGCCCTCGTCTTCGAGGGCCGGGAGACGACCTACCGGGAGCTGGACGAGGCCGCCGACCGGCTGGCCGGGTGGCTGGCCGCGCACGGGGTACGGCCAGGGGACCGCGTCGGTGTCCACCTCCCCAACTGCCCGCAGTTCCTGATCGCGATGCTCGCCGTGCTCCGCCTGGGCGCGGTCCACGTACCGGTCAACCCCATGTTCAAGGCCGCCGAACTCCGCCACGAACTGGCCGACTCCGGCGCCTGCCTGGTCGTCTCCCGTACCGAACTGGCCGCGGCCGTCGAGGAGATACGCGCCGACACTCCGGTGCGCGAGGTGCTGCTCGCCGACACCGACGACTGGCACGACGCCCTCGCGCACGCCCCGCACGGCAGCATCGCCGACGACCCGGACGCGCTCGCCGCCCTCAACTACACCGGCGGCACCACGGGCATGCCCAAGGGCTGCGAACACACTCAGCGGCACATGGTCTACACGGCCACGGCCATCGACTCGGGGCGCGCTCTCGAACCGGCCCCCGACGGCATCGTCTCCCTCTGCTACCTGCCGGTCTTCTGGATCGCGGGGGAGAACCTCGGCATCCTCGCGCCGCTCGTCTCCGGCGGCACGAGTGTGCTGCTCGCGCGCTGGGACCCGGCCGCCGTCCTGGACGGGCTGGAGCGGTACCGGGTCGCCACGATGGCCGGCACGGTCGAGAACTACCTCGAACTCCTCGACCGCCCGGACCTCGCCACGCGCGATCTGTCCGCCTTCACCGCGCCGCTCACCGTCTCCTTCATCCGCAAGCTCACCCCCGAGGTGCGCGACCGGTGGCGCCGCGCTGTGGGCGGCCACAGCGTGCTGCGCGAGGCCTCGTACGGCATGACCGAGACGCACACCAGCGACACCTCCACCCTCGGCTTCCAGGACGGCGACCGCGACCTGCTCGGCGAGCCCACCTTCTGCGGGCTGCCGGTGCCCGGCACGGACATCATGGTCGTGGACTTCGCGACCGGTGAGCCGCTGCCGCTCGGCGAGCGCGGCGAGATCGTCGTCCGCGGCCCGTCCGTGCTGACCCGCTACTGGCGCGCGCCCGAGGCCACCGCTGCGGCACTGCGGTCGAACGAAGCCGGGTCCGGGGGAGGCTGGCTGCACACCGGCGACATCGGCTCCCTCGACGAGGAGGGCTGTCTGGTCTACCTCGGCCGCGACAAGGACATGATCAAGGTCAACGGCATGAGCGTCTTCCCGACGGAGGTGGAGACCCTGCTCGGGCGCCATCCGGAGGTGCTGGCCGCGGCCGTCGTGGCCGTACCGGACGAACGGCGCGGCCAGCGCCCGTACGCGTACGTGCGTACCGTCCCCGGCAGCACGCTCACCGCCGCAGCGCTGGGGGAGTGGGCGGGCGCGTCGATGGCCGCCTACAAACTGCCCGCCATCGAGCTGACGGACGATCTGCCGCTCACCGCCACCGGCAAGATCAGGAAGACGGAGCTCGCCGAGCGAGCCAGGCGTACGCGGCCTGTGCCGTGAACTCCCGCTGACCGCCGCTGAAGAGGAGCCCGGCGCCCTCGAACGCCGGGTCCCCCGCGGTCTCCGCCACGTACGGGATCGCGATGCAGCCCATGCCGGCGCGGCGCGCGGCCTCGGCACCGGGCGGGGCGTCCTCCAGCACCACGCAGCTCTCCGGCGCCACCGCCAGCCGCCGGGCCGCCTCCAGGAAGACGTCGGGCGCGGGCTTGCCGTGCTCCACCTCCTCGGCCGACACCCGCGTGGACAGCCATGTGTCCAGGTCCGTGCCCTTCAGCACGGCGTCGATCGCGGCCCGCGACGAACCGGACGCCACCGCGAGCGGGTGCCCGGCCGCGTGCAACTGCTCCACGAAGGCACGCATCTCCGGGAAGACCACGGTGTTCGCCCCTGCCAACTCCAGGTAGATCTCGTTCTTCCCGGCCAGCAGCTCCGACACCGGAGCCTCGATCCCGTACTCCGCCTTGAGGATCTCCAGCGTCTCGCGCGTCCCGATGCCGATGAACCGGGCGTGGTGTTCCCAGGTGAAGCCGGTGACCCCGTACCGGGCCAGCAGCCGCCGCCCGGCTTCGTAGTAGTGGGGTTCACTGTCGACGAGGGTGCCGTCGAGGTCGAAGACGACGGGGGTGCGGGAGGGGTCGGTGCTCATGCCCCCAGCATGCCAAGCCCGCGGTCAGCGCGCCGCCGCAGCCCCGCCCACGTCCTCCACGAGCGGCAGCAGCCGGTGCGGCACGCGCTCGCGGAGCGCCACCTCCGTCCGGGTCCGCACCACTCCCGGCATGTTGATCAGCCGCTGGATCACGTCCTCCAGGTGGGCCGCGTCGCGTGCCACCACCTTTGCCAGCAGGTCGCCGCCGCCCGTGGTCGAGAACGCCTCGATGATCTGCGGCACCTCGGCCAGCAGCGCCGCGACCTCTTCCAGGTGGCCCTGGGTGACCTCGATGTGCGCGAAGGCGGTGACGGGGTGGCCGAGCGCGGCGGGGGACAGCCGCGGCCCGTACGCCGTGATCACCTCGTCCCGCTCCAGCCGGTCCAGGCGGGCCTGCACCGTGCCGCGGGCGACGCCGAGGATGCGCGCGTACTCGCGCACGCTCGTCCGCGGCTGTTCGAGCAGCAGCCGGAGGATCCGGGCGTCGAGTGCGTCCACGGCCATGGGGGACGGGCTCCTTACGGGCGGTGCGGGTGCGGGCCGGTCGGCCGCCGGTCTCCAGTCTGCGGTGTGCCGCGCCGGTATGCGACGGCGGGGGTCGCGGGACCGCTGATCGCCCGAACATCAGTTCACCCGAGCGTCACTCTGCGTTCGCCGAAAGTCACCCTTCCGTCACCTCGACAGGGCAGGGATGAAGGAGCGGCCGACGCGGCCCCGTCCGGGGAGCCGCGCGGACAGAATCGAACAGGAGTGTGATCTCGGTGGGAGAGTTGCTCTGCGCGGTGCTGGCGAAAGCCGGTCTCGCCATCGCCGAGGTGATCATCACCAAGGTCGTCATGGAACTCTGCACCGCCTACGTACGGAAGTACCGCACGGACGCGGCGATGGCAGCGGCCTGAGACGACCGGCAGCGCAGGTCGCGTCTCAGGCCTGTGCGTGCCGGTCGTCCCGGTACTGCCGGGGGCTAACCGGCGGCGAGCGCCCGCCCGGTCGGGATGTGCAGCTCCGGCTCCCGCAGCCGGCTGGTCGCCCACATGCTCACCAGCCCCGTCAGCGCCAGGTAGCCGCAGGCGAGCCAGGGGGTGCCCGAGCCCAGGGCCAGCAGCGCCGTCATGATCAGGGGGGTGATGCCGGACGCGAAGATGCCGGACATCTGGTAGACGAACGACATGCCCGTGTACCGCACCGGAGTGGCGAACAGCGCCGCGAACAGCGTGCCTTGGGCTCCGTAGAACGAGGCGTGCACGAGGCCGAGGGTGACCAGGAGCGCCACCGCGAAGGCCCACGCCCCGCCCGTGCCGAAGAGCCAGAACGCCGGGAACACCGAGACGGCGAACGCACCCATGCCGACGAGGTAGACGCGGCGCGCGCCCAGCCGGTCGACCGCCGCTCCGGACACCGGAATCAGTACGGCCATCACCAGAGCCGCGGCCGTCACCGCGAGCAGCACCGCCGTACGGTCCAGCGCCAGCGTCCCCGTCGCGTAGGTGATGGCGAAGACGCCCCAGGTGTTGAAGGCGGCGCCCTCGCCCCACCGCGCCAGCATGCCGAGCAGCACGTGCCGCCGGGCGGCCTTCTCGCGCACCACCTCCACCAGCGGCGCCGAGTGCGGCAGTTCCCGGAGCCGGCGCACCGCGCGGAACGCCGGGGTCTCGTCGATCTTCAGCCGGACGGCCAGCCCGACACCGACCAGTACCAGACTGATCAGGAAGGCGACCCGCCAGCCGTACCCGAGGAACGCCGCGTCGCTGAGCACGTTGTTGAGGAGCGCGAACACCCCGGTGCCCAGCGCCAGGCCGAGCGCCAGCCCGATCTGCGGATAGCTGCCGAACCGGCCCTTGCGGCCCTCGGGCCCGTACTCCACGGCCAGCAGCACGGCCCCCGCCCACTCGCCGCCCAGCGCCACGCCCTGCGCGACGCGCAGCACCAGGAGCAACGCCGGGGCGAGGATGCCGACCTGCTGATACGTGGGCAGCAGGCCGATGAGCGAGGTGGAGACGCCCATCAGGCCCATGGTGAAGGCGAGGGTCCGCTTGCGGCCGATCCGGTCGCCGATGTGCCCGAAGAGCAGGCCGCCCACGGGACGGGCGACGAACCCGACGGCGAACGTCGCGAACGACAGCATCGTGCCGACCGTGCCGTTCGCCACCGGAAAGAACAGCTTGTCGAAGACCAGCCCGGCAGCCGTGGCGTACAGGAAGAAGTCGTACCACTCGACGGTGGTGCCCAGCAGGCTGGCGAGCACCACCGTCCGCAGCCGCGAGGCGGGCGCCTCCTCCTGCCCTTCGGGGGAGTGCGGTGGCGCCTGCGCGGGCGCGGAAGCGGGGCTCATCGGCCGGCGAACGGGACGATGCCCGCCTCGGTCGTGCGCGGGCCGGCCGGGTGCTGCCACAGCCCGCGCTTCTCCAGCAGCGGCAGCACGCCCTCGCCGAACCAGTACGCCTCCTCCAGGTGCGGCACACCGGAGAGCACGAACTCCTCGATGCCGAGCCGGGCGTACTCCTCGATCAGGTTCGCGACCTCGGAGTGGCTGCCCACCAGCGCCGTCCCGGCGCCGCCGCGGACCAGCCCGACACCGGCCCACAGGTTGGGGTAGATCTCCAGCTCGTCGGTGGACCCGCTGCCGTGCAGTTCGCGCATCCGGCGCTGGCCCTCGGACTCGCTCGTCGCCAGCCCCTGCTGCACCGCCTTGATGCGCTCCGGGTCCATGCCCTGCAGCAGCCGCCCGGCCTCGGCCCACGCCTGCTCCGAGGTGTCCCGGCTGATGGTGTGCAGCCGGATGCCGAACCGCACCTCGCGACCCTGCGCGGCGGCCAGCGAACGCACCCAGTCGATCTTCTGCTTCACCTGCTGCGGCGGCTCGCCCCAGGTCAGGTACACATCGGTGTACCGCGCCGCCACCTCGCCCGCAGCGGGCGACGAACCACCGAAGTAGACACGCGGCACCGGGTCCGGCAGCCGGTTCAGCTTCGCGCCCTCGACCCGCAGGTGCTCGCCGTGGTGGTCGACCGTCTCCCCGTCCCACAGCCGCCGCACGATGTCCAGGAACTCGCCGGTGCGCGCGTACCGCTGGTCCTTGTCGAGGAAGTCGCCGTACGCGCGCTGCTCCGCCGACTCGCCGCCGGTCACGACGTTGAGCAGCAGCCGGCCGTGCGACTGCCGCTGGTACGTCGCGGCCATCTGTGCCGACAGCGTCGGGCTGATCTGGCCGGGCCGGAAGGCGACCAGGAATTTCAGCCGCTCGGTGACCTGGGTGAGCATCGCCGTCGTCAGCCAGGCGTCCTCGCACCACGCACCCGTCGGCGTCAGCGCCCCCACGAAGCCGAGCTGCTCGGCGGTCCGGGCGATCTGGCCCAGGTACTCGATCGAGGCGGGGCGGTCCCCGCCGGCGGTGCCGGGGGTGGAACCGTGACCGCCGCCGACGATGTGCCGGCTGTCACCGGTCGTGGGCAGGAACCAGTGGAACGTCAGAGCAGACATGAGGACTCCGGGGAAGGGCGGCGGATCACGCCCCGAGCAGGGCACGATGGCCCGGCGGGGTGCGTGACGAGGTGCCGCGGAAGGCATGACGAGGCGCCGCGGGGGAGCGGCGACAGCGCGCCGCCCGGTGCGGGAAAAGGGGAAGAAGCGCGGCAGCGCGGCCCCGGTGAGCCAGGGGTCCGCGGCCGGAAAGCGCGTCAGACGCGACAGTTGGCGCTGGACTGGCGACACAGATCGACGTGGAGGCGTCCCACGAGGAGGTCGGCAGCAGCAGTCATGCCTGGCATTCTGCGTCGGGCACCCCGCCCGGTTCAAGCCGTTGAGACAAGTGTTTCAGCAGGTGAGACGCCCGTGCGGGCCGCGGGTCACTGCGGGGCGCCGAGCGCCCGGGCCACCGCGTCCCGTACCGCGTCCTCACCCGGTGCCGTCCGGCCCCGCGCCGCGGCCATCTCCGCGAGCGAGGTCATCGCCACCTCGGGCAGCCCGCACGCCGTGAACCGGGTGAACTCGTCCAGGTCGGAAGCGATGTTGAGGGCGAAGCCATGGCTCGTCACGCCGCCGCGGATGCGCATCCCGATGGACACCAGCTTGTCGTGGTCCGGCGTCCACACACCGACCAGGCTCTGGGCGCCGGGCGGTGTGTCACGGCGCACCGTCTCGAAGCCCAGCGAGTCCAGGGCGCTGATCAGCCCGTTCTCCAGCCAGCGGACGATGTCGCCGGGGCCGCGCTCGCGCAGGTTCAGGACCAGGTAGCCGATCAGCTGGCCGGGGCCGTGGTACGTCGCCTGCCCGCCCCGGTCGACCTCGACCAGTGGGACCGGGGAGTCGGCGCGCGGCAGCTCCGCCGCCGGGGTCCGGGAGCCGTAGGTGATGACAGGGGGGTGGGTCAGCAGGAAGAGCCGGTCACGGGCGCGGCCGGCCCGCCGCTCCTCGACCCAGCCCCGCATGGCTTCCATGGCCTCGGCGTACGGGACCTCTCCCAGGTCGACGCGGTCCAGCCGCTGCTCGTACGACATGTGGGAGGGCTCCTGTCAGGGGAAACGGGGGTGGGACCGGTGAGGCGGACCGCGACCGAGCGGTCCGCCTCACCGGGGGCGTCAGCCTTCGGCGGCCGCGGGCTCCGCCGCGGAGAGCTCCCGGACGCACAGGGCGTCGGAGGTCGGGCCGGTGATCGCCTCGCCCGTCTCCAGGGAGTAGCTGGAGTGGTGCAGCGGGCAGGTGATCCGCAGGCGGGCGGCGTTCACATAGCCGTGGGCGAGGAGGCCGCGGCGGTGCGGGCAGAACGCGCCCACCTCGAATGCGCGGTCGCCGACCGTCACGCGCAGGCGGTCCTCGGAGATCTGCTCGACCGAGGTCCGGGGTGTCGGGCCGGGCATTCAGGCCACCTTCACTGCGGAGGCGACTGCCGCCTCGGTGGCGCCGCCGATGACCTCGCTGGCGAGCTTGAAGCCGGTCCACACCTTCACCGGGTGCAGCTCCGCCTCGGCGTCCAGCTCGCGGATCGCGACCTGGAGCTCCTTGGCGTGGAAGTGGTCGATGTGCAGGTGCTCGGTGTAGTACCGGGCGCCGGTGAGCCCCAGCCGCTCGGCCGCAGCGGCGAACGGCTTGAAGGCGTACAGGATGCTGCACTCCAGGTAGCACAGCGTGCCGAGGAAGTACTCGGGGTGCGGGGCGCGCGCGGCGGCCCAGAAGAAGGCGTTGACGAAGGCGAACGTCTCCTCGTTCGTGGTGTCGAGGTAGTCGTCGACCTCCACCGACATGCCGAGTTCGAGCATCAGCTCGCGGTAGATGTTGAAGTGCGCCTGGTCCAGGTTGCCGCAGCCGAACTCGTCCACCAGCACCCGGAAGATGGCCATCTTGGCCTTCTTCGGCAGCCGCCACACGATGGGCAGGAAGGACTCGGACTCGGTCAGCCCGTCCACGGCGAACTGGGCGACGACCTCCTTGAACTGCTCCCGGGTCAGGTCCTCGGCCAGTACCCGCTCGAAGGGCGGCGGGTCGGCCTCCTCGGCGGCCAGCAGTTCTTTCATGTGCCGGCTCAGGGTGGCCCGGTCGGGCATGTCCGGTGCCGTCGCCTCGATCTCGTCGGCGCGGGCGACGATCAGCCGCTGCTCCAGCTCATGGAGTTCGCGCAGCTCGTCGGGGGTGTGAATGGTGCGGTTCAGCTCGAACAGCCGGCTGCCGGCCGTACGTGTCGTGGTCGTGGTCACTCGTGACTCCTGTGGTGGTGGCGCCGCCGGGCCGGCCGTCGAAGCCGGCCCGGCCGCGCCGGTCGGCTCCGGTCAGCCGGCCGCGAGCGCGGTGCCGATGACACCGCGCCGGACCAGTTCGGTCTTCACGTGCAGGTACCAGTCGTCCGCCAGCAGCTCGTACTCCTTGGAGAGCACGTCGACCCGGGCCTGGGCCTCCCGCGAGAAGCCGTCCAGCGCGGCGTTGCACGCGGCCGGTTCGAGGTTGGCCAGCGGCCCGACGAACCCGTGCACGCCGGGGGCGTCGGCGATCAGGTGTTCCCAGCCCTGGAAGACCGGTACGTCCGTGCCCTTGGCCAGCAGCTCGCGGGTGAACTCCGCCGAGCCGCTGGACTCCTTCACGCCCACGACGCCCGGCAGCGCGCACACCTCGCGCAGCGCGTCCACGTCCAGCGGCGCCTTGGAGATGGCGTTCTCGTGGTAGACGAAGACCGGCAGCGGGCTCTTCTCGACGATGACCCGGAAGTGCTCCAGCAGGGACACGGGCGGCACGTCGGCGGCGGGGAAGGGCGGCGGCACGACGATCGCGTCGGCCCCCAGCTCCGCGGCGAGCCCGGCGCGGGCGAGGATCCCGGCGGTACGGCCGATCTCCACGCCCGCCAGCACCGGGGCGCCGGCCGCGTGTGCCACGGTGAGGTGCACGATGTCGATCCACTGCTTGAGCGACAGGCGCCAGCCCTCGCCGGTGCTGAGCGCCGGCATGAAGCCGGTGACACCGTCCCGCAGGGACTCGATCAGCCGGACGGTGCTCTCCTCGCACACCTGCCGGCGCTCGTTGACCGGGGTCACCAGCGGGACGACGGTCCCGCGCAGCTTCTTGAGCCGGTCGACCCGCGCCGAACGGTCGGGCTGCGGTTCAGACTGCGGCATGGTCCACCACCAGTTCCAGGGAGATGTCGTAGAGCTTGTCGAGGGTGCCCGTCCCGTCGGCGAAGCGCACCGGACCGTCGGCCGGGTCGGGCCGGCGCACCGGCAGGCCGAGCGATGTCAGGGAGAGCAGCCGCGGGTTGACCGTGACCAGCTCCCCGCAGGTGGCCGAGACCGAGGCCAGCAGCATCCGCTCCCGCAGCGACAACGCGGCAGCGGGGGAGGGTAATTGGTCGAACGCCAGCCAGTCGTCGGCGGTGTAGGCGCGGCGGCGGACCGGCATCACCGAGTGCAGCAGGTCCATGAACGGGTAGTACGCGTCCTGCGCGGCGCGCGGGTACCCCCACACGACGTCGTCGCAGCGGCCCACTTCTTCGTACGTCATCACCAGCGGCCGCTCCAGGTGTGCCGCGAAGAAGGCCGCGCAGGAGGTCCGCACCGCCGGGTCGGTGCTGTGCATCCCCATGAACAGGGAGGCGTCGACGTAGAGGTCACCCGCCATAGGAGTCCACCCCTTCGCGCAGCCGGGCCACCGACGCCTTGAACTCCTGCGGGTCGCGGGCCAGCGCGAGGCGGACGTACCGCTCGCCGCGCTCCGGCTCGTTCCAGAAGAAGTAGGTGCCGGGGAGGACGTACACCTCGTACGCCGCCAGGTGTTCCTGGAGTTCGGTGGCCTTGACGTGCTCGTCGCGGATGCGGAACCAGGCGACGCTGACGTTGACGGCCGGCTCGATGTGTTCCAGGAGGCTGCCTTCGAGGGTCTTGAGGGCGGTCTCCCGGTTGCGGGTGATCACATCGCGGACCGAGGCCATGCCGTCCTCGATGGAGTCCTCGACGTAGCGGGCGAGGAAGTTGAGGACGAAGGGGGAGACGTCCAGCAGCACGCTGGTGTGGATGTTGTAGACGTCCTCGTACAGATCGCGGCTGCAGGTGAGCAGCGCGCACTTGGCGTCCTGGAGCGGCCAGGTCTTGCCGGTGTCCTCCAGCGCGATGTACCGCACACCGGAGGAGTCCAGCAGCTCGTAGAGGTCGAAGCGGCCGAAGCGCGGGTCGGCGAGGGCGAACGAGGCGAAGCACAGGTCGACGACGAAGAGTTTGTCGTGGTCGACGCAGTAGCGGATGACCTCTTCGAAGCCCTTGCGGCCGTGCGAGAGCAGCGAGAAGCCGGTCGGGTTGTTGGGGTCGACGAGGAAGAGCGCGTCGGTGGTGACGGCCTCGGCCAGCCGCTCGTAGATCCGGTCGGCGTCGTGCAGCGCGTCCTCGGGGACGGGCACCGGCTGGACACCGACGTTGCGGAGCACGTCGGGAAGGTTGTCGAAGCACGGCTCGACGAGGCTGACGCTGATGTCGTGCCGGCGCAGGTACATGCCCGCGACGAGGGTGGAGATGGATGCCGCGTACGACAGCATCGTCGTGTCGGCGCGCACGCTGTTCTGGCCGTGCAGCCGGAAGAAGACCTCCTTGAAGCGGTCCTCCAGATCGGCCTGCTTGGTCTCCTCCGCCTCGTACCACAGGGCCGGGAGCGCGGCGACGATCTCCCGCTGGCCGGGCGACTGCTGCTGGTGGGTGTGGGCGTCGGCGAGGTTGAACCGGGTCTTGAGTGCCTGGATCTCGTGCTGGGTGAGGTCGAGAAGCTGCTCGGGCACAGGGCTCCTTGAAGGAAGCAGCGCGTGCGGACAGGGCGTATCTGATCGATCGATCGGGCCGGCCCGCAGGCGAAGGGAAATATCGGGAAAAGGTGGCCGAACGACGCGGAGAGCGCGCGTCGTGTGGCGCTGCCGGGCCCGCACCCGGCGTGAGACGCATCGGCTTCCCTGGGAAGCAAACAGAACTGATGCGGTGTGACCACCTGATGCCGTACGTTAATCGATGATCGATCAACGCTCAAGAGCCCCCGGAGATTCGTCCATGGTCGGTACCAGCACCCCCGAACCACCGCACAGCGTCGTCCCGGTGGCCCGTGTGCCCCTCAGTGAACAGGTGCGGCGCCATCTGCTGCAGCAGCTCCTCGACGGGCGGTGGGAACCGGGGGACCGCATCATCGAGCGGCGGGTGGCACACGAACTCGGCGTCAGCCAGGCGCCGGTCCGTGAAGCGCTGCGCGACCTGCAGGCGATGCAGTTGATCGAGTCCACGCCCGGAAAGGGCGTGCGGGTGCGGGAGTTGACGCCCGACCAGCTCAGCGAGGTCTATCCCGTACGCGCCGCCCTGGAACGGCTGGCCGCCGAGCTGGCGGTACCGCGGCTCGCCGGCGATGTGTCGACGCTGGAACCGCACCTGGAACGGATGCATCAAGCGGCCCGGGAGGGCGACACCGACGCCCAGATCACGCACGGCGTCGAGTTCCACCGGGAGATCGTCCGGGCCGCCGGGAACCACGTACTGTTCCGCAACTGGGAGTCGCTGGCCATCGAGCTGTGGACGCGACTGTCCCTGAAGTGGCTGCGCACCGGACTGCACGAGAACGCGGCCGATCACGAGGCCATCGTGCAGGCCTTCCGCCGGCAGGACCCCTACGCCGGGCGCCTGGTGCAGCTGCACGTCCTGGATTACGCCAACAAACCGATCGGAGCCCCATGACCGGCACGCCCCACCCCCGCACGCAGACCGAACCCGGTGTTGTCACCGTCTTCTCCGACATCTGGTGTTCGTTCGCGCACGTGGGGATCCACCGCCTGCACGCCACGCGCCGGCGCCTCGGCCTGGAGGACCGCGTGCGCTTCAACCACCGGGCCTTCCCGCTGGAGTTGTTCAACAACGGGCCCAGCCCGCGCCCCGGCACAGACTCCGAGGTCGGCGGCATCGCGCACATCGAGCCGGACGCCGGCTGGCAGCTCTGGCGCGCCCCCGACTGGAAGTTCCCCTCGTCCTCGATGCCGGCCCTGGAAGCCGTCCAGGTCGCCAAGGAGCAGGGCCTGGAGGCGTCCGAGCGCCTGGACCTGGCGCTGCGCCGGGCGTTCTGGGCGGAGAGCCGATCGATCGGCGCGCGGGCCGTGGTCGTCGCGGTCGCCGAGGAGACCGAGGGCGTCGACGCCGAGGCCATCGCCGCAGGTCTGGACGACGGGAGGGCTCGGCGGACGGTGACCGAGGACTTCCGCTGCGCCAAGGAGCACGAGGTGAAGTGCAGCCCGCACCTCTACCTGCCGGACGGCTCCGACCACCCCAACCCGGGGGTCACCGCACGCTGGCACGGCGCGTACGGCACCGGGTTTCCGCAGGTCACCAGCGATGACCCGAGCGCGTACGAGGAGTTGCTCAAGCGCGCAGCGGGCTGACCCCCGGCCCCGGGGCGCGGCCGGGGGAGGAGGCCCCACTCAGGTAAAAATGATCGATCATCAATCATTACTGCTCGGTAATGGTTGACCCTGGGGTTCGTGAGTCTCTACTTTTTGTTGAGCGGAATCATGGTTCCGCAGTCCGGAAGTCGCCGCAAGGTGACATCAGTTGAGGCCGCTTCGACCGGTCCACCCGCATCGCCGGTCGTCCGCCCGACCACCGGAGGTGCCGCAGAAGCGCGCGGCACCTCCGGTTCCTCACCCAGGAACGTGAAAGGGGATCACCGTGTCCCAGCTCGACCAACTGCCCGACAGCGATCCGTCCGAGGTCGCCGAATGGCGCGAATCGCTGGACGGCGCCGCCCGCGCCGGTGGGCCGCACCGGGCCGCCCACCTGCTGCGCCGCGTCGCGGAGCACGCCGAACGCACCGGGATCGGCCTCCCCCCGCTCCTGGAGACGCCGTACATCAACACCATTCCGACCGCCGCCGAGCCGGAGTTCCCGGGCGACGAGGCGATGGAGGCGCGGATCACCGCCTGGAACCGCTGGAACGCGGCGGCGATGGTCACCCGCGGCAACCAGCGCGGCGGCCTCGGCGGCCACATGGCCACCTTCGCGTCGGCGGCCTGGCTCTACGAGGTCGGCTACCAGCACTTCTTCCGCGGCAAAGAAGCGGACGGCAGCGGTGACCAGCTGTACGTCCAGGGGCACGCGTCACCCGGCGTCTACGCCCGCGCGTTCCTCGAAGGCCGCCTGACCGAGGAGCAGTTGGACCGCTTCCGGCAGGAAGCCGGCGGCGAGGGCCTGCCCTCCTACCCGCACCCGCGGCGACTGCCCTGGCTGTGGGAGTTCCCCACGGTGTCGATGGGGCTGGGCCCGCTCTCGGCGATCTACCAGGCGCGCTTCAACCGCTACCTGGAGCACCGGGGGATCAAGGACACCTCGAACTCCCACGTCTGGGCGTTCCTGGGCGACGGCGAGATGGACGAGCCCGAGTCGACCGCCGCACTGGCGCTGGCCGGCCGTGAGGGCCTGGACAACCTGACCTTCGTCATCAACTGCAACCTGCAGCGCCTGGACGGCCCCGTCCGCGGCAACTTCAAGATCGTGCAGGAGCTGGAGCGGCAGTTCCGCGCCGCCGGCTGGAACGTCGTCAAATCGCTGTGGGGCCAGGCCTGGGACGAGCTGCTCGGACAGGACGTGGACGGCGCCCTCGTACGCCATCTCGGCAGCATCCCCGACGGTCAGTTCCAGACCTTCGCGGCCCGCGACGGCGCGTACATCCGCGAGCACTTCCTCGGCGACCGGCCGGAGCTGGCCCGCCTGGGGCAGCAGCTCACCGACGCCCGGCTGGAGGAGATCGTCGGCACCTCGCGCGCCGGCCACGAGCCGCGCAAGGTCTACGCGGCGTACAAGGCCGCACTCGAGCACAAGGGCGCGCCGACCGTCATCCTGGCGCAGACCGTCAAGGGCTGGACGCTCGGCCCCGGCTTCGAATCGCGCAACGCCAACCACCAGATGAAGAAGCTGTCGGGCAAGGAGTTCCGCGCCATGCGCGATCTGCTCGAACTCCCCATCTCTGACAGTAAGTTGAACGACGAGCTGGTGCCGTACGTGCACCCGGGCGCCGACTCGCCCGAGGTCGCCTACCTGAAGGAACGGCGCGCCGCGCTCGGCGGACCGGCGCCGGCCCGCAAGGTCACCGCGAAACCGCTCCCGATGCCCGCCGACAAGCCGTTCGACGCGCTGAAGAAGGGCTCGGGCACCCAGGAGATCGCCACGACGATGGCGTTCGTCCGCCTGGTGAAGGAGCTGATGCGGGACAAGGAGACCGGCAGGCGCTGGGTCCCCGTCGTCCCCGACGAGGCCCGCACCTTCGGCATGGAGTCCCTCTTCCCGTCCGCCGGGATCTACTCGCCGCTCGGCCAGACCTACGACCCGGTCGACCGCGATCAGCTCCTGTACTACAAGGAAGCCAAGAACGGTCAGATCCTCAACGAGGGCATCACCGAAGCCGGTTCGCTCGCCTCGCTGACCGCCGCCGCGACCTCGTACGCGACGCACGGCGAGCCGATGATCCCGTTCTACATCTTCTACTCGATGTTCGGATGGCAGCGGACCGCCGACCAGTTCTGGGCCCTGGGCGACCAGCTCGGGCGCGGTTTCGTCATCGGCGCGACCGCCGGCCGTACGACGATGACCGGTGAGGGCCTGCAGCACGCCGACGGCCACTCCCACCTCATCGCCTCCACCAATCCGGCCGCCGTCTCCTACGACCCCGCGTTCGCCTTCGAGGTCGCGGTGATCGTCAAGGACGGACTGCGCCGCATGTACGGCGAGACGGCCGAGCATCCCGGCGGCGAGAACGTCTTCTACTACCTCACGGTCTACAACGAGACCAAGGTCCAGCCGCCCATGCCCGAGGGCCTGGACGAGCAGGGGATCCTGCGCGGTCTCTACCGGTACCAGGAAGCGGCGGATACTCCTTCCGACGCACCGAAGCTCCAGCTGCTCGCCTCCGGCACGGCCATCCACTGGGTCCTCGAAGCCCAGAAACTGCTCGCCGAGGACTGGGGCGTGGCCGCCGACGTGTGGTCGGCGCCGTCCTGGACGGAGCTGCGCCGGGACGCGCTGGAGTGCGATGCCGCACGGCTGCGCGGCGACGACCGGATTCCGTACGTGACCCGCGCGCTGGACGGCGCGCCCGGCCCCGTGGTCGCGGTCAGCGACTGGATGCGTGCCGTGCCCGACCAGATCGCTCCCTGGGTCGAGCAGGAGTGGGTCTCCATCGGCACGGACGGCTTCGGCCTCTCCGACAGCCGGGAGAACGTCCGCCGGTACTTCGGGGTGGACGCCCAGTCCATCGCCGTGAAGGTGCTGGCCACGCTGGCCCGCCGCGGTGACGTCAAGCCGGAGGTCGTACGCCAGGCCACCGCGCGCTACGGGCTGGAGGGCTGACCGTGAGCACGGACGTCGTGCTGCCCGCGCTGGGCGAGTCGGTCACCGAGGGCACCGTCACCCGGTGGCTGAAGGAGGTCGGCGAGTCGGTCGAGGCCGACGAGCCGCTGCTGGAGGTCTCCACCGACAAGGTCGACACCGAGATCCCCGCCCCCGCCGCCGGCACCCTGCTGGAGATCGTGGTGGGCGAGGACGCGACCGCGGAAGTGGGCGCGAGGCTAGCCGTGATCGGGGAGCAGGGGGAGCAGCCGTCCGCCCCGGCTCCGGCACCCGCCCCGGCTCCGGCACCCGCTGCGGAGCCGGCTCCGGCCCCCGCTCCGGCAGCCGAGGTGCAGGCAGCCCCGGCTCCGGCAGCCCCCGCTCCGGCCCCCGGTGCAAGCACCGGCTCCACTGGAGCGGCTGGCGCCGCGCAGCCTGCTGGTGAGGCCGACGGTGCGTACGTGACGCCACTCGTCCGCAAGCTGGCGCGGGAGAGCGGTGTGGACCTGACCACGGTGCAGGGCACCGGCGTCGGTGGCCGCATCCGTAAACAGGACGTCCTCGCCGCGGCCGAGGAGAAGGCGCCGGTGGTCGGCGGTACTGCCCCCTCGGCCGTGCCGTCGGCCCCCTCCCCGGAGGGGCATGCGCTGCGTGGCCGGACGGTCAAGATGCCGCGGATGCGCAAGGTCATCGGCGACAACATGATGAAGGCCCTGCACGGCCAGGCGCAGCTGACCTCCGTGGTCGAGGTGGACATCACCAAGATCATGCGGATGCGGAACAAGGCCAAGGACGCCTTCGCCGCCCGTGAGGGCGTCAAGCTGTCCCCGATGCCGTTCTTCGTCAAGGCCGCCGTCCAGGCGCTGAAGGCCCACCCGGTCATCAACGCCCGGATCAACGAGGACGAGGGCACCATCTCCTACTTCGACTCCGAGAACGTCGGGATCGCGGTGGACAACGAGAAGGGCCTGATGACCCCGGTCATCAAGGGCGCCGGCGACCTGAACATCGCGGGCATCGCGAAAAAGACCGCCGAGCTGGCCGGCAAGGTCCGCGAGAGCAGGATCAGCCCGGACGACCTGTCGGGCGCGTCCTTCACGATCAGCAACACCGGCTCGCGCGGTGCGCTGTTCGACACCGTCATCGTGCCGCCGAACCAGGTCGCCATCCTGGGCATCGGCGCCACCGTCAAGCGTCCGGTGGTCGTGGACCACCCGGAGCTGGGCGAGACCATCGCGGTCCGCAACATGACGTACCTGTCGCTCTCCTACGACCACCGTCTGGTGGACGGCGCGGACGCCGCCCGCTACCTGACCACGGTCAAGCAGATTCTCGAAACAGCCGAGTTCGAGGCGGAGTTGGGCGGCTGACCGGCGGAAACGCCCTTCATATGGCGGCCGCGCCCCGGTCCCCGGCGCGGCCGCCCGTTCGTCCTCGTACCCCAGGAAAGGCGCAACCCCAGTGTGGAGTTCCCGTTACGTCCGGATCGCCGTCTGGACGCTGATCGCGGCGGTCGGCGCGGCCGGCTGGTCCGTGCTGGCGCTCTCCCGCGGTGAGCGGATCTCGGCGGTCTGGGTGATCGCCGCGGGCGTCGGCTCGTACCTGATCGCCCAGCGCTTCTACGCCCGCTTCCTCGCACGCAAGGTGCTGCGGGTCGACGACCGGCGGGCCACGCCGGCCGAGCGGCTCAACGACGGGGTGGACTTCCACCCCACCGACCGGCGCGTGCTGTTCGGTCACCACTTCGCCGCCATCGCCGGCGCCGGTCCGCTCGTCGGCCCCGTGCTGGCGGCCCAGATGGGCTATCTGCCGGGCACCGTCTGGATCATCATCGGCGTGATCTTCGCCGGTGCCGTCCAGGACATGGTGACGCTGTTCTTCTCCATGCGCCGGGACGGCAAGAGCCTGGGACAGATGGCACGCGAGGAGATCGGCGCGGTCGGCGGGGCCGCGGCGCTGCTCGCCGTCTTCGCGATCATGATCATCATCCTGGGCGTGCTCGCCCTCATCGTGGTCAACTCCCTCGCCCACTCCGCCTGGGGCACCTTCTCCATCGGCATGACCATCCCCATCGCCCTCCTCATGGGCGTGTACCTGCGGTATCTGCGCCCCGGCCGGGTCACCGAGGTCAGCCTCATCGGGCTCGCCCTGCTGCTCGCGGCCATCGCGGGCGGCCGCTGGGTCGCCGAGTCCCCGATCGGCGACGCGCTGGTCCTGTCCCCGCAGACGCTGGCGCTGTGCCTGATGGCGTACGGCTTCATCGCGTCCGTGCTGCCCGTGTGGATGCTGCTCGCGCCCCGCGACTACCTCTCCACCTTCATGAAGGTCGGCGTCATCGTGCTGCTCGCGGCCGGGGTGCTGATCTCGCTGCCGGACCTCGCGGTGGCACCGGTCACCGCGTTCGCGCGGGCCGGTGACGGCCCGGTCTTCGCCGGCGGGCTCTTCCCGTTCGCCTTCATCACCATCGCCTGCGGCGCGCTCTCCGGCTTCCACGCCCTGATCTCCTCCGGTACCACGCCGAAGATGATCGAGAAGGAATCGCATGTCGCGCCCATCGGCTACGGCGCGATGCTCATGGAGTCCTTCGTCGCGCTGATGGCGCTGATCGCGGCGTGCGTGATCGACCCCGGCCTGTACTACGCGATGAACGCGCCCGCCGGACTGCTCGGCGACACGCTCCACTCCGCGTCCGCGGCCGTTTCCTCGCTCGGCTTCTCGATCGGCCCGGACGACCTGGCCGCCGCGGCGCGCTCGGTCGGTGAGGAGTCCCTGGTCTCGCGCACGGGCGGCGCGCCCACCCTCGCAATGGGCATGGCCCTCATCCTCGCCAAGGCGTTCGGCAGCGACGGGATGATGGCGTTCTGGTACCACTTCGCGATCATGTTCGAGGCGCTGTTCATCCTCACCGCCGTGGACGCGGCGACCCGCGTCGGCCGCTTCATGCTCCAGGACACCCTCGGCAACGTCCTGCCGCGGTTCCGCGACCAGAGCTGGCGGCCGGGCATCTGGCTCACCTCCGCGGCGGTCGTGCTCGCCTGGGGCTACTTCCTGTGGGTGGGCGTCACCGACCCGCTCGGCGGTATCAACCAGCTCTTCCCGCTCTTCGGCATCGCCAACCAGCTGCTCGCCGCCGTTGCCCTGGCCGTCGGCACGACGCTGCTCATCAAGTCGGGGCGCCTCAAGTGGGCCTGGGTCACCGGCGTTCCGCTCGTGTGGGACCTCGCCGTGACCATGACGGCGAGCTGGCAGAAGGTGTTCTCCGCCGACCCGAAGGTGAGCTTCTTCGCGCAACGGGCGCAGTACCAGCAGGCGCTGGAGGCCGGTGCGGTCCGCGCGCCCGCGAAGTCCGCCGCCGACATGGCGACGATCGTCCACAACTCCACCGTGACGGGCGTGCTCACCATCGCCTTCGCCCTCCTCACCCTCGTGGTGGTCGTCGCCTGCGCGCGCGTCTGTGTGCGCACCGTCCGGGGTGGGGGAGCGCCGGACCTCCGGGAGGCGGCGTACGTCCAGTCCAAGCTCGCCGCGTGAGCGTGCCGCTGCGGCGCGCGCTGCGCCGGGTCCGCTGGTACGTGCGCGAGTTCACCGGCGAGCACGCGTACGGCCGGTACGTCGCCCACGCCCGCGCGCAGGATCCCCCGGCCCCCGTCCTCTCCCGGGCGGCCTTCGAGCGGTACCGCACCGACCGCCGTGACGAGGATCCGCTGACCGGCCACCACTGCTGCTGAGCCGCCGACGACAGCCCGGCCCCGGGCCCGGAACTTCCCGGGCCCGGGGCCGGTGGTCCAATGGCACGCCCCCGGACCTGCCCGAACCCGTGCCACTGGTCCAATGGCACAGCGATTTCATGGTCTGTTGAGCCAGTGTGGTCCCGGATGTTCTGATGGTCATGTCGATGGCGCTGCGGATTCCGCGGCGCCTTTTTCATGGCGTGACACGACGTGACACCGACGCGGCACGACGTGACGCGCACGGACGCGTCAGCGGAACGCAGAAGGGGCGGGGATCTGTGCTCAAGAGGATGTTCGTGGCTCCGGATCCGGGGCGGCTGCGGTTGCGCAGCGCGTTGCGGGCGGTGCTCGGCATCGGATCGGCGGTGGCCCTGTGCGGGCTGACCGGTCACTCACTGGCCGCGGCGATCACCGGGGGCCTCGCGGCCCTGCTGGCGCTCTTCACGGTCCTGGACCCGACGGTCCGCGGGCAGGCGGTCACGACCGCGCTGCTGCCGGCGGTCGGCTTCCCCGTACTCGCCCTCGCCGCCGTGCTGCACGACCACCCGGTGGCCAGGGACGCGGCCTTCCTCGCCGTGGTCGGCGCAGGGGTGTACGCCCGCCGGTGGGGACCGCGCGGGCACTCCCTCGGCGTGTTCGCGTTCATGATGTTCTTCGCCACCCAGTTCCTGCACACGGTCCCCGGCCAGTTGCCCGAGCTGTACGGCGCGATGCTGCTGTCCCTGATGGCCGCCGCGACCGTGCGCTTCGGACTGTGGTGCTACGAGCGCCGGCTGCCGGCGCCCGCCGCGGTCCCGCCCCTGACCGCCGGCACCGGGCTCGCCCGGCCGACCACGCGGCAGGCGCTGCAGGCCATGGCCGGCGGTGCCTTCGCGCTCGCCGCGGGGCAGGTGCTGTCGCAGGAGCGCTGGTACTGGGCGGTCGGGGCGACGTGGTGGGTCTTCGTGAACACGGCGTCGAGCGGCGAGACGCTGGTCCGGAGCTTCCGGCGGATGCTCGGCACGGTGATCGGGATCGGCATCGGACTGGGTGTCGCGGTGCCGCTGCACGGCGAGCCGGTGGCCACCGCCGCGCTCGTCGCGGTCTGCGTCTTCGGCATCTTCTACACGGCGGCCGTGTCGTACACCTGGATGATGCTCGCCGTCACGGTGATGGCCGGGCTGCTGTACGGGCTCCTCGGGGTGCTGGACCCGGGCCTGCTCGTCCTGCGGGTCGCGGAGACGGGGGTCGGGGCGCTCGGCGCCGTACTGGCGGTCCTGCTCGTCCTGCCCGTCACCACGCACGCCACGACCGACGCCTGGATCCAGCGCGCCCTGCGCTGTGTGCACGCCTGCACCGCCGAGGCCGCAGCGCGCCTCGCCGGCTCCGGCACCGCCGATCCCGCGGCCCGCGTCGTCGAACTGGAGCTGCTGCTCGGCAAGGTACGGGCCTCCCTCGCCCCGCTGGTCCACCCGCTGAGCCCGGTGCGGGCCCGCAAGGGACGGGCCCGCCGGGTGCTCGTCCTGCTCGACGACTGCGCCCGCGAGGTCCGCGGGCTGGCCGCCGTCGCCGCCGACCCGGAGGCCTCCCACGACGACCGCCTCACCGCCGCCTGCCGGCGAGTGGAGGCCGCGGTGGAAGCGCTCACCGCGCCGGGCCCGGCCGCCCGCGCGGAGCGGTACGCGGTGGCCGCCGCGCCGCAGCTCCACGCGACGGAACCGGCCCTCGCCCACCTGCACGGCCTGGAGCACGCCCTCGCCGAACTCGCCGACCCCCTGCGAGCGCCTGCCCGCCGGTCGCTGATCGGCGCCTGAGCCTGATCGGGACCTGAGCTTGATCGGGACCTGAGCCTGATCGGGACCTGGGCCCGATGGGTGCCCGAGCCCTGATGGGCGGCCGGGAAACGCTTTTTCGGGGCCGGGCGGCTCCGCGCAGGTGATCTCCGGCGGGGGCCTCGCCCGGCTGTTAGCGTCGGTGACCGACCGATACGGGGCGTACGAACGAGAAGCGGGGTATGAGGGTGAACGGTGCCGGCCGAAACGTTTCCGGGTGGCGGGCGTACATCGGGTCGACGGCAGGCGGCGCCGGCGTCGTCACCGCCGAGTTCGCCCCGGAGAGCGGCGCGCTCAAGGAGCTGGCCCGCACGGACGCGGTGACCAGCCCCTCCTACCTCGCCGTATCGGCCGACGGCCGGCTGCTGTACGCGGTGAGCGAGACGCCCGACGGCGCGGCGGCGGCCTTCTCGCTCGCGGGGGAGCGGCCCGCACCGCTCGCGCCGCCGGCACCCGTCCACGGCTCCGCCCCCACCCACCTCACCCCGCACGCCGGGCACCTGCTCACCGCCAACTACCGCTCCGGCAGCGTCAGTGCGCTGCCCCTGCGGGCGGACGGCGCGCCCACCGAACCCGGCCCCGGCGGCGTCCTCCAGCACCACGGCAGCGGCCCGCACCCCGACCGGCAGACCGGCCCGCACGCGCACGCCGTGGTGGCCGACCCCTCGGGGCGCTGGGTGCTCAGCGTCGACCTCGGCACCGACTCGGTCCGCGTGTGCGACATCGACCCGGGGAGCGGGGAACTGGTGATGCGGCGCGAGATCGCGATGCGCGCCGGCAGCGGCCCCCGGCACCTCCGCTTCCACCCGCGCGGCCACCTCGCGTACGTCATCAACGAGCTGGACCCCACGGTGACCACCTGCCGCTGGGACGCGGTGCAGGGGCTGCTGACGCCGCTGGGGGAGACGCCCGTACTGCCCGAGGGCGCTGTGACGCCGACCCTGCCGTCGGAGTTCGTGGTCTCGGCGGACGGACGGTTCGGCTGGGCCGCCAACCGCGGCGACGACAGCATCGCCGTACTGGCACTGGAGGGGGACGGGGCGGCGCCGCGACTGGTGACGACCGTGCCGTGCGGCGGCGACTGGCCTCGTGACCTGGCGCTGCACCCGGAAGGCCGGTACCTCTACGCCGCCAACGAGCGCTCCGGGGACGTCACCTGGTTCGCCGTCGACGCGGACACCGGCATCCCCGAACGCGGTGGCTCGCTCCCGGTCCCGTCGGCTTCTTGCGTGGTCTTCGCGCGCTGAACCTTTGGCCGGTCCGACCGGTAAGCCCGGTCCGACCGGTCCGTCCGGGCTGACCGATACCGATTGGCCGGTCCGTTCGGGCGGAGGGTTCGGTGTCGGCCCGAGCGGTTCGGCCCGCGTGGGTCCGATCGGCGTGGCTTCGATCAGCGTAGGTTCGGTCAGCGTCATTTCGGCCCGTGCGGCGCGTTCCCGACGTACGGAAACGCGCCGTACCGGCCGACACGCGCCGCTCGGGTTCAGCCCGCTGGGTGTGTTCAGCCGATAGCGGACGTTCGGTGGTGAGATCGTCCGAATGCCGGGCGCGGCGGCCCGATTCCGGGCAGGCTGGCCGCATGACCGTCGGATTCAGTGGTGAGGTCGCGGAGTACTACGCCCGCTTCCGGCGCGGTTACCGCCCGGAACTCCTGGACGCCCTGCAAGAGACGTTCGGCCTGACCGCCGGCGACACCGCCCTCGACCTGGGGTGCGGCACCGGAGCGCTGGCCGTGCCGCTCGCCCCGCGGGTCGGCGCGGTCCTCGGCATGGACCCCGAACCGGACATGCTGCGGCTGGCCCGCCGCGCCGCCGACGAGGCGGGCGTACGGAACGCCACCTGGGTGCTCGGCGCGGACACCGACGTCGCGGCGCTGGGCACACTGCTCGGCCGGGGCTCCCTGGCCATGACCGTCATCGGCCAGGCGCTGCACTGGATGGACCACGACCGGCTCTTCCGCGAGCTGCGCCCGCTGCTGCGCCCTGGTGGCGGCGTCGCCGTCATCGCCAACGGCGTACCGCTGTGGCAGCAGGAGACCCACTGGTCGGACGCGCTCCGGGGACAGCTGGAGCGGTACTTCGGCATGCCCCTGGAGGCCACCTGCGGCACGGCCGACGACGAACGGTCCGACTACGCCAGGGCGCTGCACGGGGCGGGCTACGACGGGGTGCGCGAGATCGACCACCGTTACCGCGCCGAGCTGACGTTCGAGGAGCTGCTCGGTGGCATCTGCTCCGCCGTACCGGCGGACCGGCTCCCCGGCCCCGAGGAGCGCTCGCACTTCGCCGCCGGACTGCGCGCGGCCCTGCCGGAGGGGCCGTACGCCGAGGAAGTACGGGTCAGAGTGCTGGTGGGACGCACGAGCGGCTGAATGCCTGCGCTGGGGACGCGGGCTGTGCCGGGCCGGTGCCGGGGTCGGCAGGTCCCGGCCGGGTCCCGGGCAGGGGTCGGTCAGGTACGGCGACGGGCCGCCACCGCATGGTGCGGGACGGCCCGTCGGAGGGTTCAGCCACTGGAGAGGGACGCCGACCGCGTGGGGCGGCCGGCGACGGGTCAGCGGGTCGGCGCTCCCTGCGCCGACTGGAGCGTGATGCCCAGCGAGGCGGCGTAGTTGGAGAGGACCAGGCGGCCCACCGCCATGTACGCACCCAGCGCCTCGGCGGAGGCGCAGCCCGCCTCGGCCGCGGCCGCCCCCAGCAGGCCGTCGGCGATCTCCGGGCCGATGAGGTACGGCGCCAGCGCCAGCTGCTGCGAACCGGAGTTCCGCAGCTGCTCGGCCGTACGCGAGATCGCGCCGTCCTCGTCCAGCGCGGCGGCCAGCACCGGCACCGCGAGGCGCGCGGAGAGCAGCATGCCGGTGATGCCGGCGGCCTGCACGGCCTCCTCGCCGCCGACGGTGGCGAGGATGATGCCGTCCGCGGCCGTTGCAACCGTGAAGAGGCGGGCTCGGTCGGCACGCGCCAGGCCGGCCTCGGACAGTCGCACGTGCAGCGCTTCGGCGAGCAGCGGGTGCGGGCCGAGCACATCGGTGAGCTCGGCGGCGGAGCCACTGTTCATGATCGCCTGGCGTATACGGCGGAGCAGGGCGTTGTCGGGCCCCGCGAGCAGCGGCACGACCACGGCGGCCGGGGCGTCCTTGAGGTCCTGCGCACCGGCCTCGATGCGGGCCCTGCGCTCGGCGGCGGCGTGCGAGAGCACGGCCTCCAGCGACGGGAACTCCTCATCGCCGCCGTCGACGTACCCGATGCGCGCGTCGAGGCCGGGCAGCTCGGAGCGGGCGATGCTGGACACCTCCTCCGCCAGGCTGCGCGACGCGGCGGTGGGGGCGCCGGGAACGGCCAGGACGAGCGCGGGCGCGCCCTCGGGCGCGGCGACCGGCTCCGGTCGGCGGTGGCGTCCGGACTGGCGCGGACGCGGCATTCGTACAGGCAGGCCGGGTGCGGGCCCAGTGGGGGAACTCATGGCGCCGCATGCTAACGCCTCTTCGGCACCCGGTGCCGAGGGAGGGCACAGTCGGGTGGTTTGTGTACCGATTCGTCCCGCGCGTCTCCGTGTGAACATCACACGACACGCCGTGTGATCTGCGCTGACTTCTCGTTCGGGCGATCCCGTGGAGAGCGGCGCTGCGGATTCCGCTTAGGGGTCGGAGAGGGCTGAGGGTATGGAGTGAAGGGGGGGGTGATGAAAGGGGTGAAGGCGTCAAAGGGGGCGGCGGGATGGAAGGGGCGAGTGAGGCGGTGGGGGTGAGGGCGAGGAGTCGCGGCGCGGGGAGGGCGGAAGAAGCGTGCTTGCGTGTGCGACTGCGAATCGCCCGGTCTCCGGTCGTCAGTCCGTGACGTGGAGGAGGCGGGCGTCGGTGGGCAGCCGCAGCTCGTCGCGGGCCAGCGCCGACGCGATGAGCAGCGCGCCGTCCAGCGGGTCGCCGGCCGCCGGGACCAGGCGTACGCCGGGGAGCCGCACCGCGAGTGCCGCCCGCAGCGGTTCCAGGAGCGGCTCGCCCACCTTGAACAGGCCGCCGGTACAGGCGACTTCCCGCTCGCCGCGCGTGGTGTCCGGTGGGCAGACCGCGGCCGCGGCGTCGGCGATGTGGTGGGCGGCCTCGTCCAGGATCGCGGCGGCGAACTTGTCCTCGGCGGCGCAGCGCGCCACCTCCGGGGCGAAGGACGCCAGTACGGCGGGCCGGTCGGAGCGCGGGTAGAGCTTGCCGGGCAGGCCGGTGACCGGCCCGAACACCGCCTCCGCACGGGCCAGTAGCGCCGCCGAACCGCCGGGCCGGCCGTCGTACGCACGCATCGCCGCCTCCAGCCCGGCCCGGCCGATCCACGCGCCGCTGCCACAGTCGCCCAGCAGGTGGCCCCAGCCGTCGGCGCGGCGCCAGCCGGTCGCGGCGGTGAGGTCGGTGCCCATCGCGATCATGCCCGTACCGGCCGCGACCACGGCACCGGGGCGCCGGCCGAGGGCACCCGCGTACGCGGTGACGGCGTCGGACGCGAGCGCCAGCCGGTGTGTGCCGAGCGCGCGGGACAGCGCGGACGGCAGCGTCGCGCGCAGGTCGTCGCCGAGCGCGACCATGCCGGCCGCCCCCACGCACACCGCCACACAGCGGCTCTCGGCGCCCGCCGCGCGTACCAACGAGGCGGCCGCCGGGAGCAGCCGGGCGAGGAGGTCGTCGGCGTCGATACCGCCGGGCCCCGTACGGACGGGCTCCTGGAAGTCGACCTCGCCGAGCCGTCGCGCCGGGGCGCCGTCGGCCGGGGAGCCGTCCCCGTACGCGCGGGCGACCGCGATGCGCAGGCCCGAGCCGCCGGAGTCGACGCCGAGCGCCAGGTCCGCCATGGGCTCACCCAAAGCCGCGGGCGTCCTGCTTGAGGGCCGTGTCGACGGTCAGGGCCGTCGCGACCACCAGGCTCAGCAGCGGGTCGGGCAGCTGCTGGTGGATCTGCAGGACGTAGTTGTCGGCCGTGGTGAACATCGTCTTCGCCAGGCCCTCCCACGTCTTGGTGATCCGGGCGATCTCCTGGTCGGCGTGGTCGACGATGGCGAAGTTCCAGGCCCGCCAGTTCTCCGCCTTGATCGCGCCGATCTGCTGGCCGTTGACCACCATGGCGAAGTTGATCTTCCCGATGGCGTTCTGCTGCACGATCTCGCCGACCGGCTGTCCGTCCGGGCGCTCCACCAGCACCTTGGACTTGATGAACTTCGCCGGCCGGGTCATCACCAGCTGCGGCCGGCCGTACGCGTCGCGGATCTCCAGCTTGTGGGTCATGTACTGGTCGAGGCTGGAGACCAGGCGCAGCACCTTCTTGGCCGTGGTCTGGCCGATCTGGACGACCGAGCCGATGGTGTTGCCGTGCTGGTCGAAGACGCTGTACTCGTTCGTCATCTCGATCAGCTTGGCCTTCTGGTTCACGACCAGGACCGGCTCGGTGAACAGCGAACCGCCGCCCCCCGGGCCGGTCGGCGCGACGCCGGCCTGCTGCTGCACCTGGCGCTGCACCTGCCCCGGATCACCGGCGCCGGGGCCCGGCCCCTGCTGCGGGTAGCCGTAACCCTGCGGCATCGGCTGCCCGCCCGGCTGCTGCCCCATCTGCGGATGCGGCCGATGAGGCTGGGGTTGATGAGGCTGCTGGTGCTGCTGGGCGTAAGGCTGGGGCTGCGGCTGGCCGTACGGCTGCTGCGGCGCTCCCTGCCCGTACGGCTGCGCCTGCGGCATTGGCTGCGCCCCGGCCTGACCACCCGGCTGAGGCCCGGCCGGGAACCCCGGCTGACCTCCAGGCAGGCCGCCACCGGGCTGAGCCCCGGGCTGCCCTCCGGGGTAGGCCCCACCCGGCTGAGCCCCCGGCTGGCCGCCACCGGGCTGATCCCCCGGTCGGCCCCCGGCCTGCGGCCCCGGAACCTGACCGTGAGCCTGGCCCTGGTCCTGGCCCTGGCCGTACTCGCCGTGGCCCCCCTGGTTGGCCTGCGGCTGTCCAGGCGGCCCCGGCTGTCCCCCCTGGCCGGGCGCCTGCCCCTGCGCCGGTCCCTGCGCCGGTCCCGGTGCCTGTCCCTGCTGCTGTGCCTGGTCCTGGCCGGCCTGTTGCCGGCCCTGGCCGCCCGGGTGGGTGTGTTCGGTCCACCGGGTGCCGTCCCACCAGCGCAGTTGGTCAGGCGTGCCCTGCGGGTCGGCGTACCAGCCCGCCGGGACGTTCGTGTTCGTGGTCATGCGGGCACACTATCCCTCCAGGTCAGGGCAGCCGCCAGGCCACCAGGTCAGGGCGGCGACGGCCTCCGGATCAGGGCAGCTGCCAGGCGACCGGTTCGGCCCCCTGCCGGGTCAGCAGGTCATTGACCCGGCTGAACGGCCGCGAGCCGAAGAACCCCCGGCCCGCCGACATGGGCGAGGGGTGCGCCGACTCGACCGACGGCACCTGTCCGAGGAGCGGGCGCAGATTGCGCGCGTCCCGTCCCCACAGGACGGCCACCATCGGACGCCCGCGCGCGGCCAGCGCGCGGATCGCCTGCTCCGTGACCTCTTCCCAGCCCTTGCCGCGATGGGCGGCGGGCTTACGGGGCGCGGTCGTCAGGGCACGGTTCAGCAGCAGCACGCCCTGCCGCGTCCACGGCGTCAGGTCCCCGTTGGCCGGCCGCGGCAGCCCGAGGTCGGAGTGCATCTCGCGGAAGATGTTCTCCAGGCTGCCCGGCAGCGGCCGCACCTCCGGTGCCACCGAGAAGCTCAGCCCGACGGCGTGTCCGGGGGTGGGGTAGGGGTCCTGCCCGACGATGAGCACCCGCACGTCGTCGAAGGGCTGTTGGAAGGCGCGCAGCACGTTGCTGCCGGCCGGGAGATACGTACGTCCCGAGGCGATCTCCGCCCGCAGGAAGTCGCCCATCGCGGCGATCCGTCCGGCGACGGGCTCAAGTGCCTTGGCCCAGCCCGGTTCGACGATTTCATGGAGAGGTCGTGCAGCCACGGCGTCACCCTACTGGCCGTGCGGTGGTCCCTATCAACCCGCGCCCCCTTCCCCGGTCACTTCCGTAGCCGCCTCGCTCGGATCACGCCATCCCCGGTCACACCCGACCGGCTCACCGTCCCCCCGTACTACCGCTCCATCGCCCCGGCGCGACAGCTTCCCCGTCCCGGCTCCCGCGCCACCGCCCATGCGTCACCCCGCCCCCGTCCATGCCCAAGCCCGTCGTGGCTCCGAGCGCGGCCCCGCCCGGACCATCGTCCGTGCGCCGTCCCGCAGACGTATCCGTCTGCGTCAGTGCTCGTGCGCAACTCCGCGTACGTCTCCGTCCAGGCCACGACCCCTGCGATACCGCTTCACCGCTTGCGCGCTTCACCGCATCCCCGGCTAGCCCCCTCCAAGCCACCGCGCTCCCCTCCAGGCCACAGTGCCTCCTCCAAGCCACCTCGCCCCTCTCTAAGCCAACGCGGCCGCCCGTACGCAGAGGACGTCCGGTAGATGGGCGGCGAGTTGTTGCCAGGTGTCGCCGTCGTCCGCGCTGGCGTACACCTCGCCGTTGCGGTTGCCGAAGTACACGCCCGCCGGGTCCGCGTCGTCCACGGACAGGGCGTCGCGCAGCACCGTGCCGTAGTGGTCCTCCTGGGGCAGTCCCGCGGTCAGCGGCTCCCAGCTGTTGCCCGCGTCGGACGTGCGGAACACCCGGCAGCGGTGGTCGGCCGGCACCCGGTCCATGTCCGCGGTGATCGGGAAGACGTACGCCACGTCGCCGCGGTGCGGGTGGGCGGCGACCGCGAACCCGAAGTCCGACGGCAGTCCGGTCCCGATGTCCGTCCACGTCCCGCCCGCGTCGTCGCTGCGGTACACACCCCAGTGGTTCTGCAGGTAGAGGCGGTCGCGGTCGGCCGAGTCCTGCGCGATCTTGTGGACGCACTGGCCGAACTCGGGGTCCGGGTCGGGCAGGAAGACCGCCTTCACGCCGCTGTTCGACGGGGACCAGCTCGCGCCGCCGTCGCGGGTGCGGAAGACTCCGGCCGTCGACACCGCCACCGTCACCGCGTCGGCGGTGCGCGGATCGGTGATCACCGTGTGCACGGCGAGGCCGCCGCCACCGGGGACCCACTGGTCGTGCGAGGGGTGTTCCCACAGCGGCCGCACCAGCTCGAACGACTCGCCGCCGTCCTCGGACTTGAAGAGCGCGCCCGGCTCCGTACCGGCGTAGACCACGTCGGGCGCGGCGGGGCCCGCGGGCTGGAGCTGCCACACCCGCTCCAGCGAGCTTCCGGTGTACTCCGGGTACTTCACCGCTGCGCGCTTCGGCTCGACCCAGCTCTTGCCGAGGTCGTCGGAGTGGAACACCGAGGGGCCCCAGTGCGCGCTGTCCGCGCCGGCCAGCAGCCGGGGCGTCGCGCGGCGGGTGTCGATACCGATCGAATAGACCGCCTGGGCGGGGAAATGGGGCTCGCTCAGCTCCCACGTGCCCCGCCTTCGCCGGCCGATGAACAGGCCCTTCCGGGTCCCCACCGCGAGAAGGACATCCTGCGTGCCCATGGTCATGTCACTGCACCTCCGAACGCCGTTGTTCCAGGTACGAGTCAGTCTGCACCCGACCACTGACAACGGCGCTCGGAGCGGTATCCACGCAGGTCGGACGGGGTGTTACGGCCCGCGCCGGGACACGGGCCGGCGGCCGGTGCCGGCCCATGTCGCCATGCCCCGGCACCGGCCGGCCGCCGGCGCGGGCGTCTGTCAGGTCGTGTAGTCGGCGTTGACGCGGATGTAGCCCTCCGTGAGGTCGCAGCCGTAGACCGTGGCCGTGGCGTCTCCGGTGCCGAGCCCGATCGTGATGTCGACCTCGTCCCGCCGCATCGTCTCCGCCAGCCGCTCCAGCGTGTCCGGCCCCGGCTCCTCCGGGTACACCTCGGTCTCCCCGAACCGTACGGTCACCTTCGCCGGCTCGATGTCCGTGTCCTCGGTGTTCTTGCCGATGGCCATCACGACCCGGCCCCAGTTCGGATCGGCGCCGTGTACGGCGGTCTTGACCAGCGGAGAGTTCACCACGCTCTTGGCGACCCGCTTGGCCTGCGCGTAGTCGGCGGCCCGTGCCACCGTGACGCGCAGCAGCTTGCTCGCGCCCTCCCCGTCGCTCGCCAGCTGCCGGGTGAGGTCCAGGCAGACTTCGGTGAGCGCTGCCGAGAAGGCCGCGAGGTCGACCGGGCCGGCCGCCCCGTTGGCCAGCACGGCCACCGTGTCGGAGGTGGACGTGTCGGTGTCCACGCTCAGGCAGTTGAAGGTCTTCTCGACCGCGTCCCGGAGCGCGCCGTCCAGCTCGGCGGGGGAGAGGTCCGCGTCGGTGAAGAGGTACGCCAGCATCGTCGCCATGTTCGGCTCCAGCATGCCGACGCCCTTGGCGACGCCGACGATGCGGGCTCCGCCGACGGTCCTGGCGCTGGTCTTCGGGCGTGTGTCGGTGGTCATCATCGCCCGTGCCACGTCGACGGGGCCCGCTTCGAAGGCCGCCGTGCCGCGCTCCGCCGTCGCCTCCAGGTGCGCGCGGAGGGCGGCCATCGGGAGCGGTCGTCCGATCACGCCGGTGGACCCGATGAGGACGGCGTCGGCCGGGACGCCCAGGATCGCGGCGACCCGGCCGACCACCTCGGCCGCGTTCTCCTCGCCCTGCCGGCCGGTGGCCACGTTGGCGTTCTGCGCCAGAGTGGTGACGGCGCGCAGGTGCCCGCCGGCGGCGTGCGCCCGGCTGAGCACCACCGCGGGGCCCGCGAAGCGGCTGCGGGTGAACATCGCGGCGCTGACGGAAGGCCGGTCCGACGCCACGATCGAGAGGTCGTCCCCGTGCGCCCGCAGGCCTCCGTTGCCGGTGTAGGCACGGAAGCCGGCCGGCCAGCCGAGCTCGTCCGCAACTCCATATGTCGATGCATCAATATGTGTCATGTGGAATATGGTTGCGGACGAGCGGATGCTGATGCAATGGATTTGATGCTGGTGCAATGAATTTGCGGAGGTGGCGGCGTGGGCGGGGCTGAATGGGTATGCGGTTCTTCGTTACTGGCCCAGTACCCGTCCCAGGGCCTCGACCGCCGACGAGAGTTCGCCCTCCTCGATGGTCAGCGGCGGTGCGAGCCGGATGGTGGAGCCGTGGGTGTCCTTGACCAGGACGCCTTCCCGCAGGAGGCGTTCGCTGATCGCGCGGCCCGTGCCCAGCGCGGGGTCGATGTCCACCCCCGCCCACAGGCCACGCGCCCGGAAGCCGGTGACGCCCTTGCCGACCAGGCCGTCGAGGCCGGTGCGCAGCACCTCGCCCAGTTCGGTGGCGCGGCGCTGGTACTCGCCGGTGCGCAGCAGCCCGATGACGGCGGAGCCGACCGCGGTGGCCAGCGGGTTCCCGCCGAACGTCGAGCCGTGCTCGCCCGGGTGCAGCACCTCCAGTACCTCGCGGCGGGCGACGACGGCGGAGACCGGGACGATGCCGCCGCCGAGCGCCTTGCCGAGCAGCAGGACGTCGGGGACCACGCCCTCGTGCTCCACGGCCAGCGTGCGGCCCGTACGCCCCAGGCCGGACTGGATCTCGTCGGCGATGAACAGGCAGCCGGCCCGCCGGGTCAGCTCGCGGACGCCGGTGAGGTAGCCGTCGTCGGGGATGACCACGCCGGCCTCGCCCTGGATCGGCTCGATGAGCACGGCGGCCGTGGTCTCGTCCACGGCGGCTTCGAGGGCGGCGAGGTCGTTGTACGGGACGACGCGGAAGCCGGGCGTGTAGGGGCCGTACCCCGCGCGTGCCTGGGGGTCGGTGGAGAAGCTGACGAGCGTGGTGGTGCGGCCGTGGAAGTTGTCCGCGGCGACCACGATCGTGGCCTGGTCCGGGGCGACGCCCTTGACGTCGTACGCCCACTTGCGGGCCACCTTGATGCCGCTCTCCACGGCCTCGGCGCCGGTGTTCATCGGCAGGACCATGTCCAGGCCCGTCAGGGCCGCCAGCTCCTCGGCGAAGCCGGCCAGCCGGTCGTGGTGGAAGGCGCGCGAAGTCAGGGTGACCTGGTCGAGCTGGCGGTGCGCGGCCTCGACGAGCGCCGGGTGTCGGTGGCCGAAGTTCAGGGCCGAGTACCCGGCGAGCATGTCGAGGTACCGGCGGCCCTCGACGTCCTCGACCCAGACGCCCTCGGCGCGCGCCACGACCACCGGGAGCGGGTGGTAGTTGTGCGCGAGGACGGGGGCCTCCGCGCGGATCAGCTCCGCCGACGAGCGGGGGGCCGGGTCCTGCTGCGAGCGGCTCTCGGGCGTGACGGAGGGGCGGGTGGGCGCGGTCATGGACGGACCTCCTGGGTGCAGCACTTGATGCCGCCGCCGGCCTTGTGGAACTCCGACAGGTCGACGGGGACGGGGACGTAGCCGTGGCGGGCGAGCTGTTCGACGAGCCCCTCGGCCTGCGGGGCGACGAACACGTGACAGCCGTCGGAGACGGAGTTGAGGCCGAACGCCATCGCGTCCTCCCGGGTGGCGGTCACCGCCTCCGGGAACAGCCGGCGCAGCACTTCCAGGCTGCCGGGTGAGAAGGCTTCGGGGTAGTAGGCGACGTTGGTGTCGTCGAGCGCGAAGAGGGCGGTGTCGAGGTGGTAGAAGTACGGGTCCACCAGCTGCAGGCCGATCGTCGGCACGCCGAGGAACTCCTGCACCTCCCCGTGCGCCTCCCGCGTCGTGCGGAAGCCCGTACCGGCCAGGACGTAGTCGCCGACCGGTACGAGGTCGCCCTCGCCCTCGCACACGGCTTCGGGGGCCCGTACGTCGAACCCGGCCGCCCGGAACCACGCCTCGTACGCGGCGGACTCGGGGCGGCGTTCCGGGGCGAGGAAGCGTGAGCCGAACACCCGGCCGCCCACGACGAGTGCCGAATTCGCCGCGAACACCATGTCCGGCAGGTCCGCCACCGGCTCCACGGTCTCGACCGTGTGGCCGTGATCGCGGTACGCCTGGACCAGCGCCGCCCACTGGCGCTGTGCCAGTGCGGTGTCGACCGGCGCGGCGTCACGCATCCAGGGGTTGATGGCGTACCGCACCTCGAAGTGGCGCGGTTCGCAGACCAGGTAGCGCCGCGGACGCGGTACACGGGGTGGGCGCACGATCGTGCGCACGGCCTCTTCGGGCACGGCCGCAACCGGTATGGCCCCGGCGGGGACGGGCTCGACGGGCACGGGCTCGCGCACGAGTGCGGACACGGGTTCGGGCACGGCGGGGTCCTCCGTTTCCGGCGGCACGGCAAGGGGCGTCCCACCGGTGACGTGGGGTCATCGATGGGTGACGTTGGGATGTCTCAACGGTAGAAAGCCGCTGATGCGCCGGACAAGTCCGGAACGCTGCGTACCGGCGCAGCGAACGTGCGCAGATTGCTGGCTCGGCGCAGGGTTCGTGCGTCGGTGGAACCGGTGTGTCCGATGATCCGTATGGGGTCGACCTAACGGACGGGGGAGGCGGGGTCGTCGGGGCCGTAGCCCTGGACGGCGGAGGATCCGGCGCCGGCCTCCGGGCTGTCCGGGATCAGGTGCGAGAGGACCATGTAACTGATCGTCTTGCGGATGAAGGACTCGGTCCGGATGCGCTCCAGCACCTCTTCGAAGTGCTCCACGTCCGTCGCTCGGACGTGCAGCAGCGCGTCGGCACCGCCGGAGACCGTCATCGCGGCGGTGATCTCCGGGTACCTGCGGACGACCTCGGCGATCCGGCGGGGCGGCGCCGCGCCGTCGCAGTACACCTCGATGTACGCCTCGGTGCGCCAGCCGAGCGCGGCGGGCCGGACCGTTGCGGTGAACCCGGTGATCACGCCGGTTTCGCGCATCCGGTCCACCCGGCGTTTGACCGCGGTGGCCGACAGGCCGATGGCCGTGCCGATCTCGGCGAAGCTGGTCCTGGCGTTCGCGGTCAGGGCCGCGATGATCTTGCGGTCCAACTCGTCGAGCGGGCCGGATGCGTGGGCCATGGCGGGTGGTTCCTCCGTCGCAGGGATCTGGCCGTACGGATCCTATGGAGCGTGCCGAGTAGAGGGGGGCGGGGCGCCCCGCCGGCCGCGGATGTCGCGGTCCGCGGGCGTCGGAGGGGCCATGCGGGGTACCCGAGTGGCCGCGCGGCGCCCACCGGCTCCGTGGTCCTACATCCTGTAGGGTTACCGACCGGGACCCTACAGGTTGTCGGATCAGCTGCAGGAGGAGCGCGTCATGCATGACCCGCCGGACCCCACCGGGCTCGCACACGCCGAAGTGGCCGAGGTCTGGCCGCGTGACGGCCTGATCCGGATCATCGGCCGCGTCGTGGGCGCGCCCACCGGAGCCGGCGCGCTGATCGCCCGGGTGCGCGGCGCACCCGACGCGGAACTGCGACTGCCCGCCGAGGGCCGGGAAACGCGGTTCGAGGCGCCCGTCCCGCTGGACGGGCTCGCCGCCGCCACGCCGGAGGGCGAACGGGTCTGGGATCTCTACCTCGTTCCCGACGGCCAGGAAGAGGAACTCCGGCTGGGGCGTCATCTGGACGACGTGCACGGCAAGAAGAAGATCTTCACCTACCCCGCCCAGACCTCCGGCGGCCGGCGTTTCGAGCCGTACTACACCATTCAGGACAACCTCTCGATCGTCTGCGACGGGGAGGTCGCCCGATGAAGATCCGCTTTCTGCTGCTCAACGCCTACGCGGTGGGCGGGACCGTGCGCACCGTCGTCAACCAGGCCAACGCGCTGGCCGCCGCCGGCCACGACGTCGAGGTCGTGAGCGTCCACCGGCACCGCGCCGAACCCCGTTTCCCGCTGCACCCCGGCGTCCGGCTGACCCCGCTGGTCGACGGCACGGACCCGCCGTCCCGCTGGACCCGCCCGCTCGCGTACCGGCGGCGCCGCCGCCCCAGCCGGCTCGTCCCGGAGGCCGAGGTCCGCTACGACCGGTTCAACCGCCTCACCGACCAGCGCATCGTGCGCTACCTGCGCTCCCTGCGCGACGGTGTGCTGATCACCACCCGGCCCGCCCTGAACCTCCTCTCCGCCCGCTTCGCGCCCGCCTCGGTCGTCCGCGTCGGCCAGGAACACCTGCACTACTCCCATCACAAGCCGGAGCTCGCCCGCGAGATCGACCGCTGGTACCCGCGGCTGGACGCGGTGACCGTACTGACCGCGGCCGACGAGGACGCCTACCGGCAGCGGCTCGGCGACGGCGGCGTCCGCGTCGTCTGCGTCCCCAACCCGCTCTCGGAAGAGGGCGTCCCGCCGCTCTCCGCGCTCGACCGGCCGCTCGTCGTCGCCGCCGGCCGGCTGGTCAAGGGCAAGGGCTTCGCCAAGCTCATCAAGGCCTTCGAGCCGATCGCGCGGGCACACCCCGAATGGCAGCTGCGCATCTTCGGGGCGGGACCCGAACACGACCGGCTGCGGAAGCTCATTCACGGCCGGCATCTCTACAACCACGTCTACCTGATGGGCGCCACGCAGGAGTTCGACCGGGAGCTGGCCAAGGCCTCGGTCTTCGCCCTCGCCTCACGGCGCGAGGGGTTCGGCATGGTGCTGGCCGAGGCGATGAGCCACGGCATCCCGCCCGTGAGCTTCGACTGCCCGCACGGCCCCCGCGAGATCATCACCGACGGCGAGGACGGCCTGCTCGTACCCCTCGGCGACATCGAGGGGATGACCGCCGCGCTCACCCGCCTCGTCGAGGACCGCGACCTGCGCAGGAAGCTCGGCGGGCACGCGGCGGAGGCGGCCCGCCGCTACGCCCCCGACCGTATCCGCGGCCGGTGGGAGGACCTGCTGGCCGAACTGCTCGGGGCCAAGGGGAAGGCGGGCCGGCCGGGCGGCGCGGGTGCGCCCTACGAGTTGTAGGGTGCACGCATGACAGGGAGAAACCCTCGTGGCAGAGGGGAGCGCCGCAGCGCCGGGACGCTGGAGAGCGAGGTACTGGCCGCCCTGTGGGCGACCGAGGAGCCGCTGACGCCGGCGGAGGTGCAGGCCGGGATCGGCGGCGACCTCGCGTACAACACCATCCACACCATCCTGAAGCGGCTGCACGACAAGGACCTGGTCGTACGGGACGCCGGGGGCCGGCGCGGCGCCTACCGGCCGGCCAAGAACGCCGCCGAACTGACCGCCGAGATGATGCACCAGGCCCTGGACAAGGGGCCGGATCCGATCGCGGCGCTGGAACAGTTCGTCACCGGCCTCAGTGCCGAGGAAGAGACCGCGCTGCGGCGGTTCCTGACCGCCGGCCGCGACGGTCACTGAGCGGACCGGCCGCCCGGCGGCAGGACTCATCGCACGTGGCGCGCCGGCCGGGTGGCCCGGTACAGCAGGTACTCCAGCGGCCCGCGCCGGAACAGCCGCCGCCACACGAGAGCGAACACCATCGCGCCCACGGCGAAGCCCAGCAGCGTCAGCGGCTCACTGGAGTCGGACCAGTCCTCCGTGCCCAGCGTCCGGATGGCCACGATGTGCAGCACGTACGCCGTCAGGGACATCGCGCCGACCGCGATGACCGGCGCGGCCACCCGCCGGAAGCCGGGCAGCCGGTCCAGGGCGACGAAACAGCCGGCCACCACGAGGAGGGCGACGCCGGTGTTGCCCATGATCGACGGGGTGGTCTGGCTGTGCGGCGCGGCCACCAGCAGCCACTCCCGGAAGAGGAGGGTGGGATCGCCGACGGTGTCGGACCACCAGGCCGAGGACGGGGAGTCGCCGTCCGAGCCCGCCGCGACGGCGGCCGAAACGTTCGGGATCAGGCGCAGGGCCAGCCAGGAGCCGCCGTAACCGAGCGCGGCCAGCGCGGCACCGGTGTACGCGAGCCGGACCCGCACCGCGGTCCGGGTGAGGTCGAGCCGGGCCACCGCCATGCCGGCGATCAGGAACGGAATCCAGGTCAGCACCGGATAGGAGCCGGTGAACAGCAGGTCCATGACGCCGTCGTAGCCGTTCACCGCGCGCAGCGGGTCGTGGGCGTCGACCGCGTCGCCCCAGCTGCTCCCGGCGATCCAGACCTTGAGCAGGAACAGGTCCTGGGGGAACACCAGCGCCGTGGCGGCGGCGATCGTCGCGAGGGCGCCGGCGCCGAGCCGGTACAGGGGGAGTGCCACGACGAACGCCACCGCGTAGTAGGCGAGGATCACGTCGATGGAGGTGTCCAGTGCGGTGAGCGCGGTCCCCAGGATCAGCAGGATGACCGCGCGGATGGCGACCCGGGTCATGGCCTGCCGGCCCGCGCGCCCGGTGCGGGGTTCGGGGCGGCCGGTGATGAGGACGATCGAGAAGCCGGCGAGCAGCGCGAAGAGGGCGGAGGAGCGGCCCCGCGCGACCTCCATGAAAAAGCCCACCGGGCCGCCGTCCGACGGGTCGGGGCCCACATGGGCCGCGAACATGCCCAGTACCGCGAGGCCACGGGCGAGGTCGACGCCCACCAGCCGGGCGGTGCCGGTCCCGGAGACGGGAGGTGACGGGCAGTCAGGTGTGGCGGCCCTGGACCGGCCGCCCCGGGGCGCCGTCTCCCGCGCACCGGACGGAGTGCGCGACGGCATGGATAAGTGGCGCATCTTGGGCAGATTCTGCGGCATGGGCCCAAGATGCCCGCATCGGGCGGAGCGGGGAACGGTTCGTGGGAATTCAGTGACGCATTCGTCACTGCGCGGTACGGTGCGCCCCGCTCAAAGGCTCCGGAATCCGGACGGTTAGGCTGCTCAACAGTTGTTGATTTTCCCCAGTCCCAGCCGCGTACGCCCCGGATGACGGCTGCGCGGCGCCCGAGGGAGCGAACCATCTTGCGCATCCTTTTCACCGCCCAGGCCGGCTATTCGCACCTCGCGCCGCTGGTGCTGCCGGCGGCCGAGAGCGCCCGGCGGGCGGGCCACGAGGTGGCCGTCGCCACCGGGGCGGCCGTCGCGGACCACATCGAGCGGCGCGGGCTGACCGCGCTGCGGCTGCCGAACGTGGTGGGGCTCGGCGAGGTGCTGCAACAGGGCGACCTGCGGCCGCCGGCCGAGATGCGCCGGTTCGGCTCGGTCACCATCGAGCTGGAGCCGGAGTTCTTCGCGCGGGCCTTCGTGGGCCGGCTGGCCGGCCCCTGCGCCCGCGACCTCGTCGAGGTGTGCCGCGACTGGCGCCCCGACCTGATCCTGCACGAGTCCACCGAGTTCGGCGGCTACCTGGCCGGTGAACGGCTCGGCATCCCGCACGGCGTGCTGGACATCGCGCCGATGGCGCCGTACGGCCACCCGGCCGTCGCCGAGGAGCTCGACAAGCAGCGCGCCGAGCTGGGCCTGAGCCCGGTCGCCGACCCCTGGCACGTCTTCCGCACCTTCCGGGCCGGCGTCGTACCGGAGGACTTCTACCCCGAGGCGCAGCGGCTGCCCAGCGCCCACTACTACCGGGTGCCCGCGCCCGCCGAGGAGATCCTCGATCCGGAGATCGCCGGGCTGCCCGCCGACCGCCCGCTCGTCCTCGCCACGCTGGGCTCCAACGCGACCCACTTCCCCGGCGACGGCGCCGCGCGCCTCCTCGACACCATCATCGGGGCGCTCGGTGAACTGCCGGTCACCGGTGTCGTCGCGCTCGGCGCCGGCAACGACCCGGCGGAGTGGACCGGAGCCCGCGCCGACAACGTCCACCTGACCTCGTTCGTCCAGCAGGAACTGCTCCTCCGGTCGAGCGACGCGTTCATCACGCACGCCGGCTTCAACGGGACCCGCGAGGCGCTGGCCGCCGGCGTCCCCATGGTGGCCGTCCCGCTCTTCGCCGAGCAGTCCCACAACGCCGCCCGGCTCCAGGAGATCGGCGTGGGCCGCCGCATCGACGTCCAGGACCTCACGCGCGAATCCCTGACCACGGCCGTACGGTCCGTACTGGAGGACCGCGTCTGCCGCGCCCGCGCGCGGGCCCTGCAGCGCCGCTCCCACGCCCTCCCCGGCCTGGACCGGCTCGTCACGGACGCGGTGGCCGCCACGGCGGACGCGAGCTGACGCACCGGAGCGCGACCGGCTCGTACCGTGGGGACATGATCGTTCGTCAAGGTGCGGGCCGGCGCCCCGGCTGTCCGGCAGCGGCGGCCGTGTTCGCCGTGGGGATGGCGGGCACCACGCTGCCCACCCCGCTCTACGGGCTGTACCGCCAGGAACTCGGCTTCTCGGAACTGATCGTGACGGTGGTGTTCGCCGTCTACGCGCTCGGCGTCATCGCCGTATTGCTGCTCGCGGGCAACTACTCGGACCGGGTCGGCCGCCGCCCCGTCCTGCTCGCGGCGCTGGCCTTCTCCGCGCTCAGCGCCGTGTGCTTCCTGAGCGAGGGCGGTCTGCCGCTGCTCTTCGCCGGCCGGCTGCTCTCCGGCCTCTCCGCCGGACTGTTCAGCGGCGCCGCCACCGCCGCGGTGCTCGAACTGGCCCCGGCGGAACGGAAGTCGCGCGCCGGGTTCGCCGCAGCGGCCGCGAACATGGGCGGTCTCGGCTGCGGCCCGCTGCTCGCGGGAATCCTCGCCCAGTACGCGCCGTGGCCGCTCAGCCTGCCCTTCCTCGCCCACCTCGCGCTGCTCGTCCCCGCGTGCGTACTGGTACTGCTGCTGCCCGAGACGGTCGACCACCCCGAACGGTGGCCGCGGCTCGCACCGCAGGGCCTGGTCGTACCGGCCGAGGCCCGCAGCGTCTTCGCGCCCTCGGCGTTCGCCGCCTTCGCCGGCTTCTCGCTGCTGGGCCTCTTCACCGCCGTGGCCCCGGCCTTCGAGGCCGAGACGCTGGGCGTGACGAACCTCGCGGTGTCGGGCGCGGTGGTCTCCTCGGTGTTCCTGGGCTCGACGGCGGGGCAGTCGCTGACGGAGAAGCTGGGGGCGAGCCGGGCCCTCCCGTGCGGCTGTTTCGTCCTGGTGGCCGGCCTCGCGATGGTGGCGGGCTCGCTCGTCGCCGAGATGCTGCCGCTGCTCGTCGCCGGCGCCCTGTGCGGCGGAATCGGCCAGGGGCTGGCCTTCCGCGTGGCCCTGACGTCCGTCGCCGCTGCCGCGCCCGCCGCACACCGCGGCGGCACCATCTCCACCTTCTTCGTCGTCGCCTACACCGGGATCTCCCTCCCGGTCGTCGGCGTCGGCGCCCTCACCGTGGCCCTCGGCCTCCGCGGTGCGGGCCTGACCTTCACGGCCTGCGTGGCCGTACTGGCCGCCTGCACGGGCGCCCACCTGCTGCGGAAGCCGCTGCCCGAGCGGAACGGCGGCTGACGGGCCCGCCCGTGAGGGAGGCCGAGGGCCGGAGGTGCTCTGCCGCTCAGCGGAGAACGACCTTACGGTGGTGCGTCGGCGCTCGTGACCGCGCGGACGACGCGAAGGCGCGCCGATGAGAGGAGCTGGTGCCATGCCGCTGGAACCCGTGTCCCAGGCTTTTCTGGAGCAGCTCGCCGAGGCCGACGGCCCGGCGATTCATGAGTCGACACCGGCGATCGCCCGGATGAGCGGGCCGGTCCTGGCCGGGCTGAGCGGGCGGGGCCCGGACGTCGGCGCCGTACGGAACCTCCGGCTCGACGGCAAGGGAGGCCGGTTCCGGGTCCGCGTACTCCAACCGGAGGGCGCGTCGCGGGCGGTCATCGTCTACTACCACGGCGGCGGCTGGGTCCTCGGCGACATCGACCTGCAGTACGACCACGTGGGCCGCCGGCTGGCGAACGCGACACAGTCGACCGTGGTGCTCGTCAACTACCGCAAGGCCCCCGAGCACCCCTTCCCGACCGCCGTCGAGGACAGCTGGACCGCCCTGCAATGGGTGGCCGCACACGCCGCCGAGCTGGCGCCCGAAGGCGTTCCGCTGATCGTCGCGGGGGACAGCGCGGGCGGGAACATCAGCGCGGTGCTGACGCTGTGGGCGCGTGACAAGGAGGGGCCGAGGATCGACCACCAGGTCCTGGTCTACCCCGTGACCGACTGCGACCCGGACACCGCCTCCTACCTGGCCCCCGAGAACCAGTTGCTGCTCAGCCGGGACACCATGCGGTGGTTCTGGGGGCACTACCTCGCGGACGAGGCGGCCCGCACCCACCCGGACGCGTCCCCGCTCCGCGCCACGAGCCACGCGGGGCTGCCGCCGGCGCTGGTGTACGTGGCCCAGTACGACCCGCTGCACGACGAAGGCGTCGCGTACGCAAGGGCGTTGGAGGAGGCGGGAGTGCCGGTCACGCTCGCCGAGGCCGAGGGTCAGATGCACGCGTACTTCCAGATGGCGGGCATCCTCCCCGGCCAGGAAGCCGGCCTGAACGTCGTCGCCGACCACATCAACCGCTTCGTCGCCTCGTTCGCCAAGGGGAGCGTGAGCAGCCATGTCTGAGCGCATATCAGGTGCCCCGCAGGGCTCGGCCCCCGATCTCGACGTCCTCGTCATCGGCGCCGGTTTCGCGGGCCTCTACCAGCTGCACAGGCTGCGCCGGCTCGGGTACCGGGCACGGATCATCGAGGCGGGCGACGACGTCGGCGGCACCTGGTACTGGAACCGCTATCCGGGGGCGCGCTGCGATATCGAGTCGGTCGAGTACTCCTACTCCTTCGACCCGGAGCTCCAGCAGGAGTGGGACTGGAGCGAGCGCTACGCCGCACAGCCGGAGCTGCTGTCCTACGCGCGGCACGTCGCGGACCGTTACGGCCTGCGCGAGGACATCACCTTCGGCACCCGGGTCGAGCGACTGGACTGGGACGACGACGCGTACCGGTGGACGGTGACGACCGACGACGGGACGTCCCGGACCGCGCGGTACGTGATCGCGGCGACCGGGTGCCTGTCGGTGCCCTCCCGGCCGGTCTTCGAAGGGCTGGAGGACTTCGCGGGCGAGGTGTACTGGACGTCCGGCTGGCCGCACGACGGCGTCGACCTGGCGGGGAAGCGGGTCGCCGTCATCGGCACCGGTTCGTCCGGACTCCAGACGATCACCGCGATCGCGCCCGTCGTCGCGGAACTCACCGTCTTCCAGCGCACGCCGAGCTTCGCCGTGCCGGCCCACAACGGGCCCAACGAGGAGCGGCTGGCCGAGGCCCGGAAGCACTACCCCGAGATCCGGGAGTACAGCCGGATGTCGCGCACGGGGTTCCGGTGCCCGGAGAGCACACGCACCCTGACGGAGACCGGCGCCGAGGAGGTCCGGCGCGAGTTCGACACGCGGTGGGCCGACGGCGGGCTGTGCTTCTCCAGCGCGTTCAAGGACGTCCTCAGGGACGCGCGGGCCAACGAGATCGCCGCCGAGTACGTGCGCGCCCGGATCCGCGCGAAGGTCCGGGACCCGGAGCTGGCCGAGAAGCTGTCGCCGCGTACGTACCCGATCGCCAGCAAGCGGATGTGCGTCGACACCGGCTACTTCGAGGTCTACAACCAGGATCATGTGTCGCTCGTCGACCTCAACGAACAGCCGGTCCGCCGGATCACCGCACGCGGGATCGTGACGGGCGGAGCGGGCCGCGAGCGCGCGTACGACTGCGACGTGATCGTCCTCGCCACCGGTTTCGACGCGATGACCGGCGCGCTGAACGCCATGGAGATACGCGGCGACGGAGGCACCCTGCGCGAGAAGTGGGAACACGGGCCGCGTACGTACCTGGGGCTGATGTCGGCCGGCTTCCCGAACCTCTTCATGGTCACCGGCCCGCAGAGCCCGTCGGTGCTGTCCAACATGATGACCTCGATCGAGTACCACGTCGACTGGATCACCCGTGCGCTGGAGTACCTCCGCGAGCACGGACTGCACCGCATGGAGGCGGCGCCCGAGGCCGAGGACAACTGGGTGAACACCACCAACGACCTCGCGGACCTCACGCTGATGCCGCAGGCCGCCTCGTGGTACATGGGCGCCAACATCCCCGGAAAACAACGGGTGTTCATGCCGTTCATCGGTGGCGTAGGGACGTACCGGCAGATCGGTGACGGCGTGGCGGTGGCGCACTACCACGGGTTCGAGCTGGCCTGAGCCCGTGCGTCAGGCCCCGGCGGCCAGGGTGTCGAGCAGCAGGGCGCCCAGGTCGTCCGGTGCCACCTCGCCGAGTTCGTCGAACGCCCCGGACCCCCGGCCCAGCGCGATCCCGATGATCGCCGCGACGATCATCTCGGCCCGCAGCCGGGGCCGCTCCAGCCCCTCCGCCGCGAACCGCCGGTGCAGGGGCTCCACCAGCCGCTCGTGGAGCGCGGCGCGTGCGGCCCCCTCGGCCGCCGGCTCGGCCAGGTGCTGGACGGCGACCTGGAGGACGGGGACGAGACCCCGGTGGTCGGCCCGCTTCAGGATGTACAGCAGCCGTTCCGGGTCGAGCAGGTCGCCCGGATCCGCGTCGCCGTGCTCGGCTTCGACCGTGGCCAGGTAGAGCTGTGTCTTGCCCCCGAAGTAGCGGGCGATGAGGGCGGGGTCCACGCCCGCCCGCCGGCCGATGTCCCGGGTCGTGGTGCGGTCGAAACCGCGCTCGGCGAAGAGCTCGCCCGCAGCGCGCAGCAGCGCCTCGCGACTGCGCGCCGAGTCCCTGCGGCGTGCTTCCTGCGTCCCGCTCACCGCTGTGCCTCCGTGTCCGCCGTTCCGGTCGCGATCACCCTACGTGCCCCGTCGCCCGGCGCCGGCTCATGGGACTCCGACACCTTCCGGGACGGCTCGGCGGGGCGCCGGTTGCGTACGAGCAGGTACCCGGCGAGGGCGGTGAGCACCCAGACCGCGCACCCTGCGAGCCCGGCGACCCGGTACCCGTGTTCGGCGGGCAGCCCCTGCGCCCCGGGGTGGGCCGCGAGGACGGCCGCGCTGAACGCGCTGCCTCCGGAGTACCCGATGTACTTCACCACCTGGTTGAAGCTCATCGCGCTGCTCGTCTCGTGCGCCGGCACCGCGCCCACGATCAGCGCGGGCATCACGGACATGGTGACCCCGGCGCCCAGGCCGATGAGCCCCATGGCGACGAACGCCTCCCAGAGCCCGCCCCGTACGCAGGTGAACAGCGCGGTTCCGCACAGGCAGACCAGGCAGCCCAGCGGCAGCAGCCGGCCCGGCGGGACGGTGCGGGAGACCAGCCGGACGAGGCGGCCCGACACCATGCTGGCCACCGAGAACGGCGTCAGGATCAGCCCGGCGACCACGACCGAGGCGCCGAATCCGTAGCCCGCCGACTCCGGCGTCTGGATGTACTGGGGTACCAGCGACAGCATCACGTACATCCCCACCCCGGAGAGCAGCGCCGTGAGGTCGGAGGCGAGCACCGACCGGTCGCGGACCAGCCGCATGTCGACCAGCGGGTGGTCGGTACGCAGCTCGTGCACCATCCACCAGACCAGCAGCAGCACCGAGACCGCGACCAGGCCGAGCAGCCGCCCGGACGCCCAGCCCCAGCGGCCGCCCACCGTGGTCGCGTAGAGCAGCCCGGCCAGCCCCGCGGCCAGCAGCACCGCGCCGAGGACGTCCAGCGGATGCTTGGGCCGCTGCGGTGACGGGGGAAGGACGACGGCGAGGGCGGCCAGCGCCAGCGCCGCGGCGAGCGCCGCGAACCAGAAGCCCGCGTGCAGCCCCAGGTACTGGGCGAGTATGCCGGTGAGCGGATAGCCCAGGCCCACGCCGGCCGCGGAGGTGAGGGAGAGGGTGGCCACGGCGTGCCGGGCGCGCTCGGGCGGCAGGGCGTCCCGCGCGGTGGCCATGGCCAGCGGGGTGAGTGCGATGCCGACCCCCTGGAACGCGCGCCCCACGACCAGGCCGGTGAAGCCGGTCGGCAGCGCCGCCAGCAGACTGCCCGCGAGCGTCAGCGCCAGCCCGCCGAGGATGACCCGCCGACGCTGCGGCCCGTCCCCCAGCCGCCCCATCAGCGGCGTGACCACCGCGCCCACCAGCATGGTCACCGTCAGCGACCACTGGGCCACGTCCAGGGACACATGGTCGACCCGCGCGATCGTCGGGATCAGCGGCGCCCCCAGACTGCTGACGACGGCCACCAGCATCCCCACCGAGAGCAGCACCGGCACCAGCGCCCGCTCCCTCCACGAGGGGGTCGTACCTGCGTCGCGCACAGCGGATTCCTCCTGTCGAACCGGCCGCCCGGCCATGTCATCAAGCGATGTCATCATACGATGACAAAAAGGTGCCCGATGCGCGCCCGGCCGGCCGCGACCATGACGAAGGGCGCCCCGGCCGGAGTGTGACCTCCGGCCGGGGCGCCCTTCCAGCGCGCTCTGTGCGGCCTTCCAGCGTCTGCTAGTAGCTGAGCGCCGCGCGCCAGTCGCCGCGGCCTCGGCGGGTGAGGTCGAGGAGGTGCCACACCGGGGCGAGCAGGTCGATGCCGCGCTCGTCGATGTCGTCGGACATCCTCGGGTGGGCCGAGTAGAAGTGGCGTACCGACCCGTCGCTGTCGCGGGTGAACACCGACACGGTCGAGTCCTGGTTGCCCTCGGCGTCCTCGCCGCCGAGGTCGTACTTGAAGGTGCTCGCTCCGGCGCTGAGCAGACGCAGGTTCGTCCACCCCCGGTCGCGGGCGTGCGCGCGCAGGGCGGGCACGTCGGCCGCGGCGACGACCGCGAGGTCCACGTTCTGCGCGATGTGGTGGGCGATTCCGTTGAACCCGTCGAGCCACATCGTGCACATGGGGCAGGGCTGCGTCTGCCGCTTGCCGTACATGAGCTGGTAGACCACCAGCTCGCGATCGGGGCCGGTGAACAACTCGCTCAGCCGCACGGACCGTACCGGCGCATCGCCGGCGTTCAGGTCCGCAGGGCCTTCCTCGAACACGTAGTCCTCGACGACGGGGCCAAGTGGCAGCCGACGCCGCATCTCAGCGACCTGCTCGCGATGGCGCATCAGGTCGATCTCGGCTTCGCGCAGCTTTTCGCGGGCGGCGGTGTAGTCAGCCGACTCCCCGGTGAGATTGGTCTGACGGATGGCTGCCTCCTGGTCGACCGGCATGTGGTGGCTGCTGCGTTGCCGTCATTGTCGGCCTGCGCGCGAGGGCCTGCCAAGTGAACCGGGGAGCCTGACTCCCGGCGCCGGCGGCTCCTGCCGCCGGAGGGCGCCTGCTTCAGGGTGCGGCAGGTGCCGATGCGTGTGCCGCGGGCTCCTTGAGCTCGATTTCGACGAAGGCCAGCCAGGAGTCGCCCGCGTTGACGACCTCGTGCTCGGCGCCCGCGGGACGGGTGTAGGACACGCCCGCCCTCAGTTCTGATGAGGCTTCCGTCCCACCGGGTGTGAGGATCCTGGTCGTGCCGTCGGTGAGCGGTACGACGACGTAGTCGTGCTCATGCACGTGCGGGCCTGTGCTGGTGCCGGGCTCGAAATCCCAGCGGGTGACGCGTACGCGTGCGTCGTCCTGCTGCACCGTGGCCCGGGCCGTGGTCGCCATCGCGATTCCTTCCGTTCGGTGTGCCGTGCCGGCCGGGAGCGGAGGGAGCCGCTGACCGGTGGAGGCGTGCCGGGGTGCCGGACGCCGCCTCCGGCACAGGTTAGTCCTGTTGATCACGGCATCCGACGGGGCTCTTCGGTGTCGGGGCCGGCAGGTCGGCCGGGGTGCTGCCCGGCCGCGGACCGCCCGGACCGCCTGACGAGGAGGTCGGTGACCAGGGCGAGCGGCGGCCAGTCCAGGCGGCCGTGGCGGGCGACTGCGTACGCACGTAGTTCGACGTCGGGGGCGGTGAGCGGGAGGAACCGCACAGCCGGGAACGTGACGGTCCCCAAGGGGAGCAGGCCCACGCCGAGCCCGGCCGTGATCATGCCCTGCACGAGGTCGAGGCTGTCGGCCTGGTGGGTGATGCGCGGGGTGAAGCCCGCCATGGAGGCAAGGGTGCGGATGACGGTCTCGTCCGCGGTGTTGCGCGAGTTGACGATCCAGTCCTGCCCGGCGAGCTGGGCGAAGACCTCCAGCGTCGTCCCCTCCCGGATGCCGGCCCGCGCGGGGACGCCCAGGCCCCAGCGCGCGGTCCACAGGGCGGTGGCGTTCACCACGGGGTCCTCGGCCGCGGGCGCCAGGTTGTAGTCGTAGGTCAAGGCCAGATCGGTGGCGTCCTCGGCCAGGAGCCGCAGCGCCTCGGCGGGTTCGTGTTCGCGGACCAGGACACGGAGGCGGGGGTGGCTCGTGGTCAGGGCGGTGACGATGGGCAGCAGGTGGGCGCGGATGGCGGTGGCGAAGCCCGCGACGCGCAGGGTGCCGTTGGGCTCGGCTCCTGGCGCGAGGTCGTGGCGCGCCGTCTCGACGGCGGAGAGGATCGTCACCGCGTGCTCGGCCAGCCGGCGGCCCGCGGGGGTCAGCCGCACCAGGCGCCCGTGCGGTTCGGTCAGCGCGGTGCCCATTTCGTCCGCCAGGGCGGCGATCTGCTGCGAGACCGTCGAGGTGGTCGTGGCCAGCATGTCGGCCACCGCACGCATGGACCCCAGGCGGGACAGCTCCACCAGCATCCGCAGTCGTCGCGTCTCCATTCCATCATTGTCCATGGTTCGCGAACGGATCATCAATGATCGGCACGTGGACGCGAACGGTTCGCGCATCGTCTACTCGGGGCCATGAGCTTGCTGAAACACCGCACGGGTCCGTGCCTGCCCACGTCCGCGACCGGGGCCCTGATGGCCGTGGCCTCCATGTCCACCATCCAGCTCGGGCTGGCGCTGTCGGTTCCGCTGGTCGATCGGCTCGGCGCCCTGGGCGCGACAGGGCTGCGTCTGGCGTGGGCCGGTGTGCTCCTGCTGGCCCTGATACGGCCCCGCCTGCGCGACTTCGCCGGCCGCGACCTGCTGGCGTGCGCCACGCTGGGCGCGGTCAGCGCGGGCATGATGGTGTTCTTCATGCTCGCCGTGACCAGGCTGCCGCTCGGTACGGCCAGCGCACTGGAATTCCTCGGCCCGCTGGCCGTATCCCTCTTCGGCCCGGGGCGCGGCCGTAAACGCTGGACGGCCATGGCCGCCATCGGTGTCGTCGCACTGACCGAACCCTGGCGCGGCGGCATCGACGCGGCCGGCGCGGGCTTCGCACTGGCCGCCGCGGCCTGCTGGGCGGCCTACATCCTGCTGACCCAACGCGTGGGCGATTCCGTGACCGGTCTCAGCGGACTGGCCGTCTCCATGCCCGTCGCCGGCCTCATCGGCCTCCTCGTCGCGGCACCCTCCGACCTGGAACACGTCACCTGGAAGCTGCTCGGAGCCCTGCTGGGGCTGGCCGCGCTGGGCGCCGTACTGCCCTTCGCCCTCGAGTTCCTCGCCCTGCGCCGCCTCACGACCTCCGCCTTCGGCACCCTGATGAGCCTGGAACCGGCCATCGCGCTGCTTGCCGGCCTGCTGGTGCTCGGCCAGATACCCGGCCTCGCGCCCGCGGCCGGCGTCGCCTTCGTCGTGATCGCCGGCATCGGCGCCACCCGCACCGGCGCCCGCCCCACCCCGGCACCTTCTGAACCCCAACACACCAAGACATCCACCGCAGTCGCCTCGTCGTCGAGCTGAACCGCCGGGCGGCCGGGGTCGGTGTCACCGGTCGCGTGAGGTGGGCCACGCGACCGGCGATCAGGAATGCGCTCTGGCGTACCCCTGTTGTACGAGAAGCATCGTAGTTCGGCAGGCGTTGCCATCGACACGCGTCGCCATCGACACGCGTCGCCATCGGCGGGCCGGGTGCCTCGGTTCGGATGGACTCCTTTTAGTTTGATGGATGCCGTACTACGATGCGTGTCGTACTACGATGCTGTCGCATCCGAGGCTTCGGGCTCTGTCCGGAGCCGCCTCCGCCCTCGTTCACGTCCAGGGAGCCCGTTGTGAGCGCACTGTTCGAGCCGATCACCCTTCGGTCGCTGACCATTCCGAACCGTCTCTGGATGGCTCCGATGTGCCAGTACTCGGCGGCGCCGGACGGGCCCGAGCAGGGTGCGCCCAACGACTGGCACTTCCAGCACCTGGCCGCCCGTGCCGTCGGCGGCACCGGCCTGATCATCGCCGAGGCCACGGCCGTCAGCCCCGAGGGCCGGATCAGCCCGTACGACCTGGGGCTGTGGAACGACACCCAGGTCGCGGCCTTCCGCCGCATCACCGACTTCATCAAGGCGCAGGGCGCCGTCGCCGGTATTCAGATAGCGCACGCCGGGCGGAAGGCCTCGACCGAGCGGACCTGGGTGGACCGCGGCGCGCCGATCGCCCCTGGTGAGGGGCATGGGTGGCAGCCGGTGGCGCCGAGTGCGGTGGCGTTCGACGGGAAGTCGACGGAGCCGGCGGAGCTGTCGGTGGCGCAGATCAAGGAGATCGTGGAGCAGTTCGCGGCGACCGCGCGGCGGGCGCTGGAGGCCGGTTTCCAGGTTGCCGAGATCCATGGTGCGCACGGGTACCTGATCAATGAGTTCCTGTCGCCCTTCACGAACCGGCGCACCGACGAGTACGGCGGGTCGTACGAGAACCGGGTGCGGTTCGCGCTGGAGGTCGTGGACGCGGTGCGGGCGGTGTGGCCCGAGGACCTGCCGCTGTTCTTCCGTATCTCGGCCACGGACTGGCTGAGCGAGAACGCGGAGGACGGGCGTACCGGCTGGACCGCGGACGAGACCGTGCGTTTCGCCGCCGAGCTCAAGGCGCACGGCGTCGACCTGCTGGACACCTCCACCGGTGGCAACGCGCCGGACGCGAAGATCGAGGCCGTGCCGAACTACCAGGTGCCGTTCGCCACGCGGGTCAAGGAGGAGGCCGGGCTGCCGGTGGGGGCCGTGGGGCTGATCACCGAGGCGCAGCAGGCCGAGAAGATCGTTGCTGACGGGGAGGCGGACGCGGTGCTGCTCGGGCGTGAGCTGCTGCGTACGCCGTACTTCGCTCAGCAGGCCGCCCGCGAGCTGGGCGCCACGCCGCACATCGCTCAGCAGTACCACCGCGCCTGATCGCACACACCGCGCTTCATCGCCCGGACCGCGCGGCACTCGGTCGAGTGCGGCACGGCCCGGGCGATGTGTTTGTGCGGGCGGCCGCGGACCGGCGTCGGGCGGGCTCCTGCAATATGGGGCCGCGCAGAAATGTCCGTTCACCGGCCCGGAGGTGCCATGCCGCCGCTGATGAGGCTTACCGCGATCACGCTCGACTGTCCCGACCCGTTGGCGCTGGCGGCGTTCTACCAGCAGGCGACCGGGCTCGCACCGCATCCGGAGTCCGGTGCGGAATTCGCGGCGCTCCGCGACGGGGACGGGCTGGTCCTCGGTTTTCAGCGGGTGAGCGATCACCGGGCGCCGACCTGGCCCGACCAGATCATTCCGCAGCAGCTCCATCTCTGTTTCTCCGTCGAGGACTTGGACGAGTCCGAGGCCCGGTTGCTGGCGTTGGGGGCCGGGAAGCCGGAGCACCAGCCGTGCGAGGCGCGGTGGCGGGTGCTCACGGATCCCGCCGGGCATCCCTTCTGCCTGGTCGGCGGGGGATAGAGCAGTTGGAGGGCCCGGAGGCCGGGCCCTCCGGCTCGGCTCCTCGGCCGGACGGCTGGATCACCGACGCGCGGAGGTAGTAGAGGTCGTCGCAACCGCAACGTGTGCCGCCGGGCGATGGCTGGAGATGTGCCCTCTGCCCGGCGCTGATCGGATGCGCGGAAAATGCCCTCCCGGTGCGCGGCCGCCGTTCGTAGGATGCGGCCGTGTCCGGCGCGCGCCGGCCTGCTCTTCGCGAAGCGGGGGACGGTTCACCGGAGGGACGTGACGACATGCAGCGGATGGCGAGCGCCGCGGCGGTGGTGCTGGCGGCAGCCCTGCTCGTGGGGTGTCAGCCGACGGAGGGCCAGGACCGGGCCGTGGGGTGTGCGAAGTTCGCACTCGCGGTGTCCGACGCCATTGGCGACCTGGAACACGCCGTGCTGGAGTCCGCCCTCGACCAGGAGGCGGACGCGGCGGTCGATGCGCTGGACAAGGCGGCCGGTGAGCTGACGGAGCGGTCGGCCGGCGCGGAGGTGCAGCAGGCCGCCGCCGCGGTCCGCGAGGCGGCGGGCCAGGTACGCGTGGCGCTGGCCGAGGGCCGTACGCCGGACCTGGCGCCCTTGCAGAGCGCGGGCCTGCGCCTGATCAAGGCGTGCCCCCGGGGAGCGGCCGAGCCCGTGCCCGGCGGCACGGGGGAGTAACCGGGCGCCGCGGGGGAGCAACCGGGGCCGGGCGTCGCAGTGTCGACGTCCGGCCGCTTCCGGTATGCGCTGGGCCCGGTCGGACGCCGGCGCCCCGACTGCTACCCCTGTACCGCCGCCCCGCGCTCCGCCGCGGCGGTCGAGAGGACGAGGTCGATGTCGACCGGGCGGTCCTCGCCGTGGTGCACGGCCGCCGAGGCCCGCGGGGAGTGGCCGGCGACCATGGCGGCCAGGACGTACGCGCCGCCGTCCGGGACGGCGACCGCGTAGCGGCCGTCGTGGCCGGTGAGCGCCGTACCGGCCCGGCGCCCGTGCCGGTCGATCAGCGCCACCCGGGCGCGGGCGACGGGGAGGCCGGCCGGGTCCAGGACGCGGCCGCGGAATCCGGCGGCGGGCGCCCGCGTCGCCGGCACCGGCTGGGTCGCGGAGGCCGTGCGGGGCGCCGGGATCGCCGCGCCGGACTGCTGCGCGGGCGTCGGAATCGCCGCACCGGACTGCTGCTGCCGGCTGATCTCGTCCTCGCTGCTGGCCAGCATCTGCGGTGCGGAGATCTGCCGGCCGCGCGGCAGGAAGACCGCGAGCAGCAGGCCGAGGGCGACCGCCGCGGTGGCGATGAGGAACGAGACGCGGAAGCCGTGCATGGTGGGGACCGCCGCGCTTCCCACGTGGTGCGCGGTGTTGGCGAGGACCATGCCGATGACGGCGCTCGACACGGACGTACCGATCGAACGCATCAGGGTGTTGAGGCCGTTGGCCGCGCCCGTCTCGGACGGGTCGACCGCACCGTTGATCAGCGCCGGGAGGGAGGAGTACGCGAGGCCGATGCCGGCGCCGACGATGACAGAGATGACGATGGTCTGCCAGGCGGCGCTCATCAGGCCGAGCCCCGCGCCGTAACCGATCGCGATGATCAGCATGCCGAGCATGAGGGTGAGCTTCGGGCCGTACCGCGCCGACAGCCGGGCGTAGACGGGCGCGGTGAACATCATCGTCAGGCCCAGCGGTGCCACGCACAGCCCCGCGACCACCATGGACTGGCCCAGGCCGTAGCCGGTGGCGGCCGGCAGCTGGAGGAGCTGCGGCAGCACCAGCGAGATCGCGTAGAACGCGACACCGACCATGATCGAGGCGAGGTTGGTGAGGAGCACCTCGCGGCGCGCGGTGGTACGCAGATCGACCAGCGGTGCCTTCATGCGCAGCTCCATCAGGCCCCACAGGAGGAGCACGACCAGCGCGGCGGCGAAGAGGCCGAGCGTCGTACCGGAACTCCAGCCCCAGTCGCTTCCTTTGGTGATCGGCAGCAGGAACAGGACGAGACCGAGGGAGAGCCCGAGGGCGCCGGCGACGTCGAAGCGGCCCTCGGCCCGGACACCGCTCTCCGGTACGACCACCAGCGTCAGCAGGATCGACAGGACACCCAGGCCGGCGGCGGCGAAGAACAGGGCGTGCCAGTCCGCGTGCTGGGCGATCAGGGCGGCGGCCGGCAGCGCGAGCCCGCCGCCGACGCCTATGGAGGAGCTCATCAGGGCCAGGGCCGAACCGAGCCGCTCACGGGGGAGTTCGTCGCGCATGAGCCCGATGCCGAGCGGGATGGCGCCCATGGCGAAGCCCTGGAGCGCGCGGCCGACGATCATCACGAGGAGGTCGCTGGTGAAGCCGCAGACCAGCGATCCCACGACCATGACCGCGAGGCTGCTGACCAGCATGCGCCGCTTGCCGTACAGGTCGCCGAGCCGGCCCATGATCGGGGTCGCGACGGCGCCGGCGAGCAGCGTGGACGTCATGACCCAGGTGGCGTTCGACGGTGCGGTGTTCAGGAGGGTGGGCAGGTCCTTGATGACCGGTACGAGCAGCGTTTGCATCACGGCGACCGCGATGCCGGCGAAGGCAAGGACGAGGACGACTCCGCCTGTGCGTCGTTGAGCCATCGTCTGGGACATTGCCTGGGACCTCCGGGGACGGGAGCGGGCGGGCGGTGGCGTACGCACGCAGCCGGTGGGCCCGCTGACGGGCCCACCGGTGAGCGTGTGTCGTACGTGCAGAACGAACTCGTCCGCGCGCACGGGTATTCCGAGGAGCATCGTACGAAGGGAAGTCTTGACCCTTCCATTACGTCGCTCACATCGCCCGCCCCTTTTGCCCTGTGCTCCCGCTCAGGACGTGGCGGAGGCTCCCGCGGAACCCGGCGGCTGCTCCGGCGGCCGCGGCCGCAGCACGAAGTCCTGGTGGGCGACGGTGCCGTCCCTGACGTACACCCGCTTGATGGACGGGATGCGGCGCGGCCCGCCGGCGACGATGTTGACGAAGCCCTCCGGCAGTCCGGTGACGCTGTACGCGCCCCGCTCGTCGGTGCGGGTGCGCGTCAGCTGTCGTCCGTCGGTGGTGGTCACGGTGATCAGCACACCGTGCAGGGGCTGCTCCCCGGTGTCCCGGATGCGTCCGGTCAGCATCGGCTCGGACGCCCCGATGTAGTGCGTGGCCGCGCGCACCGGCATCGGATGGGGCATCTCCAGCGCCGGGTCCTGCACCGCCTCTTCCAGGTCGGAGGGGGTCAGCTCCGCGTCCCCGCCGGAGCGTGCCACGCGTACCCGGTGCCGCTCCCAGAAGTAGCCGATGCAGATCAGTACGACACCGGCGACGATCCACAGGCTCAGCGCCAGCAGCGGGCGGAACAGCTCGACGCCGTCGAAGTACATCTCGTTGCGCAGCGCCTCGACCAGATTGCCCAGCGGCATGTACGGATGCAGCCAGCGGAAGAAGGCGGGCACCATCTCGACCGGGATCGCGCCGCCGCTGGCCGGCATGGAGAGCAGCACGAAGACGACGATGGCCACCCCGGGGAAGAACTGCCGGACGAACGGCACCAGTCCGTAGCAGGTCAGCGAGACGCCCAGGCTCAGCATGAACATGTACAGCAGGCAGACCGGCCGGTCCACGATGCAGTCCATCGCGAGCGCGATGTAGAAGGCGGCCACGGCCATCACGGCGCCGGCGACGACGAACGTGACGACCTTCTTCCAGCGGCTGAGGACGGTGGCCCGCAGCATCATCATCACCATGATGTACGACGGGATGGTGAGGCCCAGGCAGAGATAGAAGAGGCTGGTGCCCATGGCGTCCTTGGGCGCGGTGGGCGCGAGCTCGATCTGCTCGAGGGCGCCGCCGCCGTGCTCGGCGATCGGCGTGAACACCTGCTGGAGCACGGCCTCGATCTCGAAGCCGCCGGCCTTGGCGGTGTAGAGGGCCGGACGGTCGGGGTCCGGGAGGTACGCGCCGGCGGTGCGGCGTTCTCGTACCGCGCTCCGGAGGGCGGCGTCACCACCGCGTACCGGGTGCACCTCGAAGCCTCCCGGCACGGCCCGGTCGAGCGTCTGCTGCACCTGGCCGGCCGCCGGGGCGGGGACGGCCACTTTGATGTCGTGCGGTGTGGGGTTGTGAAAGGCCAGCAGATAGCAGAAGAGGAAGCCGAAGAAGAACAGCGCCGGGAACCAGAGGCTGCTGACGAGGACCTTCGCCGTGTGCGTCCACCGCGGCCGCGGTGCGTCGTCGGCCGGTGCCGCGGCCTCTTGCTGTGTTTCGGACATGCCGCCCTTCCCTGACCGCGCCCACGCCGCCGACCTCGCCCCGCACCGGGCGCGCCCCTCTTCGTGCGGGCCCGCCCGGGAGCCGGTCGCCGTCTCTCCGCTGCTGTGGCATCTCCGCCGGCACGGTCCGGCACACCCGCTTTGCTGCACTCGGCCCAGCAGGTTGGCCCGCGCGGGGGCGGACCCCGCGCGCGGACCCCGCCCCTCGCCGTCCTGCGTCAGCGGCCCCGGGCCGGTGCGGTGAGTGCGGTGAGCGCCTCCCGGAGGTGCGTGAGCGACGCCTGGATCCACGGCAGCGACAGCGGATCCGGCGACCGCAGCGCCGACCGGCGCTCGTCGGCCGTCTCGCCGTACAGCAGGCTCGTCGCCACCCGGGCCCGCAGCCCCTCGGGCGCGTCCCCGAAGGCCTCGCCCGCCAGCACCCCGACGCCGTGCCCCTCCAGGAGCGCCGCGGCCAGGCCCGCCCCGGTGGTGATGCCGTGTGCGGCCAGCACCGGCCGTATCGGCTCGAAGTCCGGGTAGAGGTAGAACCCCGCCTCGGGCGTCCGGCAGTGTGCCCCGGCGGCGGTGAATTCGGCGTGCACGGCGCGTGCGACGGTGCCGTGCAGCCGCCGGGCGGCGTCGATGTGTGCCCGTACCTCCGGCGGGTCCGCCAGGATGTGCGCGGCCGCGGTCTGCATGGGCGCGGCCAGGCTGGACCAGATCTCGCTGGCCACCCCGGTCAGGTCGCGCATCAGCCGCTCGCCCCAGGCGCCCGCCGGCACCCGCGCGAACCCGATCCGCCAGCCGCCCAGCGCCATGGACTTGCTCAGACCGCTGGTGACGACCGTCCGCTCGGGCAGCAGGCGGACGGCGCTGGGCGCGCGCCGGGGCTCCGCCGTTCGCTGAGGCCCAGCCGAACTCCCCGCGTCCGGGACCGCCGGGTGCAGGACCTCCGCGTAGATCTCGTCCGAGACGACCACGAGCCCGTGCCGTTCGGCGATCGCGCACACCGCGCGGACGTCCGCCTCGCGGGCGACCGTACCGGTCGGGTTGTCCGGCATGGTGAGGATCAGTACGCCGGGCCGCGCGCCGTCCGCCCGCGCGGCGGCCAGCGCGTCCTCCAGCAGCGCAGGATCCGGCACGCCGCCGGCCGCTTCCGGCACCGGTACGTCCACGACCCGCTTGCCCACCAGCGCGGCCTGTGCCGCGTAGCTGACCCAGGCGGGGCAGGGCAGGACCACGTCACCGGGCAGCGTGGCGAGCAGCGCGAAGAGCAGGGCCTTGCTGCCGGGCGCGAACAGCACCTGCTCGGGCCCGGTGGCCGTGCCGCGGCGGGTGAACCACCCGGCCGCGGCCGCGCGCGCCGCCTCCTCGCCGACGACGGGGCCGTACCCGTTGCGGCCGGCGGCGGCCGACAGTACCGCCGCGACGTCGTCGGGCACCGGCAGCCCCGCCTCGCCGAAGCCGAGGTGCAGGACCTGCTCGCCCGCGGCGCGGCGGGCCCGAATCGTCTCGTCGATGGCCAAGGTCGCCGAATGCATGGTCACGGCGGTCCACACTCCTCACGCGGATCGGTCCGTAGGGTCGCGGGCACGCCCGTTCGACGCAATCCCGATTGCTGGGCAGACGATACATGCAAGAAAATTTGCATTCGAGGGGTGGTGTGCCACCTGCTCCCCAAGAGGGAGGCCGCGCCGCCTATCCTCGCCGGGTGAGTACCAGCAGTCGCAGTCAGCACATCCGGCACTCCCTCCGCTCCCGCCTGGTCGTACCGGAGGAGCACCGGATGACGGCGCCGGACGGTACCGGCCGGTCCCCGCTCCGGTCGCCGGCCGTCGCGGACGTGATCGTCTCCGCGGCCGTCCTGAGCCTCTCGGTCTGGAACAGCGTCAACAACCCGTACATGGGTCCGGCTTCGCCGTGGGGCAACCTGCTGCTCGCCGCCGTGAGCGCGCTGCCCCTGCTGGCGCGGCGCCGGATGCCTGAAGTGGCGCTGCTGGTCGCGCTGATCGCGAAGGTGTTCCAGTTCGCGCCCTTCGTCCTCCCCTTCACGTTCTACGCCGAAGGTGCCTACCGCGGACCGCACAGCCGCCGTACGGTCTGGATCACGGCGGTGGCGGGCCTGCTGGTGGCGCTCCCCAGGGACGCCGAGTCCTGGACGCATCCGCGGCTGCTCCTCGGCGGGGTCCTGGTCAACTTCGTCCTCGTGGTCCTCGTGCCACTCCTCCTCGGCCTGTACATGGGCGAGCGGCGGGCCGTGCTCGCCGGGCTGGTGGAGCGTGCCGAACGCGCCGAACGGGAGCAGCAGCTCCTCGCGGAGGCCGCGCGGGCCGAGGAGCGCCAGCGGATCGCCGGTGAGATGCACGACGTGGTCTCGCACCAGGTGAGCCTCATCGTGGTGCACGCCAACGCGCTGGCCACCGTGGCCCACGATCCCAAGGTGACGGCCGAGGCCGCGGAGATCATCCGGACGGCCGGCCGGCAGGCCCTCACCGAACTGCGCGAGATGCTGGGCCTCCTCAAGAACGGCCCCGGCCCCGAACCCGCGGCGACGGACGGGGACAACGCCGCGGCGCCCGCCGAAGCGGAGGGCGCCGCCGTCGACCGGATCGCCGCGCTGGCCGACAGCTCACGCGCCGCCGGGCTGTCCGTCGCCCTGCAGAGCGAGGGCGCGCCCCGGCCCCTCGCCGAGCAGGTCGAACGGGCCGCCTACCGCGTCGTGCAGGAAGCGCTGACGAACGTGCACAAGCACGCGCCCGGCGCGCTCACGGACATCCGTGTCGCCTACGAGGCGAGCACGCTGTGCGTGAGCGTCACCAACGGCCCGCCGGCCCGCCCGGCCGACGCGTCCCCGGACGGCACGGGACCGCTGCTGCCCAGCGGCGGCCACGGCCTGATCGGCCTGGCGGAGCGGGTGCGCCTGGCCGGCGGCGACCTCACGACGGGCCCCCGGGACGGCGGTGGCTTCCAGGTACACGCCACGCTCCCCGCCCCGGCGCGGACCGCCGGCTGACGGTCCGTACCGGTTCCCGTCCGGCGGACCACCGGCCCCTGTGGACCGGGGTCAGCAGTCCGCCCCGCCGAGGCGTGCCGACAGCTCCCGGACGCCCGGGGCCGCGGTCAGGAGGGTGCCCGACCCGGTGAGGAGCACGTGCCAGGGGCCCGGGGCCCCGGTCGCCTCGACCCGGAGGTCCGAGCCGTCCCGGCGGGTGCGGAAGACGGCGTCGGGGGCGCCGTCCGGCGCCGGGACGCGCGTGGTCACCGTGTCGCCGTCGCGGAGCCGGTACACCCGCAGCGTCACGTCGTGCCGCCAGTCGTGGACCGCGCTGTCGGGCACGCTCCCGAAGGGGAGGACGGAGCCGGGGCGTGCCAGCAGGGGCAGGCTGTCGAAGCCGTACCGCTCGCGCCGCCAGCCGGGTCCCCGTACCCGTTCTCCGGAGAGCAGGTGGGTCCACTCGCCGTCCGGTACGTAGTACTCCACGGTGCCGTCCGCGCCGAGGACCGGGGCCACCAGGAGGTCCTCGCCGAGCATGTACTGCCGGTCCAGGGTGTGGCAGGCCGGGTCGTCGGGGAACTCCAGCAGCATCGCGCGCATCACGGGCGTGCCATGGGCCGCCGCCTGCTGGGCGGCCCGGTACAGGTACGGCATCAGCCGGTGCTTGAGCCGGGTGAAGTCGCGGGTGACGGCGACGGCCTCCTCGTCGAAGTCCCACGGCACGCGGTACGACGTACTGCCGTGCAGCCGGCTGTGCGAGGAGAGCAGTCCGAACTGCACCCAGCGCTTGAAGACCTCGGGGCTCGGCGTGCCCTCGAAGCCCCCGATGTCATGGCTCCAGAACCCGAAGCCGGAGAGGCCCAGCGAGAGCCCGCCGCGCAACGACTCGGCCATCGCGCCGAAGGTGGACTCGCAGTCGCCGCCCCAGTGCACGGGGAACTGCTGGCCGCCGGCGGTCGCGGAGCGCGCGAAGAGGACGGCCTCGCCGTCGCCGCGCTCGGCGGCCAGCGTCTCGAAGACGGTGCGGTTGTAGAGGTGGGTGTAGTAGTTGTGCATCCGGGCCGGGTCGGACCCGTCGTGCCACACCACGTCGGTGGGAACGCGCTCCCCGAAGTCGGTCTTGAAGCAGTCGACGCCCTGGCCGAGCAGCCCGCGCAGCTTGTCCGCGTACCACTCGCGCGCGCCGGGGTGGGTGAAGTCCACCAGCCCCATGCCGGCCTGCCACATGTCCCACTGCCACACACTGCCGTCCGGCCTGCGCACCAAGTACCCGAGGCGGGCGGCCTCCTCGAACAACGGAGACTTCTGCGCGATGTACGGGTTGATCCAGACGCAGATCTTCAGCCCGTTCCCGTTCCCGTCACCTTCACCGTGCTCGCCCTTGAGGCGCCGCAGCATGCCCTCCGGGTCGGGGAAGACCTCCGGGTCCCAGGTGAAGTCGCACCACTGGTACGCGCGCATCCAGAAGCAGTCGAAGTGGAAGACGCCGAGCGGGATCTCGCGCTCGGCCATGCCGCGTACGAAGCGGGTGACGGTCTCCTCGTCGTAGGAGGTGGTGAAGGACGTGGACAGCCACAGGCCGAACGACCAGGCGGGCGGCAGCGCCGGGCGGCCGGTCAGCGCGGTGTAGCGGTCCAGGATCTCCTTCGGCGACGGGCCGTGGACGAGGTAGAACTCCAGGCTCTGGTCCTCCACGCTGAACTGGACCCGGCCGACCGCTTCGGAACCCACCTCGTAGGAGACGTGGCCCGGGTGGTTGACGAAGACGCCGTAGCCGCGGTTGGTGAGGTGGAACGGCACGTTCTTGTAGGCCTGCTCGCTGGCCGTTCCGCCGTCCGCCTGCCAGATGTCGACGCGCTGCCCGTTGCGGGTGAACGGCGTGAAGCGCTCGCCCAGCCCGTACACCAGCTCGCCGACGTCCAGGGAGAGCTGGGCGAGGGAGTGGTGCGCGCCGTCGGGCGTCGTCGCGAAGCCGGTGCCGCGCGCCGCCACCGAGGTGAGGATCCGGTCGCCGGCGATGAAGTCCAGTCGGTACGGTGCCGCGGTGTCGACCCGCAACGACAGTCCACCGGTGGTGAGTTCGAGCAGCGAGCCGTCGCGGTGGACCTTGCCGGCAGGGGTGCCGTCCGGGGCGGTGCGCAGGGCGAAGTGCGGGCCCCGGTCGGGCGTGCCCGCGTGATGGGTGGCGCGGACGCCGATCACCCCCTCGGCGGGCGAGAAGCACTCCACGGTGAGCAGCGGTGCGTTGAGGGTGTCGCCGCGGTGCCGGACGTGGCGTACGGCGGCGTAGAGGGTGAAGCGGTCGTCCGTGACGCGGGTGTCGGTGATCTCGGTGGCGTACGAGGCGTCGACGCCGTCCCGCATCAGCCAGTAGCCGTCGGTGAACTTCATTCGATGGGCTGCCTTCCCTGTCGCGCGGTGGCTACTTGACGGATCCGCCGGCGATGCCCGCGGCGATGTACTTCTGGGCGACGACCAGCAGGACCGCCGCGGGCACCGCGGACAGCACGGCCGTCGCCATGACCGCGCCCCAGTCGCTGACGTGGGCCCCGACGAACTGGTAGATGCCGAGGGTGACCGGCTTGACGTCGTCGGTGGTGTTGAGGGTCAGCGCGAACATGAAGTCCGACCAGGCGAAGAGGAAGGTGAACAGCCCGGCCGTGATGAGCGCGTTGCGGGACATCGGGAGCACGATGCGGACGAAGGCGGTGAAGCGGTTCGCTCCGTCGACCAGGGCCGCTTCGATGACCTCGGCGGGCAGGGACACCATGAAGGCGCGCAGCAGCACGATGGAGAACGGCAGCCCCAGCGAGGCGTCGGCGAGGATCAGCCCGAGGTAGGAGTTGACCAGGCCCAGCTCCGCGTACGCGCTGTACAGGGCGTTGGCGATGACGATGCCCGGCACCATCTGCGTGATGAGCGTGGTGAAGACGACGGTGCGGCCGCCGCGCAGCGCGGACTGCGCCAGCCCGTACGCGGCGGGCGCCGCCAGCGCCAGACAGACGGCGACGGCACCGAGCGCGACGATCAGGCTGGTGAGCATCGACCGGCCCTGGCTCTCCAGCGCGAGCCGGAAGCTCGCCAGGCCCGGGTCGCCCGGGAACCAGTCGACGGCGATGCCCGAAGCGGGCTGCAGCGCGGTGTTCACCATCCAGTACACGGGGAAGAGCAGCACGGCGAGGATCAGCAGCGCGGCGGCGGTGTTCCAGGCGCCGCGCAGCCGGCGAGCAGGTGTCGGGAGCACTTCGAGATCACTTCCCCTTGCCGAAGTCGGCGCGGTTCGCGCGCAGGTACAGCACGGCGAAGACCGCGCTGACCAGGATGAGGACGGTGCCGACGACGGCACCCTGGCCGAAGTCGAGCCGCAGGAAGGACAGCTGATAGGTGACGGTGCCCAGGGTCTGGGTGGCGTCGGCCGGGCCGCCCCCGGTGAGCGCCAGGATCAGGTCGAGGATCTTCACCGTGGACATGAAGCCGAGGACGAGGACGACGGTGATCACGGGCCGCAGCATCGGCAGGGTGATGCTGCGGAACGCCCGCCAGGGACGTGCCCCGTCCAGCGCGGCCGCCTCGTACAGCTCGCGCGGTATCTCCTGGAGACCCCCGTAGAGGATCACCATGTTGAAGGGGATGCCGATCCAGATGTTGACCAGGACGGCGGAGACCAGCGCCACGCTCGGACTGCTCAGCCACGGCACTGTGCCGTCCCCCAGGCCGACGGCCTGCAGCGCGCTGTTCAGGACGCCGTGCTCCTGGTCGAGGATGCGCCGCCACACGACGGCCGACACCACCATGGGCACCAGCCACGGCAGCAGCAGTACGGCCCGGACCGGCCCCGCGAGCCGGAAGCGCCGGGAGAAGAAGACGGCCAGCGCCAGCCCGATGGTGAACTGGCCGGCCAGCGACCCGGCCGTGAACAGCGCCGTGTGCCACAGCGCGTCGGTGAAGAGCGGATCGGAGAGCACCGCACGCCAGTTGTCGAGCCCGTTGAAAGGGGCCTCGCCGGTGAAGTAGGTGGTGGGCGTGTAGTGCTGGAAGCTCATCAGCAGGTTGCGGACCAGCGGGTAGCCGAAGAAGGCCGCCATGTAGACGAGCGCGGGCGCGATGAAGAGCCAGCGCAGGAGGGCGGGACGCCGCGTGAGGGAGTTCATGGCCGCTCTCACTTCCCCGCCGATGCCTGCTGCTGGGCCCGTTGCAGCGCCTGCCCGGGGCTGCTCCGGCCGGTCAGTACGGACTGGAAGGCGCCCGCGAGGGCGTCCCCCACGACGGGCCACCGGGTGCCGACCCGGGCGGTGCGGGAGCGGGCCGTGGCGACCAGTTCGGTGAACGGCGCCAGCTTCGGGTTCCGCTCGGCGTAGCTGCGGGCCGCGGCGGTGCGGGTGGGCACGTTGTTGGTGGCCTGCCCCCAGGCGAGCTGATTCGCCGGGGAGTTGAGGCAGTTCAGGATCTTCGCCGCGTTCCGCTCGCGCTCCGGGGTGTCGCTCTTCGGTACGGTCATGACGGTGCCGCCGATGGGCGCGACCGCGGTGCCGCCCGCCTTCGGGACGGGAATCGTGGCGACGGCCCACTTGGTCTTCTGCTGCGCGGCGAGCACCGGCACCTGCCACGGCCCGTTGATCATCATGGCGGCGCGGCCCGCGACGAACTGGTCGTTGACGTCCTGCTGGTTCCAGTTCACCACCGCCTTGGAGACCGAACGGTCCGCCACCAACTGCTGCCACAGCCCCAGCGCCGCGGCGCCGCCACCGCCGTCGAGCCGGGCCTCGTCCCCGCCCGCCGACCAGAAGAACGGCAGGAACTGGTAGACCCCGTCGGCGTCCGGGCTGGCGCTGAAGGCCAGCCCGTAGGTGCCGTCCCCGGTGAGCTTCCGCGCGGTGGTACGCAGCTCCGCCCAGGTGCGGGGCGGCTCGACACCGGCCTTCGCCAGCAGGTCGGGGTTGTAGTACAGCGCGAGGGAGTTGGCGGAGCGCGCCACGCCGTACCGGGTGCCCCGATAGGACCCGAGGGAGACGGCGCTGCGGGAGAAGCCCGTGGCGGCCACGCCGAGGCCGGACAGCGGCCGCAGGCCGCCGGTCAGCGCGAACTGCGGCAGTTCGGAGCCGTCCAGCTCCAGGATGTCGGGAAGCGAGTGGGAGGACGCCATCCGCAGGGCCTTGGAGGACACCTGGTCGGCGGGGACGCTGAGCTGTTCCACGCGCAGGCCCAGCGGCCGGGCGCAGCGGTCGAAGAACTTCTGGTTCTTGTGGTGTTCGGCGGTGTCGGTGGCCGAGTTGAGCACGGTGACCGTGCCGGGGTCCGGCGCCGCGGCGCACCCGGTGAGACCGAGCGCGACCGTGGCGACCGCCGTGACCACGGCGAGCACGGGTCTTGCTGCGCGGGAGTGCATGGGGTGGGTTCTCCGTTCGGCGGCGGCTCTGAGTGCGGTGGGCAGGGGAGGCGGCGGGGCAGGGGAGGCGCGTCAGCGCAGCGAGAACGTGCTCAGCCGCATCGCGTCCGAGAAGACCAGGTGGACGTCGTGCCTGCCGCGGGCGCCGCGCAGCCGGGCGGTGACGGTGGCGTACGTGTACCGGTCGCCGGTGCTGGGGACCTCGGCCGTCCCGGCGACGGGCCCGTCCGGTGCGCCGAGCCGTACCTGCACGGTCCCGGCGCCACCCTCCTCCCTCGCGACGCGAGCGGTGAACAACCTCGCCCCACGGCCCAGTTCCGCGTCGCGGAAGGCGATCCAGTCACCGTCCCCGGCAGCGCCGACCGAGTCCCCGCCGGCCCTGCTCTCGTCGACGATCCGGACGCCCCGGTAGTCGTCGAAGTCGGCGGCGCGGGTGGTCCTGGCCAGGTTCCGGGCCGGGACGGTCTCGCCGTCGACGCGGAGCGCCGTACGCCCCCGGATGTCCCGCGACGACGCGCCCACCAGCACGTCGTGGACGCTGCTCTCCACGACCGTGCGGCCGCGGGTGACGTCCCAGTGGGTGAGGTCCGCGGCGCGCAGCGGCAGCCGTACGGTGGTGCTCCGGCCGGCCTTCAGGTGGACGCGGGCGAAGCCGCGGAGCTGCTTCAGCGGCTGCTTGACGCGTGAGGTCCGCTGGTGGGTGTAGAGCTGCACGACCTCGTCGCCGTCCCGCTCGCCGGTGTTGGTCACCCGCACGGAGACGGTGACCGTGCCGGCACCGTCCACACGGCGCGCGGACAGCTCGGGCCGGCCGTAGCGGAACGTGGTGTAGGACAGGCCGTGCCCGAAGGGGTACAGCGGCTCGCCCCGGAAGTAGAGGTAGGTGCGGTCCGAGGCGATGATGTCGTAGTCCAGCATGTCCGGCAGGTCGTCCGCCGAGCGGTACCAGGTCTGGGTGAGCCGTCCGGCCGGATTGTGGTCGCCGAACAGCACGTCGGCCACGGCGTGCCCGGTCTCCTGGCCCGCGTGCGTGGTCCACACGATCGCCGGGACGCGCCGCGGCTCCCGGCCGGCCGTCACCGGGTAGCTGGTCTCCAGGACGACCACGGTGCGGGGATTGGCCGCGCGTACCGCCTCGACCAGCGCCGACTGTCCGGCGGCAAGCCCCATGTCCGTACGGTCGTGGTCCTCGCGGCCGTTGATGCACGGCATGCTGCCGACCACCACGACCGCGGCGTCGGCGCCGCGCACCGCCTCGACCGCGTGGGCGACCCCGCCGCGTACGATCTCCACCTCGTACCGGGCGGCGTCCTCCCGGGTGGCCAGCCGCAGGGCGCCGTCGCCGTCCACCCCGAGGTACTTCTTGTCGCCGAACCAGTCGGCCGCGGTCTCGTACCCCGCGTAACGGATCAGCCGGGTGCCGGTGCCGTCGCCCGGCTCCTCCAGGACGAACTGCTGCTGTACGTACCAGCCGTTGGGCTGTGTCTGGTCGTTGCGGAACGCCGTCCCGTCGTAGCCGACGTACTTGCCGTTGGCCACGCTGCGCAGCGTCACCACGCCCTGGCCCCAGTCGAAGACATCGAACCGCCCGGTGTCGCCCGCGCTGCCGCCCGCCTCCCTGAGCACGGCCCCGCTCTCGCCGCCGCCCCCGGTGAGATACGCACCCGTCGCCGTGTTGCGGAACGCCACCCGGTCCACGCCCTCGCTGGTGGTGACGGTCGCGGCGGAGCCGAGCCGCTCCCAGACGCCCTGGAGCGGGGTGACCTCGTACGGGAGGGTTCCCGAGTACCAGTCGGTGTAGAGGGTGTCGGCCAGCGGGCCGACCACGGCGACCTTCCTGACGGTCCCGGCGTCCAGCGGCAGCGTCGCGTGGTCGTTCCGCAGCAGGACCACCGCCTCGCGGGCGGTCTCGCGGGCCAGCGCACGGTGCGCCGGGCTGTCGATGACCGATCTGCCGATCTTCGCGTACGGGCCGCCGTCGGGGTCGAACTCGCCGAGCCGGAACCGGATGCCGAGCAGATGCCGGGCTGCGGTGTCGATGTCGGACTCGTCGATCAGCCCCTCCGCCAGGGCCGTGCGTATCGCCTTGACGGTCTTCGCCGGGTCCGCGCTGTCGGAGGTGAAGCTGTCGATACCGGCCTTGAGCGCGGCGGCGTCGCCCTCCGCCAGGGTGGGGTAGTAGTCCTGGTTGCCGGGGAGCAGATTGTTGGGCGCGTCCGCGTCCGTGACATGGAAAAGATCCTTCTCCGCCCACGTGCGCACGGTGTCGTTCAGGTCCGGGTCGACCGTGGCGGGACGGCCGTTGACCAGGTTGTACGCGGACATCACACCGGTCACCGCATCGGCGGCGAGGGCCGGGCGGAAGGCCGCCTCGTCGTACTCCTTCAGGACGCGCGGACGGAGGACCGAGTCGGAGGTGGTGCGGCGGGTCTCGGTGTTGTTGGCCAGGTAGTGCTTGATCGTGGGCGCCGTCTTCAGGTGGGCCGGGTCGTCGCCCTGCAGCCCCCTGCCGTAGGCGGTGGCGAGCACACCGGTCAGGTACGGGTCCTCGCTGTACCCCTCCTCGTTGCGGCCCCAGCGCGGATCGCGCAGCAGGTTGACCACCGGCGCCCACAGGTTCAGCCCCCACCCCGCGGGCCGCTCGTGCTGGAAGCCGCGCGCCTCGTCACCGACGGCTGCACCCACGCGCCCGATCAGCTCGGGGTTCCAGGTGGAGGCCAGGCCGACGGCCTGCGGGAAGACGGTGGCCGGGCCGAGCCAGGCGACCCCGTGCAGCGCCTCGGTGCCGGTGCGGAACGGCCGTATGCCGAGGCGCGGGATCCCTGCCTGGTACTGGTGCAGCAGGGAGATCTTCTCGTCCGTCGTCAGTCTGCTGAGCAGATCGCCGACGCGTTCCTCAAGGGGGAGCTCCGGACTCCGGAACGGCTGACCGGGGCTCGCGGCGGTACGGGAACGGGCGGCCGCGGGACCGGCTCCGGCCAGCTCCAGGCCGGCGGCCAGGGGAGCGGCCGCCAGGCCGAGGGCGAGCACGTCACGTCGGGAAAGACCCTGGGGCTTCACCTGGACTCCTTCGAGTCGAAGCGCTTCGATGAACGGTGCGTGGTGCCGGTGCGGAGCGGAATCGGAGACCGGCCGAGGCCGGCCGCCGTCAGGCAGTGCTCGTACGAGGTGCGGTGCTCGCCCGTTCGGTCAGCCGCGGCGGCAGCAAGGTCGCAGCAGGCACCTCCCGGCCGTCGAGCTTGGCCATCAGCAGCTCGACGGAGCGTTCACCCACCTCGGCGGCGGGAATGGCGACGGAGGTCAGCGGCACCGCGGCCCCTTCGGCGAACTCGTCCGGACACAGCGCGATCACCGACAGGTCCTCCGGCACACGCAGCCCGGCACCCCGGAACGCCTCCAGCAGCGGGCCGAGCGCCGGCTCGTTGTGCACGACGACCCCCGTCAGATCCGGGTGTTCGCGCAGCAGCCGGTCGACGGTCTCGCGCGCGGCCTGCGCTCCGGGCGCGCACGGCAGCACGGCCGAGGACATGCCGTACCGGTGTGCCGCGGCCGTGAAGCCCGCCGCCGTCCGCCGCGCGAAGCCGGTGCCGCGCACGTACACCTCCGGCGGCGAGCCCAGCAGCGCGACACTGCGGTGCCCGAGCCGCGCCAGGTGCGCGACGCACTCCTCGCCGGTCGCGGTGAAGTCCAGGTCGATACAGGTCAGTCCGTCGGCCTCGGCGGGAAACCCGATGAGGACCGACGGCAGGCCCAGGGAGCGGAGCAGTGGCACCCGGGCGTCGTGCAGCTGGACGTCCATCACCACCAGCGCGTCCACCAGCGCACTGTCCGCCACCCGGCGCAGCCCGTCCTCACCCTCCTCCTGGGTCAGCAGCAGCACGTCGTGGTCGTGCGCGCGGGCCGTGGTGACCACGGACGCCGCGAACTGCATCTGCACGGGCACATGGATGCCACTGCGCAGCGGCATCACCAGCGCCACCACATTGGACCGGCTGCTGGCCAGCGCCCGCGCCCCGGCGTGCGGGCGGTACCCGAGCTCGCGGATGCTCTCCTCGACACGGCGCTGGGTGGCGGCCGAGATGGACCGCTTCCCGCTGAGCACGTACGACACCGTGCTCGGCGACACACCGGCGCGCCGCGCCACATCCGTGATCTTGACCATCCCGCTCCCCTCGCTGCCGCGTCCCCCGGACCGGCGTGTCGAACCGTTTCGACAATGGACGTCGAAGCGATTCGCCGGGGAACAGTAGGGAGGGGGTGGGGGAGTGTCAATGGTGTGAACGCCGGGTTTCCCGAGGCGTTTTCACCCGCTCAGGGCGCCGCCGACGCCGTACGGAACGGCACGGTCACGCGGTACGGGACAGACGGGCCGTGGGCCGGGTGGGCGTCGGGGTGGAGGAGGGAGTAGGTGTGGGCCGTCGCGCGGTACATGCGTTTTGGTGCCGTGTTCAGGAACTCCGCCGCGCTTCGGGCCTTGCGGGCGCGGAGTGCCGGGTCGGGGTAGCGGTGGGTGTAGAAGGTGGCCAGGGCCGCGGGGAGGTCCGCTTCCGGGACGGTTTCCGCCGTGGCCGCCGCGTACAGGGCCTGGCCGTCGGCGTCAGCGGCACGCGAGTCGTAGACCAGCAGCGAGACGGCGGCGTTCGCCGTGATGTTGCGTGAGTGCACGGCGTCGGACGCCGAGTACCAGTAGAAGCGGTCGGCGTCGTCCCAGGCGTAGGTGACGGGCACGGCCCACGGCACGCCGTCGGGGGAGGCGGTGCCCAGGGTGAGGTAGCGGTTGGCGCGCAGGAGCCGGGCGGCGGTACGGCAGAGGTCGTCGTGCACGCAAGTCATGGTGTGCTCCTCGGATCTGCGGTGACGGCCGGTGCGGCCGGCGCCCCGTCCGGCCGGCGGCGCGCGCCGAGCCGCGCCGCCGCCCAGTACCCGGCGGCCGCCGAGGTCAGGCCGACGGCCCAGGCCAGGTCGGTGCCGCCCAGGGCGTGGGCGACCGGGCCGGTGTAGGCGGAGGTGTGCATGAAGGGGACCTGGAGGGCGAAGCTGGCGGCGTAGACCAGGAGGGCGGGGGTGCGGAAGCGGCCGTAGACCCCGCCCGCCGGGGCGAAGAAGGAAGCCACGTCGTACGTGCCGCGCCGGACCAGGTAGAAGTCGACGAGGTTGATCGCGGTCCACGGGATCAGGACGTACTGGAGGACCGAGAGGAAGTCGGTGTAGGAGGCCAGGAAGGAGTCCTGAAAGGCCAGCGCCATGGTCAGGCCGGCGGCCAGCGGGGCGGCGACCAGGAGGGCGCGGGCGGCGCGGCCGGGCAGCCAGCGGTGCCGGAACGTCTGGACCGCGGTCACCAGGCAGAGCGCCGTGCCGTAGAGGTTCATCGAGTTGATGTGCACCACGACGGCGGCGAAGCCGAAGAGCACGACGGCGGACAGCGTGCCGCCGAGGACCGCCGCCAGACCGCTGATCGTGTCGTCCGCGACGGCCAGGCCCATGACCACGCCGAGCAGCATCGGCAGCGCGCTGCCCAGCACGCAGCCCCAGTAGGTGCACCACAGTGTGGCGCGGCGCCCGGCCGTGTCGGACGGCATGTAGCGGGTGTAGTCCGAGACGTACGGCGCGTAGGCGATCTGGAGGAGGACGCCGGTCGCGGCCATGCCCACGAAACCGGTGAGGGAGAAGTCGTTGTTCCCGGCGGCCCGTTGGAGCACGTCCGGTGCGGTCAGGACGCGTACGGCGCTGAGCGCGAGCAGGAGCAGGGCGAGCACCGTCGCCCAGCGGCCGACCCGGTGGATGAGGTCGTGGCCGACCGTGGCGACGACCAGCCCGGCGGTGGCGCACACCACCAGCCAGGCGGGGACGGACAGCGCGGGCACCACCTGATGGAGGGCCTGCCCGGCGATGACGAGGTTGGAGGCGAACCAGCCCGCGTACATGAAGACGACCAGCACGGTGACCAGCAGCGCACCGTGGCTGCCGAACTGGCCGCGACTCTGGATCAGTTGGGGTACGCCGAGTCTCGGTCCCTGGGCGGCGTGCAGTGCCATGAGGAAGCCGCCGGCGAGGTTCCCCAGCAGGACGGCGGCGATGCCGGGCCACAGGCCGAGACCGAAGACGACCGGCGCGAGGGTGCCGGAGACGAGGGTGAGGGGGCTGATGTTCGCGGCGAACCAGAGGGCGAAGAGGTCGCGCGGCCGGCCGTGCCGCTCGTCCTCCGGTACCGCGTCGATGGTGCGGCCCTCGATGAACCGGGCCGGGGAGGTGGGGCGTTGGCGCAACATGGAGACCTCTCGGTGCGGACGCCGGTGCCGGACGCCGGCCGGGCCGGGCCCGGCCCGGCTCAGGGCAGGGAGCCGGCGGGCGCGACGGGACCCGCGGCGGTGGTACGCGTGGCCCGCAGCAGGTCCCAGGCGAGCAGGCCGGCGCCGATGCGGCCCGCGCGTTCCCCGAGCTCGGCGCGCACGATGTCGGGCAGGACCTGGAAGGCCACCCGGCGTTCCAGGTGCCGCCGCAACGGCACCAGCAGCTGATCGCCCGCCTGGCTGACGCCGCCGCCCAGGACCAGCACGCCGGGGTCGAAGAGCGTCACCGCCGCCAGCAGCCCCTCGGCCATCGCGTCCGCCGCCTCGTCCCAGACCCGGGCTGCGGCCGCGTCGCCGGCCGCCGCCCGGCGCGCCACCTCGGCCGCGCTCACCGTGGGCGCCGCGTCGCCGTTCGCCGCCCCGCGCGCGGCGGCGTACCGCCGGGCGATGGCGCCGCCGCCCGCGAGCGTGTCCAGGCAGCCGCGCTGCCCGCATCCGCACGGCTCGCCGCCGGGCCGCAGGACCAGATGGCCCAGCTCCGCCGAGCGCCAGTGGCTGCCGGCGAACGGCAGGCCGTCGAGCAGCACGGCGCCGCCGACGCCGGTGCCGACCGGGACGAAGAGCACGACGGGGTGGCCCCGGCCCGCGCCGAGCCGGGCCTCGGCGATGCCGCCGGAGCGCACGTCGTGGCCGAGCGCGACGGGCAGCCCGAGGCGCTCGGCGACCAGCCGCCGCAGCGGGACGTCCCGCCACTTGACGACCGAGGAGAACACCACCGTGCCGGCGTCCTCGTCCACCAGCCCGCAGGAGGCGATGCCCGCAGCGCGCACCGCGCGGCCGCCGGCCCGGGCCTCGGCCACGGCCTGCTCGGCGTGGTCCAGTACGGCCGCGAGCACGGCGTCCGGGCCGTCGGCCGGGCGGGTGGCGGAACGGCGCTCGCCGGTGGCGGTGCCGTCCGGGGCGACCAGCGCGGACTTGATGACCGTGCCGCCGACGTCCAGTCCGAGCACCCGGTCGGCGTCCGCCGCCGGCGCCTGCTCCTCGGTACGGTTCACGGCGCCTCCTGATCAAGTGACAGCACGTCACCATTTAACGGGACGGGTGCCTTTCGGTCCCTTACCCCGCCTGCGGGCCGCGCCACCGTACGAGATGCCGGAGCAGATGGTCGTACTGCCGGGTCCCCGCGTCGACGGCCAGGTGGGCGCCGCGCAGCACCTGGCAGATCTCGGCGGGCGTCAGCCGGGGCCGCTGGGCGCGCAGCCCCTCGGAGAGCTCCTGGCTGTGGCGGGGGTCGATACGGGTGTGCGCGGTGAAGTAGAGGCGGGTGTCCTCCTCGTGCAGGCCCACCCGGTCCATGCCCGCCAGCAGCTGCCGGAAGTGCGGCTCGACCCAGCTCTCGAAGACGAAGAAGCAGCCGTACGCGGCCTGGGTGCGGGACGGGCGGGTGAGCAGCGCCGTGAACAGATTGGAGGTGATCTTCGCGAACCAGGGGTGCGCGCTGCGGTACCGGGCCAGCTCCTCCCAGCCGGCGGCCGAGCCGAGCTGGCGGCGCAGCCAGTAGGTGTGGAAGTTCTCCAGCCGGCCGCGGCCGCACTCGTCCCACAGGTTGGCGGCGGCGACCGCCTTCTGCCGGCCCTGGAGGCCGACCACCAGCAGCGCGACCTCGTCGTCGACGACCTCGTTGCGGATCAGTTCGCAGCGGACGAAGTACTCGATCTGCGGGCGGCCGGCCTCCGTGGCGAGATAGTCGAAGAGCGGGTGGGAGACGCCGCTGTTGTCGGCGGCCAGCTCGTCCAGGTAGTCGGCGGCCTCCTCCTGGCCGTCCGGTTCGGGCACCGGCGCCGGCCTGGCCCAGCGGTCGATCAGCTCGCGTTCCAGCCGGGTCCGCGCCGCGAACAGGGCGATCTCCAGGTCGTCGTCGCGGGTCAGGGTGGCCGGCCCGTCGCGGTAGCCGAGGGACCGGGAGCACAGCGTGGCCAGGTGTTCGTGCAGGAACCGGCCGTGCGCCTCGGGGTCGCCGCGGAGCCGGGCCAGCACCTCCGCCTGCGCGTCGGACGGTGCGGACAGGAAGCGGGCCAGCTCGGGGGCGAGTCCCTGGAACGGCCGTACGGGCGGCCAGTACATGTCCTGCAGCGGTGCGGTGCTCATCGGGGTCCTCCCTGCACGGTGCCGGCCGGGCCGTCCGCGCGGGCCCGGGCGCTGCCCGGCCTGCGGGGGAGCAGCCCGTCCGCGACGCGCAGCGCGTTGGCGGCGATGGTCAGGCCGGGGTTGACGGCCGCCGACGACGGGAACCAGGAGCTGTCGGCGATCCACAGGTTGTCCAGGTCGTGCGCCTTGCACCCCGGGTCGACGACGCTGGTGGCCGGGTCGGTACCGGCGGCCGCCGTGCCGCACTGGTGCGAGGTGACGTCGATGCCCATGCGCCGGGCCGACACCAGCGGGTACCCGGCGCGCCGCATCATCCGGGCGGTCCTGCGCACCAGCTCGCGGTGGGGAGCGAGGTTCGCCGGGCGCCGGGCGATCCGGATGGCACCGCTCGGCCCGACCGTGACGCGGTTGCCGGGGTCCGGCAGGTCCTCGCTGGTCAGGTAGAGGTCGACGCTGTGCCGGGTGAGGAACTCCAGCGCCGGGCCCGGCAGCCGGGGATGGAGCCCGCGGGCGGTGGCGGCCTGGAGCTTGCCGAGGGTCTGGACGTTGCCCAGCGGGCCGCGTGCGCCGTTCGCCAGGTACCAGTCGTTCAGCCCCAGGGTCTTCTGGAAGACGGTCCGGCCGGTGCGGCGGGGATCGGCGGCGACGAGGAAGGTGCTGTGGTGCGCCATGTAGCGGCGGCCGACCTGTCCCGAGGAGTTCGCCAGCCCCTCGGGCCGCCCGGTCCGCGAACGCAGCAGCAGCGCGGCGGTGTTCACCGCGCCGCAGGCCAGCACGTACCGGTCCGCGCGGATGCGCAGCTCCGTGCCGTCGCGGCGCGCCGCGACGACGGTCACCCGCCGCCCCGGCGGGTCGGTCAGCAGCCCGGTCACGGTCGTCCGGGTCAGCAGGGACACGTTGCCCGAGGCCAGCGCGGGCCGCAGCGCGCACACGTCCGCGTCGCTCTTGGCGTCCAGCAGGCACGGGAAGCCGTCGCAGGTGGCGCAGCGCACGCAGGCCCCGCCCGGCCGCAGATCGATGCCGGTGGGCAGGTCGAAGGGGGCCAGGCCCTGGGCGCGCAGCGCGTCGGCCAGCGCGGCGACGGCCGGTTCGTGCGGCACCGCCGGGTACGGGAAGCCGCCGGACCGCCAGGGCTCGGTGGGGTCCTGGCCGGACGTGCCGTGCACCCGGTAGAGCCGCTCGGCCGCCGCGTAGTACGGCTCCAGCTCGGCGTACGAGAAGGGCCAGCCGGGCGAGATGCCCTCGGCGTGTTCCACCGGCCCGAAGTCGGCCTCCCGGAAACGCGGCAGTGTGGCGCCGAAGACCTTGGTGTTGCCGCCGACGCAGTAGTGGACGTTCGGCTGGAAGCGCCGCCCGGTGTCGGCGTCGTACCAGCGCTCGGCGTTGCGGTAGCGCCGCTCGGTGAAGACCGCGTGCGGCGACCAGTTGGCCGCCTCCCGGGGCAGGAAGTCACCGCGCTCGACGACGAGGACGTGGGCGCCGGAGTCGCGCAGCGCGTACGCCAGGGTCGCCCCGCCCATGCCGGCCCCGATGACCGCGATGTCGCAGTCCACTTCGGGCCCGGTGGGACGCAGCAGTCCCGGCAGCTCCGGCGGGTGCGTGGGGTTCATCGCTGCCTCCTTGGCGGAGCCGTGAGGTACCGGGCGGCGATCTCGTGCGCGAAGGCCATGATCGTGCCCTGCGGGCTGACACCGGTCGGGCCCGGCAGCACCGCGGCGTCGCACACCCGCAGATTGCGGAAGCCGTACGGGCGGCCGTCCGGGCCGCACACCCCGCCGCGCTCGGCCGGCGCCATCGGACAGGACGCCATGGCGTGCACGCAGACCAGGTCCCAGGTGCGCGGGTCGGTGCCGCGTGCGAACTCCTCCGCCGACCGCGCCGAGACCAGCACCCCGGGCGCCGGCGGGTAAAGCTCCACCGCACCGGCCCGGAACAGCAGCCGCGCGGCCCGCACCAGCGCGAACCGCAGCAGGTCCACGTCGTGCGGCGCGAGCCGGTGGCGCAGCACGGTGCCCGCGCCGGGCAGTCGGCCGACGTGGATCCGGCCCGTCATCCGCACCTGCACGGTGAAGACCGCCGTCCGCGCGTGGTCGGCCAGCATCGTGTCGACCACCGCCGGGCCCTGGCGCGCGAGCGCCGCCGCCAGCGCGCCGGGCGTGAGGTTGGCGGCCATGACGTGGACGCCCAGCCCGCCGAACTCGCCCACCTGGGCGGTGAAGATGGTGCCCCGCTCGGCGTGCAGCGCGGAGCCGAAGCGGGCCGGCAGCCGCAGGTTCACGTGGAAGGCCGTGGAGCGGCCCGCCGTCCGGCGGTGGATGCCGCTGCGCTGGAGGAGCGCGGCGCTGCCGACGGCCCCGGCGGCGAGGAAGACCGTACGCGGCCGGTACCGTACCGGCGCGCCGTCGGGCCCCACCGCTCGTACGGCGCGCACCGTGCCGCCGTCGTGGTCCAGCCGTACGACGCGTACGCCCGGTTCGATGCGTGCGCCGTACCGCTCGGCCTCCGGCAGATAGGTCGTCGCCATGGTCCGCTTGGCGCCGGACGGGCAGCCGGTGGGGCAGCGGTTGCGGTGCGCGCAGCCCGGTGCCGCGCGCCGGGCCGACGTCCATCGCCAGCCCAGTCCCTCGGCGGCCGCGGCCAGCAGCCGGGAGTCCTCGTTGCCCGCGCCGTGCCGCTGCGGGGCCACCTCCAGCCGCCGGGAGATCTCGCTCAGGTGGCCGGCGAGGTGGCGGAGCCGGTATCCGTCGGTGCCGAGGCCGTCCGCCCACCGCTCCAGCAGCCCGGCCGGCGGCTCCCACAGCAGGCCGCCGTTGACCACGGTGGTGCCGCCCACGCAGCGGCCCTCGCCGTACGGGATCACGGGGCTGCCGAAGACGGGGGTGAGCCCGGCGTTGCGGTACAGCCGCCGCAGGTTCTCGGCCGGTGTCGCGGCGGCCAGTTCGGCGGTGGACACCCGCGGGCCCTCCTCCAGGACGACGGGTCGGCGGCCCGCCCGGGCCAGCTCCAGGGCGGCGACGGCCCCGCCGGCGCCGGAGCCGATGACCAGCGCGTCGCACTCGACGGTGCGGGGTGTGCGCCCGCTCATGTCGGGGCCTCCGTCGGGACGGAGGGCGGCGCTGACGGCCGCGGGGCCGCGCCGGCGGCCACCCGGTCCGGGCCGCCGTCCAGCCCGCCGTACAGCGCCAGCGTCTCGGCCGAGCGCAGCAGCAGCGCGAACCCCGGCAGCCGCGCGAGCCGTTGGCCGCCGTACGCCAGCGCCGCGGGCCGGCACCGCGCCATGCGCACCCCGGCGATCAGCAGGAACGCGAGCGGCAGGAGGCGCAGCGCGAGCCGGACCGCGATCCGGTACGGACGCGGCTGGGCCCGCAGGCTGCCCGCCACATGGGCGGTGGCGCGCGCGAGGACCTCGGGGTCCCGCAGTACCGGGTGGCGCGCGGCCCACAGGGCCGGCAGCCCGGCGGCCGTCAGCGCCCGCTCCGGCGAGTCGGGCCTCACCGCCGGACCGCCCGGTCCCTGGCGAACGCCGCCAGCAGGCGCGGCGCGCCCTGCTCCAGCACGGCGTCCAGCGCCGCCAGGAACACCTCGACCTCCTTGTCCCCGGCCACCAGTGGCGGCGAGACGATCAGCGGCAGACCGTGGTTGGAGCCGTAGAACGTCAGCACGTCGTGGTCCCGGTACAGCGCGGCGATCACGGCAGCGGTGACCAGCTTCAGCCGCAGCCGCGGGTCCCGCGCGAACGAGCCGGGCAGCAGCCGCAGCACCCGGTCCAGCGCCGGATGGCCGGCCCGCAGGAACACACCGTGCAGCGCGCCCCGCCCGGCCGTGCCCGCGACCAGGTCCGGGTGGCGGGCCGCGATCCCGGCCAGCCCTGCGGCCAGCCGCTCGCCGATCCGCACCGCGCGCCCCGGATAGTCGTCCTCGACCGCGATGGCCACCGCCTCCAGGGCCGTGACGGTCTCCTCCCCGAAGCCGTAGTAGGTGGTGCTGTGCAGGGTGGCGTCGGTGAGGTTGTCGTACGCGGCCCGGAACAGCGGCTCGCGCGCGACGTAGCCGGAGACCGACGCCTTGCCCCCGCCGAAGGACTTGGACGTGGTGAGCACGTCGGGGACGAGCCCCGGGTGGCGCATGAAGTGGAACAGCGTCCCCGTCCTGCCCCAGCCGGTGTACACCTCGTCGAGGACGAGCACGATGTCCCGCTCGGTGCACAGCCGCCGCACCTCGCGCAGGAACTCCCCGGAGCACTCGCGCAGCCCGGAGGCGCTGAACGGCTCCAGCACCACCGCGTACACGTCGCTGCCGCCGTCCCCGGTGGTGTGCCGCTCCAGCGCGAGGACGAAGGAGCCCAGGTCGTCGTAGGCGAAGGCGTCGGTGCCCGGCAGGCCGGGGTAGGGGAACGTCACCTCGGGCGAGGCGGTGAGGCTGCCCGCGCCGAGCAGCTTGCCGTGGAAGGCGATGTCGCTGTGCAGCACGGTGCCGCGGCGGCCGCGGTGGTACTTGTACGCCAGCTTCAGCGCGCCCTCGACGGCCTCGGCGCCGGAGTTCGGGAAGTAGCCGATGTTCAGGTCGCCGGGCAGCAGCTGCGCGAGGTTGTGGGCGAGCGCGGCGACGTAGGGCGAGAGGAAGTTCTTGTGCACCTCCATGGCCTGGCGTTCGGCGAAGCGGCGGCGGGCCGCGAGGATCCGCGGGTGGTTGTGGCCGTGGTTGAGGACGCCGATGCCGCCGGTGAAGTCCAGGATCCGCCGCCCGTCGCGCAGGGTGATCCAGCATCCCTCGGCGCGCTCGGCCAGATCGTGCCCGAAGCCGAAGGAGCCGAGCAGCGACACCTGGCTGCGGCTGACGTAACGGCGGTACAGACCGTGCACCTGACGTGGCGTCATGTACAGGCAGTCCTCGGCGGTGAAGAGGTCAGTCATCTGCCGCTCCCGTGGTGGCCAGGGCGGGGTGCGCGGGCCGGGCCGCCGCCCGGACGCGGTCGGCGATCAGCCGGCCGGCCCGCTGCCCGCCCCGGAGGGCGTAGTTGGTGCCCCGGTCCTCGGGGAACACCTGGGCCATGCCGGCCAGGTAGAGGCCCGGTACGGGGGATTCGGTGGCGGGGACGGTCCGCGAGTAGTGCCGGGTGATCACCGGCTGGGCGTGCTCGGCGCGCCACACGTGGTACCGGCGCACCCACTCCTCCCGGAACGCGGGGAACATCCGGCGCAGATGGAGCAGGCTGTAGCGGTAGACCTGGTCGTCCGGCATCCGGTACAGCCCGGCGGTGGCCGGCAGGTACTTCGACAGGTAGACCACGTGCCGTCCCCCGTAGTGCCGTGCCGGGTCGAGGTTGGTGTGCTCGATGACGCCGACATAGGGGAAGCCGGGGTCGGTGACGTTGAGCCAGTAGGTGTCCGACAGCGGCCGGTCGTTCTCCAGTACCAGGCAGATGTTGGCGAGGTACGGGACCGCCGCGAGCTGCCGCCGCAGGCCCGGCACGGCCGGATGGGCCGCCGCCTGCCCCGCGAGGAAGCCGGCGGCGGGGCCCGGCGCGGTGGTCACCAGCACCCGCCGGGCGGCGTGCAGGGTGCCGCCGGCCCGTACGCCGGTCACCCCCCGGGGCCCGACCAGTACGTCCGTGACCGGGCAGGACGTACGGATGCGCACCCCCAGCCGGGCCAGCTCCGGCAGCCACGCGGTCAGCAGTGCGCCGCAGCCGCCGCGCAGGTAGTAGAGCACCTCGCGTCCGGCGCGGCTGCGGCTGCCGCCGCGCAGACGCAGCTTGGTCCACATCCAGGTGGCGCCGACCTCCGGCGCGTACTCCCCGAACTTGCCCTCCAGCAGCGGCCGCCAGACCCGGTCGTAGACCCGGCGCCCGGCCAGCCCCACCAGCCACTCCTCGGCCGTCAGCGCCTCCAGCTCCCGCCAGTGCCGTACCCGCCCGGCCCGCAGCACCGACCGGCCGAGCCGGAACCGGTCGGCGACCGGCAGCGGCGCGAACCGCGCCACGTCCAGCGGCGTGGACAGCCGGTGCACGGCGCCGGCGTGGTAGAAGCCGGTACGGCCCGGGTGCCGCTCGACGAGGTCGCCGCGGCCCAGCTCGGCGCAGAGCCGGAAGATGTCCGTGTCGGAGGCGAACCAGTGGTGGTAGAAGCGCTCCAGCTGCCGCCCGCCGACCGGGAAGGTGCCCGCGAGGCCGCCCACCCGGTCGTCCGCCTCCAGGACCAGGCAGCGCAGTCCTGCCCGGCCCAGCTCGTGCGCCGCCGCCAGCCCGGTGAACCCGGCGCCCACCACGACGACGTCCCACTCGCGCCCGTCAGCGGCGCTCATCGTGCCGCCCGGGTACCGGCCACCGGCAGCGGCAGTACGGCCTCGGCGCCCGGCTCCACCGCCTCCGCCGGACCGTCGGACTGCGGCGGGTGCCGTTCCAGGAGGACGTACGGCGGGCGGCCGCGCAGCTCGCGGTGGACCAGCCGCAGGTACTCGCCGAGCAGCCCCAGCAGCACCGCCTCGCAGCCGAACGTCCAGGCCGCCAGCGGCAGCCGGTGGCGGCGCACAGCCGCGGTCATGGCCGCGCCGCCCAGCCAGGTCAGGCCCACCACGGCCGGCATCCGGGCGGGCGCGGGGGAGCAGGACACCAGCCCGCGGCGGGAGAGGTCGGCCATTTTCCGCAGTGAGTACTTCGAGCGGCCGGCCGGGCGCGGCAGCCGTTCGTACCCCACGCTGGTCTCCGGGAAGCCCGCCCAGCACACCGATCCGCGCAAGTACGGTTCGCCCTCGGGCAGTTCGGTGAGCAGCTGGACGACGGCCCGGTCCAGCAGCCGGAAGTCGCCGGTGTCCAGCGCCACCGGCTGGTCCGCCAGCGCGGCCAGCAGCCGGTAGTAGACATGCGCGGTGACCCGCTTGAAGGGGCTCTCCCCGGCGCGCGAGGTCCGCCGGGCCGACACCACCGACCAGCCGGCGCGCCACCGTGCGACCAGCTCGGGGATCAGTTCGGGCGGGTCCTGCAGGTCGGCGTCCATGGTGATCACCGCGTCCCCGGCGGCCGTCCGCAGCCCGGCGAGTATCGCCTGCTGGTGGCCGAAGTTCCGGGTCAGCCGGACGAGCCGGACCGCGGGGTCGCCGCCGGCGAGGGAGGCGAGCGTGCGCCAGGTGCCGTCCCGGCTGCCGTCGTCGACGTAGACCACCTCGTGCGCGCAGTCCGGGAGGCCGAGCAGCGCGGTGGTGAGCCGGCGGTGGGTGCGCTCCAGCACCGCCTCCTCGTCGAAGCACGGCACCACCACGCTGATCAGCGGCGGCCGTCCGGGGGCCGTGCCGGCGGCGCCGGTCGCGCCGGCGGGGCGCGGGTACCCGGGTGCCGCCGGGAACGGGATCGAGGGCATGTCGTCTCCTCCCCTTCGAGCGGGGCGCCGGCTGGTGCGGTGCCGGGCCGGCGCCCGTGTCGCGTCAGCCCAGTACCTCGTCCGCAGTGGCCCGGAAGCGCTCGGCGGCCGCGGCGATCTCGTCGGGCCCGCTGAACACGGTGACGCCCACGTCGGCGCCCAGGTACGTGTCGGACAGGCCCACGGTCAGGGCCACCGCGCGGCCCAGGACGTCGTCGGTGCGGGGCAGCGCGCCGGGCCGGAAGTCCTGCCGTTGCCACGCGGGTTCCCCGCGCCGGGACGGGCAGGACCGGGCGTCGCCGGCGGCCAGGGCGCGCAGCTCCGGCAGCCCGCCGTAGTAGTGCTTGGGCGAGTGCAGCAGTGTCCTGGTGCCCAGCCGCTTCGCCACGGCCTCGGCCGCCGCCCGCTCCTCGAAGAGGTGGACCAGTACGGTCGCGCAGTCGCCCGCCGGGTCGTGCGACGGACGCCGGGCCAGCCCGTCCCGCAGGGGGATGAGGGCGGCCAGCGCGTTCCGCTGCGCCCGGGTGCGGGCCAGTAAGGTGTCCAGCCGGGCCAGCTGGGCGCGGGCGACCGCCGCCGTCAGCTCGGTCATCCGCAGGTTCAGGCCGAGCATCCGGTCACCGGCCCCCTCCTCGCGGCGGTACGGGAACCAGCCGTGGTCGTGGAAGCCGTACGCCCGCTGGAAGGTGCGGTCGTCGGCGGCGAGCAGGAACCCGCCGTCGCACGCGGTGATCACCTTGAACATGTTGAGCGAGAACGCCGCCGCGCGGCCGAAGGAACCCAGCGGCCGGCCGTGGTACGTCCCGCCGCAGGCCTGTGCCGCGTCCTCCAGCACCACCAGCCCGTGCTCGTCCGCGATCCCCCGCAGCGCGGCCATGTCGCAGGGTGCGCCGAGCATGTGGATCGGCATCAGCGCCTTGGTGCGCGGCGTGATCCGGGCCCGGACGTCGGCGGGATCCAGGGTCAGCGTCTCGTCGATCTCGGCGACCACGGGCGTGGCGCCGCTGTGGACGAGGGCGGCGACCGAGGCGACGTAGAGGTAGCCGGGGACGATGACCTCGTCGCCGGGGCCGATGTCCAGCGCCGCCAGCGCGGTGAGCAGCGCGGACGTACCGCTGTTGACGGACAGGCAGTACGGGCTGCCCAGCCGGCGCGCGGCCTCCTGCTCGAAAAGGCGCGTCTGGGTGAGGTCGCCGAGCGGGTAGGAGTGCGCGGCGGTGGAGCGGGACCATGTGTTCAGTACCTGCTGGACGTTGGTGCGTTCCTCTTCCCCGAAGAAGGCATAGCCGGGACCGGGCATGGCGGGCTCCGTAAGGGGTCGGCGGGTGGTGACGGCGGGCGCTGGCCGCGAGGTCAGAAGACGATGGGGCAGAACGGCGCCGGGTCGTGGCGGAAGGCGGCCGTGGCGGCGCGGACCGCGCCGGGGCGCAGCTCCGTCACCCGGCCGGCCAGCGCCAGCTGCGCGAACGAGCCGTCGCCCAGCAGCACGGCGCCCAGCTCCCGTGCCGTGAGCGCCAGATCGGCGGCCGCGCGGGTGCGGACGCAGTCGGCCCCCGCCGGGCCCGTGATGAGCCGCCACCGCCCCTCGTTCCACGGGCAGAGCGGGTCGCTCACCTCCAGCACCAGCTCGGCCTCGGCGGCGTAACCGCGGCCGGCCAGCGCGCGGTCCACGTCGACCACCCGGGCGTACAGCTGGTCGCGCACGGTCGGCGCGGCGCTGCGCGGGTCGGCGAGCAGGGTCAGGACCGGGTCGTCGACCGGGCGCGCCTCGGCGACGACGGTGCCGCCGAGGTCGACGTCCAGCAGCGACCGCCACAGGAAGGCGTAGGCGGCCGGGTCGGCCGCGCACAGTTCCCGGACGGTGACGGTGAACCGCGGGAAGGAGCGGGTCCAGCCGGCGGTGAGCCGGTAGAGGGCGTAGCCGCGCACGGCCGTGCCGTCGGTGGCCAGCATGCACAGCAGGCGTCCGGCGCCGCCGCGGTCGGCGGGCGGATCGACGAGGGAGCGGCGCAGCCAGGCGCCCTCCCGGCGCGGTGTTCCGGGGCGCTCGGCGACGCAGGCACGGCACACCGCCGCGACGGCGGCCTCGCTCTCGGCGGGGGAGGCGACCTCCAGGGAGAGCGGGGGACCGTCGCCCGCCGGGACCTCGGTGAGGTCCCTGGCCTCGACCGGGATCGTGAGCGAGACGGCCCGGCTCGCCGCGCCGAAGCCGAAGCGGCCGTAGATGTCCGGCTCGGTGGAGTTGAGGACCGCGACCGGCTCGGCCCGCGTCGTGTGCAGGTCGGTGAGGGTCCGCCGGATCAGCTCGCGCAGCAGACCGCGCCGCCGGTGCGCGGGGGAGACGGCGATGTAGCCGAGGCCGAGCACGGGCCGCGGGCCGATGCCGGGCAGCGTCATGTCCAGGGAGTAGCCGGCCAGCGTGGCGCAGGTCCGGCCGGCGGCGCGGGCGAGCAGCGAGCGTTTGGGCTCCAGCAGCTCGGCGACGGCCGCGCGGTGTTCCGGTGAATGGTCGTACCCGCCGTAGGCCAGACTCACCACTCCGGTGAAATCGGACCAGTCGTCGGGCGGGCGGAAGTCGTAATCCGGAGAGGGCGGTGAGGAAGAATGCACGGACACCTCCGACCGTTTCCGGATGATGCCCGCACGGACATCAATTCGGGAAAGGGATTCAGTCGGCACATGCGCCGGGCAGGCCGTACTGCCCGAAGTCGAGGTCTTTCCGCCGAGGTGTGTGCCCTCTTGTGGAAAGGACCGCCGCGAGGCCCGGATCGCGGTCTCCTCATGCGCCGATGAACCGATTCGGGGCCGCCAGAGGCTGATAACCACAGTCTTGAGGCGGCCGCCCGCTGTCAACCCCTGCCACCGGGAACGTGTCGGTCAATGCCGATTCCGGCCATTCCCGGAAAGCCCGGTACCGCGGCTTTGGCATCCGGCCATTCTCTCTGGAAGAGCCTTGCGTGCCCCGGCAATGGACGCAGACTCGGAACAGCGGCCGACGGCGCCGCATGAGCTGTACATGACGTGACGGGAGCCGAGATGAAAAACGGCAAGCTCGTTTCCGGCAGGACCCGGCCCGGCGAGGGGTGGGTCGCCTATCCCGACCGCAACGGCGACGGCGTTTACATCGACGTCGACACCTCGGAAGGGGAATTCACCAGCACCCCCGCGTACCTCGCGGCCCTCACCGGTGACGACCGCATGTGGATGACCACCGGCGGCAATACCGTCTACGCCGCCACTCCGGCGGGCTTCCGCATCTACGTGCGCCGGGTGGACCGGCAGGCGATCGACCCGGAGTACGCCGCCAAGAACGGCTGGCACATCGCCTGGATCGCGGCCGAGGCCTGATCCGCGGGGCCTGACGGGCCCACTTCCGTGCAGGTGCGCCGGGTTCGCGGCACGTCCGCGGGGCCGGCGTACGCGCGGCCGGGGTCGCCCGTTCGGCGCTGTGCCGGCGCGCCCCGATTGACGGGCGGGCACGGGCCCGCACAACGTCGGGTGAGCGAGCGCCCGCGGCCGCGGGCGCCCGGTGCCGTGACCGACCAGCTGAGGACGCCGTGAACGAGAAACCCGTATGTGTCTACGTCACCTACATCGAGGGCGCGCCGGAGAAGATCTGGCACGCGCTGACCGACCCCGAGCTGACGGCCGCGTACTGGGGGCACAGCAACGTCTCCGACTGGCGGACCGGCTCCTCCTGGGAGCACCGGCGCACGGACGGCTCGGGCATCGCCGACGTCGTCGGGATGGTCGTCGAGAGCACCCCGCCGCGGCGGCTGGTCACCACCTGGGCCGCGCCGGGTGAGGAGCCGGCCGGCGGCCCATCCAAGGTCACCTTCGGCATCGAGCCGTACGGCGGGATCGTCCGGCTCACCGTGACCCACGAGAACCTGGCCGACGAGGCGGAGCGCGAGGCGGCGGCCGGCGGCTGGGCCGCGGTGCTGTCCAACCTCAAGTCCCTTGTGGAGACGGGCAGTCCGCTGCCGGAGGAGCCCTGGCACATGCCCGTCGGCTGAGCCGCGTCCCCGCCCGGCCGCGTGTACTCGCCAAGCATCTGTAATGATGGGGTAAAACGTAATGGCCAGGTAAAGGAGATCGTGTTCGGTCCGCGCCACCGGCGCACCCCGGCGCGATGTCCGGGGAGGACACGATGGGGACGCGACGCACTTCGCTGCCGGGCGTCGGTACGCGGTACGACTTCACCACGCACGCCGGACAGCGCCTCTCCGTGGTGGTACACCACGACGGACGCCGTTTCCTCGGCTTCTACGAAGCCGAGGACCCCGATACCTGCCGCTCGTCGGTACCACTGGAACGGGAGGAGGCGACGGCGCTCGCCCACCTGATAGACCCGGCCCCGCTGGACGCCGTCCGCACCGACGGCATCGACCTGGTCACCGAGCACATCCCGATCGGCAGCCGCTCCCCGTACGGCGGCCGGCTGCTCGGTGACACCCAGGCCCGCACCCGGACCGGCGCGTCCATCGTCGCGGTGCTGCGCCGCACCAGCGCCCACCCGTCCCCGGGCCCCGATTTCCGATTCGCCATCGGCGACACCCTCGTCGCGGTCGGCACCCGTGAGGGCGTCGACGCCCTCGCCGCGATCATCGCCGGAGGCTGACATGCACGAGACCACCGCACTGCTCGTGGAGTTCGGCGCCGTCATCCTCGCCCTCGGGCTCCTCGGCCGGTTCGCCGGCCGGGTCGGACTCTCGCCGATACCCCTCTATCTCCTCGCCGGGCTGGCCTTCGGGCACGGCGGGCTGCTGCCCCTCAACGCCAGCGAGGAGTTCGTGGCCGTCGGCGCCGAGATCGGCGTCATCCTGCTGCTCCTCCTGCTCGGCCTCGAATACAGCGCCTCCGAACTCGTCACGAGCCTGAAGACGCAATACCCCTCCGGCGCCGTCGACTTCCTGCTGAACGCCGTACCGGGCGCGATCGCCGCCCTGGTGCTCGGCTGGGGCCCGGTCGCCGCCGTCGCGCTGGCCGGCGTCACCTGGATCTCCTCCTCCGGTGTCATCGCCAAGGTCCTCACCGACCTCAACCGGCTCGGCAACCGCGAGACCCCCGTCATCCTCGGCGTCCTGGTCCTCGAAGACCTCTCCATGGCGGTCTACCTGCCGCTGCTCACCGCCCTGCTGGCCGGCGTCGGCCTCGCCGGCGGCAGCGTCACGCTCCTCATCGCCCTCGGTGCCGTCGGCCTCGTCCTCTACCTCGCGCTCCGGCACGGCCGACTGATCAGCCGCTGGGTCTCCTCCGACAACCCGGAGATGCTGCTCCTCGTCGTCCTCGGGCTGACCGTGCTCGTCGCGGGCATCGCCCAGGAACTCCAGGTCTCCGCGGCGGTCGGCGCGTTCCTCGTCGGCATCGCGCTGTCCGGTGAGGTCGCGGAGGGCGCGCGCAAGCTCCTCATGCCGCTGCGCGACCTCTTCGCCGCCATCTTCTTCGTCTTCTTCGGGTTGTCCACGGACCCCACGGCCATCCCGCCGGTCCTGCTCCCGGCACTGCTGCTCGCCGTCGTCACCACCGTGACCAAGATCCTGACCGGCTGGTACGCGGCCCGCCGGGCCGGCATCGGGCCGAACGGACGGCTGCGGGCCGGCGGCGCGCTGGTGGCACGCGGGGAGTTCTCCATCGTCATCGCCGGGCTCACCACGGCCGTCGAGCCGCGGATCGGCCCCATCGCCACCGCCTACGTCCTGATCATGGTCATCCTCGGGCCGCTCACCGCGCGCTGGGCAGCCCCCGTGGTCAACCGCGCCAGGACCGGGCTCCTGCCGCTCTTCGGCATCACCTCCCGCAAGCCGGCGGCCGGCCCCGCCGAAGCCCAGGCCGGGACCGCCGCCGACGCCCCCGCCGAGCCCTCCGGTGCCCCCGAGGAGGACCGCGCGCCCCGCGAGGACGCGCATGCCCTGCCGCCACAGGGGTAACCGGACCGTCGGAACAGGCCAACTCCGGCAGGTCCACCTGAGGCGAGGGGTCTTCATGGCGCGGTCATCCCGGCGCAAAGGCGCCACCAGGCTGACACTCCGACGCTCCGGCGCCGCCGGGAAGAAGAGCCGCGGGCCCACCGCGGGCGGCGGGGCATCGCTTCCGCCGCCCGCCCGGGTGCTGGTCATGGTGGTGGCGTTCGCCGTCATGGTGGCCTTCGGCGCCGTGCTCGCCCGGCTGACCCTCCAGCCGTCGGCGGCCTCCGAGGCCCTCACCCACACCAACCTGCGGCCCGGCGACTCGCTCCGCGACTACCTCACGCAGCCCGCCTTCGTCGACACCGTCAAGCAGCTCGGCGGGAACATCGTGCTCGGTGTGCCCTTCGGGCTGCTGCTGCCGGTGGTGGCGCCGAAGACCCGCGGGCCGCTGCGGGTGGTCCTGGTGACCGCGGCCGTGATGCTCCTGGTCGAGCTGGTGCAGGGCGCCCTGGTCACCGGGCGCGCCTTCGACATCGACGACGTCATCCTCAACACCACGGGCGCGCTGCTCGGTTACGTCCTGCTCGGCCGCCGGCTGGGCCGCGCCGTCCACCCCCGGCGCCGCCACTGGTGGCAGCGGCGCACCAGCACGGCGTAGAGCCTCTCGTTCGGATCCTGCTGGGCTCGCCGACCCAGCCCGATCCAATCGAGAGACCCCAGCGGTCAGCCGCCGGCGAGGAGCCGCCCCGCGCCCGGTACGACGGGGTCCAGACCCAGTTCGGTGAGGATGCGGTACGTGGTGGCGGTGGCCGCCGAGAGCACCGGCAGCCCCGCCGCGTCCTCCACCGGCTGGATCGCCGCCAGCGACGGCATCTGCACACAGGCCGAGAGGACCAGCGCGTCGGCGCGCCCGAGGTCCAGCTTCCGCCAGTGCTCGCGCAGGTCCTCCGGGTCCAGCCGGGCCACCGCGAGGTTGTCGGGCACCTCCAGGCTCAGCGCGTCCACCACCTCCACTCCCGCGTCCTCGATGTACTCGACGACCAGCCGGGTGAGGTCCTTCATGTACGGCGTGAGGACCGCGACCCTGCGGGCGTCCAGCGCCGCGATGCCGTCGAGCAGCGCACCGGCGCTGGAGACCACCGGAGCCTGCGCGCCCTCGCCGCGCAGCGCCCGGGTGATCTCGGCCTCGGCGGTGCAGTGATGGCCGGGCCCCTGCGCCATGATCGCCACCAGACAGGCGGTGGCGACCACGTCGGGGCGGGCATCGGCCAGCTCCAGCGCGGCCCGCTCGGTCTGCGCGTTCATGCCCCGCAGCTCCTCGGGCGTGACGTGCCGCATGCGCATCCGGCTGCTGTGGAAGACGAAGCGGTCGTCCGGCCGCTCCTGCTCCCGGGCCCGCAGCATGCGCGGCAGCTCGGTCTCCATCGTCAGGTTGGAGCTGGGCACGATCATGCCGATGTGGTGATCCGTCACGGGTACTCCTCGGAGAGGTACGGGGCACCCGTGCCGGCCGCGGTACGGGTGCGGGTCAGGACTCCTCGGCCAGGCCCTCCCAGTGGTCGGCCATGGAGGTCAGCAGGTCCATCAGGTCCGCGCGCTGCCCGGCGTCGTACGGTGCGAGCAGCCGTTCGTCCAGCGCACGGGCGCGGTCGTGCGCGGCGCGGAGGGTGCGCTCGCCCTCCTCGGTGAGGTACAGCAGCTTGCGGCGGCCGTCGTCGGCCGCGGTGCGGCGGACGAGCAGCCCGCGGTTCTCCAGGCGCCGGGCCACGTCCGCCATCGTGGAGGTGTCCAGCGCCACCGCCGAGGCCATCGACCGCTGGTCGTGCCCGGGCGTCGCGTCCACGGCGGTCAGCACCGCGAACTGCGGCCCGGTCAGCGTGGCATCGACGGTGCGCACCCACACCGCCAGGTACGCCTGGTAGAGCCGCCGCACCTGATAGCCCGGCGCGGCCGTCAGGGCCACGGGGATCGCCGGTACGGACTCTGCGGAAGGGGTGGTGTCAGCCCTCTGGTCAGCCATGGGGCCACTCAATCACGGCGCGACACGCCCGGATCGGCCGATGCCCCGGCGGTGCCGTCACCCCGGCATCGGGCGCAGTGCGTCGCGCAGCGCGGCGAGCCCGGCGGCGGGGTTGTCCCAGAAGATCATGTGGCCGGCGTCCGGGACCGCGGCGAAGGCCGCCGAGGGCAGCAGCCGCCGCGCCTCCGCCGCACCCGCAGCCGTGACCACCGGGCTGTCCGCGCCGTACAGCAGCGCCACCGGGCCCGGCACCGCGGGCCACCGGTCGAAGAAGTCCTCCGCCTCGAATCCGCTGTGGGTGGCGACGACCGCCTCCTCCGCGCAACTGGCCAGCCAGCGGGCCCGCAGTTCCTGTTCCCTGCGCGGCCAGCGCGGCCACGAGGCGGCCACCTCGTCGGCGTCCGTACCGCGCTGTGCTTGGTGGAGCTGGCCGAGGAAGGTGTCGAGCGTGGTCGGGTACGGGCCGCGCCCCGGGCCGCTCATCGGCGGGTCGGCGAGCACCGTACCGCCGAGGGGCACCTTGCCGCGCACCGCGGTGACCGCCGCGATCCGCGCGCCCATCGAGTGCCCGAACAGCAGCGGCCGCTCCAGGCCCAGCCCCTCGATCACGGCCTCGGTGTCCTCGGCGTACTCCTCCAGCGTGTACGTGCCGCCGCCGTCCGAGAGCCCGCGGCCCCGTACATCCATCACCAACGGCCGTACCAGATCGGTGAGTTCGCGGGCGACGAAGTCCATCGTGACGGCCGGGCTGGTGATGCCGGGCAGCATCACCAGCGGGACGCCCGGCCCGCCGTAGTCCAGGACGTGCAGCCGGGCGGACCCGGAGCGCACCCACCGGCCGGTGGCGGGGATGTCGGCGAGGTCGGCGAGGGCCGACTGGGGGAGCGACCTGGGATCGGTCGGCATGGCAGGTCTCCTCAGGTACGGGGGAGTCGGTCGAGGTAGGCGAGGGCGTCCGCGAGGCCGATCACATCGCCGTACTTCGCCTGGATGTCGAAGAGGTTCGCCTCGTGCGGGCCGGGCGCGCGGTCGCCCACGCACTCCCGCGGCACGAGCACCGGGAAGCCGGACTGCACCGCGTCCACCGCCGTGGCCCGCACGCAGCCGCTCGTCGTCGCGCCGCACACCACGACGGTGTCGCAGCCCAGGGCGGTCAGCGTCGCCGCGAGCGAGGTGCCGAAGAACGCCGAGGCGCCCTTCTTGACGATCAGGTGGTCCTCGGGCCGGCGCGGCAGCCGGGGATCGACGGCCACCGCCTCGCTGCCCGCGCGCAGCGTCCGCATGCCCTGCGCCTTCTGGAGCCAGGTGACGGAGTCACCGGCGGCCTCGGCGGGCGTGTAGGCGATGGCCGTGAACACCACCGGTACCCCTGCCGGGCGCGCCGCCTCGATCAGTTGCCCCGTTGCCCCGACCACGTCCGTCAGATCGGCCCCGGACGAGAAGGCGTCCTCGGTGAAGCCACGGGTGAGGTCGACGACCACGAGCGCGGGGCGGCCGCCGCGGCGCACGGGGGCGCCGAACCCGGCGCGCTCGTAGGTGCGGTCGGTGGTCTCCCCGTACCGGCCCGCGCTCATGCCCGCCTCACGGCCTTCAGCTCGCGGCGCAGCCCGGCCATGCGCCCGAGCAGCCAGCCCTCGAACAGGCCGAAGGCGAAGGCGGCGGCCACCGGGCCGTACTTGGTCAGTGCCGGACCCGCGAGCACCGCCAGGCCGTCCAATTCGGGGGCGGCCGGGGCCGCCGCCGTCGCAGCGGCCGGTGCGGATGCCGCCGTCGGGCCCGCCGCCGGGCTCGCCGCAGGCACCCGCTGCTGGTCCAGCAGGCTGCCCAGGTTCCGCGCGAACTGCTGCAGGATCCGGTCCGAGACCGCGCCGATCGCGCCCTTCCCGAACTGCGCGATCTTCCCCCGGATCACCAGGTCGGTCTCCAGCCGCAGCAGCGCGCCCTCCGGCGCGTCCGCCACCACCAGCGTCACCTCGGCCTCGGCGTCACCGCTGCCGTGCGCGTCGGCACCGCGCGCCCGCACCCGCAGCCGCCGCTCCCCGGCATCGGCCTCCAGGAACCGTACGGTCCCGGCGTACGCCGCCGTCACCGGACCGACCCGGACCGTCACCCTGCCCTGCCAGGCGTCGCCGTCCTGCCCGTCGAGCGCCGCGCCCGGCATGCACGACGCCACCCGCTCGACGTCATTGAGCAGCGCGAACAGCCGGTCCGGCGGGGCCTTCACGGGGACCGTGTGGGTCAGCAGCATCAGTTCTCCTTCCCGGCGAGCCGGCGGGCCGCCGCGCAGCCGTCGATGGCCTCGACGATGGTCTGGTAGCCGGTGCACCGGCACAGATTGGCCGCGACCACCTCGCGGATCTCCTCCTTCGTCGCCTCCGGCCGCTCGGCGAGGAACCCCTCGGCGAGCATCAGGAAGCCGGGTGTGCAGAACCCGCACTGCAGTCCGTGGTGCGCGCTGAACGCCTGCTGCAGGTCGCTGAGTTCACACCCGCCCGCACCGCCGGACAGCGACTCGACCGTACGGATCCGAGCCCCCTCCGCCTGCGCCGCGAACATCAGGCAGGCGCGTACCGGCCGGTCGTCGACCAGCACCGTGCAGGCACCGCAGATGCCGTGCTCGCACCCCACGTGGGTGCCGGTCAGCCGCAGGTCGTGCCGGAGCACGTCGACGAGGGTGCGGCGGGACTCGGCGAGCACTTCGTACTCCTCGCCGTTGACGTGCAGCGTCATCAGCTGCAGATCGGCTGTCCGGTCGGCCGTCGGGCCGGTCGTCGCTTCGGTCATCGGGCACGCTCCAGGGTCGGCTGCCGCCGCAGTGCGTCGTGCACCGCCGCCGGCGTGATCGGCGTGTGGTCCAGTTCGACGCCGGTGGGGCGCAGGGCGTCGTTGACGGCGTTCAGCACGGCGGCGGGCGCGCCGATCGTGCCGCCCTCGCCGGCGCCCTTCGCGCCGGTCTCGGTGAACGCGCACGGCGTCTCCAGGTGGTGGATCGCCACGTCCGGGATCTCGTGCGCGGTGGGCACCTTGTAGTCCATGAAGCCGGTCGTCGACGGCTCACCCTGCGCGTCGTACGTCACCTGCTCGAAGAGCGCGCCCGCGATGCCCTGCGCGATACCGCCCCGGCACTGGCCCTCCACCACCTGCGGGTTGACCGCCACGCCGCAGTCCTCGACGCACACGTACCGCAGGATCTCCACCTGCCCCGTGCCCTCGTGCAGCTCCACCACGCAGGCGTGGGTGGCGTTGGAGAACGTGCCGTCGTTGAAGACGTCGAACGCGGCGGTGGCCGACAGCCCCGGCGCGACGTCCTTCGGCAGCAGGTGCGCCTTGAGGTACGCGATCTCCGCCAACTGCTCGTACGTGAGCGACACGGCGGGCTCGTCGCGGCGCCACACCCCTCCGGTCCCGCACTCCGTGTCCTCCGGGGCGACGCCCCAGCGGGCCGCGGCGATCCGCCGGAGCTTGGTGCCCAGCCCGGCCGCCGCCAGCCGGACGGCGCTGCCACCGACCGCGATGGACCGGCTGGCGAAGGTGCCCCAGCCGTAGACCACACGGTCGGTGTCGCCCTGGTGCAGCTTCACCTTCGCCAGTGGCAGCCCCAGCTCGTCGGCGACGATCTGCGCCATGGTCGTCTCATGGCTCTGGCCGTGGCTCATCGTGCCGGTGGTGACCGTGACCGCGCCGCTGGTGTCCATCCGCACCTCGGCGAGGTCGAAGCCGGGCACCACCTCCATCTTGCGCTGCGCGAAGGCGGCCGAGCCGTAGCCGGTGCGCTCGCTGAAGCAGGAGTAGCCGATGCCGAGCCGGCGTCCCTCGGCCGCGGCCGCCGCCTGCTTCTCGTACCAGCCCTCGGCCCGTACGGTCCGCTCGCACAGGTCCAGCGCCTCCCGGTAGGACCCCGGGTCGTAGGTGATGCCGTTGACGCCCGTGTACGGGAAGTCGGTGATGACGTTGCGGCGGCGGATCTCGACCGGGTCCAGGCCGAGTTCGCGCGCCGCGCGCTCGAAGAGCCGCTCGACGACCATCACGTACTGCGGCCGGCTCACGCCCCGGTACGGCGCGGTCGGCGCCTTGTTGGTGGTCACGGCACGGCCGCGCACCCGGTACGCGGGCACCCGGTACACGCCGGGCATCTCCGCCGACGCCATCAGCGGCTCGATGCCCGCGGTGAACGGATAGCAGGAGTAGGCGCCCATGTCGCACACCACATCGGCGTCCAGCCCCAGGACGTGCCCCTCGGCGTCGAACGCGGCCCGCACGTCGTAGTGCTGCTCGCGGGCGAGGAACGACGCGGTCAGCGCGTCCTTGCGGTCCTCGATCCACTTGACCGGCCGGCGCAGCCGGAGGGCCGCGGCAGCGGCGGCGATCTCCTCCCGGCCCACGACGCACTTCAGCCCGAAGCCGCCGCCCATGTCCGGCACCCGCACCCGCACGGCCCGCTCGTCCAGGCCCAGGCAGCGCGCGGCCACCGTCCGCACCTGGTGCGGCACCTGCGTACAGGTCTCCAGTACGAGCTGCTCCTCGCGGTCGTCCCAGTGTGCGACCGTGCCGCGGGTCTCCAGCGGCAGCGCGTTCTGCCGCCCGGTCCTGGAGTCCACCCGGACCACGCACGCCGCCTGCGCGAAGACCTCGTCGATGCCCTCCGTGGCGAAGAGTGAGACGTCGACGAGGGTGTTGCGCGGCGCCTCGTCGTGGAGCAGCGGCGCGCCGTCGGCGAGCGCCTGCTCCTCGCAGGTCACCGGCGGCAGCGGCGCGTAACTCACCCGGGCCGCCTCCAGACCGTCCTCGGCGGCGTACGCGTCCCGGGCCACCACGACCGCCAACGGCTCGCCGACGTACCGGACGCGGTCGCGGGCCAGGACGGGCATGGCCGTGGGCACGTACTCGGTGAGCGGGCGGTCCAGCCGCGCGGTGATGTCCCCGAGGCCGAGGTCCTCGGCGGTGAACGCGGCGACGACACCCGGCACGTGACGCACCGCGCTCAGGTCGACGCCGGTCACCTCGGCGTGCGCGACGGTGCTGCGGACGAACTGCGCGTGCAGCATGCCCGGCAGCGCGATGTCGTCCACGAACCGGCCGCGCCCGGTCAGCAGCCGCGGGTCCTCGCGGCGGGCGACCGACCGGCCCACCAGCCGGCCTTCCGATGCGGATGTCCCCGATGCGGATGTCACAGGGCCATCGCCTCCTCACAGGCGCGCCGGACCAACGTACGGATGAGATGACGGCGGTACTCCGGGCCGCCGGCGGCGTCGCCCGGCGGATCGCTCGCCTCGGCCGCCGCTGCCGCGCACTCGGCGAACGTGCCCCCGCAGGCCAGCACGGCCTCCGCCTCGGGGACCCGTACCGGCGCCGGGGCCACCCCGCCCAGCGCCACCCGTCCGCCGTGCACCGCGCCGCCCGCCACGTCGAGGTCGACGGCGGCCGCCACGATCGCGAAGTCGCCGCGGCGCTCGGCGAATTCGGTGAGCGCGGCATGCGGTGCCGGGCGCGGGAAGACGATCTCGACGAGGAGTTCGTCGGGGTCCAGCGCGGAGGTGTAGTACCCGAAGAAGAAGTCCTCGGCGCGGATGCGGCGGCTGCCGCGCGGCCCCTCCGCCACGATCTCGGCGCCGAGCGCGACGGCCAGCAGGCACCACTCCGCTGTGGCGTCGGCGTGCGCGAGGCTGCCGCCGACCGTGCCACGGGTCCGGATCGGCAGATGCCCGATCCAGCCCATGGCCCGGCGCAGCACCCCGAAGCCCGGCTCCAGTACGTCCGGTGGCGTGGTCTCCACGGTGTGATGCGTGGTCAGCGCCCCGATGTGCAGCGCGCCGTCGGCGTCGGTGTGCAGGTGGTCGAGGGTCCGCAGGCCGCCGATGTCGACCAGGTGGGCCGGCCGGGCCAGCCGGTAGTTCATCATCGCCACCAGACTCTGGCCGCCGGCGATGACCTTCGCCTCGTCGCCGAGCTCGCTCAGCAGCCGGGTGGCGTCCTCGGCGCTGCGGGCCCGGTGGTAGCGGAAGGGGGCGGGCTTCATGGTCCTCCTTGTCGGGTACGGGCGGGCGGCGTTCGCGCGGACGGCGGAGACTCCCTAGAGCGCGGTCCGCGGGGCGGCCTCCGGTACGTCCTGGGATTCCGGGTCGGTGCCGTCCAGCTCGGCGCCCTTGGTCTCGGGGGCCGCGACCGCCATCCAGAGGACGGCGAGCAGCACCGCCACGGCGAGCACGGCGAAGGTCAGCGGCAGTCCGATCAGCGGCCACATCACCGAGCCGAACAGCAGTGGCGCGAACCCGGTGAGCACCCTGCTGACCGAGGAGGCCCAGCCGAAACCGCTCGCCCGCAGCCGCGTCGGGTACAGCTCCGCGACGTACGCGTACATCGCGGGGATGGCCAGCTGCATCAGGAAGCCGAAGACGCCGATGGCCACGAGCGAACCGGCCGGCAGGTGCAGCACCAGCGCGAAGACCACCAGCGCGAGCGCGGCGACCGGCGCGGAGACGCCGATCAGCCACTTGCGGCCGACCAGGTCCACCAGCGCGGTGGAGACCAGTACGCCCACGATGCCGACGCCGCTCATCAGCGTGGTGTTCATGAACGCGGCGGTGTCGCCGAGCCCCTGCTCCTTCAGGATGGACGGCAGCCAGCTCAGCGCCGCGTAGTAGACGAGCATGACGGTGGCGAAGAGCAGCCAGGCGGCCGAGGTGATCCGCGGGCTGAACGACCAGATCCTGGCCAGCTGTTCGGCCGCGGCGCGCGGCCCCCGGGTCCGCTCCACCGCCACCGGCGCCGGGATCACGTACGGCTCGACGGGCGCCCCGGTGCGGGCCACCAGGTCGTCGATGACCGCACGGGCCTCCGCCTCGCGGCCCTGCCGGGTGAGGTACACCGGCGACTCGGGCACCCCGCGGCGCACCCAGAAGAGCAGCAGCGCCGGCACGCTCATCGTGGCGAGCATCCACCGCCAGTTGCCGTCCAGCGGGAGCAGGGCCGTGGACACCAGGCCGCACAGCGTCACGCCCACCGGCCACCACGCGTCCAGCGCGGTGAGCACCCGGCCCCGGTACTTCCGCGGCGCGAACTCGCCGACCAGCGCGTAGTCCACGGGGATGCAGCCGCCGAGCCCGATCCCGGCGAGGAAGCGCAGCGCGAGGAAGACGGGGTAGGCCGGGGCGAGCGCGCCGAGCACCGAGAACACCGCGAAGATCAGCAGGGTGACGCTGAAGGCCTTCTTGCGGCCGATGCGGTCCGCGATGGCGCCCCAGACCACCGCGCCCAGGGCCATGCCGACCAGATTGGCGGTGGCGACCAGGCCGCGGGCGCCGAGCGAGAGGTCGAAGTGGGCGCCCACCAGCGGCATCAGGAAGCCGTTGAGCGCGATGTCGTACGCGTCGAAGAGATAGCCGAGGCCGCCGATGAGGAAGATCCGGCCCTGGACCCCCCATTTCCACGGCAGGTCCTGGACGATCCGGTCGCCTGTCTTCATGTCGCTCCTGTGTCCGGGGCGGAGTGCCGGTGCGGTGGGTGAGCGGAAGAACTGTCAGCGGGCGAACGGGTAGGAGAAGGCGACGGAGTCGGGGTCGTGCAGCGGGGTGCCGCGCCACAGCCACTCGTAGGACAGATCGGACTCGCCGTCGAAACGCTTGAGCGTCTCGTCCCGTGCGGACTGATCGGGGCCGTCGGGGAAGTGGTAGAAGGTCTTGTTCTGGAGCGAGGCGTCCTGGACCATCCCGGCGTGCTTGGCCCGCCGGTCGACGTAGCGGCGCAGCGCCGCCTCCACCTCACCGCTGTTGACCGCGCCCAGCTCCTCGGCCAGTACCGCCGCGTCCTCCATCGCCTGTGAGGCGCCCTGTGCCTGGTAGGGGAGCATGGCGTGGCAGGCGTCGCCCAGCAGCGCGACGCGGCCGTCCATCCAGACCGGGTCCCGGCGCCGGTGGTACAGCGCGAAGCAGCTGACGTCGTCCTTGGCCTTGGAGAGCATCGCGGGCACCCGGTCGTCCCAGCCGGGGAAGGCGTTCACCAGATCCTGCGGTGTGGAGGCGACGGTCCACTTCTCCGCGACCTCGTCCGTGCAGGGCACGCACGCGACGACGTTCAGGAACTCCCCCCGGCGGATCATGTAGTGGACCAGGTGCCGGCCGGGGCCGTACCAGATGGTGCTCTGGTACCGGTCGACCAGCCAGCGGGTCGCGGGGTCGGCTGCGACGAGGTCGCCGGGGATCAGCGCCCGGAAGGCCATCTCGCCGGAGAACTCCAGCGTGTCCGGGGCGCCGATCAGGTCGCGCACCCGGCTGCGGATGCCGTCGGCGCCGATCAGCACGTCGCCGGGGTAGCGCCGCCCGTCGTCGGTGACGGCCACCGGCCGTGCCGGGTCGGACCGGTCCACCTCCGCGACCCGGCTGGAGGTGTGGACCTGGACCACGGGCCCCGGCCCGGCCGGGTCGAGGCAGGCGTCCATGAGCACGCGGTGCAGGTCGGCGCGGTGGTAGTGCCAGTACGGGGCGTTGTACCGGTCCTTGCAGTGCTGGCCCAGCGAGGTGAGGCCCACGATGCGGCCGTCCTGCCAGCGCCGCCTGACCTGGTCCAGCGGCTCGGTGTGGATGGCCTCCAGCCGCCGGCGCAGCCCGAGCCCGAGCAGTACCCGGCTGGCGTTCGGCGCGGTCTGGATGCCCGCGCCGACCTCGCCGAGCTGCGGTGCCTGTTCCAGGACGGTGACCCGCAGGCCCCGTTGGCGCAGCGCCAGCGCGGCGGTCATGCCGCCGAGGCCGCCGCCGGCGAGGGTGACTTCGTAGGACTGACTGGGCGCCATTGTTCCTCCAGGGAGTGGTGAGGCAAGGCGTTGCCGGATATGGGGTCCGCGGGTCCGCGGCCGGGCCCGTCAGCCGTCGTCGGTGAGCCTGCCGTCCACGACGACGTCGGTGCCGTCGACCGAGACGGTGCAGCCGCGCATCGCGATGTCGACGTGCGCGTAGGACTCCCGGCCGAGGACCGGGTGCGGCCCCGTGGACCACAGGAAGTTCCCCGCGAAGGCCCGCGCGTCCATGCCCATCAGCTCGTCCTTGCCGTACATCGCGGTGGCGAACCAGTCGGCGGTGCGCATCAGGCCCCACCCCATGTGGGACAGGCTGCGCCCCCACTTGTCGTCGAAGTCGTCGAAGAAGGTGTTCAGCAGGTCGGCCTCGGCCCCGCCGCTGATCCTGTCGATGTGCCCGCCGGCGACGTCGAGGGTGACCGGCTCGCGCACGTACTCCTTGAACGGCAGCAGGATGTCGCCCTTGTCGAGCACGATCCGTCCGTCGGAGATCTCCGGCCAGCACAGCACCATCGTGCTCGGCCAGTGGTCCCAGCGCCCGGGATCGTCCGCGAAACCGCACTGGAACTCCGGCTTGGAGCCGGTGAGCCGTACGGTCAGGTCCGTACCCGCGGCCGAGGTGACCCGCATGACGGACGACCGCTTCAGCAGGTCGACACCGGCCAGGACCGCTTCCTTGTCCGCCTCCGTGGGCAGGTTGCGCACGAGCACGTCGGGGGCGTCGCACACGAAGAGGATGCGGGTGCCGGCCTTGAGGATGTCCTGCTGCACGGGCGCGTGGATGAACCCCTCACGGGTCAGGTCGACGACCAGGTCGGCGGATTTCAGCAGCTCCTGCGCGGTGGTGTCGTTCAGCACCGACGTCAGGCCGGGGCCGGCGCCGGTGTGGGTGCTGGGCAGCGGCGCCGGGGTGCCGCCGGGCACGGTGGCCGCGATGACGTGGGCGCCGCAGGCCTTTGCCGCGCCGAAGGCGGCGGCCACGTAGTCGCCGCGGCTGCCCGGCTCGGCGAGTACGACGACGTGCTCGTCGCTGCGGAGCTTGCAGAGGCGCAGTTCGCGGGTGAAGGCGTCGAGGAGGTCGACGGAAGAGAGGTCGAACACGGAATCCTCCAAGGGCGTACGGGTGTGGCTCGTGGAGTTCGTCGTGACGTGCGGCGGCAGCGCCGCCCGGGGCCGCGGCGGGCAGCCGTCATGAGCCCGCCGTACATGCTCTGATCTGCGGAGACGCGCATTTCCTGCGCGCCCCGACAGAGATAATCCGAACACGTACTATCTTGGCTTGGCAAGGGGTCCGGCGCGAGTTCACCCGGTTGTTGCGCGGCGGAACGGCACGACGAAGCGCCGCCCCCGGAAGGGGGGCGGCGCCTGAAGGGGAGTCCCTGGCGGTCCGGACGGTGGCGAACTACGATGGTTCTCGTACATCGGGAACGCACCGTACGGGAGCGCCGACCGACAGGAGCCGTCCATGCCGTCCGCCACCTCCACACCCGCCGAGGGCGGCCCGCGCGTGCTGGCGCACCCGAGCCGCGACGCCATCCGGCTGGAGGACGTGCTGCACGCGCTCGCCGACCCCGTACGGCTCGGCATCGTGCGGGTCCTGGCCGACGCCGAAGGGGAGTGCTCCTGCTCGGTCTTCGACGCGCCCGTCAGCAAGTCCACGCTGACCCACCACTTCCGAGTGCTGCGCGAGCACGGTGTGATCACCCAGACCTACCGCGGCACGGCCAAGATGAACGCGCTGCGCCGGGACGACCTGGCGGAGCTGTTCCCCGGCCTCCTGGACACCGTGCTGGCCGCGGCCCGGCGGCAGGCCGGGGCCGGCCTCAGCGCAGGTGCGGCCGCAGCAGGTGCGACCAGCCCGTCCTGAGGTCCTGGTACTCCTCCCGGGAGTACTCCGAGCGGCTCCGCGTGAGGTGCTTGCCGTCGACCAGCGCGGCCCACCGCTTCGGGGCGGCGCCGTAGAGGTAGGAGCGGTAGTTCGCGGCGCGCGCGGCGCTGGGGGAGTGCTCGTCGGAGAAGTCGACGTGGCCCGCCTCCTGACGCGCGTACAGGTCGTAGTTCTCCGCCGCGGCGAGCAGCGACCGCTGCCCCTTGCCGCCCTGCGGGATGAGGTTGTAGGCCGCGAACTGGTCGGCCGCGTCCTCCTCGTGCCCCGTGAACGGCAGCCGCAGCTTGTCGATCAGCGCGTGCGCCGACTCGTGGTACAGCGTCTCGGACACCACGCCCGCCGTCCGCTCGCCGACCCTGCCGTACCGGGCGTCCTTGAACATGTCCCGGACCTCAGCGACGAACTCGTAGCAGACGTCGATCCGGCCCTTCTCCGGGTCGTACGCGATGTCGCTGTTGCCGCACGAGCGGCCCGTCATCCGGATCTTCGCGGGGATGTCCAGCTTGCCGTTGAGCTTGCCCGAGACCCGCTCCAGCAGGCGGTTCCGCTGGAGGAAGGCCCGCTCGTCCGCGCCGCCGCGGCCGGGCTTCAGATACTGCGGCACCAGACCGCGGGCCGGCGCCGCGGCGTGCCCGGCGGCGGCCCGGCCGGAGTCGGCCCAGCCGGGCGAGGCGGCGACCAGCGTGGCCGAGAGGCCCGTCAGTGCCGTCGTGGTCAGTACGGTCCGGCGGAGCGCCGCGCTCCGCCGGGACCGCGCCTTGGGAGCGGCGTGCTTTCCTGTCATGCCCGCCACCCTCGCCGTCCCCGGCCCGCCGGCGGATCCTCCGCCGGACTCCGGCACGCCCCGCCGACCGGCGGGGGCGGACACCGCCGATCTCCTCTTCAGGTGCCGCTCCGACGCCCCTTACCTGCCGTAACCTCGATCGCGGAGAGCGCCGCCGGATCCGGCGGCGGACAGCGCCGGAACGAGGAGCACGGGTGATTCGGGTCGTGGTCGTGGACGACGAGGAGCTGGTCCGCTCCGGGCTGCGGCTGATCCTCGGCTCGGCGCCGGACATCGACGTGGTCGCCGACTGCGGCGGCGGCGAGGCGCGCGCCACCCTGCTGGCCCACCGCCCGGACGTGCTGCTGCTGGACATCCGCATGCCGGACGTGGACGGGCTGACCATCCTGCGCGGGCTGCGCGACCTGCCGGACCCGCCGAAGACCGCCATGCTCACCACCTTCGACGGCGAGGAGTACCTCGGCGCCGCACTGCACGAGGGCGCCGCCGGCTTCCTCCTGAAGGACACCGCACCGGAACAACTGGTGCACGCGGTACGGGTCCTGGCCGACGGCGGCCGGGTGCTCGCGCCCGGCGTCACCCCGGCCGTCATCGGCGGCTACCTCGGCGGCAAGCCGGACGCGGCCGCGGCCCGCAGCGTCGGCGGCCTCACCGACCGCGAGCGGCAGGTGCTCGCGCTGGTCGGCGAGGGCCTGTCCAACGGCGACATCGCGCTCCGCCTCCACCTGGCGCACGGCACGGTCAAGGACCACGTCAGCGCGCTGCTGGCGAAGCTCGGCGGCCTCAACCGCGTCCAGGCAGCGGTGATCGCGGACCGCGCGGGCCTGGTGGGGCCGGTGGAGCGGGACAGGGCGTACGGGGACGCGCGGCCGTGACCGACGGCGCGACCGTCGTCGACCGGGCCCGCCGGCACGCCGTCCCCGCCCGCGTCCTCCTGACGCAGGTGCTCCCCGTGGCCCTCGGCCTGCTGGACGCCTTCCTCGTCAACGGTACGGAGCCGGGCCTGCCGCTGTGGCTCTCGCTCGCGTCGGCCCTCGTCCTGCTCGTCCGGCGCCGCTGCCCCGAGGCCGCCCTCGTGGTGTCGCTGCTGGGCATGTACATCGGCTACATCTGGTTCGCCCCGATGATCGCGCTCTGCACGCTCGCCGCGCGCCGTGCCGGTACCGCCGTCGTGGTGGCGGGCGCGCTGGCCCTGGCCCTCGCGCACTACCTCCCGTACCCGCTCGGCGACTGGGCCCCCACCGCCGGCCGCCAGAGCGTCCTGGACGTGCTGGACTCCTGCGTCCTCGGCGCCGGCGCCGTCGTGTTCGGCCGCTGGGCCCGGATGCGCAGCCAGCTGCGCGACCGCGTCCGGGACCTCACCGAGAGCCGCCACCGCGAGGCGGAGCTGCGGGCCGAGCGGGCGGTGTCCACCGAGCGGGCCCGGCTGGCCCGCGAGATGCACGACGTCGTCGCCCACCAGGTGAGCCTGATCAGCCTGCAGGCCGGCGCGCTCCAGGTGACCTGCCGGGACGACGCCTCGCGGGAGCGCGCGGGCACGGTGCGCGACCTCGCCGTGAAGACCCTCGAAGAGCTGCGCCACATGGTCGGGGCGCTGCGCTCCGGCGGCGGCACGGGCGCCGGGCTCGCCCCGCAGCCCCGGCTCGCCGACCTGCCCCGGCTGGCCGCGCAGAGCGGCCTGCGGGTCGCCCTCGACCTCGGCGGCGTGCTCGGCGACGGCCCGGGGGCGCACGCGCGCAGCTGGCCGGAAGCCGTCGAACGCGCCGCCTACCGCACCGTCCAGGAGGCGCTCACCAACGTCCGCAAGCACGCGCCCGGTGCCGAGGTCCGGGTCACGGCGGAGGTACGGGACGCCGGCACGGCCGGGGAGGCGCTGACCGTGGACGTACGCAACGGACCCGCCGCACCGGCCGCCGCCCCCGAGGAGCCCGGCCACCCGCTCCCCGAGGGCGGCCACGGCCTGCTGGGCCTGCGGGAACGTGCACTACTCCTGGGCGGCACGTTCGCCGCCCACCCGACGGGCGACGGCGGCTTCCTGATCAGCGCGGGCTTCCCCACGGGGCGGGGGTAGCGGCGGCCCGTGCGGCCCGGCGAGCGGCCGCACGGGCCACCCGTACGGGAAAGGTGCGGGCCGTCCTCACCGTCCCGCCCGCGCCGCCTCCAACAGCCCCTCCCAGTCCGGGATCTTCACCGTCGTACGGCCCAGCTCCTGGCCCAGGGCCGCCTCCGCCGCCTCGATGCCCAGCCAGCCCGGCCACGGCACCGGCCGCTGCCCCGCCCGCCGCAGCGCCGCCACCGGATCGTCCGGCAGCTCACGCCCGGCCAGCCCCGGCGCGTCTTCGAGCAGCGCGCCGACGGTCTGCTTCGCGCACGGCCGGTTCGTGCCGATCACGCCCGTCGGCCCGCGCTTGATCCACCCGGCGACGTACTCACCCGGGCACGGTGTGCCGTCCCGCAGCACCCGCCCTGCCACGTTCGGCACCGTCCCCGTCGCCGTGTCGAACGGCAGCCCCGGCTGCGCCACGCCCCGGTACCCCACCGAGCGCAGCACCAGCCGCGCATCGATGTCCTCGTACCGCCCCGTGCCGCGCACCCCGCCCTGCCCGTCCGGCGCCGTCCGCTCGAACCGCACGGCGCGCACCCCGTCCGCCGCGTCACCGATCAGCTCGGCGGGGCGCAGGTAGAACCGCAGGTGGATGCGGCGCCGCGGGCCGTCCGGCGGGGGAACGGGCCGCCGGGACCACTCGCGCAGCACATCGACGTTGCGGCGCACGACGGCCGGCAGCGCGCCCGGGTCGGCGCTGCACGCCGGGTCCATCGCCAGCTCGTCCGGGCGTACCACCACATCGGCGCCGGGCAGGACGCCCAGCTCCCGCAGCTCCTTCGTGGTGAACTTCGCCTGGGTGGGGCCGCGCCGCCCCACCATCCAGACGTCGCGCACTCCGCTCCCGGCGAGCGTTTCGAGGGCGGGCTGCGGCACGTCCGTGGGCACCAGGTCACCGGCCGCGCGGGCCAGGATCCGCGCGACGTCGACGGCGACGTTGCCCATGCCGATCACCACGGCGGACTCCCCGCCGAGCGCGAACGCGCCGGCCGCCGCCGCGTCCGGGTGCGCGCTGTACCAGGACACGAACTCCGTGGCGGAGCGGCTGCCGGGCAGCTCCTCGCCCGGGACGCCGAGCCGCCGGTCGGTGGCGGCGCCCACGCAGTAGACCACCGCGTGGAAGATGCGGCGCAGCTCGGCGTGGTCGAGCCCGCCCGTGCCGACGTCCACGTGGCCGAGGAAATGGACACGCGGGTGCTCCAGCACCGTCCTGAGCGTGCCCTGCAAGGTCTTGATCTTCTCGTGGTCGGGTGCCACGCCGTACCGGACGAGGCCGTACGGGCATGGCAACCGGTCCAGGACGTATACCTCGACGTCCGGTACGGCCTGCTGCTGGACGAGAGCCTGAGCGGTGTAGACCCCGCTCGGTCCCGATCCGATCACTGCGACACGAAGCACTGGGAGGCCCCTTCCGCGGGATACCTCCAGGATCGCACCGCCGCACGGGGTAGGGGAGGCCGCCGCGCGGTTGCGCCCCCTGGTGTGGCGCAAAACCCCACGGGAACGCACCGAAACACGTGCCTTGCCCCGGCCCACCCGCCGCAGGGGCGGCCGAACGCCGGTCCGGCCCCAGACGTCCGGCGCCAGGACACCGGCCTCCGGCCTCCGGCTGCCGGCTTCCGGCTTCCGGGGTAGATCCATTGGGGTGTCGGCTCGCTAGGGCGTCAGCTTCCGCATGCGGCCGATCTCTGCCGTCTGCTGGGCGATGACGTCGGTGGCCATCTCCTCCACCCGGACGTTGTTGCCGTCGGAGAGGGCGTCGGTCGCCATGGTCACCGCGCCCTGGTGGTGGGTGATCATCAGCGTGAGGAACAGCTCGTCGAAGCCCTTGCCGCGGGCCTCGCGCAGGTTGTCGAGCTGGGCCTCCGTCGCCATGCCCGGCATCGCGGCGGAGTGCTCCCCGTGTTCCCCGCCCTGGTCCCCGTGCCCGTCGTGGCCCTGCTCGCGCGGGCCGCCGTGACCGGTCAGCCAGCCCTTCATCGCGTCGATCTCGGGCCGCTGCGCGGCGTCGATCCGGTCGGCGAGCCGCTTCACGGACGCCGCGACGGCGTGCTTCTTCGCCAGCGCGGTCATCACCAGGGCCTGCCGGTGATGCTCGATCATCATCTGTACGTATGCGAAGTCGGCGGAGTTCGGGGAGTCGTCGCCCACCTCCTTGCGTGCCTCGTCGGCGGAGAGGGTGCGCGCCGGTTCGCCGGGCTTCCCGGGAGCGATGACCCGCTGCCCGGCGTCACCGGCAGCCGCGTCCGTCGCACCGCCACCGCCCGCCGAACAACCGCCGGCACCGAGCACCGCGGCGGTTGCGGCCGCGACGATTGCGAGGGCGACTCTCCTGGAACGCTTCACGGTGGAACTCCTGTTCTCGGCCGGACCGTTCACTGATCCCGCAGGCTATGTGTGACATCTTCTTTACGGCCTATTGAGATGTACATGAGCAGCGCGATACTACCCAGGGTCAACTCCGGGGCCAGAACAACCGTTCCCACCCCGAACGGACTCCAAGGGAGGACGCTGTGACGTCGTCGACGCACAGACCCACCGTACGAAGACCACTTCTGCCACGCCGTCCCGGCCGCCGCGGTCACCTCCGCGCGGCCGTCGCCGCGTGCGGCCTGCTCGCCTCGCTGTTCGCGGCCGGACCGGCCGCCGCCACCCCGGACCCGGGCGACACCCCGTCCGTGCACCGGGAGGTGAGCAGCGGCCAGCGGGCCGACACCAAGGAGGCCATGGAGAACGGCGAGATACCCGGCGTGGACGAGGTCGTCCACAGCGACAACGTCCGGCACCTCGCCAACCTCCCCAAGGCCGCGCTGAAGAGCACCAATTCGGACCTCGCCTTCCAGGGGAAGTACGCGTTCGCCGGCAACTACGACGGCTTCGCGATCTACGACGTCTCCCGGCCCAGCAAGCCCCGTACCGTGAGCCAGGTCCTCTGCCCCGGCTCGCAGAACGACGTTTCCGTCTCCGGTGACCTGCTCTTCCTCTCCACCGACTCCTCGCGCAGCGACGACTCCTGCAGCAGCACCACGCAGCCCGCGACCGAGAAGTCCTCCTGGGAGGGTATGAAGGTTTTCGACATCAGCGACAAGAAGAACCCGAAGTACGTCGCCGCCGTCGAGACCGCCTGCGGCTCGCACACCCACACCCTGGCGCCGGACCGCAAGAACGTGTACGTCTACGTTTCCTCGTACTCACCCAGCGAGGCCTTCCCCGACTGCCGGCCGCCGCACGACGGCATCTCCGTCATCAAGGTGCCGCGTTCCGCGCCCGAGAAGGCCGCGGTCATCGACTTCCCCGTGCTCTTCCCCGACGGCGGCAACCCCGGCGGCTCGGCCAACCCCGGGGTCTCGCAGACCACCGGCTGCCACGACCTCACCACCTTCCCGAAGCTGAAGCTGGCGGCAGGCGCGTGCATGGGTGACGGCATCCTCCTCGACATCGAGAACCCGGCCGCGCCCAAGGTCATCGACCGCGTCCAGGACAACGTGAACTTCGCCTTCTGGCACTCCGCCACGTTCAACGAGAGCGGCAAGAAGGTGGTCTTCACCGACGAGCTGGGCGGCGGCGGTGCCGCCACCTGCAACGAGAAGACCGGCCCGAACCGCGGTGCGGACGGCATCTACGACATCACCGGCAAGGGCGACCACCGCAAGCTGGTCTTCCGCAGCTACTACAAGATCCCGCGCCACCAGGCCGACACCGAGAACTGCGTCGCGCACAACGGCTCGCTCATCCCCGCCAAGGGCCGCGACATCATGGTCCAGGCGTGGTACCAGGGCGGCGTGTCCATCTGGGACTTCACCGACTCCGCCAAGCCCGAGGAGATCGGCTACTTCGAGCGCGGTCCGCTCTCCGCCGACACCCTCGTCGGCGGCGGCTCCTGGTCCGCGTACTACTACAACGGCCACATCTACTCCAACGACATGGCCAAGGGCTTCGACGTCCTGAAGATCGACGACCGCCGCACGGACAGCGCGCGCTCGGTCCACCTGTCCGAACTGAACGTCCAGACCCAGCCCGACTACCGCTGACCGGCGGGAAGTTCCGGCTCCGGCGGCCGCTCGGGCTCCGAAGTCCGCCCGGACTCCGGCGGCCGCCCCGGCTCAGGCGTCGTCCCCGACGCCTGAGCCACGATCGACGGCGGGCCCGCATGCAACAGCGGGCCCGCCCCGGGACCCTCCTCGGCCGGCACCACACCTTCGGGCGGCACCACACCCTCGGGCGGCGCCCCGAGCCACCAGTCCAGCCCGTACCGCTGGAACAGTTCGCCGCGCAGCCGGCTGACCGGCATCGGCGCGCCCGGCAGCAGTACGGCGACCACCGCGCCCATGAGCAGTGCGCGCAGCAGCGGATAGTCGGTGTCCGGATCGGCCGACCCATAACGGATGACCGTGTCGCGCAGCAACTGCGCGAGCCGCTGCTGCTCGGGACACTGGATGAATCCCTCGGCGGTCAGGATGCCCGCCATGTGCGTCCGCATCAGCGTGGGCCGATCCTGGGCCAGCCCCAGGATCGCGTCGATCGCCCGCGCGAGCAGCTCCCGCCCCGCGTCCGGCCCGTCCGGACACGGTTCCCGGGTCAGCCCGGCCTCCAGCGACAGATGCATCAGCCGGTGCACGGCGGACTGCAGCAACTGCCGCTTGCCCGGGAAGTAGTACGAGATCAGACCACGTGCCGACCCGGCCCGGTCCGCGATGGCCCCCAGCGTCGTCGCCTCGTACCCCCGCTCGCCCACCAGCTCGACAGTCGCCTGCAGCAGCCGCTCCCGGGAACGCCGCCGCAATTCTTCGTTGACCGATGCGCTGCGGGGGGACATTCTGTAACTCCTGCGTTGACTGGCTCCGGGCCAATATACTCAGTCCGTCTCCGGACACCGACTCCCCCCGGAGCGGTATCCGGTCAAGCTGCCTGCTTCGGGCGACGCGGGGGATCGCCCGAAGCAGGCCATCGCGCTGCCCGTGCCGTCCCCGCCCCGCTCGATGCCCCGCCCCAGCTTCGACAACGGGCGATGCCCGGATCTACGGCCGAGTTGCCCGCTGAGGTGCGCCTGGACGTACCTCACGGCCGGCTGCGCGCCGCCGGCCTCATGAGGGCAGGACGCCACCACGGGGGATCCACCGCCCTGCCTATGGCAATCTGACCTTGCCGCCGATGGGGTGCGGAATGGCTGAAGGGGGCCGTGGCGATGGCTGTTGAGGTACCTGAAGACGTGCGGGAGCAGTGCGCGCGGTTGGGGGCGGGCGTTGTGTACGCGCTCAAGGTGCTGTGCGGCCGGCTGGCGGAGGACCCGTTGTGGGGCACTCCGGGGTGGGAGCCGTCGATGTATGTGGTCCACGTCGACGGCGAGACCTTTGACGACTGTCCGGGGCTGGACGTGCATTACGCCTACGGGCTGCCGGAGCTGGCCGAGGGCACGGTGCAGGTACGCAGGGTGGACGTGCTGACCAGTGCGCCCGCGCGGACGGCGGAGCCCGAGCACGCCGGCCGGAACGAGGGGCCGCTCGAGGACGCGGTGCAGGCGCGGCAGGTGACCGAAGCCTGGCAGCGGATCGAGACCTGGCTTCGCCGCTACGCCCCCACCACGCACGCCGCGCTCAAGCCCGGTGCGACGGAGAGCGAGGTGGCCGCGCTGGAGGAGGCACTCGGTGTGCGGGTTCCGGCGTCGCTGCGTGCGCTGTGGCGGCTGTGCGCGGGGAGTCTCGATGTGCGCGGGGCGGGGCTGTTTCCGGACCATGGCTGGGCCTTGATGGGCCTCGACGCGGTGGAGAGGTCGTACCAGGGGCACATGGACATCCAACGTCGCCAGGTGCAGCGGTTCGGTGAGAGTGAGGAAGAGGGGATGCCGCTGTGGAGGCCGTCCTGGTTTCCCTTCTGCTCGTGGAGCGTCACGGATCTGAGCCATGGCAGGTTCGTGGACGGCGAGACGGGCGAAACCGGGGGGTGGGACGAGACGGCTGAGCGCACGGTCGAGGACAAGTCGTTGACCATGTTCCTGGAGGAGACGGCCGACAGGCTGGAGTACCCGAAGCTGTTCCCCGGCCACCGGCCGGGGCTGATCGACGGCATGCTGGTGTGGGGCCCGCCGGAGGACCCGGACGAGAGGGCCTTGTGGGAGCCCTGGAACGGCTGAAGTGCGCGTCGTCAGGTTGGTCGGTGCGTCGTGCTCAACCCTCCGGCCGCGCCAACAGGCCCACCGCTGCGATGACTTCGGGCGCGAGTCCCTCCGCGCCCTCGTCGACGAATCGGGACAGCCGGGTGCGCATGCGTGGGTCCCAGAATCTGTGGATGTGGCCCGCGACGGCTTCTGCGGCCCGGTCCTCGGGGAGGTGCCGGAAGGCTCTGGCGATGTCGTTCGCCATCCGGCCTTCCGGCGGAAGGGGCACGGTGGTACTCATTCAGTCCCTCACCGTCAGTAGGCCGTCCTCGACCGCCTCAGCGGTGGTTCCCCGATGGGTTCCTACCAGCCCTACCTGTACCGCCGTCACCTTGTACTCCGGGCAGTTGGTCGCCCAGTCCGAGATTTCGGTGGTCACCACGTTGGCGCCGGTCACGGGGTGGTGGAAGGTGGTGTGGACGACGCCGGGCGGCATGCGGTCGGAGACGGACGCGCGGAGTGTGGTCTCACCGACGCGGCTGGTCAGCCGGACCGTGTCGCCGTCGTTGATGCCGCGTACCTCGGCGTCGTGCGGGTGTACCTCCAGGAGGTCCTCGGCGTGCCATGCCACGTTGCCGGTGCGTCGCGTCTGCGCCCCGACGTTGTACTGGCTGAGGATGCGGCCCGTCGTCAGGATCAGGGGGAAGCGCGAGGTGGTGCGCTCGTCCGTCGGTATGTAGGAGGTGACGACGAACCGGCCCTTGCCGCGGGTGAAATCACCGACGTGCATGGTCGGTGTGCCTTCCGGCGCCTCGGCGTTGCACGGCCACTGGACGCTGCCGAGCTTGTCCAGCAGCTCGTAGGACACACCCGCGAAGGTGGGGGTGACCTGCGCGATCTCTTCCATGATCTGCCGCGGGTGGTCGTACGCCATCGGGTAGCCCATGGCGGTGGCGATATCGCAGATGATCTGCCACTCGTGCTTGCCGGTCTTCGGCGGCATCACCGCACGTACCCGGTTGACCCGGCGTTCGGCGTTGGTGAAGGTGCCGTCCTTCTCCAGGAAGGAGGCGCCGGGCAGCAGGACGTGTGCGAACTTCGCCGTCTCGTTGAGGAACAGGTCCTGCACCACCACCAGCTCCATCGACGCGAGCGCGGCGGTGACGTGGTGGAGGTTCGGGTCGGACTGGGCGATGTCCTCGCCCTGGACGAACAGGCCCCGGAAGTCGCCGTCGATGGCGGCGTCGAACATGTTGGGGATGCGCAGCCCGGGTTCGGGGAGCAGCTCGCGGCCCCACAGGTTCTCGAAGACGGTACGGACCGCGTCGTCGGCGACATGGCGGTAGCCGGTGAACTCGTGCGGGAAGGAGCCCATGTCGCACGAGCCCTGCACGTTGTTCTGGCCGCGCATGGGGTTGACGCCCACGCCCTCGCGGCCGACGTTGCCGCAGGCCATGGCCAGGTTCGCCATCCCCATGACCATGGTGGAGCCCTGGCTGTGCTCGGTGACACCGAGGCCGTAGTAGATGGCGCCGTTGGGTGCCTGCGCGTACAGCCGGGCGGCGGCCCGCAGTTCCGCTGCCGGGACGCCGGTGAGGGGTTCGGTGGCCTCCGGGCTGTTGTCCGCGCGGGCGACGAACTCCGCCCACTCCTCGAAGCCCTCGCATCGTGCCGCGACGAAGGACTTGTCCGTCAGGCCCTCGGTGACCACCACGTGCGCGAGGGCGTTGATGACGGCGACGTTGGTGCTGGGCCTGAGCTGGAGGTGGTGTGCGGCCTCGACGTGCGGTGAGCGCACCAGGTCGATGCGGCGCGGGTCGATGACGATGAGGCCCGCGCCCTCGCGCAGCCGGCGCTTCATCCGGGAGGCGAACACGGGGTGGGCGTCGGTCGGGTTGGCCCCGATGACCATGATGACGTCGGCCCGGGCGACCGAGCGGAAGTCCTGCGTGCCGGCGGATTCGCCGAAGGTCTGCTTCAGCCCGTATCCGGTGGGGGAGTGGCAGACCCGTGCGCAGGTGTCGACGTTGTTGTTGCCGAAGGCGGCGCGCACCATCTTCTGGAGGACGTAGACCTCCTCGTTGGTGCAGCGCGAGGAGCTGATGGCGCCGATCGAGCCGGGGCCGTGGCGCTGCTGGATGTCCCGCATCCCGGTGGCGACCGTGGCGATGGCCTCGTCCCACTCCACCTCGCGCCACGGGTCGGTGGTCTTCTCGCGCACCATGGGCTTCAGTACGCGGTCGGGATGGGTCGCGTAGCCGAAGGCGAACCGGCCCTTCACACAGGAGTGGCCCTCGTTCGCGCCGCCGTCCTTGTAGGGCACCATCCGGACCAGCTCGTCGCCGCGCAGCTCCGCCTTGAAGGAGCAGCCGACGCCGCAGTACGCGCAGGTGGTGACCACCGAACGGGTCGGCATCCCGAGGTCGACGACGGACCGCTCCTGGAGTGTGGAGGTCGGGCAGGCCTGGACGCACGCGCCGCACGAGACGCAGTCGGAGTCCTGGAACAGCTCGCCGGCACCGGGGGAGACCTTGGAGTCGAAGCCGCGGCCCTCGATGGTCAGGGCGAAGGTGCCCTGCACCTCGCCACAGGCCCGTACGCAGCGCGAGCAGACGATGCACTTGGACGGGTCGAAGTCGAAGTAGGGGTTGCTGCGGTCCTTCTCGGCGTCGAGATGGTTCTCGCCCTCGTACCCGTATCTGACCTGGCGCAGCCCGACGACTCCTGCCATGTCCTGCAGCTCGCAGTCGCCGTTGGCCGGACAGGTGAGGCAGTCCAGTGGATGGTCGGAGAGGTACAGCTCCATGACGCCCCGGCGCAGCTTCGCCACCTTCGGCGTGTGGGTCCGCACCCGCATGCCCTCCGTGACCGGCGTGGTGCAGGAGGCCGGGGTGCCCTTGCGTCCGTCGATCTCTACGACGCACAGCCGGCAGGAGCCGAACGCTTCGAGGCTGTCCGTGGCGCACAGCTTGGGTACGTCGACGCCGGCCAGCGCCGCCGCGCGCATGACGGAGGTGCCCTGCGGCACCGTCACGGCCAGGCCGTCCACCTCCAGCGACACCGTTGCCTCCCCGGGACGCTCCGGGGTGCCGAAGTCGGGTTCCTTGAGCAGACTCATGCCGTGCCCTCCATCCTGGCAACGCTCGCCTGCGCGGGCTGTACCGCTCCGCGGAGGCCGCGGGCGAGGAAGTCGTCGGAGAAATGTGTCATCGCGCTGCGCACCGGCATCGGCGTCAGCCCGCCCATGGCGCACAGCGAACCGTCGGTCATCGTCCCGCAGAGGTCCTCCAGCAGGACGAGGTTGTCCTCGCGCTGCTCACCGGCCACGATCCGGTCGATCACCTCGATGCCGCGTACTGAACCGATGCGGCACGGGGTGCATTTGCCGCAGGATTCCGCGGCGCAGAACTCCATCGCGAAGCGGGCCTGGGCCGCCATGTCCACGGTGTCGTCGAAGACCACGATGCCGCCGTGGCCGACCATCGCGCCGGCCGCCGCGAACGCCTCGTAGTCCATGGGCAGATCGAACATCGAGGTGGGCAGGTAGGCGCCCAGCGGGCCGCCGACCTGTGCCGTACGGACCGGACGCCCGGAGAGCGTGCCGCCGCCGTAGTCCTCGATCAGCTCGCGCAGGGTGACGCCGAACGCGGTCTCCACGATGCCGCCGCGGGCGACGTTGCCGCCGAGCTGGAAGACCTGGGTGCCGCGCGAGCGCTCCACGCCGAGCTGCTGGTACGCCTCGGCGCCGCGGTCCAGGATCACCGGCACGGTGGCGAGGGTGAGGACGTTGTTGACCACGGTCGGCTTGCCGAAGAGCCCTTGCAGGGCCGGGATGGGCGGCTTTGAGCGGACCACGCCGCGCTTGCCCTCCAGGCTCTCCAGCATCGAGGTCTCCTCGCCGCAGATGTACGCGCCGGCGCCGACCCGTACGTGCAGGTCGAAGTCGAGATCCGAGCCGAGGACGCGGTCACCGAGCCAGTTGTTCTCGCGGGCGATGCCGATCGCGGCGCGCATCGTGGCCACCGCGTCGGGATACTCCGAGCGGATGTAGAGGTAGCCCTCCCGCGCGCCGACCGCGTGCGCGGCGATCGTCATGCCCTCGATGAGCAGGAAGGGGTCGCCCTCCATGACCATGCGGTCGGCGTAGGTCCCGCTGTCGCCCTCGTCGGCGTTGCAACAGACGAACTTCGGCCCGTCCGCGCAGTCCAGTACGGTCCGCCACTTGACGCCGGCCGGGAAGCCCGCGCCGCCCCGGCCGCGCAGACCGGACCCGGTGACCGCGGCGACCACGTCGGCGGGCGGGAGTTCCAGTGCCTTGCGCAGCCCTTCGAGGCCGCCGTGCTGTACGTAGTCCTCGGGCGAGAGGGGGTCGGTGAGCCCGGCCCTGGCGAAGGTGACCCGTGTCTGGCGGGTCAGCCAGGGCAGTTCGTCCACGATGCCGAGCCGGCGGGCATGGTCGGCGCCGTCGAGCATGCCGGCGGCGACGAGGTCCGCGACGTCCGCGGGGCCGATGGGCCCGTAGCCGACGCGGCCGTGCGGCGTCGCCACTTCGACCAGTGGCTCCAGCCAGAGCATGCCGCGGGATCCGTTGCGTACCACCTCGACCGGCCGCTCCTGTTCGGCGGCGGCCCGGCGTACGGCGTCCGCGACCGCGTCGGCGCCGACGGACCTCGCGGCCGAGTCGCGGGGGACGTACACCGTCACGGGGGAGTCCGGTACGACTGTCATGAGGAGACCGCCTCGTCGAGGAGGGCGTGCAGACGGTCCGGGCTCATCCGGCCGTGCACCTTGCCGTCGATCTGGACGGAGGGCCCGAGGGCGCAGTTGCCGAGGCAGAAGACCTGCTCGACGGTGACGGCACCGTCCGCGGTCGTGTCGCCCGGTGGGATGCCGAGCCGTTCGCGGGCGCGGGTCACGAGCGCGTCGGCGCCGAGGGCCTGGCAGGCTTCGGCACGGCAGATGCGCACCGTCGTACGGCCGGCCGGCTCGCGGCGGAAGTCGTGGTAGAAGGAGACCACTCCGTGCACGTCGGCGCGGGAGAGGTTGAGTTCCCGGGCGAGTTGCGCGATCGCCTCTTCCGGTACGTGCCCGAGTTCGGCCTGGACGGCGTGCAGTATCTCCAGCAGTGGGCCGCGTCGGCCGCGATGGGCGGCCACGATCGCGCTGATCGCGGCTTCCGTCGGCACATCACGCACGCTTGTCGTCATGATCGCTCCACCTCACCGTCGAGCGCGAGAGTCCTGCCGCGGCGCAGCGTATACACGTAGACTGTATACGGTCTACCGTCTGTAGCCTCCTGGTCGTTCCTCCGGTGGTCACGAGGCCGGCAGCCTTTCCCCGGCGGCCGGCACGGGCGTCGCGGCCAACCACGGCAGGACGGAGCCCAGTACGAGGTCGAGACCGCCGCCGTTCGGCCCGAGCATCGCGCCCGCCGGGACCAGGACGGGATCGGCGCAGACCGTGGCGGTGGCGCTGCCGCGCGGACCCTCGCCGTCCGGCCGGGCCGGCACGAACAGGCCCGCGGCGTCCGCCGGTACGAGCCAGAGCGTCATCCCGTCGCGCCCGTCGACGGCCCGGGAGGACCAGAGGTAGCTGTCCGCCTCCGCCGCCCCGACCACGTCGCGCTTGCGCGCGCTGAGCGCCACGACCTCTCCGGTGCGGGTCGCCGTCGAGCGCGTCCCGGGAGCCGGCGCCCCTGTCGCGCTCTCGCCGGCCTCCGTCAGCGCCAGTGTGCTCAGGTGCTCTCCGGCGGCGATCCGCCGGCGCAACCAGGGGCTGCCGTAGGCGTCGAGGACGGCGACGGCCGCGTAGTGGGACCGCAGTACGGCCCCGGTCGCCGGGCAGACGCGGGAGATGTCCCGCACCACCTCGGCGGCCTCGGTCGGCCCCCGGCCCCCGCCGCCGGCTTCGGCGGAGACGGTGAGTCCCAGGAGGCCGGCCCGGCCCAGCGCGTTCACGGCGGCGCGGGGGAAGTTTCCACGCCTGTCGGTCTGTTTGGCGCAGGGTCCGATGACGGTGCTCATGACGTGGGAGAGGCCGGTGCGGTACGACATGGGGCGCCCCCTGGAGTCCTGGCGGAGTGGTCCGCGACGGCTGTAGGGCACGGCTCGGGAAGGTGGCCGCGGGGTCGCGTCCGCCGTGCTGATTGCATACAGTATTCCTTCGACGTTCGGCTGCGAACCCCCTCGCGGTGGCGCGATCTGATGTGGGGTCACCGGACCTGGCGCGCCCCCTCGCGCCTCACCTGGAACTTCCTGCGCGGCCCTGGACACCCACGCATTGCATACAGTATTCGTTGCTCTAGGCCCCGCAGTCGTACGGCCATTCGGCCCGCACGCCGGGCAGCCACGGCGAGGAGGTTCGTTGCGCTCTTTCCTCCGGTCACGCAGGCCGCTCTTCCGAACATCCGGTGCGAACGCCTGTGTCCCGGAACCACGGACCCACCACGGACAAGTGAGGTGACCACAGTGACGACCAAGGCACTCGACGGCGTACGTGTCCTCGACATGACGCACGTACAGTCAGGCCCCTCCGCCACGCAGTTGCTGGCCTGGTTCGGCGCCGACGTGATCAAGGTGGAGGCGACGAGCGGCGACATCACCCGCAAGCAACTGCGGGACGTCCCGGACGTCGACTCCCTCTACTTCACGATGCTGAACTGCAACAAGCGCAGCATCACCCTCAACACCAAGACCGACCGCGGCAAGGAGCTGCTCACCGAGCTGATCCGGCGCAGCGACGTGATGGTGGAGAACTTCGGCCCGGGCGCGGTCGACCGGATGGGGTTCACCTGGGACCGCATCAAGCAGATCAATCCACGACTGGTCTTCGCCTCCATCAAGGGCTTCGGCGAGGGTCCGTACACCTCCTACAAGGCGTACGAGGTCGTCGCCCAGGCAATGGGCGGCTCCATGTCCACGACCGGATTCGAGGACGGCCCGCCCACGGCCACCGGCGCGCAGATCGGCGACTCGGGCACCGGCGTGCACCTGGTGACCGGCATCCTCGCGGCGCTCCTCCAGCGCGAGCGGACCGGACGCGGGCAGCGCGTGACGGTGGCCATGCAGCACTCGGTGCTGAACCTGTGCCGCGTGAAGCTGCGCGACCACCAGCGGCTGGCCCACGGCCCGTTGAACGAGTACCCGAACGAGGACTTCGGCGACGAGGTGCCGCGCTCCGGCAACGCCTCCGGCGGCGGACAGCCCGGCTGGGCCGTCAAGTGCGCGCCCGGCGGCCCCAACGACTACGTCTACGTGATCGTGCAGCCGGTCGGCTGGGAGCCGCTCGCGAAGCTCATCGGCCGGCCCGAGCTGGCCGAGGACCCGGACTGGAACACCCCGGAGGCGCGGCTGCCGAAGCTGGACAAGATGTTCCAGCTGATCGAGGAGTGGTCGGCCACGCTGCCCAAGTGGGAGGTGCTGGGGGCGCTCAACGCGCACAACATCCCGTGCGGTCCGATCCTCTCCACCAAGGAGATCGTCGAGGACGAGTCACTGGTCGCCAACGGCATGATCGTCCAGGTCGAGCATCCCGAGCGCGGCACCTTCACCACCGTCGGCTCTCCCATGAAGCTCTCCGACTCCCCGGTGGAGATCACCTCCTCGCCGCTGCTCGGCGAGCACAACGCAGAGGTGTACGGGAGCGAACTCGGGCTTTCCGAAGAGGAACTGGCGCTGCTCAAGGCGAACGGAGTGATCTGACCCATGTCGTTCGACACGAAGGCCGTGCGCGAGGTGCTGGACGCGGCCCGGGCGGAGGGGCGTACGGCCCTGACGGCCCCCGAAGGCAAGCGGATCACCGACGCGTACGCCATCCCGACACCCGCCGAAGAACTGGCGACGACCGCCGACGAAGCGGTGGCCCTGGCGGACCGCATCGGCTTCCCGGTCGCCATGAAGATCGTCTCCCCGCAGATCCTGCACAAGACGGACGCGGGCGGAGTACGGATCGGCGTGGCCTCGACGGAAGAGGTACGCGCCGCGTTCACCGAGATCGTCGCCAACGCGAAGGCGTACGACCCGGCGGCCGGCATCACCGGCGTGCAGGTGCAGCAGATGGTGCCGGCCGGGCAGGAGGTGCTGGTCGGTGCCGTCACCGACCCCACCTTCGGCAAGGTCGTCGCCTTCGGGCTCGGCGGTGTGCTGGTGGAGGTGGTCAAGGACATCACCTTCCGGCTCGCCCCGGCCGGCCACGACGACGCCCTGTCGATGCTCGACTCGATCAAGGCAGCGGACGTACTGCACGGCGTGCGGGGCGGAAAGGCCGTCGACCGGGAGGCGCTCGCCGGACTCATCGTCAAGGTCTCTCAACTGGCCGCCGACTTCCCCGAGATCGCCGAGGTGGACCTCAACCCGGTCTTCGCGACGGAGGACGGGGTGATCGCCGCCGACGTGCGCATCCTGCTCACCGACGCGCTCCGCGCCGAGCGGCGCCGCTACTCGCGCGAGGAGATCCTCGGGGCGATGCGGCGGCTGATGGAGCCGCGGTCCGTCACCGTCATCGGTGCCTCGAACGAGCCGGGAAAGATCGGCAACTCGGTGATGCGCAACCTCATCGACGGCGGCTTCCCGGGCGAGATCCACCCGGTGAACCCCAAGGCCGACGACATCCTCGGCCGCAAGGCGTACAAGTCCGTGACCGACGTGCCGGGCGACGTCGACGTGGCGGTGTTCGCCATCCCGGCGAAGTTCGTGCCCGCGGCTCTTGAGGAGGTGGGCCGCAAGGGCATCCCCAACGCGGTGCTCATCCCCTCCGGCTTCGCGGAGACCGGCGAGCACGCGCTCCAGCAGCGGATCGTGGAGATCGCCGAGGAGCACGGGGTACGGCTGCTGGGCCCGAACATCTACGGCTACTACTCGCCGTGGCAGGACCTGTGCGCCACCTTCTGCACGCCGTACGACGTGAAGGGCGGTGTGGCCCTCACCTCGCAGTCCGGCGGCATCGGCATGGCGATCCTGGGCTTCGCCCGCACCACGAAGACCGGTGTCTCGGCCATCGTCGGCCTCGGCAACAAGTCCGACGTGGACGAGGACGACCTGCTGACCTACTTCGGCGAGGACCCCCACACGAAGTGCATCGCCATGCACCTGGAGGACCTCAAGGACGGCCGGGCATTCGTCGAGGCGGCCCGCGCCACCGTGCCGAAGAAGCCGGTCGTGGTGCTCAAGGCCGGGCGGACCAGCGCGGGAGCGAAGGCGGCCGGCTCGCACACGGGCGCACTCGCCGGCGACGACGCCGTCTACGACGACGTGCTGCGCCAGGCAGGAGTGATCCGCGCGCCCGGACTGAACGAAATGCTGGAGTACGCCAGGGCGCTGCCCGTCATGCCCGCGCCGAAGGGCGACAACGTCGTCATCATCACGGGGGCCGGCGGCTCCGGCGTGCTGCTCTCGGACGCCATCGTCGACAACGGGCTGTCGCTGATGGAGATCCCGCCGGACCTCGACGAGGCGTTCCGCGGCTTCATCCCGCCCTTCGGCGCCGCCGGCAACCCGATCGACATCACCGGAGGCGAGCCGTCCTCCACCTACGAAGCGACCATCCGGCTCGGCCTGGAAGACCCCCGCATCCACGCGCTCGTACTGGGCTACTGGCACACGATCGTGACCCCGCCGATGGTCTTCGCCGAGCTGACGGCGAAGGCGGTGGCCGAGGCGCGGCAGAAGGGGATCGAGAAGCCGGTGGTGGCGTCGCTCGCGGGCGACGTCGAGGTCGAGGAGGCCTGCCAGTACCTCTTCGAGCACGGTGTCGTCGCCTATCCCTACACCACGGAGAAGCCGGTGGCGGCACTGGGCGCGAAGTACCGCTGGGCACGCGCGGCGGGACTGCTCCAGGACACCGGATCCGTACACGGACGCAGCGGCTGCCACCACAGCCGCCCGACGGAAGGAAGGGGTGAGACAGGAGGCGCAGTTCGGGTTCTTCTCAATGCCAAGGGGACAACATGACCTCAGAACGGCAGCAAGTCCCCGGTGGGCCGGCGACGGCGTACCGGGAGATCACGGACAGCAGAGGACGCGTATACCGGATGGGCGAGACGGACCGGGACATCCTCGGTCACTCGCGCAAGCTGATGGTCTACCTTCCGTGGATCGCGATGATGGCCATCAGCGTGTCGGAGTACGCCTACGGATCGGCGGAGGACACACTCGGGCACGCCCACGGCTGGAGCCAGACGGACACCTTCTGGATCCTCAGCATCTGGGTCTTCTCCCAGGCGGGCATCGCCTTCCCGGCCGGCTGGCTGCGGGAGCGGGGCATCCTCACCGCCAGGAGTGCCATGTACATCGGCGCGGTGCTGAACCTCATCAGCTTCGCGAGCCTGTCGCACATGGACAACGTGTGGCTCGCCATCCTCGGCTTCGGCGTGGTGGGCGGCATCGGCTCCGGCCTGGTGTACGCCACGTGCATCAACATGGTGGGCAAGTGGTTCCCGGAACGGCGCGGAGCGAAGACGGGGTTCGTGAACGGTGGTTTCGCCTATGGCGCGCTGCCCTTCATCTTCATCTTCAACTACGCCTTCGACACCAGCAATTACCACGAGGTGCTGGACCTCATCGGCGTGTACGTGCTGGTGATCGTGGCCGTGTGCGCCTACTTCTTCAAGGATCCGCCGAAGAACTGGTGGCCGAACCATGTCGACCCGCTGACGTACGCCAGCGCGCCGAAGAACACCCGCAGCCTCCAGAAGAACCCGCCGGCGGTGCGGCAGTACACGCCCAAGGAAGCCATGAAGACCGGCCGGCTCCCGCTGATGTGGTTCAGCCTGGTGATGTGCGGCGGGGTATCGATCTTCGGCATCTCCTTCCAGGTCGCCTTCGCCAAGGACGTCGGCTTCGGGCCGCTGGTGGCCGCGTCCTCCATGGGCGTCATGTCCGTCGTCAACGGCGTCGGCCGGGCCATCACGGGCTGGCTCTCGGACATGCTGGGACGCAAGGCGACCCTGGTGTACATCATCGTGATCCTGGGCCTGGCCCAGTTCGGGGTGATCTGGGCAGGCAAGACGCACAACGAGTGGCTGTTCCTGGCCTTCGCCTTCCTCTCCGGATTCGGCGGCGGCGCGTTCTTCCCGATGTTCGCGGCGCTCACGCCGGACTACTTCGGTGAGAACTACAACGCCACCAACTACGGCATCGTCTACAGCGGCAAGCTGGTCAGCGGCCTCTTCGGCGGCGGCATGGGCGCGATAGTGGTCGAGGACTGGGGCTACTACGGCGCCTACGCCCTCGCCGGCGTGATCTCCATGGCCTCGGCGCTGGTCGCGCTCACGCTGAGCCAGCCGGGCCGCCCCAAAGCACGGGGCATCACACCCAACCCGCAGCCCATCAGCCGCGAAGCGGTCTGACGGCCGCGAGGCCGCCCGACGGGCACGGCCGGCGGAACGATCGACGGATGTGCGTGCAGTGCGCCCCGTGCCGCACGCACACCCGCCGGGGGTGGCCGGGACCAGCCGCATACCCGAGTGTCCGCACGTTCCACGACGTACGACTCAGAGCGCAACCGTCCAGGGAGGATCCTGACCATGACCGACGCAGCCATCCCGGAAACGGCGAACGGGGGTGCCGACGACGCCCCGGCCGCCCTCACCGACGGAATCCATCTGGTCGTCGACGCGCTCAAACTCAACGGGGTGCAGAACCTCTACGGCGTGGTCGGCATCCCGATCACCGACCTGGCGCGCCTCGCCCAGCGCGAAGGGCTCCGCTACATCGGCTTCCGGCACGAGAGCGACGCCGGGCACGCCGCGGCCGCTGCCGGGTTCCTGACGAAGAAGCCGGGCATCTGCCTGACGGTGTCCGCTCCGGGGTTCCTCAACGGCCTCGTGGCGCTCGCCAACGCCACCACGAACTGCTTCCCGATGGTCCAGATATCCGGATCCAGCGAACGGCACCTGGTCGACCTCCAGCGGGGCGACTACGAAGAGATGGACCAGCTGGCGGCGGCCAGGCCCTTCGCCAAGGCGGCGTACCGCGTCCACCGTGCCGAGGACATCGGCCGCGGCATCGCCCGCGCCATCCGCACCGCGGTCTCCGGACGTCCCGGCGGCGTCTACCTCGACATCCCCGCCGCGGTCCTGGGCGAGGTCATCGACGCCGGGAAGGGCGCGGCCTCGCTGTGGGCCCCCGTCGATCCGGCGCCGCGCCAGCTGCCCGAGCCCGAAGCCGTCGACCGCGCGATCGACCTGCTCGCGAACGCCGAACGGCCGCTGGTCGTCCTGGGCAAGGGGGCCGCGTACGCCCGCGCCGACGCGCAGATCCGCGAGTTCATCGAGGCCACCGGAGTGCCCTACCTGCCGATGTCGATGGCCAAGGGCCTGCTGCCCGACGACCATCCGCAGTCGGCGGCCACCGCCCGGTCCCTCGCCCTGCGCCGCGCCGACGTGGTCATGCTCGTCGGCGCGCGGCTCAACTGGCTCCTGGGACACGGCGAGGCGCCGCAGTGGAGCCCGGACGCCAAGTTCGTCCAGGTCGACATCGCCGCCGCCGAGATGGACAGCAACCAGCCCATCGCGGCGCCCCTCGTCGGTGACGTGGGCTCGGTCATGGAGGCGCTCGCCGAGCGGAGCAAGCCCGGCCGGATCGCGGTACCGGGCCCATGGCGGGAGGAACTCCGCGCCCGCACCGAACAGAACGTCTCCAAGATGGCCAAGCGGCTCGAAACCGCGAAGAGCGCGAGCCCCATGAAATTCCTGGGCGCGCTGCAGGCGATCCGCGACGTACTGGCGGAGAACCCGCGGACCTACCTCGTCAACGAAGGGGCCAACACACTCGACCTCGCCCGCAGCGCCATCGGCATGCCGTCCCCGCGCCGCCGGCTGGACAGCGGTACCTGGGGCGTCATGGGCATCGGCATGGGCTACGCGATCGCGGCCGCCGTCGAGACCGGCGAACCGGTCGTCGCGCTGGAGGGCGACAGCGCCTTCGGATTCAGCGGCATGGAAGTGGAGACCATCTGCCGCTACAACCTGCCCGTCGTCACCCTCGTCTTCAACAACAGCGGCGTCTACCGGGGCGACGGAGCCTCACCGACCGACGACCCGGCGCCGACCGCCCTCAAGGCCCGCCACGACGTGATGATCGAGGCCTTCGGCGGCAAGGGGTACCGGGCGACGACGCCCGCCGAGGTCGCCGCCGCGCTCCGCGAGGCACTGGCGGCGCGCACGCCGGCCCTCATCGACTGCGTCATCGACCCCTCGGACGGCACCGAAAGCGGCCGGATCGCCCACCTCAATCCGAAGGGCATCGGCGGCTGAACCACCCCGGGCCTCCCCACGGCCCGGCCCGCGCGCGAGGCGCACCGCCCGGCCCGCACGAAGCGCACCGCCCGGCTCCGCTCCTGCATGAGCAGGGGGGAGCCGGGCGGTGCGCTGACGAGTCCCAGCCCCCGGAAATCCCGCACCGCACGGCCCTCTTCCCCCTCCAGCCCCCCTCTGCCAATCTGTGTCGTCAGCATCGAAGTGATGGCGCGCGTACAGCGGCTTCCGGGAGTCTGGCACCGTGGTGAGGATCCTTCGTTTCCCGGCCGCACGCCGATTATCCGGCGGCGGGCTCCCTGCCGTGCCGCCGGAGCCGGAGGAGCGCTTCGCGTACGACGCCTTCCTCTCGTACAGCAGGGCCGCCGACGGTGCAGTGGCCCGCGGCCTCCAGCACGGTCTGCACGCGTTCGCCAAACCGTGGTACCGACTCCGTGCCCTGCGGGTCTTCCGCGACGAGGGCAGCCTGGCCGCGAGCTCCCAGCTGTGGAGTTCCCTCCGGGAAGCGATGGACGCGTCCCGCTTCTTCGTCCTCCTGGCCTGCGAGCAGTCGGCCCGGGCGCCCTGGGTGGAGCAGGAGGTCGAGTACTGGTGCACCCACCGGGGCGTCGACCACCTCGTGATCGTCCTCACCGACCCGCCCCCCGACGGCAGCCGTCAACCACCCGGTATGGCCTGGGACGCGGCCCTGGGCGACTTCGACTGGCGGCGCACGACCGCACTGCCGAGATGCCTGTCGGGCCGCTTCCGGGAGGAGCCCAACGCGGTGCTCCTGGGGTGGGCCCGCACCAGGCCGGAACTGTCGCTGCGCGACCCGGAGTTCCGCACCGCGGTGGCAACCCTGGCGGCCCCCCTGCGCGGCATCGCCAAGGACCAGCTGATCGGCGAGGACATCCGCCAGCACCGCAGGTCGCGGCGGCACGTGCTGCTGACGACCGCCGTCCTGGCCGCCCTCGCCGTCATCGCCGCATTCGCCGCCGTGACCGCTGTGCAGCAGCGGAACACGGCCCGGGAGCAGACGGCGCTGGCCGAGGTTCGCCAGTACGCGGCGCAGTCCCGCAACGCCTCCGACCCCTACACGGCACTGGCCTACGCCATCGCCGCGGAACAGCGCGTCACCCCGCCCCTCCCCGAGGCCCGTGCCGCGTTCGCGGCGGCGGTGCGCGGCCTCGACTCGTGGCAGGCGCGGCTGGTCGGCGAGGTTCCGGCGCAGGACTTCTTCGACGCCTCGGTGCGGTGGTCCCCGGACGGTTCGCGGATCTGGGTGGCCGACACGATCGGGGGAGTGGCCCGCTGGAACGTGCGGGAGGGCAGGGCCGCCGTTTCGTACCGGAAGCCGGCCGAGCTCAAATTCGAACGGCTGCGGCTCAATTCGGTTCAGTGGAGCGGGAACGGCCGGTCGTTGCTGCTCTCCCGCAAGGAATCCACGTACGGACCGCCCTCCTACGCCGTGCGCGACAGCGCCTCCGGCAGCATCACCGCGGGGCCGTACGCGCTGCCGGACGAGTACACCGACGTCAGCGCCATGGAGTTCGCCCCGAAGGGGGACACGCTCGCCGTGGCGTCGGTCCGGGGCGGCGTCAGCCTGTGGAGTGCCGAGACCGGTCGACCCCTCGTGAAGGATCCGCTGCCCGGGTCGCGGTCGTCGGAGCGGATCCACGGCCTGTCCTGGTCGCCCGACGGCAGGTTCCTGTGCTCCCTCGCCTTCGAGTCGCTCAAGGTCTGGGACGTACGACGGGGCAGGCTGCTGTGGGCCGAGCGGGCGGGGCGCGAGTTCATGAGGCCGTCCTGGTCACCGGACGGCCGCCGTATCGCCGTCGGCAGCAGGGACGGGCGCATCACGTGGCGGGACGGGCGTACGGGGAAGGTCACGGCCGCCTCGTCCGACCGGCTCGGCGACGGGGTCAAGGAGATCAGCTGGTCGCCCGACGGCCGCCGGGTGGCCGCTGCCGACTTCGACGGCACCGTCCGGCTGTGGGATCCGGGCACCGGTGAACCGGTCGGCCCGGTACTCGGGCGGGACAGCAGCCGCTCGCTCACCGGCGGACTCGCCTGGTCTCCCGACGGCCGTTTCCTGGCGGGCACGTTCGTCAGCGACGCATCGGACGGCCAGAACGGCCCGGCGAGGTCCGTCATGCGTGTGTGGGAGGTCGCGCCCCCGCCGCCCCCCGAGGCCCGCTTGTCCGGACCCACCGAGGCCATCAGCTCCGTGGCCTGGTCGCCGGACGGCCGTCACCTCGCCGGCGGCAGTGGCGACGGCGCCGTGTGGGTCTGGGATCCCCGTACGGGAAAGCCCGTCCTCGACAGCCCGCAGCGGCGGCGCCGGGCCGGTGACGATGTCACGGCCGTCGCGTGGGATCCGAAGGGGCGTCGCCTGCTGAGGGCGGGGCAGGACGGTCTGCTGCCCCGTACGCTGCCCGGCGGTGCGGCCACCGGCGCGCACTGGTGGGGCAGCGGCGGTGCCACCACCGCTGCCTGGTCCCCGGACGGGACGCGAGTCGCCTCCGGGACGCGCGGCGGTACGGTCCGGATCTGGCACGCCACCACCGGAAAGCCCACGCGCAGTCAGCCGCGTGACGCCACCGGCGGGGGTGAGGATCACGGGCGGGGAGTGCGCTCCGTGGCATGGTCCCCGGACAGCCGCCACGTGGCCGCAGTGCTGCCCGACGGCTCGCTGCACCTCTGGGGCGCCGCGAGCGGACAGCCCTGGGGCGCAGCGCCGAAGAAGTCCTCGCATCTGGGGCGCAGCATGGCCTGGTCGCCGGACGGCAAGCTGATCGCCGTCGGTGGTGTGGACGGCACGATCCGGCTGTGGGACGGCGAGACCGGCACACCGCTGCCGGGCGTGCTCAGGTCCGGTGACAGCTCCGTCGAGGCGCTGGCCTGGTCCGCCGACTCCACGCGGCTGGCTGCGGGCGACGGCGCGGGGACGATCCGCTGGTGGGAACCGCGCCGGGACGCCCCGCCACAGCTCCGGGAGAAGGCGCACGACGGGCGCGTCACGGCGCTGAGCTGGTCGCCGGACGGTACCCGGCTGGTCAGCGGCGGTGCGGACGGGGCGGTACGACTGTGGCAGGGCAGCACGGAACGGCACCTGTGCCGCCTGGTCGGCAAGGCATTGCACCGCACACGGAACACCCCCGAACTGACCGGCGCCACCGGCGTCGCCGCACGGATCTGCGCCGACCCCTCGCGCATCCGCGACCAACCGGTCCTACCGCTCCAGCCGCACTCGACCGAGGAGAGCAGACGATGACGCGCTCCGTCCCCAGTGCCCGGCGGCCCCTGGGCCGTTCACTCCTGTTGTGCCTGTCCGTTCTCCTGGCGCTCCTCGCGACCCTGCTCGTCGCCGGCTGCGGCGGTCGGGAGGAGGGCGGCGACGCGCAGGGCAAGGACCACTCCCGCACCACGGAGGCCACCGGCGGGAAGGGCTCACCGGGCGAGCCCGGCTCGCCCGGAGCGACGCCACTGGCGGACACGGACTGGGCCACCGTGATCGACGACATCGACTGCACCGGCGCGGGCAACGAAGGGGTCGAGATCCTGGACACCCGGTTCGCCGACGTACGCGGTACCGGAGTGCCCGATGCGTTCGTCTGGTTCACCTGCCGCCACCAGGCCTCCACCTACCCCCAGCAACTGGAGGTGTACGACGGCTCGTCGTCCCCGGACGCCCCCCGGCGTATCGGGGTGCTGCTCAGCGCCGAGGAGAAGGCGAACGGCCCTGGACCGAGGGTGGGCGCCGTCTCCTTCTCCGGGAAGTCCGTGACGATCGACCTCGCCGCCTACACTCCTGACGACCCTTTCTGCTGCCCTTCGTTGCGGGTCGAGCGCACCTTCACCTGGAACGGCAAGAGCTTCGAGCGGAAGCCGGGTAAGTAGGACGGGACATCGAACGGGGGACCATGCCTGCATACGAGGACTTTCCGGCGCTCTTCAGGGCCGCCGACGTCAACTCCCTCCGGGGGCAACGGCGTTATCTGCTGGCGACCAAGTGCCAGCTGGGGGCGCTGATCGCCGCGGCCGCGCTGGGCGTGTTCAGCTGGCGGGTCAACGGCGCGGACGTCGCCGCGGCCGGATCGGTGGTGGCGTTCTGCGCGGCCGTGGTCACCGAGGTGTATCTGCTCAAGGAACGCCCGGACCGCATCTGGTACGAGGGGCGCGCGGTGGCCGAGTCGGCGAAGACGCTCACCTGGCGCTACATGGTCGGCGGCAGCCCGATGGGCACCGAGGAGACCGAGGCCGAGACCGCCGCCGAGCTGCTGCTGACCCGGTTCGCCGAGATCGAGGCCGATGTCGAGGCCGCCTGGCTCGTCCCCGACGGGGGCACCCCCGAGCAGGTCACCACCGGGATGACGCGGGTGCGCCGGCTGTCCCTGGAGGAACGCCGGGCGATCTATCTGCACGAACGCATCGAAGGCCAGCGTGAGTGGTACGGCACCAAGTCGCGGTGGAACGAGCGCCGAAGCACCGTCTGGGCGCTCGCCCTCACGGTCCTCGAACTGCTCGGGGTCTGTGCGGGCGTCGCCAAGGTGACGGGCGTCATCGACGTCGACCTGCTCGGTGTGTGCGCGGCGCTCGCCGCGGGAGGCACCGCGTGGGTGCAGACCAAGCAGCACAAGACCCTCGCCGTCGCGTACGCCGTCGCCCGGCACGAGCTGGCGACGATCGCCTTCCGCGCCCAACGCCCGGACACCGAGGCGGAATGGGCGACCTTCGTGGCGAACGCCGAGGACGCCATCTCGCGCGAACACACCCTGTGGCGTGCTTCGCACATGTGAGGCACCCACGCGTCCGCCGGCAGGACACCACCACGTTCGCCGCTCAAGGCGGCAGCAGGCGCTCCGCTCAAGGCGGCAACACGCTCTCCGCTCAGCCCTGGCGGGCGCGGTGTGCGAGGCGGTCGGCGAGTGCGAGGACGCGATCGCGGAGTTCGGCGGGGCGCTCGATGACGAAGGGCAGGTCGAGTGCGGCGAGCACCGGAGGCAACCAGTCGAGCCGCTCCGCCCGTACGTCGACGCGCAGCCAGTGCTCGGGCGCCCCGTCCTCGCCCGTCGCGGGCGCCGGCTCCGCCAGGCTCGCGACGCCGGCGGGAAGGCGGGTGCGGATCTGCTCGGCCGTTCCCTGGATCCGCAGGGTCACCTCGTGCCGGTACTCGGCCGTGGCGAACCCTGACAGCACGCGCTGGGCCGGGCCGGGCCCGTCGGGCACCTCGAACGATCCGGGCAGGGGCCGCGCGTCCGCGATGCGGTCGAGGCGGAAGGTCCGGTCCTCGCCGATCCCGGCGTCCCTGCCCGTGACGTACCACCGGCCCGCGTGGGCGACGATCCCGTACGCGTGCAGCGTCCGCTCGCTGCGGCGGTCAGCACGGTCGGTGTACCGGATCGCGACCGGCCGGCAGTGGCGCACCGCGTCGGCGACGGCCAGCAGGACCTCGGCGTCCGGGGGGTCGAACTCCCCTGGCCGGTCCGTGAAGGCGATGGACTCCAGCAGTGCGTCGAGCCGGCGGGCGACGTGCCGGGGCAGCACGCGCCGGATCTTGGCCGCGGCCGTCTCGCCCGCCGTGTGCTCCGTGGTCGTCAGCCCCGTTCGCCGGCCGGCTTCCAGGCCGAGCAGCACGGCCAGCGCCTCGTCGTCGCCGAGCATGAGCGGAGGCAGACGGTGGCCGGGGGCGAGCCGGTACCCGCCGTAGCGGCCGCGCACCGATTCCACGGGCACGTCGAGGTCGAGCAGGTGGTCCACGTACCGCCGCACGGTGCGTCCGTCGACGCCGAGCCGGTCGGCGAGTTCGGCCATGGTCCGGGTGCCGCCCGACTGCAGCAGCTCCAGAAGCGTCAGTACGCGGCCGGTGGGTCGAGGCATGTGCCCAGCGTACGGCGAATACTGGACCGATTCTGTCCACTATTTCTCCTAGCCTGCGGAGCGCACGACTTCAGCACTGCCGAGGAGAACCCATGAACTTCGTCTCGATCCGCATCATCACCGGCGACGTCGCGCGCCTCGTCGAGTTCTACGAGCGCGCCACGGGGGTGGCGGCGGTCTGGGCCACCGAGGAGTTCGCCGAAATCGGGACGCCACACGCCACCCTCGCGATCGCCGGCGCCCGCACCGTCGACCTGTTCGCGCCGGGCTCCGCCCGTCCGGCCGCCAACCACAGCGTGATCACCGAGTTCCTCGTCGACGACGTGGACCGCGTGCACCGGAACCTGACCGGCTTCGTCACCGGCTTCGTCAACGAGCCCACCACCATGCCCTGGGGCAACCGTTCACTGCTGTTCCGCGACCCCGACGGCAATCTCGTCAACTTCTTCACCCCCGTCACGCCGACGGCCATCGAGAAGTTCGCGCGCTGACACACCGCATCGCCGGTGGGCCGTCTGCGGAGGGCTTGCCGGTGCCGTACGGCAGTGACCGCGCCGCATGGTCCGGGCCTCGCGGGGCACACGGGACATACGCCTCGACCAAGGAGCCTCCATGATGATTCTCGGCATAGTCGCCGTATGCGTCGTTCTGGCAGTCCTGGCCTTCCTGGTGCCCCGGCTGTCCCGGCACCCGCAGCGCGGCACCCAGCGCACGCTGCACGCCGGGTCGCGGGCCGGCGGCAAGGCCCCCGGCCTCCTGGGCCGGGTCCTGAGCAAGCCCTTCAGCAGCAGCTCCAAGGCAGTGGGCCGCAGCGGTTCGGCCGGCCGGCGCGCCCGCGGCCGGATGCCGTTCTAGTACCGGAACCGGTCGCCCACCCGGCAACCTTTCCCGCCTCACCGGCGACCACCGCCCGAAGACAGCCGACCAAGCGACTTCGGGAGAGGCCGGGGAATGACCACACAACGCGACAGAACACCTCGCGCGCGGAAGGGACGGCACGGGCGGCGCGGAACGGGTGCCGGGTGGGGCCTGCGAGCGGGCGTGCCGCTGGGCGCGCTCGTCGCCACGGGCCTCGCCTGCGGCGGTGCCTTCGGCGCTTTCGGCGCGGCGGGCGCGGCAGCGGCGGAAGGCACCGGCGGCGCCGGGCGGACCGCCGAGGCGGCCCCCGCCCGGGCCGGGGAGGCGGCGGACGGCTTCGCCTCCGTGCACGCGCTCGGCCAGAACGGCACCTACGGCGGGCGGGACGGGAAGACCGTCACCGTCACGTCGCTCGCCGAGCTGGAGAAGTACGCCACCGCCGCCGAGCCGTACGTCATCGTCGTGGACGGCGCGATCACGATGGACCCCAAGGGCAAGGAGATCAAGGTCGCCTCCGACAAGACGATCGTGGGGGCCGGGACCTCCGGCGAGATCGTCGGTGGTGGCTTCTTCCTCGGCCAGGGCGTCCACAACGTGATCATCCGCAACCTCACGATCCGCGACTCCTACGCCGGGACCTGGAACGACAAGGACCACGACTGGGACGCCGTGCAGATGGACGGCGCGCACCACGTGTGGATCGACCACAACGACCTGCGGCACATGGCCGACGGCCTGATCGACAGCCGCAAGGACACCACGTATCTGACGGTGTCCTGGAACCGGCTGGAGAACCACAACAAGGCGTTCGGCATCGGCTGGACCGACAACGTCACGGCCGACATCACCGTCCACCACAACTGGTTCCGCGAGACCGAGCAGCGCAACCCGTCCACGGACAACGTCGCGCACGCGCACCTCTACAACAACTACCTCCAGGACGAGCCGGGCACCGGCATCACGTCCTCGTACGGGAACTACTCCCGCGGCCGGACCAGCATGCTCCTGGAGAACAGCTACTTCGACGGCGTCAACAACCCCGTCATCAAGGACGACACCGCCTCGCTCGTGCAGCGCGGCAACGTCTTCAAGGGCACCGAGGGGCGCAACGAGAGCGGCGGCACGGCCTTCGACCCGAAGACGTACTACCCGTACTCGCTCGACCCCGCCGCCGACGTGCCCGGCCTCGTCAAGGCCGGCTCCGGGCCGCGCGCCGCACTGGGCACCGAAGCGGCAGCCGCGGCCACCACCCTCACCGTCGCCGCGGACGGCAGCGGGCAGTACCGGACCGTGCAGGCCGCCGTGGACGCCGTGCCGGCCGGCAACACCTCGCGGATCGTCATCGCCGTCAAGCCGGGCACCTACCGCGAGGCGGTGAAGGTGCCGGCGAACAAGCCGCATGTCACGATCCAGGGCACCGGACCGACCGCGGCGGACGCGCAGATCGTAGAGAGCCGGTCGGCGGGCACCGCCAAGCCCGGTGGCGGCACGTACGGCACCTCCGGCAGCGCCACCCTCGCGGTGGAGGCCGACGACTTCCGGCTGCGCAACCTCACCGTCAGCAACGACTTCGACGAGGCAGCCCATCAGGGCCAGGAGGGCCACCAGGCGGTCGCGTTGCGTACCGCGGCCGACAAGGTGGTGCTCCAGCAGATCGTCGTCAAGGGCGACCAGGACACCCTGCTCCTCGACACCGCCTCGAAGGACAGGCGCGGCCGGGTGTACGTCGACAGGTCCACCGTCGTCGGCAACGTCGACTTCGTCTTCGGCCGGGCCACCGCCGTGCTCGACCGGTCCGTCCTCACCCTGAAGAAGCGCTGGGACGGGACGTCGGCCGGGTACGTCACCGCGCCGTCCACGGCCGCCGGTAACAAGGGCTTCCTCATCACCGGCTCGGTGGTGGAGGGCGGCGTCGGCGACCGCAGCCACTACCTCGGACGGCCCTGGCACGCGGGCGGCGACGCCACCCTCGACCCCCAGACCGTCGTCCGCGACACCCGGCTGAGCGCCGCGGTGCGGACCGCCCCCTGGACCGACATGGGCGGCTTCTCCTGGAAGGACGACCGCTTCGCCGAATACGCCAACACCGGCCCGGGCGCGGGCCCGGCCGGTGCGGACCGCCCCCAACTGACGGACCAGCAGGCGACCGCGTACGAGATCGCCGACTGGCTGGGAGACTGGACACCGTCCGCGTCCTAGCCGGCCCGGCGGCTCCCCGGCACGTCACGCCGCGCGGCCCGCTCCTCGCCGGACGGGCCGTAACCTCCTCCATCAGCCTTTCGTTTCAGATGATGTGACAAGTGCGACCGTCGGAGCGGTGGCTCCGCCGGAGGCGGGCGTGCCGGACGGCGCCTGTTTGGGAACGGGCTGGAGCGCCGTCGCGTCGGCGCCCGCCAACTCGCAGCTCGCGGGCGTCCTGGCAGGCTTCGTGTTCGCGGGATTCGTCATGATCCTCACCGAACGCAGAATGAGCCCGCTCCGGACCGCCACCCTCCGATTATTCATCGCCGGATTCATCGTCCTGGCCCTCGACAGCTACGCCTTCTCGCTGCTCACCGGAGACGTCGCGGAGCAGGCGTGCGGCCGGGTGTGGACCGAGTCCCTCATCGCCAGCGGCATGCTGGTCGTCGGTGCCGTCGCCGTCATCAGCGGCATGTCGTGGCTGCTCGCCTCGTACGTCGAGGTGCAGAGCGGCGAGGAGCCGGACGACGGCACGGCCCCGGCCGACGGGCACCAGGAGGCCATGCGCACCCTGGAGCGGCTGCTCCGCAGATCCGTCTACGGCATCACGACGCTGACCGTGCTGCTGCTCTCCACGGCCGCCCACGACTACGTCAACGTGGTGTTCGGCGGCCGGCAGCCGCCGGGGTGGGCGTCATGGGTGTCGCCCCTGTACGTCCTGCTGGTCGGCGCCGCGATGATCGTGACGGTGTGGCGGCGGCAGCGGAGACGGACGCGGCGGGCCGGGGAGCCGGCGGCGCCGCCGCGCAATGAACTGCCCATCGCCTTCACCTGCGCGGTCTCCTACGCGGTCCTGGGCACGGCGGCGATCGGCGTCACCACGAGTACGCCGGTCAGCGCCTGGAACCCGGTTCCCGAGGCGGTGGCCGCCTGCACGGTCGGGGTCGTGCTGATCATGCCCGTCCCGACCGTGCTCGCCCTCATCTACGCCATGCCCCGCTCGGCAGCCCGGCTGCCCGGCCCGCGGGCCTCCCCGGACTCCGGGGCGTTCACCGGCCCGGAGTCCGCAGGTCCAGACGGAGCATGACCTTGCTGCTGCCGCTCGTACGGTCGGCGGCGACGGCCAGCGCCCGGTCCGCCTCCGCCAGGCCGAAGCGGTGGCTGATGACGGGCGACACGTCGAGGCCCTGCCGCATGGCTTCGAGCGCGTCGTCGATCTCCTCGGCGAAGCGGTACGAGCCGACCCAGGTGATCTCGCGGGTGACGAGGTCGCCGAGGGCCGCCGGGGCCGCCGCGCCGGGGAGGTTGCCGACCTGGACGAGCGTGCCGCCGCGTGCGGTCGCCCGGAGAACAGGGCCCAGCGCGGCCGGGGCACCGGACGCCTCGAAGACCAGCTCCACGTCCTCGGGGAGCGCAACCCCCTGTCCGAGGTCGACCGTCTCGTCAGCGCCCATGGCCCGCGCCACCGCGAGGGAGGAGGCGGAGAGGTCCGCGGCGATCACCGTGCCGGCACCGCGGTGCTTCGCCGCGGCCACCACCAGGGAGCCGATCGGCCCGGCCCCGTTGACCAGTACGGTCTTCCCGCGGACGTCCCCGGCCCGGTGCACGGCGTGCAGGGCGACGGCCAACGGCTCGGCGAGCGCGCCGTGTTCGGTGCTCACGTTCTCCGGCAGCGGCCGGACCTGCGCCGCGCGGACCACCCGGTACTCGCTGAACCCGCCGTCGGTGTGCGGATGGAAGGCGGCCGAACCGAAGTAGCGGACGCGCGGGTGCAGGTTGGTGCGGCCGGCGAGCCGGTCGGGCAGCGGCTCGTCGCCGACCGGCGTGGCCGGGTGGACGGTGACCGCCCGGCCCTCCGCCAGGCCGGTCACGCCGTCGCCGAGGGCGGCGATCCGGCCGGCGACCTCGTGGCCGAGCACCAGCGGATCCTTGAGCACGGCCGTACCGGTCCCGCCGTGCTTCCAGTAGCCGATGTCGGAGCCGCAGATGCCGCCCCACTCCATGGCGAGCAGCACCTCGCCGGGGCCCGGTACGGGGTCCGGACGCTCGTCGATCCGGAGGTCACCGGGACCGTGCACGACAACAGACTTCATACGGCGTCCTCCAGACGCACCAGGTCACGCCCGCGCGTTTCGGGGGCGAGGACGATCGAGACGAGGGTGATGAGCGAGTAGACGATCAGCATCGCCGCGACGGGCCACCAGCTGCCGGTGACGGCGGTGAGGGTGGCCGCGACGACGGGGCCGATGGCGGTGGCGAGGATGCCGCCGATCTCCTTGGCCAGCGCGAGCTGGGTGAAGCGGGTCCGGGCGCCGAACAGTTCGGCCATGGTCACGCTCTCCAGCGAGAAGAGGCCCAGGACGCCGACGTTGAGCCCGATGATCATGCCGGCCATGACGCCCGCCGTGCTGCCGGAGGCGATCAGCAGCATCACCGGGAACGCCAGCACGATGGTGAGCACCGTGAGCGCGATGTAGAGCGGGCGGCGGCCGAACCGGTCGCCGAGCAGGCCGATCAGCGGCACGGTGGCGAAGCCCAGCAGCGAGCCCCAGACGATGGCGTCGGTCGGCACGGACCGGTCGGCGCCCAGCGTGGTGGCGATGTAGCCGACGAGGAAGGTCTGGACGAGGCCCGAGTTGCCGGCCTGGCCGAAGCGCAGCCCCAAGGAGAGGAAGAACGCCTTGCCCTTGCGCTGGCGGAGGCCGGCTTCGAGGACGCTCTGCTGCTCCTCGACGGTGTCGTGGGCGACGGCGGTGGCGACCTCGGCACGGGACATCGCCACGCCGTCCACGACGTCGGCCCGCTCCTCGAAGACCGGGCTCTCCTTGAGGTTCCGGCGCAGCCAGACGGCGAAGAGCATGAGCGCGAAGCTCAGCAGGAACGGCAGCCGCCAGCCCCAGGAGACCAGCTGCTCCTCGCTGAGCACGGCCAGCAGCACCGCCCACAGGCCGGACGCGGCCAGGGTGCCGGAGTTGGTGCCGAGGGAGACCAGGGACGAGACCAGTCCGCGGCGCTTGGTGGGCGCGTACTCGGCGAGCATGACCGTCGCCCCGGCGATCTCGGCCCCGGCCCCGAAGCCCTGGACGAGCCGCAGCGCCACCAGGAGGATCGGCGCGAAGATACCGATCATGCCGTACGTGGGGAGCACGCCGATCAGCGTGGTCGACGCGCCCATCAGCAGGATGGTGAGGAAGAGGACCTTCTTGCGGCCGATGCGGTCGCCCATCCGGCCGAAGTACAGCGCACCGGCGAGCCGTGCGACGTAGCCGACGCCGTAGGTGGCCATGGCGGCGATCAGGCCGATGGCGGGGCTGACGTCGGGGAAGAAGATCTTGTTGAAGACGATGGCGGCCGCCAGCGAGTACAGCTGGAAGTCCATGAACTCCATGGCGGTACCGAGCCAGCCGGATACGGCTGCCCTGGTGAGGTCGCGGGTGGTTCTCCGCGCGGGGCTGTTCGGCTCCGTCTGCGTCGTGTCCGTCATGAGGAACTCCGTTGTTCTCTGGCCGTGCGGGAGCGGGCGGTACGGGGCTTTCGGGGGGCTGTCCTGGTGGCGGGTCAGATCTCCACGCGGCCGGCGCGCAGCGCCGGGAGCCGGGTGGCGACGGCGGTGACCAGGCCGGGGTCCGCGGCCAGGTCCGCGGCGCCGAGCGTGTGGAGCAGCCGGCGGACCGTGTCCTCGGGGTCCGTGCCTTCGTGCCAGCAGCGGCCGAGGGCAGGGGCGGCAGGGTCGGTCGTGCCGAACAGCTGGCCGCCGTCGTCGGCGGGGCGGGTGGCATTGGCCCAGGCGGCGAGGGCGAGTTCGAGCACCGGCGTGGCGGCGGAGGCGGCCCGCAGCGTCCGCAGGGCGTCGAGCCACCGTTCCGGGATCTTCAGGGACCCGTCGGAGCCGATCTGCCGCAGCAGGTGCCGGATGCCGGGGTTGCCGAACCGCTGGACCAGGTCCTCGGCGTACGCGGCCGGGTCGGGGCCGCCGGCGGGCAGCGTCGGGGCGATCTCGGCGCACAGGGACCGGACGAGCCGTTCGCCCCAGCCGGTCGCCATGGCGTCGGCGACGGTCGTACTGCCTGCCGCCGCGCCCAGGTGGGCCAGCGCCGAGTGGCAGCCGTTGAGCAGCCGCAACTTGGTGAGCTGGTAGGGCACGACATCGGGCACGAACAGGGCGCCGTCCAGCTCCCACGGGGGCCGCGGGCCGGCGAAGGAGTCCTCCAGCACCCACTGGCGGTACGGCTCGCCGACGACCGGCAGCGCGTCGTGCACCCCGAGCGCGGCCCGCGCCGCCCGCCGGTCCGCCTCGGTGGTCGCGGGCACGATGCGGTCCACGATCGTCGAGGGGAACGCGACCGAGGCGGCCATCCAGTCCAGTACGGCCTGCCGGTCCGGCCACGGCGCCGCCGCGACGAAGTCGCGCACCACCCGGCCGAGCGCGGCGCCGTTGGCCGCCATGTTGTCGCAGGACACGACGGTGACGGGGGCCCCGCCGGCGCGCATCCGCGCGGCGAGGCCGGCGGCGATCCGGCCGACGACGGTGGTGAGCGCCGCGGTGTCCGCCGCCGCGAGGTCGGCGGCGACCGCGGGCGCCGCGGTGTCCAGCGCGCCGGTGCCCGCGCGCCGGTGGTAGCCCTTCTCGGTGATGGTCAGGGTCAGCACGGAGACGTCGGGCGCGGCGAGCAGCGCGTCGAGCCGTTCGGCGCCGGGCCGCATGCCCAGTGCCTCGACGATCGCCCCGGACACCCGGGTGACGGTGTCCGAGGGCCGCAGCTCGGTCAGCGAGTAGAGGCAGTCCTGGGCCCGCAGTTCCGCCGCGGTACCGGCCGAACGCGGGGCGACGGCGACGATGCCCCAGGGATCCCCGGAGCGGTACGCGGCGTTCTCCGTGTAGCGGGCCTGGTGCGCCCGGTGGAAGGCGCCGAGCCCGAAGTGGACGATGCGGGGCCGTAGTTCGCGCGGGTCGACGGGCGGCCGCAGGTGCTCCGGGACGCGGGGCAGGGCGGCCAGGTTCAGTACGGGGGAGGTCATGGCGGTCACCAGTCGTGCACGGAGCCGTCGAGGCGGCGCGCGACGGGCAGGTAGCGGGCCTGGTACGGGAAGCGCTCGGCGGCCTTCTCGTCGTACTCGACGCCGAGGCCGGGCTCCTCGGACACGTGCAGCATGCCGTCGGCGAACGTCACCCCGCTGCGGAAGACCTCGCCGGTCTCGTCGGCATGCTCCATGTACTCCTGGATGCCGAAGTTCGGGACCGCGGTGTCGAGGTGGACGGCCGCCGCGAGGGTGACGGGCGAGAGGTCGGTCGCGCCGTGCGAGCCGGTCCTGACCTGGTACAGCGCGGCCAGGTCGAAGATGCGGCGCAGATGCGTGATGCCGCCCGCGTGCACGACGCTGGTGCGGACGTAGTCGATCAGCTGCTCGGTGATCAGGTGCTGGACGTCCCAGATCGAGTTCAGCACCTCGCCCACGGCCAGCGGCGTCGTGGTGTGCTGCCGGATCAGCCGGAACGCCTCCTGGTTCTCGACCGGCGTCGGGTCCTCCATCCAGAACAGCCGGCAGTCCTCGATCTGCTTGCCGAAGCGGGCCGCCTCGATCGGGGTGAGCCGGTGGTGGACGTCGTGCAGCAGGTGGAAGCCGAAGCCGAAGCGCTCGCGGACCGCTTCCAGGTAGGTGGGCGCGAACCGCAGGTACGCCTCGGTGTCCCAGGGCTGCTCCTCGGGCAGCGCGCTCGCGGCCGGCTCGTAGACCTTGCCCTTGCGCACCCCGTAGGTGCCGCCGACGTCCGGGACGGCGGCCTGGGCGCGTACGGCCCGGTAGCCGAGGTCGAGGAAGCGGTCGACGTCGTCGAGGAGGGCCGGGGTGTCCGCGCCGCTGGCGTGCCCGTAGACCATGACGCCGTCGCGCGAGCGGCCGCCGAGCAGCTGGTAGACCGGCAGGCCGGCGACCTTGCCCTTGATGTCCCACAGGGCGGTGTCGACGGCGGCGATCGCGGTCATGGTCACCGGGCCGCGGCGCCAGTACGCGCCCCGGTAGAGGTACTGCCAGATGTCCTCGATGCGGGCCGGGTCCCTGCCGATCAGCAGGGGGACGAGGTGGTCCTGGAGGTAGCCGGCCACGGCCAGCTCGCGGCCGTTCAGCGTGGCGTCGCCCAGGCCGGTCACGCCGTCCGACGTGGTGATGCGCAGGGTGACGAAAGTCCGCCCCGGTGAGGCGACGAAGACCTCGGCACGCTCGATCTTGCTCACAGAAATCTTGCTCCTTCGGAATCCGCATCGCGGCCGGTGGCCTGCGCCGATCCGCGCGTACGGCACACGTCGCCCGGGGCGACTGGTCGACCAGCACTGGTATACAAGCATTGGTCGTACAGGTGCGCAATACTTTGGAAACATCGATCGACCTGCGGGACGGCGAGAGCGGCGAGCCCCGATACGATGAGCGCATGGCCCGATCGAACCGGCAGCGAACCAGTCGCCGCGCCGTCTACGAGACGCTGCGCCGCAAGGTGCTGACCCTTGAGCTCCCGCCGGGCGCCGCGCTGTCCGAGAACGAGCTCGGGGCGTCCCTCGGGGTGAGCCGGACCCCGGTCAGGGAGAGCCTGATCCTGCTGGCCCAGGAGGGCCTGGTGCAGATCTTTCCCCAGGTCGGGTCCTTCGTCTCCCGCGTCGACCCGGCCAGGGTGGCCGACGCGCAGTTCCTGCGGGAGGCCGTGGAGCTGGCGGCCCTGGACGACCTCCCGGCCGAGCTCGACCCCGAGCTGGTCGAGGAGCTGCGCCGCAATCTCGCGGAGCAGCGGCGGCCGGGCCTGGGCCTGGAGGAGTTCTTCGAGCTGGACGAGGCCTTCCACCACGCCCTGCTGCGGCTGAGCGGCCACGGCAGCGCCTGGGCCACCGTCGTCTCGGCCAAGGGCCACCTGGACCGGGCGCGCCGGCTCGGCCTCTACGAGACCGCCTCGCCGGACGGGTTCGCCGCCCAGCACGTCGAGATCTTCGACGCGGTGCTCGCGGGCGACGCCGCACTGGTCCGCTCCGCCATGCGCGCCCACCTCCGGGCCGTCTTCGACGACGTCGAACGCGTCCGGGCCCGCTCCCCGGAACTCTTCGCGGCGGACACCGGCTCCGTCCCCGTACGCCGCAACGTCGTCGTCTGGGAGTGACGGACCGGCCTCAGCGGCGGCGCGCGGGGAGCGGCAGCCCGGCGGCGCGGGAGGCCAGGGTGCGGCGGCAGATCTTGCCGGTCGGGCCCAGGGGCATCTCTTCGACGCGGAGCAGGAGTTCGGGGAGTTTGCGGCGCTCCAGGCCGCGGGCCTCCAGGAAGGCGGTGAGGGCGGGCAGTGCGATCGCGGGCGCGCCGGGTGTCCCGCGTACGCAGGCGCACAGCCGCTCGCCCAGCTCGGGATCGGGTACGGCGACGCAGGCGACCTCGGCGACGGCGGGATGGGCCGCCACCTCCCGCTCCACCTCGGCGGGGCTGATGTTCCAGCCGCCGCGCACGACGACCTGCCGGAGCCGGCCGAGCACGTGCAGCCGTCCCTCGGCGTCCAGCAGCCCGCGGTCGCCGGTGCGCACCCAGCCCGTCGCGGTGCGGTAGCGCGCGTCGAGGTCCGGGCTCGCGACGTAGCACAGCGGGGTCATCGGGCCCCTGGCGAGGATCTCGCCCGGCCGTCCCGGGCCGAGGACGGTGCCGTCCTCGGCGGTGATGCGGATCTCCGCGACCGCCGGGTCGGGGCGGCCGGTGCCGGTCTCCGGCGTGAGGCCGGTCGCCGCGGTGTGGCAGTTGACGCCGTCGGAGGAGCCGTACACGGCGATGACCGGGCGGCCGAAGCGCCGGCGGCAGGCGTCGGCGGTGGCCGGCGGGAGGGCGGCGCCGCTGGCGACGAGCGCCCGCAGGCCGGTGAGGTCCTCGCCGGGGACCGGTGGCCGGTCGGCGAGGCGGCGGAGCATGGTCGGCACGCCGAGGACGTGCGTCGGGCGGTGCTCGCTGATCATGCGGAGGGCGCCGGCCGGGTCGAAGGAGTCCTGTACGAGGAGGGTGCCGCCGAGCGCGGCGACCGTGACGGGCGTCCCGCAGGAGCCGAACGACGAGGCGAGCGGGACGAGGACGAGGTGGCGGGGCGGCGTGCCGCCGGTGTGCAGGGCGCGCACGTACGCGGCCCGGCCGCCGGCCAGCGCGTTGTGCGAGTAGGCGACCATCTTCGGCTCGGCCTCGGAGCCGGAGGAGACCAGGATGCGGGCGGGGGACCCGGGGTCGGGGGAGGCCGGGCGAAAGCCGGGGGGCGGTGTGCTGTGCCGCTCGTCGCCGGGGGAGGGGAACGGCCGGACACCGGGGACACCGGGGGTGGCGTCCCCGGTGGCACCGGTGGTGAACACCGCTCGCAGAAAAGGCAGTTGGTCCCGCAGGGCGAGATCGGCGGGGGAGGAGAGGACGGCGCCGCGGGCGCGGGCGCGGCCGAGCAGGCTCAGCGTGTCGCGGGTGCCGCGGCCCGGCGGGTACGGCAGGGACACCGCGCCGATCGCGGCCACCGCCAGCTCGGCCACCACCGCGTCACGCCCGTTGGGCAGCCGGATCGCGACGATGTCCCGTTCGCCCAGGCCGGCGGCGGTGAACGCGGCTGCCGCGCACCGGACGCGGGCGGCCAGCGCGGCGTAGTCCAGCACGCCCGCCGAGTCGATGACCGCCTCCCGGCCGGGGTGCCGGCGCGCGTGCCCGGCGAAGAGGGTGTAGAGATCCCGGTCCGGGCAGTGGTCTTCGGCGGCCCACGCGCGGCGGTACCGCGCAGGCACCAGGTCGCGGACGGCGATCCCGTCCCGCGAGGTCCACACCGTCGCCGGGGCTTCCGCGGTGGTCATGTGAACTCCCAGGGGGTGCGCGGGAACACGTGCTCGGCGCTGGCGAGGGCCCGGTGGAAGGCCGGGGCGCGGGGCAGGTCCCGCAGGTCGGTGCAGACCGGCGTCGCCGTCAGGCCCGCCTCGTGCAGTAGCGGCGACCAGTAGCCCGTCGGCCGCAGCCGGAAGCGGAGCAGCGTCGTGGCGAGGTCCGCCGACGCGCCGGGCCCGGTGAGCCGGGCGACCAGCTCCGGCCGGGCGCGGGCGCCGGGGCCCAGCGCGAGGTAGCCGTCCGCGGTACGCAACGGGTGGTCCAGCGGCGTCCATTCGACCCGGCGCCGGCGGCGCGGGATCACCGCGGCGGCGGACAGCAGCGAGGAGTCCACGCGCCCGCCGTAACCGGTCCGGACGCGGGTCAGCAGCGCCGCGAGCACCCCCTGTGCCGACACCAGTCCGCCCAGCACGTCGGTGAGCGTCATCAAGGAGGGGACGGGCATCTCCTCCGCGGGGCGGAGCGCCGCCGCCAGACCGCTGCGGGCCTGCACCAGATAGTCGGTGCCGACCGGCGGCCCGGACCCGAACGCGTCACCCCACCCCGAGGCCCAGGCGTACACCAGGCCGGGGCGGGTGCGGCGCAGGTCGTCGGCGTCCAGCCGGAGCTGGGCCGCCTTGCCCGGCGCCCAGTTGTGCAGGAAGACATCGGCCCGGGCGACCAGGTCGTGGACCTCGCGCCGGCCGGCGTCGGTCGTGATGTCGATCTCCGCCACGGTCTTGTCCGCGTTGAGCGCGCTGAACCGTGCCGAGCAGGTGCCCGCCATCGGCGGGATGCCGCGCATCGGGTCGCCGCCCGGCGGTTCGACGCGCATCACCTGCGCGCCCAGCAGCCGCAGTACGTGCCCGGCGAGCGGGCCCTGCACCCGCCGCGTCGACTCCACGACGCGCAGGCCGTCGAGCGGCCGCTCCCGCGCCGGGCGGGGCCGGCCGGCCGCCCGCTCCGGGAACGGCGTCCGGGTCCACGGCCGGATGCCCATCGGGGGGAATGGGTCCTCCCGGACGGTCAGCACGCTGACGCCCACCTGCACGGCGGCGTGCCGTACGGTCCGGAACGGTACGCGCGCCACCGCCTCGTGCAGGCCGAGGGGCAGGGGACAGGTGGCGGTGGCGAAGCGCTGCTGGAAGGGGAGCCAGCCGCGGCTGACGTCGGCCGGGGGAGCGCCGAGCAGCCGCCAGAACGCCTGCCAGCGGTGCGGGTCCAGGGTCTCGAACTCGAAGAGCACCCCGTCCAACGTGGTCCACGAGCAGTCGCCCGGCGCGAAGGGCTCGGGCGGGCCGTCGTCGGCGGTCGCGGCGGCGAGGTACTGCGCGACGGACAGCAGCGCGGCCTGGGCGACCGAGGTACGGACCCCGTCCAGTGCGAGCCCCCGGGAACGCGCGATCAGGACGGCCAGGGCGCCCTGCGCCGCCAGCACACCGGCCACGGCCGAGGCGTAGTCGACGGCCAGCGGCGCAGGGCGGCCGCCCGCGCGGCCGTGGACGTGCATGATGCCGCAGGCCGCCTGCACGGCGCGTTCCTCCGACAGCGGCAGGCCGACCGGTCCCGCCCAGTCGATCTCGTACGGGGGGCGGCCGGCCCGGGGCGCGTCCGCGAGGTCCAGGGCGCGGGCCGCGACGCGCCCCGCGACCGCGGTCCCGGCGTGCGGCGCCGGTCGGGTCATGAGCCGGCTCCCGGCAGGGGACGGCGCCCCTGCGTCGAGTACAGGATGCTGGACGCCGCGCGGAAGGACGGGTCCCGCATCAGGGCCCTGACCTCTTCCAGCTCCCTCTCGGTCATGCCCTCGGCGAGCAGTTTGTCGCGCAGGTGGTAGGTGTGGTGCAGCTGGAGCCGGAGCCCCGCCGACCGGGCGTGCCGGAGCTCGATGAAGGGCAGCGGATCGATGTCGACGAGCCCGGCGGCCCGCATGGCGGCCGGTACCCGGCGCCCCCAGTGCGGGTCGCCGCCGCCGGCCCGCATCGCCGCCGCCTTGGCCCGCAGGAAGGCGGAGTACAGCTCCGCCGCGCGGGCGTCCGGGGCGAGCAGGGGCGGTTCGTAGGAGGTGTCGAACTCGTCGATCTGCAGCAGGCCGCCCGGCTTGAGCGCGCGTACCAGCTTGTCGAGCACGGCCAGGCGCTCCGGGAGGTGCTGGAGGACGAGGCGGGCCACGACGAGGTCGAAGGCCGCTTCCGGCAGCGGGTCGGTGACCACGTCGTGCGCTGCCACGGTCAGGCGCGGCGTCTCGGGGATGTGGTGCGGCTTGACGTCGGTGGCCAGCACCTCGCCGGCCGGGGCGACCCGGCCGGCCAGCCAGCGGGCCACGCTGCCGCCGCCCGAACCGACCTCCAGGCACCGCCAGCCGTCCCCGACGCCCGTCGCGGCCAGCCGCTCCAGGGTCACCGGGTCGTACGCGGCGGCCAGGCAGCGGTGCTGCTCCCGGCTGTGCGCGCTGTCGTTGTCGAAGACGTAACCGGGCACGGTGTCCAGGGACTGGCGCAGGGTGCTCCCCGCCTCTCTGCGGTACATGGGTTCGCTCCTCCTCCCTGCCGGGGCCGTTCAGGTCCACCGGCCGGAACCGCAGGTGTCCGTACGGCCGGTGAGCCGGGACCGCAGGGCGCCGCGGCGTACCTTGCCCGTGCCCGTGCGCGGGACCTCGTCCCAGGTCAGTGCGGTGGGCGGGCGCAGCGCCGGGAGGTCGGCCACCGCCTCCTCCCAGCGGGCGGGGTTCAGCGTGCCGTCCGCGGTGACCACGACGGGCAGCGGCGGCTCGCCCGGGGTGGCGAGCAGCACGCACTCCAGGACCTCCGGCAGCCGGTCCTCCACGACGTCCTCCGTGGCCAGACAGCTGAGCCGGTGCGCGCGGTCGACCTCGCGGTCGAGCAGCCGGACACTGCCGTTCCGGTGCCGGACGCCGAGGTCGCCGGTGTTCCACCAGCCGCCGTGCTGCTTCGCCTCCCACCGGCCGTCCTCACCGACGTACGCGAGGCCGCGCGCCGAGGTCCTGACCAGCACCAGGCCCTCCCGGCCGCGGGGCAGCGGGGCGAGCGTGTCGGCGTCGACCACACGCAGCCGGGTCTTGAACGGGACCGGACGGCCGAGGTTGCGGGTGCCGGCACTGCCGGCGGCGCCGTCCGCCACGGAGCGGCGGGTGTGGAAGCGGAAGGTCAGCGGGCCGGTCTCGGTCTGGCCCCAGCCCTGCATCCACAGCGGCGCGCGGTGGCTGCTCGCGCGCAAGTACGCGCGGATGGTGGGCGGATGCACCGCGTCGTACGTGCTGACGCAGAGCCGGACGTTGCGGAAGGGGTTGTCCAGGCGCGCGGTGAGCGGCCGGAAGCGGACGAACGTGGCGGGGAGCGCCTCGACGATCGTCGGCGGCGCCTCCCGCAGCAACGGGTCGACGGCGTCCGGGTCCTGGCCCGTGACGATGGTGATCCGGCGCGGCGCCAGGCAGAGCACGCTCGCGGTCCAGCAGAACGTCCGGCCGTGGGCGAACGCGCTCGCGTTGAGGAGGGAGTCGGCGCGCCGTACGCCGATCTTCGGGTAGCGCACGGTCTCGAAACGGGCGAGCTTGCCGATGATCGTGCGGGTCGAGTGGACCACCAGCTTGGGCACGCCGGTCGTGCCGGAGGTGTGGTTGATGACCAGGGGCTCGTCGTCGTGCCGGCGACGCGGGGCCGGCACGGGGTGCCCCTGCAGCGTTTCGAGGGCGAGGGCGCCCGGTGACTCGCCGTCCAGCACGACGCAGACGCCCGCGGCCGGCAGCAGGTCGGTGCCCTCGGTGCGGCAGCGTTCGAGCAGGCCGGAGGAGGTCACGAGCAGGGCGGGACGCAGCCGTTCGAGGAGGAGCCGCAGGGCGTCCGGCGGGAGCTGCCCGGAGAGCTGGGCGGGCAGGGCGCCGATGCGTACCGCGGCGCAGGCCAGCAGGTCGTAGTCCCAGTGGTTGTCCTTGACGATCGCGATCCGGTCCCCGGGCCGGGCCCCGGCGGCGGCCAGCCGGCCCGCCATGTCCTGGACCAGTGCGGCCAGCCCGGCGACGGAGTGCGCCGTACCGGTCTCCGGCGCGATGTCGAAGGGCCGGTCCAGCCGGATCACCGTGTCGTGGCCCCGCTCGGCGCACTCGTCGAACAGGACCCCCATGTCATGCGGCTTCATGCGTCGTCCTCCGGTCGGTCGCGTCGTTCGGGCGGGGGCCGCGCAGCCGGCCGATGACCCGCGAGGCGGCGAGCGCCGCGGCCCGCACCGCGCCCTCGGAGGACGGCCGCAGCATCACCCAGTCGCCCGCGTACTCCACGGGACCGGTGGCGCGGGCCATGAAGCGCGCACGGCGGTTCAGCGCCGCGGGCGTGGCCTCCGGCAGGCCGTGCCGGAACGCGTGCACGAAGGTGCGCATCCGGGCGTGCTCCAGGCCCGGTACGTATCTCCTGGCCGCCGTGGTCAGGCGTGCGACGACCTCCCGGTGCGGCGCCGTGAGCAGCTCGGGGACGGTGCGGGCGTCCGCCAGGAGCGTCAGCAGCCCCTTGCCCGCCGGTGCCCGTGCCGGGTGCTTGACGTGGTCGGCGATGATGCCGGAGAGCGCGCTGTCCTCCGCGTCCGGGGTGAGGAGGAGGTAGGACGGCCGGCCCGCCACCGGGCCGAGCGGCCGGTCCAGCAGGCAGCTCACCTTCAGCGTCGGCGTGAAGGTGCACGCGGTGAGGTAGGCGGCCACCTCCGGGGCCGGGTTGGCGTGCAGCCGGGCCGCGACGGGCGCCGGCACGCACAGCACCGCGGCGCGTGCCGTGACGACCTCGCCGCCGATGCGCACACCGGCCGAGTCCCGGTCGGCGACGACCTCGTGCACCTCGCTGCCGGTCACCACGTCGAGGTCGGCGGCGAGCCCGCGGGCGAGCCGGTCCATGCCGTCCGCGTACGTACGCCAGGCTGCGGGCGGGCCCACCTCCCGCAGCAGGCTCAGCAGCGGGGCCGCGGCGGAGCGCGCGGTGTCCCAGCCGAAGAAGCAGCCGGCGACCGGCTGGAGGAGGTAGTCGTGCAGGTCGGGGTGGTAGCGGCCGGCCAGCTCCTGGAGGGTGATCCTGCCCAGCGGGGTCCGCTCGGGGTGGTCGGTGTCGAACTCCTCGCCGTGGCGCGCGAGCCGGCCGAGGAGGCGGGCCAGGTCGATGCGGGCGCGCGGGCCGAGCCCGGCACCGGTGATCACCGCGGACCGCTCCGCCAGGCCCGGCCGGGCCTTCCCGCCGCGCCACACCGCGAGCCGGCCGCCGAGCGGCGCCACCTCCTCGCGCGACAGACCCAGCCGCTCGATCAGCTCCCAGGTGGCGCGGTAGCCCTGCCGGGAGATCTGCTCGGCGCCCTCGTCGACGGTGTAGCCGTCGTGCCGGAAGCTGTGCATCCGGCCGCCGACGTGCCGCCGCTCCTCGTACACCCGCACCGTCAGCCCGGCCCGCCGCAGTTCGTGCGCGGTGGCGAGGCCCGCGATCCCGGCGCCGATCACGGCCACGTCCAGGTCCGGCCTCATGCGGTGGCCCCCGCGGCGACGAGGAGGTTCGCGGCCACCAGGAGCGCGACGCTCACCCGGTGCACGGCGAACCCGGTCCTCCGGGCCCGCATGATGTCGCCGAGGACGAACCCGGTGAGGAACTGCTTGGTGCGCAGCGCCGTCGCCGGGAGCATCAGGAGCACGAACCACCACGGCGCGAGTCCCACCGCCGAGGCGACCGCGCCGAGCAGGAACTCGGCGGCCGACAGGCAGCCGATGAAGACCGCGTTGCCGCGCTCCGACACCAGCGCTGCCACGGTGGGCCTGCCGACGGCACGGTCGCCCTCGACGTCGTTGGTGTTGGAGTACACCCCGAACATCAGCGGCCCGAACCCGAACAGCACGCCCTGGACGAGGAGGAACCACGAGAAGCGGCCCACGGCGAAGCCGTACGGCGCCACCACCAGCACCAGGCCCAGCCAGACGAGGAACGCCTCCTGGAAGCCGTGGTAGCTGAGCTTGAGGCCGTAGGAGTACTGGAGGGAGACCACGAACAGGGCCGCGGTCAGCACCGCCGCCCACAGCGGCCGGTGCGGGGCGACGGCCACGGCGGCCGCCCACAGGACCGCGCCGGCCAGCGCCGTCCACCGGGCGAACGCCATCGCCTGACGCTCCGTCAGGGTGCCGGCCACCAGGGGCTTGCGGAGCTTGTTGCGGAGGGGGTTGTCCGGGCCGTAGTTGGCGGTGTCGCTGCCGTCCCGGAAGCCGGTCACATCGTCCAGGGCGACCATCGCCATGATCACGCAGACCTGGCCGAGCAGGAACAGTAAGAGCATCGTGGCGGTGGCCGGGCCGGACCGCACGAGCGGCGGCAGCACGGCGGCGAGCACCACCAGGATGCTCAAGTAGTAGTCGAAGACGTCGAGTTTGCCCAGCCGGGCGTAGCTGCGCAACCGGTGCTCCGGCCGGCTCGTACCGGCCGTCCGCAGGCCGGATCGGAGGTCGTGAGAGGCCATCGGTTTGCTCCTTCCGCTCAGTTGCCCGCGAACTCGCACACGGCGTCGGCGACGTGCTCGACGTCGGCGTCCGTCAGCCGGTGGTGCACGGGCAGTGACAGTGCGCGCCGGCCGGCCCGCTCGGCGTGCGGCCAGCGGTCCCCGGGCGCGGCGAACACCGCGAACGCCGGCTGCAGCGGCAGCGGCAGGGGGTAGTACGCGTGGCAGTCGACGCCACGCTCGCGCAGGTGGTCCGCCAGCGCCTGCCGGCGGTCCGCGAGCACCGTGTAGACGTAGTAGCAGCGGCCGTCCCGGCCGGCGGGCGGCGGGACGATCCCGCGCTCGGCGAGCGGCGCGAACCGCTCGGTGTAGTACGCGGCGATGGCGGCGCGCCGCTCCAGCCGCCGCGGCAGCCCGCCGAAGCGGTGCACCTGGAAGGCCGCCTGGATCTCGTCGAACCTGCTGTTCCGCCCGATGACGTGGTGCAGGAACCGGCGGCTGCCGTCCTGCCCGTGGTTGCGCAGCATCCGTACCCGCTGCCCGATGCCGGCGTCCCTGGTCACCACCACGCCGCCCTCGCCGGGCATCCCGAAGGACTTCACCTGCACGAACGAGAACACTCCGGCCTCGCCCCACAGTCCGGCGGGCGTACCGTCGAGCACCGCGCCCTGCGCGACGGCGGAGTCCTCGATCAGCCGTACCCCGTGCCGCTGCGCCAGCTCGACGAAGGCCCGCATGTCGGCCATGACGGAGAAGACGTGCGCCGGCATGACCGCCTTGGTGCACGCGGTGATCCGGCGCTCCACCTCCACGGGGTCGGCGACCATCGTGCGGGGATCGATGTCGGCGAAGACCGGGGTGGCGCCGAGCTGGACGACGGACGCGGCGAGCGGGGCGCAGCCGAAGGCCGGCACCACCACCTCGTCGCCGGGGGCCACGCCCACCGCGGTGAGCGCCAGGTCCAGCGCCGAGGTCCCGCTGCCGCACGCGACCACGTCCGCCGCACCGAGGGAGTCCTGGAGCAGCCGCTCGAACCGCTGGGTGTGTTCCCCCAGGATGAAGCGCTGCTGCGGTGACATGCCGAGCTCCAGCAGGAGGTCGAGCAGGACCGTACGGTCGTCCTCGAAGAGGTCCGGCGGGAAGAACGGAATGCGGGCCGGGGTGGTCATAGCGGCCTCCCTCGGTAGAAGGCGCCGATCGCCTCGCAGACCCGGTCGAGCTGCCGCTCGGAAAGGTCCGGGTGGAAAGGCAGCGCCACCGCGTGCCGGCTCGCGGCCTCCGCATTCGGGAAGTCGCCCGGGGAATGGCCGGTTTCGGCGAAGCAGGGCTGGAGGTGCAGTGGTGTCGGGTAATAGACCTCGGTGCCGATGCCGTGCCGGGTGAGGTGCGATACCAGTTCGTCCCGGCGCTCGGCCTCGATCAGATAAACATAGAAGACGTGCGAGGAGCCGGGGCCGCGGTCGACGACTTCGGGCAGCCGCCGGACGCCGGGAATTCCGGTGAGCCGCTCCCGGTAAAGCGCGGCCAGTTCGCCGCGGCGGCGGATGTCGGAGTCCAGCCGGGTCAGCTTGGCCAGCAGTACGGCCGCCTGGATGTCGTCCATCTTGCTGTTCACCCCGGGCAGCGCGCTCCGGGTGGAGATCGCGGGGAAGTCGTCCAGGGTGCGGCCGAGCCGGCCGTGGTGGCGCAGCCCGGAGACCAGTTCCGCCGTCCCGGGGTCGTCGGTGAGCACGGCCCCGGCGTCGCCGAGCGCCCCGAGCGTCTTGCTCGGGAAGAACGACAGCACCCCGCCCGAGCCGTGCAGGCCGGCGTGCACCCCGCGCTGCCGCATGCCGATCGCCTCGGCGCTGTCCTCCACCAGCACCAGCCCGTGACGTGCGGCGACGGTGGCCAGCGCGGGCATGTCGGCCATCTGATGGAAGAGGTGCGCCGGCATCACGAAGCGGCTGGCGGGGGTGGCGGCGGCGGCCAGCGCCGCGGGGTCCATGGCGTACGTCACCGGGTCGATGTCGACGAACTGCGGCCGCCCGCCCGCCAGTACCACGGACGTGGCGGTGGCCGCGAAGGAGTACGCCGGCACCAGTACGCCGTCACCGGGGCGGATTCCGCAGGCACGCAGCAGCAGTACCAGCGCATCCGTCCCGCTGTTCACTCCGATCGCATAACGCGCTCCGGTGAACTCGCACAACGCCTTTTCCAGTTCCGCCACCTGACGGCCGTGCGAGAATTTTCCGTTGGCGAAGACTTCGTTCACTCGGCGCTCGATCAAGGGCCACAGCCGGGCGAATGTCGCCGCCTGCGAGAAGAATGGGACTGTATGACAATGAACTTGAGAGGACGCCGCGCTCTCATCGGTCGTACCGCGGCGATCCATGCCGAGAGATACCTCGACCACCCCCTGGGACGCATTCGGCGGTTTCCCGCAGGGTGAGACTCCCCGGTTCGCTGCATCCGACACTCTTCCTCTGTCATATTCACACTTTGCGGTAAGCCCTCTTCATATTTCTTGACTCACCAAACGGCGGCACGGAGCATTCGCTTGTCCGATGAACGGCGCGCACGCCGCGCACCGCTTTTGGAGGAAGATGCTGCAGCCCCTCGTGATCGGGCTGGGCCGTTCCGGAGCCGGACTCCACGTGAAGGCTCTCGCCCGCCTGGCCTCCTTACCCGAAGCCCCGTTGACCGTCGGCCCGTTGGTGGCCTGCGACTCCCGACCGGAGGCCGGTCGCGGTCTGCCGGGAGTGACGGTCACCCACTCGCTCGCCGAAGCCGTCCGGCTCGTCACCCCGCGGCTCACCGTCGTCCACGTCTGCACGCCACCGGCGTCGCGCACGCCCGTCCTCACCGAACTCGCCGCGCTCGGCTTCCGCAGGTTCCTGGTCGAGAAGCCCCTGGCAGCCGACCGTGCGGCCCTCGACGACATCGTCCGGCTCCGCCGCCACTACGACCTCGACCTGGTCGTCGTGAGCCACTGGCTGGCATCCGGCCTGACCGGCCGGCTGCGCCGGATCGTCCACGAGCGCCCCTTCGGCGCCCTGCGTCACATCGCCTTCGCCCAGCACAAACCGCGCTTCGTGCGGACCTTCACCCGCGAGGGCCACCCGACCGCCTTCGACGTCGAGATCCCGCACTCCCTCGGCGTCGCCCTCGACCTGGCCGGACCGGCCGAACTCGTCGACGCGCACTGGAGCGATCTCCGCTGCGACGACGGCGTACGCCCGCACATGGGCAGCGCCCGGCTCACCCTCCGGCACCACTCCGGCATCCGGACCGAGATCACCTCCGACCTCGCCTCGCCCGTACAGCAGCGCAGCGTCACGCTGCGGTTCGAGCGGGGATCGGTGACCGGTCACTACCCCCTCAGCGAGCACGACGACCACGCCCAGCTCGTCCTCCCCGACGACCCGCACGGCCCGCGCGTCTTCCGCGACGACGCGCTCACGGCCTTCATGCGCCGCACCTACCAGGACTTCGCGGCGGGCCGGCGGAACCACTCCGCCGTGCCCTACGACGTGGTCCGCCTGCTGTGCGCCGCGAAGGACCACTGCCGGGCCGCCGAACGCACGACCGCGGGGGAGACCCCGGACGCCCCGACAACCGAGGAGCAGTATGTGCGGTGAACCCCCCTTCCCCCGGAGCCGGCTGGCCGGCATCGGTGACGAGGCGGCCCCCGGCCTCGACGGGCAGCTCGCCGCGCTCGGCCGGCTGGGCTGGGGCGCGCTGGAACTGCGCTCCGTCGACGGCACGGCCGTGGCCGACCTCGATGACGGAACGTTCCGCGACGTCGTCGCACGCGTCCGGGACGCCGGTCTCGACGTGGTCTGCTTCGCCTCCCGGATCGGCAACTGGGCCCGCCCGGTCACCGGCCCCTTCGCCGACGACCTCGCCGAACTGGACACACTGGCCGAGCGCTGCGCCGCCCTGGACTGCCGGCACGTCCGGATCATGTCGTACCCCAACGACGGCCTCGCCGAGCCCGAATGGGCAGCCCGCGCCATCGACCGCGTCGGCCGCCTCGCCGACCGGGCCGAACAGGCCGGCCTCACCCTCCTGCACGAGAACTGCGCGGGCTGGGCCGGCGACCGCGCCGACCGCATGCTGCGCCTGGTGCGCGAGGTCGACAGCCCCGCGCTGCGCCTCCTCTTCGACACCGGCAACGGCATCCCGCACGGCTACGACGCCTTCGGCACGCTGGAGAAGGTGCTGGCGCACGTCGCCCACGTCCACGTCAAGGACGCCGTACGGGCGCCGGACGGCACGGTGGCCTACACCCTGCCCGGCGACGGCCGCGCCCGCGTCGCCGACTCCCTGCGGCTGCTCCTGGAGACCGGCTACACCGGCGCCTTCTCCCTCGAACCGCACCTCGCCTTCCGTCCGCACGAGTCGCCCGACGCACGGGACGGCACCCAGGACCCCTTCGTCGAGGCCGGGCGGCGCCTGGAACGGGTGCTGGCCCGGCTGGCTCCGTACGCGAGGCCGGCCGCCGTCCCGGAAGGAGCCCGCCGATGAGCGGCCGCCCCCTGCTCGGACCCGCCGACCACGACCTGCTCCTGCGCCTGCTGCGGACCCCGACCGCCGGCCCCCTGGAAGCCGGCCCCGAGGACGCGCACGCGCGGCTGTGGGACGCACAGCGCGCCTACGCGCGGGCCGCCGGGGAGTTCGGCATGCGGGTCGTGCACCACGCCCCGCCGCCCGCCGGCTGCCTGGACCGCCCGGACGTGCCCGCCGCCGTACGCAGGGCCGCCGCTGCCGACCCCGGCTTCCTCGACGCCCAGCCCAGCCTCGTCCTGCGCCTGGGGCCCGCACTGCCCCCGGCGGCGACCGTGATGTGCAACGTCCACCTCGACACGGTCGCCGGGCAGGAACCGGTGGCCTTCGACGGGCGCCGCTTCACCGGGCGGGGCGCCGTGGACGCCAAGGGCCCCGCGGTGGCCCTGCTCGCCGGATTGCGGGCGGCGGCAGCGGCGGACGCCTCGCTCGGCCGGGACACCGCCGTCCTCGTGCAGGCGGTCGCCGGGGAGGAGGGCGGCGCACTGGGCACGTACGGAACCAGGCCGCTGATCGAGGCCGGATACCACGGACGCCTCAACCTCTTCTGCGAACCGACCGGGCTGCGGTACCTCCCGAGGGCCACGGCCGCCATGACCGCGCGGATCACCGTCGAGGGTCAGGACGCGATCGACGACCGTCCGGACGCCGGGCACAACGCCACGGTCCTCCTCGGCTTCCTGGCCCAGCACCTGGCAGCGACGCTCGACGGCGCGCTGCCCGACGGCCGGGTATGCGTCGCGGGGCTGCACACCGGCGACCGGCACAACCGCGTCCACGGCAGCGGGTGCCTGCTCCTCAACCTCTCGTACGCGCGCACCGCGGACGGCGCAGCACTGGAGCACGCGGTGGGCGAGGCGCTCCGGACCGGCCTACTGGCGTTCGCCGAACGCTTCGGCCGCACCCGGGAGTTCGCCCGCACGGCCGCCGACGCTGCCCGGATCACCCGGCTCGACTGGGACAAACGCGGGCTGCCGTGCCTGGCCGATGCCGACCCGTGGACCGAGGCCGTCCTCGCGGACGCGGGCGTGCCCCGATGGCCCGCCGACGAACCGGCCTTCACCTGCGACGCCCTCTGGATGGCGGACCGCCCCGGCACCTTCACCGCGGTCCTCGGCCCCGGCTCCCTCGACACCAACCACGCGCACGCGCAAGGGGAGTTCGCCGACCTCGCCGAGCTGGAGGACTTCGCCGCCACGGTGTCCGCGGTGCTCACGGCGTTCGCCCGGCACACGGCCCGGCCGACGGACCGCCCCGCGGCACACCAAGGGAGCCCCGTATGACCCTGCCCCGACAGCACCGGGCACCGCAGCAGCCGGTACCGGTCGACCACAACGCCCTGCGTGCCGCCGTCACCGGCCGCTTCGCCTCGTACGGCATCCCGCACCGGCGCGCCCGCACGGCCGCCACCGCGCTCTGCTACGGAGACCTCACCGGGCTCGACTCGCACGGCGTCTTCAACCTCGGCCGCCTCTACCTCCCCCTCCTGGACAGCGGCCGGGCCGATCCGCTGGCCGACCCGGCGACGCTCACCGACCTCGGAGCCTGCGTCGTCCTCGACTCCCGCCGCGCGCTCGGGCTGTGGGCCGCCGCCGAGGCGATGGATCTCGCGGTGGAACGGGCCGGGCTGTACGGCATCGGCCTGGTGTCGGTACGCAACGCCACCCATTTCGGCTGCGCCGGCTTCCACACCGCGCGCGCCGCCGACCAAGGCATGATCGGTGTGCTCGCGGGCAACTGCGGCGGGCAGCGCATCGCCCGCCCGCCGGACGGCAGGCTCGCCATGCTCGGCACCAACCCGCTCAGCGTCGCCGCACCCGCCCTCACCGGCCGCCCCTTCGTCCTCGACATGAGCACCACGGTCGTGCCCACCGGCCGGATCCGCACCGCGGCCCGCCGCGGCGAGTCCGTTCCCGAGGGGTGGCTGGCGGACGAGGCGGGGGAGCCGCGTACGGACCCGGGCGCGTTCGACCGCGGCGAGGCGTACCTGCGCTGGCTCGGCGGCGCCCCGGAGACCGGCGCCTACAAGGGATTCGGGCTCGGCCTGGCGGTCGAACTGCTGGCCGCGCTGGTGCCGGGCGCCGCCGTCGGGCCGTCCCCCGAGGCGCTCCAGGGCGACGGCAGGCCGCACGGCAGCGACGACGACATCGGCTTCCTCGCACTCGCCGTCGCACCCGAGAAGCTGCGGCCGGACGGCGACTTCGCCGGCGCGGCCCGCGGGCTGTTCGGCACGCTGCTGGCCTGCCCGCCCGTCCACGAGGACCGACCCGTGCGCTATCCGGGCTGGTGGGAGGCGGAGCGGGCACGGAAGCGCCGCCGCGAGGGCATCCCCCTCCCGGCCCACCTTTACGAGGAGCTCACGGCCCTCGGCGTCCTCGACCCCGTGGACGGAGGGGTGCGATGACGCCCCGCCGCATCGCCGTGATCGGGCTCGGCGCGATCTCCCGGTACTACCTCGCCGCGATCGACCGGCTGCCCGGCTGGACCCTGGCGGCCGTGTGCGACGCGCGGCAGGAGGCCCTGGCCCCGCACCGCGGCCGCGTGGCCTGCCACACCGAGCACCGCGCGCTGCTGGCGGAGCCGGGCCTGGACGCCGTGGTCGTCGCCGTACCGAACCACGCGCACGCCGGGATCTGCGCGGACGCGCTGCGCGCCGGCCTCCCGGTCTGCGTCGAGAAACCACTCGCCCTGCACGCGGCGGAGGGGCGGGAGCTGGCCGCGCTCGCCAGGTCCCGGGCGACCCCGCTCTTCACCGCGTTCCACCGCCGCTACAACGACGGCGTACGGCTGCTGCGGCGCGACCTGGCCGCGGCGCGCGCACCCGTGGCATCGGTCCGCGTCCGCTACCTCGAACGCATCGAGCAGCACATCGCGGGCGACACCTGGTACCTCGACCCCCGGCGCTGCGGTGGCGGGTGTGTCGCGGACAACGGTCCCAACGCCTTCGACCTCGTACGGCTCCTCCTCGGCGACGTCGAGGTCGAAGGCGCTGAGGTCACCCGCGATGCCCGGGGCACGGACCGGCAGGCGGTCATCGCGCTGCGGGCCGTCGGCGGGGCCACCGCCACGGTGGAGCTGGACTGGTCGTACCCCGGCGAGACCAAGGACATCGAGGTGCGGCTGGCGGACGGCACCGTGCACCGCACCGACATGCTGGCCGGGCATACGGGCTTCAAGGCGTCGCTGTGGCACGAGTACGAGGGCATCCTCGACGGCTTCGCCGCGGCAGGACCGCCGGCGGACACCGGGGCCGACGACGGCCTCGCCGCGCTGGAGCTGGTGGCGGCCGTCTACCGCACCGAACAGGCCGTAAAGGCAGAGGGGGGACGACAGTGACCGGTCGGACGCCGGAGGAGAACGGCGCGAAGCGCTCCGTGCGGGGCGACCTCGTGAAGGTGCTGCTGCACCGCCGTACGGACCGTGGCATGACGCTCGAACCGCACGCCAGCCGCTGTGTACGCCGCGGCGAGGTGCACGAACTGGTCACCACCGACCAGCGGGACACCGGTCCGGGCGCCCGCATCGACCGGGTCGGCTTCCTCGGCTTCGTGGAGCTGGCCTGCGCCGGGGTGATCGACCGCGGCGACGACGTGTGGATCGACGGTCTGCGCATCGGCACCGTGATCGGCTTCGACGCCTGCCACTTCCCGAACCACTACAACATCCTCATCGCCGGCGGCCGGCTCGTCACCGGCGGCGACCTGGAGCTGTGCCCGGAACTGCCGGTCGCCTTCACCCAGGTACGGCCCGCCGCGCCCTGACCGGACCCCGCGGCCCGCGCACACACCACGGCCGGTGGCCCCTTCCGGGACCACCGGCCGCACCCGTTCCGGGGTGGTGTGCCGCGTCAGCCGAGCAGCTCGACGTTCAGCCGGCCGAAGTGGTACTCGCGTACCGCGGCGAGCAGTTCGTCGACGGACAGCTCACCGTCGTTGTCGGAGTCCACCTTGTCGAACGCCTCCTGGGCGGCGGAGCCGTTCACGCCGACGCCGGTCAGCCAGGCCTCGAACTCGCCCGCGTTGATCTGTCCGTCGGAGTTCTTGTCGCAGAGACCGACGATCCCCTTGACCACCGGACCGAGCGCGCGGTTGAAGTCGGCCTCGCCGCCCTCGAAGATCAGGTTCTGCGTGACGCTCATGAACTGGTCCTTGGTGAGCGGACCGTTCGCGGGCGCCCCGGCCGCCTGCGTGAGGTGGTCGAAGAGGTTGCGGAAGCCTTCCCGCAGCGTCTTCGCCTCCTTGGAGCGGGCGTCGGCCCCGAAGTTCTGGGCGATCTTGGCCGCCTCCTGTTCGAAGTCACCCCATTCGAGGATTCCATTGCCGTCCGCGTCCCACTTGTCGAACCTCTTCTCGAGCCGCTCGTTCGCCACGGGAGTAGTCATTACGGTGTCCTTTCCTCGGTCGTACGGGACATGCGCGATGCCGGAAAGGTTTTCCGGCACCGCCTCGCGCGGCCTTCCTTCCCCGAAAGCCGGCAAGTTCTGATGAAGCTCCGTGGATTGCTGGAACACTCCGCCGACGGCGGAATGCAGAATCCCTTCAGAGCAGGGTGACCCGGGGCCCGGAGGCCTTTCCACGGGTGTCGAGCAGGGCGCATTCCGCGCGGGCCAGCGACGCCATGTCGTAACAGGCGTGGTCCTGCAGGAGAATGGCCAGATCCGCGCCCGCCAGGGCGTCACGCAGGGATTCCACGCGGCGCAGCGCCACGCCGTCGGCGGCGAATTCCGGGACGTACGGATCGTGGTAGCGGACCGTCGCCCCCCGGTCGCGAAGACCGCGTGCCACCGGTCCCGCCGGCGACTCCCTGGCGTCGGCCACATCGGGCTTGTACGCCACCCCGAGGAGCACCACGGACGCCGCTTCCGGCGGCTTGCCCAGCTCGTCGAGGAGCCCGACGGCCCGGCCGACGACGTGCGCCGGCATCCGCGAGACCACCTCGTGGGCCGCGGCCAGCATCCGGAAGGAGAAGCCCTCGGCCTCGGCCCTGGCGGCGAGGTAGCGCGGGTCGACCGGTATGCAGTGGCCGCCCACCCCGGCCCCGGGCCGGAAGGACGCGAAGCCGAAGGGCTTCGTCCCGGCGCAGTGCAGTACGTCCCAGACGTCGATGCCCGTCCGGTCGCAGTACAGCGCCACCTCGTCGACCAGCGCGATGTTGATGTACCGGTAGGTGTTCTCCAGCAGCTTGGCCATCTCGGCCTCCCGCGTGCCCCGCGAGACCACCAGCGTCCGCACGAAGCGGCCGTAGAAGGCGACCGCGTGCTTGGCGCACAGGGGAGTGCAGCCGCTGACCACCTTCGGGGTGTTGTGGAGCCCGTACCGCCGGTTGCCCGGATCGATGCGCTCGGGCGAGTAGGCGAGATGGAAGTCGGCGCCCGCCCGCAGCCCGCTGCCGTTCTCCAGGAGCGGGCGGACGACTTCCTCCGTGGTGCCCGGATAGCTGGTGGACTCCAGCACCACGAGCATGCCGGGCCGCAGGCAGCGGGCCACGGTCCGGGCCGCCGCGCGCACCGCGGAGAGATCCGGGGCGCCGCCGGCGCCCAGACCGGTGGGCACGCAGATCACCACGGTGTCCGCCAGGCCCGGCGCCCTCGGATCCGAGGTGGCGCGGAAGCCCGCCGCGCGCATGGCGGCGACGGCCGCGTCCGCGACCCCGCCGACGTGCGAACGCCCCCCGTTGAGACCCGTCACCACGGCGTCCGAGACGTCGTACCCCACGGTGGTCAGCCCCGCGGCGCACGCGGCCCGTGCCAGCGGCAGCCCCACGTGCCCCAGTCCGATCACGGTGAGATCGGCAGTCATGACATGTCCCCCCTGTCTGTGACGGCTCGTTACCGGATCAGGCGGAGAAGCTCCCCGTGCCCGCGGCGAGATGCGAGCCGTGTCCCGGCTGCACGGTGAGGCTCGGGGTCATGCAGAACGGGTCCGCGTACACCTTGACGGGGCCGTCGGTGCGATTCGCCAGCACGTGGGAGCCGATCGGCAGTTTGGTGCAGCCGCTCGGATTCTGGTACGTCGTGAGAGGCTGGAATTCGGTTTCGAACACAATGACCTCGCCCTCGGCCGCGGCCGCCGGGACGGTCGTCGCGGCCGTCGTGAGAGCCGCGGCTGCGAGGAGGAGGAGAGCGGATCCGATTCGGCGCATATGCCTTTCCTTTCGTGGAGAGCAATCGCTGCTCGAATGCTGCCCTTCGGCCGCCCGGCGTAATATTCACCCGTCAAGGTGCACCCGAATCAGCGACAATGCGGAGATCCGGTCGCATGAGGCGATCGTATGATCGGCGCCGCCGGGAATGGATATATTCGCGACCATGGATGAAATGGCCCTGCTGGCACGCTCCGACGGCCCGGTCACCCGCGCCCGTCTCCGCCGCGACCTCACGGCGCTCGGCCTCGCCGAGGGCGACACCGTCATGTTCCACACCCGACTGTCGGCCCTCGGATACGTGGCGGGCGGGCCCGAGACCGTCATCGGCGCGCTCGGCGAAGTCGTCGGCAAGGGCGGCACGTTGATGGTCACCTGCGGCTGGAACGACGCCCCGCCCTATGACTTCACCGGCTGGCCCCAGGCGTGGCAGGACGCGCTGCGCGCGGAACACCCCGCCTACGACCCGCTCATCAGCGAGGCGGACCATGCCAACGGCCGCCTCCCGGAGGCCCTGCGCCGCCTGCCCGGAGCCGTCCGCAGCCGGCACCCCGACGCGAGCTTCGCCGCGCTGGGCGCCGCCGCCGAGGAGCTGATGGCCGACCACCCGTGGGACGGCCCGCACGGCCCCGGCAGCCCGCTCGCACGGCTGGTCGACACCGGCGGCCGGGTCCTCCTCCTGGGCGCGCCGCTGGACTCCCTCACACTGCTGCACCACGCCGAGGCGCTCGCCGACGCGCCGGGCAAGCGGTTCGTGACGTACGAGCAGCCGGTCGTGGTGGGCGGCGAGCGGGTGTGGCGACGCTTCCACGACATCGACTCGGAGGACGGCGCCTTCGACTACTCGGCCGTCGTCCCCGAGGGGACATGGCCGTTCGAAGTGATCGTCCGTGATCTGCTCGCCGCCGGCCTCGGCAGCAGCGGGCGGGTCGGCGCGGCGGAGAGCCACCTCTTCGAGGCCCGGGACGTCGTGGAGTTCGGCGTCGCCTGGATCGAGGAGAAGCTGCGCGGGCCCGCCTCCTGAAGACCGCGGGACCTCACCGCCACTTGCCTGGTCACTGCCCCCGCCCGCCGCGGAGCGCGGGGTCGGGGGCCTCGTCGATCAGGCCCCGGCGTTCGGTGGACTCTGCCTGGTCCGGCCGGGGGATCTCGGGGTGGTGCAGGTCGAAGGCGGGGGACTCGGAGCGGATCCGGGGCAGCGCTGCGAAGTTGTGCCGGGGCGGCGGGCAGGCCGTCGCCCACTCCAGCGAACGCCCGTACCCCCAGGGGTCGTCGACCGCGACCCGCGGCGCGTACCGGGAGGTCTTCCAGACGTTGTAGAGGAACGGCAGCGTGGAGATGCCGAGCAGCAGGGCGCCGATGGAGGAGAGCGTGTTCAGCACGGTGAAGCCGTCGGCCGCGAGGTAGTCGGCGTAGCGCCGGGGCATGCCTCCGGCGCCGAGCCAGTGCTGGACGAGGAAGGTGGTGTGGAAGCCCACGAAGAGCGTCCAGAAGTGGATCTTTCCCAGCCGCTCGTCCAGCAGGGTGCCGGTGAACTTCGGCCACCAGAAGTGGAATCCGCCGAACATGGCGAAGACGACCGTGCCGAACACCACGTAGTGGAAGTGGGCGACCACGAAGTAGCTGTCGCTCACGTGGAAGTCCATCGGGGGCGAGGCGAGGATGACGCCGGTCAGCCCGCCGAACAGGAAGGTGACGAGAAACCCCAGGGACCAGAGCATGGGTGTCTCGAACGACAGGGAGCCACGCCACATCGTGCCGATCCAGTTGAAGAACTTCACCCCGGTCGGCACCGCGATCAGGAACGACATCAACGAGAAGAACGGCAGCAGGACGGCGCCGGTGACGAACATGTGGTGCGCCCACACCACGATCGACAGACCGGTGATCGTGATGGTCGCAGCGACCAGCCCGAGGTAACCGAAGACGGGCTTACGGGCGAAGACCGGAATGATCTCGCTGATCACACCGAAGAACGGCAGCGCGATGATGTAGACCTCGGGATGCCCGAAGAACCAGAACAGGTGCTGGTACAGCAGGGCGCCGCCGTTGGCCGGGTCGTAGACGTGCGCCCCGAACTTCCGGTCGGCGGCGAGGGCCAGCAGGGTGGCGGCGAGCACGGGGAAGGCCATCAGCACCAGCACGCTGGTCAGCAGGACGTTCCAGGTGAAGATCGGCATCCGGAACATCGTCATGCCCGGCATGCGCATGCAGATGATGGTGGTGATGAAGTTGACGGAGCCGAGGATGGTGCCGAAGCCGGAGAGCGTCAGCCCCAGTACCCACATGTCCCCGCCGATCCCGGGTGTCCGGGTGGCGTCGGAGAGGGGCGTGTACGCGAACCACCCGAAGTCGGCCGCCCCGTCCGGCGTCAGGAACGCTCCCACCGCGATCAGGGAACCGAAGAGGAAGAGCCAGTAGGACAGCATGTTGAGGCGGGGGAACGCGACGTCCGGCGAGCCGATCTGCAGCGGCATGACGGCATTGGCGAAGCCGGAGAACAGCGGGGTGGCGAACATCAGCATCATGATCGTGCCGTGCATGGTGAACGCCTGGTTGAACTGCTCGTTCGACAGGAGCTGCAGGCCGGGCCGGGCCAGCTCGGCGCGCATCGACAGCGCCAGCAACCCGCCGATCAGGAAGAAGACGAAGGCCGTCACCATGTAGAGGGAGCCGATCTTCTTGTGGTCCGTGGTGGTCAGCCACCTCACCACCGCCGCGCCTCGCGTACGGCGCGGCTTCTCCCGGACCGTCAGCTGATCCGGATCTTCCGTCTGCGTCCCCATGGCGCCCGCTCTCTTCCCGCGTCCCGTCCGGTACCGGCCGGTATACGGCACCGGGCGGGAGCGGCCGGGCCATTGCGCCGTACGTGGGAGGGGACGGGGGGCCGGTGCGCGGCGTCAAGGTTCCGGAATGAGGGCCCGCTCCAGGACGTCCCGGGCCACCTCCCGCAGCAGCCGGCTGTGGCTGCGGGCGTGGCCGCGCATCGCGTCGAAGGCCTCCTGGACGCTCACCCCCATGCGGTGGGACAGGAAGCCCTTGGCCTGCTCGATGGTGACGCGGCTCTGCAGGGCCGTGCGCAACTGGTCGTTGACCTTGCGGTAGGCGCTCAGGGACTGCTGGTGGCACAGCGTGGCGGCGGCGACATGGGCCAGCGCCTGACTCAGCCGCACGTCCCGCTCGGGCACGGGGTCGGTGGTACGGAGCAGCAGCAGGGCCCCGTCGGGCCGGTCCCGATAGGCCAGCGGTACCGCGCCGGCGAAGCGGTAACCGGCCGCGAGGGCCGTCTTGGCGAAGCGGGGCCAGCGGTCGGTGGTGCGCATGAGGTCCACCGGGCCGATCGGGGCGGCCGTGTGGTAACTCTCCCGGGCCGGCCCCTCCAGCGGAGAGGTGGCCAGCAGGCCGGTGAAGGCCGGATCGGTCTCGCTCGCCGCGGCCGGCCGGAGACCTTCACCGGGCGGCGCGCACAGCACGCCCGCGGCCGACACGTCCAGTAATTGCACGCACCGGAGGGCGAACCGCTCCAGATATCCGCTGGTGTCGACGAGATCCCGGCAGCAGGCACCGGCGAGGTCCACGAAGACGTCGGCCAGGAGCTGTTCACGACCCATGTTCATCCTTAGAGCACCGAGAAGGGAGCGGAAAACGATCGTCCGGCCGACAGGAGGGCGGCCCACACCGTCGGCCGTTGCGCCCTCCTCCGGCGATGCCGCACACCGCGCGGTCACCACGCGGTGCCGGCACCCTCTCAGGATCTCGTACAGACCCGGGCCCATGACTATGACTCGGACATGTACACCTGCCCGTGTACCCCTGGAGTCCGGATTCACCCCTCTCATGACCGATCGGTTGTGTCCGTCCGGCCCTCTTCGGGACCAGCGACCTTGCCGTTGGGGCATGCCCCGGGGACAGGTGCGTCTGTCGTAGTCGGCCAATCGGCGGGCCCGCGACATTGGCTCGTACGGGACCCGGTGTTCCGACCCGGTGCTCCCCGTACGGTCAGGCCGTCGCGTCCCGCCCCAGCAGCGCCGGCACCTCCTTGTGGCCATTGGCGAGGAACGAGCCCTGGGGCCGCAGTTCGTGCGGCGGGACGGCGAGCGCCAGGTCCGGGAAGCGTGTGAAGAGCCCGCGGAGCGCGATCTCGGCCTCCATGCGGGCCAGCGGCGCGCCCAGGCAGAAGTGCGCCCCGTGCCCGAACGCCAGGTGCTCGCTGCTGGACCGGGACAGGTCGAACTCCTCTGCGGTGGGCCCGTGCAGCGCGGGATGGCGGCCGGCCGCCGAGTACGAGGCGAGGATCGCTTCGCCCGCCTTGATGGTCTGCCCCGTCGGGAGGGCGATGTCCTCGGTGGCGAAGCGCATCGGCAGATGGGGGACCGGAGCCTCCCAGCGGAGGGCCTCCTCGACCACGGAACCCCACTCGGCCCGGCCGTCACGCACGGCGGCGAGCTGGTCGGGATGGCTGAGCAGGGCGGTGACGGCCTGGTCCAGGAGGTTGACGGTGGTCTCGTAACCCGCGCTGATCACGAGCAGCAGGGTGTCGAGCAACTCCTGTTCGCTGAGCCGCGAACCGTCGCCCTCGACGTCGCGGGAGGCGATCAGCGTCGAGGTGAGGTCATCGGCGGGCGCCGCCCGCTTCGTGGCGACGAGCCGGGTCAGCAGCCCGTACAGCTCCTCGGTGTTGGCCGTGGCCTCCTCGGGCGTGAGGGTGGTGGCGAAGACCGCGTCCACGGCCCCGCGGAAGGAGCCGATCGCGTCCTCGGGCAGGCCCATGAGATGGCCGATGACCTGGATCGGCAGCGGGTAGGCGAAGCGGGCGCGGAGATCCGCCGGTTCGCCGGGCGGCGTGGCCGCGAGGTCGTCGAGCAGCCCGTTCGTCACCTCCTCGATCCGCGCCGTCAGCGCCTGCACGCGGCGCGCGGTGAAGGCCGGGCTGACCAGGCGGCGCAGCCGGCGGTGGTCGGCGCCGTACGCGGTGAACATGTTCCGCACGGCCACCCAGAGAGCCAGCGGCCACTTGCCGACGATCTGATCGGGGAAGAGCGGCCAGTGCTGGTGCGGGTCCTTGGAGATCCGGGAATCGGTCAGCAGCCGCTTGAGCAGGGCGGGATCGGTGACGGCCCAGGCCGGTACGCCGAGGACGTCGACGCGCGCGGCCGGGCCGCGGGCGCGCAACGCCGCGTCCTCGCCATGCCGATCGCTCCCGGTGGGATCCAGAACGAGTATCTGCTGGTCGTCCATGCGGTTCTCTCCTCGGTGTGTGCGCTGTGCGCGGATGGGGTGGGGCTGTACCTGGACAGGCGGTGCTGCACGTGGCTGCGCGGTGTGACAAGTGGGCTCGTGGAGCGGCGGGTTCGTACGGGGCTGTGGGTACGCGCGTCGCCCTGATCACTCCTCCGGACCGTCGCCCACCACCGCCTTCCCCGTCAGCCGGCCGTGCGCGAAGCAGAGCCGGTAGGCGTCGGTGGCGAGGACGTCCGTGCTGTAGTACACGCACCGCTGCCCGCGGGGCAGGGGCGGTGCGCCGTCCGGTGGCCCGTCCCGCGTGAAGGCCGGCAGCCGGGCGTCGACCGCGGGCTGCGGCTCGCCCACCCGCAGCCGGTCGTACGCCGCGCGGTCCAGCACCGAGAAGGACGAGCTGAGCAGGGCGACCGGGATCATGAGCAGGAGAATGCCGGTCAGTGCGGCCGGGGGAGCCACGACGGTCTGCGTGAGCCGCCGCCGCACCTGCGACCGGGCCCGGGCCAGCTCCCGGGCCGACGCGCCGGTCCGGGCCGGGGAGCCGGCGGCGCGCGGAGCCGTCCCCGGGGCGGTCGGCAGTTCGGCCACGACCTCGAAGCCGCCCCCGGGCGTCGGCCCCGCCCTGAGCGTTCCGCCCGCCAGCCGGACCCGCTCGTCCAGGCCCACCAGCCCGGCGCCGCCCGAGGCCAGCCCGGGCGGTGGTGTGCCGATGCCCGGCGGGTCGTTGACCACCGCGACGGACACGGTGCCGGCCGTGTGGCCGATGCGTACGCGTACGGCGGCGCCCGGCGCGTGCTTGGCCGCGTTCGTCAGCGACTCCTGGACCACGCGGTGCACGGCGCGGCCGGCCATCGGCGGCAGCCCGGCCGGGTGCTTGTCATGATCCGGGCCGGCCACGTTCCCGTCGTGCTCCAGGCGGACGTCGACACCGGCGGCGCGGGCCCGTTCGGCCAGTTCGTCCACCGTCTCCTCGGACGGGGGAATCGGCGCCCCCTCGTCGTCGGCCCGCAGCACGCCGATGATCTCCCGCAGCTTCCCGGTGGCGGCGGCCGCTGCCTCCCGCAGCTCCCCGACGGCCGCCTGCTGCCGGGCGTCGAGGGTGGGGTCGACCTCCAGCGCGCCCGCCCGCACCGCCAGCAGCGTCAGCTCGTGGCCGAGCGAGTCGTGCATGTCCCCGGCGATGCGGGCGCGTTCGCGGATCCTGGCGCGGTCGGCGACGGCCTGCTGCTCGCGCTCCATCCGGTCGGCCAGCCGCCAGCCGCCGCCGGCCAGTTCGGCGTACTGCCGCCCGAGCCGGCCGAGCAGCCAGGGCAGCATCACGGTGAGCAGCAGGGTGAGGAGCAGGGTGGGCCAGCCCCACGGGTCGCGGCCGACGATCGTGCACAGCGGCAGTCCGGCCACCGCGACCGCCGCGAAGAACCACAGTGCCGGCCGGATCTCCGCCGTGCGCCGCCCGGCCAGGAAGGCGAGGACGGCGAGCGCCGGCCAGTACAGCGGGGCGACCAGCTCAACGCTGTGCGCCAGGGCCGGCAGCACGGGTAATGCGAGGGCGGCCAACGGCCTGCGGCGGCAGAGCAGTACGGCCGCGGCGAGCAGGGGAACGGCGGCGGCCGCCACGTACCGGGGCAGGCCGGCGGGCAGGGTGCGGACGGCCACGGCCGGCGGGGCCGCCAACGCCGCCCACAGGACGAGATCCAGGGCCCGGGAGTACCGACTACTGCTGCCGGGCGGCCGCTTCAGCCTTACTGCCGGGCCGGACACCGCGGCTCAGTGCTCGCCCGCGAGGCCGGCCTCGTGGGCGAGGATCGCGGCTTGCACACGGTTCCTGACGTCGAGCCGGTCGAGGATCCGGCTCACGTACGCCTTGACCGTCCCCTCCACCACATGCAGCCGGCGGGCGATCTCGGCGTTGGACAGCCCGGCCCCGACCAGGGCCAGCACTTCCCGCTCGCGGCCGGTCAGCACCTCGATGCGGGACCGGGCGCCGGCCTGCCTGCCGAACCGCCCGGCGCCGAGCCGGCTGATCACCCGGCGCGCGACGGCGGGGGAGAGGCAGGCGCCGCCCTCCGCGACCGCCCGGACACCGGCTATCAGTTCACGCGGGTCGCCGGACTTCAGCAGGAACCCGGAGGCGCCGGAGTCCAGCGCGCTCGCGATGTACTCGTCCTCGGAGAACGTGGTGAGCATGACCACCGCGGTCTCCGGCACCACCCGCCGCAGCTCCGCGACGGCCCCGAGCCCGTCCAGCCGCGGCATCCGGATGTCGAGCAGGCACACGTCCGGCCGGTGCCGTACGGCGAGCGCCACGGCCTCGTGTCCGTCGGACGCCTCCGCGACCACCTCGATGTCCGGTGCCGCGCCGAGAATCGCCCGGATGCCGGCCCGGATCATCGCCTCGTCGTCCGCCAGCAGCACTCGCGTCATGATCTCCCCCTTGACCGGGGCCCAGGTTACCGCCGGGGCGGCCCGCGGCACCCCGCCGGCATCCCCCATTCCCGCGCCCTTCACCCCCTGCACACCCCGCACCCGGAGACTCCGAACCCCCACCGGAAGAGGAACACCACGCCATGCACCGCACCGGCCACGCGCCGCTCCGTACCGCCGTCCCGCGCAGGCTCCTGATGTGCGCGCCGCGCCACTTCGACGTCAGATACTCGATCAACCCCTGGATGGTGCCGGAGAAGCCGGTCGACGCCGGGCTCGCCCTCACCCAGTGGCAGCGGCTGCGCGACCTCTACCGCGAGCTGGGGCACACCGTGGAGACGATCGAGCCGGCCGGCGGGCTGCCGGACATGGTCTTCGCCGCGAACGGCGCCACCGTCGTGGACGGCAAGGCACTGGGCGCCCGCTTCCGGCACGAGGAGCGCACCGCCGAGGGCCCGCTGTACCTCTCCTGGCTGCGCGCCAACGGCTTCACCGAGACGTACTGGCCCGAGCACATCAACGAGGGGGAGGGCGACTACCTGCTCGCCGGGCGCCGCCTCCTGGCCGGTACCGGCTTCCGCACCGACCCCCGCGCGCACGCCGAGGCACAGGAGTTCTTCGGCGTGCCGGTCACCGGCCTGACGCTGGTCGACCCCCGCTTCTACCACCTGGACACCGCGCTGGCCGTGCTCTCCGACGACGAGGTCATGTACTGCCCCGAGGCGTTCACACCGGGCAGCCGGGCCGTGCTGCGCGAGCTGTTCCCCGACGCGCTGACCGCGACGGCCGAGGACGCGGCGGTCTTCGGCCTCAACGCGTTCTCCGACGGACGCCACGTACTGCTCCCGGAGGCCGCGACGGGGCTGATCGCGGGCCTGCGGGAGCGCGGCTTCGAGCCGATCGGCGTGGACCTCACCGAACTCCTCAAGGCCGGGGGCAGCGTCAAGTGCTGCACGCTGGAGCTGCGCGAGGACTGAGGACGCCCGCCTCCGCCCGGCCCATGGGGAATTCGTGACGGCAGGCCTATCGTGAGGCGCATGGACAGCCTGCCGCGCGACGCATCCGCCGAAGCGAACCCGCTGCGCCGTCTCACCCTGGCCGAACTGCGCCGGCGGACGAGCATGAAGTGGCGCACCTACCCCGACGACGTGCTGCCGCTGTGGGTGGCGGAGATGGACGTGCCGCTGGCCGAACCGGTGGTCAGGGCGGTCACCGAAGCGCTCGCGCTGGGCGACACCGGCTATCCGGCGGGGACGGCGTACGCCGAGGCGTTCGCGGAGTTCGCGCGGGTGCGGTGGGGGTGGGACGGGCTCGCCGTGGAGCGCACGGCGATCGTGCCGGACGTGATGCTGGGCGTGGTGGAGATGCTGAAGCTGACCACCGGGCCGGGTGACGCGGTGATCGTCAACTGCCCCGTCTACCCGCCCTTCTACCAGTTCGCCGGCAACGCGGACCGGAAGATCGTGGAGGCGCCGCTCGGCCCCGGTCACCGGATCGACCTCACCGTCCTGGAAGCGGCCTTCCGCACCGCCGTCGCGGACGGGCGCCGGGCCGCGTGCCTGCTGTGCAGCCCGCACAACCCGACCGGCACGGTGCACACGGCGGCGGAACTGACGGCGGTCGCCGCGCTGGCCGCCCGGTACGGCGTCCGGGTCGTGGCCGACGAGATCCACGCGCCGGTGGTGGGCCCCGGCGTCTCCTTCGTGCCGTACCTGAGCGTGCCGGGCGCGGCGGACGGGCTGTCCCTGCTGTCCGCCTCCAAGGGCTGGAACCTCGCCGGGCTCAAGGCGGCCCTCGCCGTCGCGGGCCCGGCGGCCGCCGACGACCTCGCGCGCCTGCCCGAGGAGGTCGGCCACGGCCCCAGCCACGTGGGCATCCTCGCGCACACCGCGGCGCTCCGGGACGGCCGCGGCTGGCTGGACGCGCTGCTCGCCGGACTGGACGAGAACCGCCGCCTGCTCGCGGACCTGCTGGCAGCCGAACTGCCGGCGGTGCGGTACGCACCGGCCGAGGCCACCTATCTCGCCTGGCTGGACTGCCGCGGCCTCGGCCTGGGCGACGACCCGGCGGCGGTCTTCCTGGAGCGCGGCCGTGTCGCCCTCAGCTCCGGCACGGACTTCGGCACCGGCGGCGCGGGCCACGCCCGCCTGAACCTCGCCACCTCCCCCGAGGTACTGACCGAAGCGGTACGGAGAATGGCGGTGGCGGTGCGCTGAGGGCTTGCCCCTGACCTAGTCGCCCTCCGGCGTCGGCTCTTCCGCTTCCCGGTGGGAGCCGGCCGGCTTCTCGTCCCGGTGGGAGCCGGTGGGCATGGCGGGGTGGCGGCCGAGGAGGAAGACGCCGGCCACAACTGCCGCGAGGCCGGCGAATTCGCCGGCCAGGGCGCCGGGGGTGACACGGATGCGGTCGCCGAGGAAGCCGATGCCGCAGGCGATGCCGGCCAGCGGTTCGGCGGCGGTGAGCGCGGGCAGCGACATGCGCAGCGGCCCGGCCTCGAAGGCGCTCTGCACGAGCATCAGGCCGGTCACGGCCAGCACCACGATCACGTACGGCTCCCAGCTCACCAGCAGCCGGGCGAGGCCGTGCTCCTCCGCGATCGAACTGGACACCCGGGTCAGCGCGTCCTGCAGGCCGTACAGCACGCCGGCAGCGGCGGCCAGCAGCGGCGGCTCCTTCACCAGCTTCAGGTGACGGGCCGTCAGTACGAGGAGCAGGGCGACGCCGAGGACGCCGCCGAGGACCAGCCAGTGCCGCAGTGAGCCGGTGTCGTCGGGGCCGCTGTGCGGGCTGCCGGCGATGATGAAGGCCGTCACGCCGCCGCTGAGCAGGAGCACCCCCGCCCAGCCCGAGAGGCCCAGCCGTTCCCCGCTGAGCCACCGGGCCAGCACCATGGCGAAGAGCAGGTTGGTGGCCAGCAGCGGTTCGACCCGGGACAGGTCGCCGCGGCTCAGCGCGAGCACGCTGAAGATCTGGCCGGCGACCATGCAGCCGATCCCCGCGAGCCACAGCGGCACCTTCACCAGGTCCAGCAGCAGCCGGAAGCTGAGCATGTCGGACAGCGGCGCGTTGCGCGCCGCGTGCTGCTGGAGGACGAAGCCCAGTCCCAGCATGCACGCGGCGAGCACACCGAAGAGATAGAGCATGCGGTGACTCCCTGTGTCCGGGCGGGCTCAGCGGGGCGGTGGCGGGGATCCGGCGGCGGGCGCCATCCGGTCCGCCTCGATCAGCGCCTCCTCACCCTTCAGCAGCGGAGAACGGGTCAGCACGACCACGGAGCACGCCATCAGCACCCCGCCGGCCACCGCCGGTACGACGTACCAGCCGCCCCGTACGTGCTCGGCGAAGGCGAAGCTGCCCCAGAGGATGGCCACGATCGGGTCGGAGAGCGTCAGCCCGGGCTGCGCGGCGAGCAGGTTGCCGGCGTGCAGCGCCGACTGGAGGAGGAACATCGCGAGGATGCCGGCCGCGACCATGGCGTACAGCTGCCAGGTCGCGAGCACCGCGCCGATGCCGTCCTCGCCGTGGCTCATCGCGCCCTTCATGAAGGCGGCCGTCAGGCCGAACTGGCAGCCGGCCGCCACGCCGAAGGCGCCGGCCCTGCGGCTGCCGCCGCCGGGGCGGGCGGGTGCGGCGCGGCGGCCCCACTCCACGGCGACGACCACGATCAGGAGGTTGGCGGCGACGCCCACCGTCCAGGCCCGCCACCCGGCCACCTCGCCCGCGCCGGCGGCGGGGGAGAGGAAGTACAGCAGCGCCGCCAGCCCCACGGTCATCCCGACGATGGACAGCCACTCGCGGTGGTGCAGCCGGGTGTGGAACACGAACGACGCCAGCAGCAGCGTCACCGGCAGTTCGACGACGAGGATCGGCTGGACGACGGACAGGCTGCCGGTGGCCAGCGCCGCGGCCTGCAGGACGAAGCCGAGGATCACGCAGAGGAAGCCGGCGAACCACACGGGGCGGCTCAGCAGGTGCAGGATCAGCCGCGGCCGCAGGCTGTCCTCGCTCGGCAGGTCGCGGCTCGCGCGCCGCTGCAGCACCGAGGCGGCCGCGTTGGCGCAGGCGGCGAGCACGGCCAGGAGGTAGCTCAGCACGACGTCCTTCCTCGGCCGTCCTCCCGGGAGGACGGAGCGGTCGGTCCCTCAGGCGAAACGGGTGGCCAGCCGCCGGAACAGGGCCGGGGCGAGCCCCTTGACACGGGCGGGGAGCTGCAGCCAGCCGGGCACGAAGACCTCGCTGCGTTCGTGCGCCACCGCCTCCCACACGGCGTCGGCCACCCGCGACGCGTCGATCGGCCGGGGCCGGGAGCGCTGGTACGGCGCCCCTCTGCGGGCGAAGAAGGGGGTGTTCACCGCGCCGGGCACCACGAGGGACACGCGCACGCGGGTACCGGCCAGTTCGTACCGCAGGCTCTCGGCGAAGGCCGCGACCGCCGCCTTGGCCGCCGAGTAGACGGCCTCCTCGCGCACGCCCACGGCGCCCGCGATCGAGCCCACGAAGAGCAGGTGACCGCGGTCCCCGCGCACTATGTGGGGAAGGACGCGGCGGGTGAGGTGCACGACGGCGGCCAGGTCCACCGCCAGTACCTCGTCGATCGCGTCGGGCGGCATCGTGGCGAACGGCCCGGCCCAGCCGATGCCGGCCCCGGCGACCAGGACGTCGACCCCGCCCGCCGCATCGAGGGCGGCGCCGACGAGCTGCTCGCAGCCGGCCGGGTCGCTCAGGTCGCGGGGCAGTGGCGTGGCGTCGCAGCGGGCCGCGACCCGGCCGAGCCGTTCCTCGTCCCGGCCGTTCAGCAGGAGCTGCCAGCCGCCCTCGGCGGCGAACCGGGTGGCCACGGCGGCGCCGATGCCCGACGAGGCGCCGGTGATCAGAGCCACCGGTGCCCCGGTCCGGTGCGGCCGCCGCGCGGAACCGTGGGGTCCGGGCCGGCCCTCGGGGAGCACAGGGCTGTGCGGCAGTGGTCCCGTGGCTTCCACAGGAGACCTCCTCCGGAGACGGTACGCACCCTCAGCGGCTGTGCCCGGGCCCGAGCGGGGCGGGGCACAGACTCCGACATCTCCTCAGCATGCCACGACTTTCGTGATGATCCGGGCAATTGCCACCACAGGGGTCACGGCACCGTGTCGTCGGCTCCGTGGTCGCGCAGCGGGCCCACCGTGAGCCCCTGCCGCCGGCAGTTCCGTACGAGTACGGGCAGGGCCTGGAGCGTGCCGCGCCAGGAGCCGGGCGTCGAGGTCCGGTCGCTGTCGTGCAGCAGTACGGTCCCGCCGCCCTCCAGTCGGTGCTCCACGGTGCGCACGATCGTTTCCGCGGAAGCGCCCGCCACCCAGTCCCGGCCCCACGCCGACCACAGCACGGTCCGCAGCCCGAGGTGGTGCGCCGCGGCCCAGCGGCCGCCGGTGAGGATGCCGTACGGCGGCCGGTACCACCGCGGCCGTTGCCCGCAGATGTCCGTGACCGCGCGCACGGCCCGGCGCAGCTCGCGCAGCTCACGCACCGGTCCCGGCCACCACGGCCTGCGGTGGTCCCAGCCGTGCAGCCCCACCTCGTGCCCGCGGGCCACCAGTTCCCGCCCCGTCTCGGGGGCCTCGGCCAGCGCCGAGCCCAGCACGAAGAAGGTCGCCCGGACGTCCAGGTCGTCCAGCGCGTCCAGGAAGCGCGGCGTGCTCGCCCGGTCGGGTCCGTCGTCGAAGGTGAGGGCCACGTGACCGGGCTGCCCCTGCCCGTCCAGGCCGGGAAAGAGCATGCGCCGTACCGGAGGCAGCCAGGTCCCGGCCGGTCCGATGTGCAGCGCGGCCGTCGCCGTGGCGGCCGCGGCCGCCACCTGCCACGCGGCGGGTCCGAGCGGAGGACGGTCGATGCGCATGCCGTCCAGTATGGTCGCGTACGTTGCGAAATGCTCGGGAATGGCATCCGGACCGGGGGCGTGGACACATGGGCGGACGTTTCGTCATCCTCAGCGCCGGCATGGGGGCCGGCCACCACGCGGTGGCCGGTGAGCTGGCCCACCGGCTGACCGGCCGCGGCCACCGCGTCGCGACGCTCGACGTCCTGGACCTGCTGCCGGCCGGTACCGGTGCCGCGCTGCGCGGCTTCTACGCCGCAACGATCCGGTACACACCCGCGCTCTACGAGGCGATCTACCGCGCCTACTTCGTCCCACGCGCGCCGGCCGGCCCCGGCCACCCGCACCCGGGCCACGACACCTCACCGGTGGTCGCCCCCGCGGCGCGGGAACTGCGACGGCGGCTGGCCGGTGAGCGGCCCGACGCCGTGCTCGCCACCTTTCACCTGGCCGCGCAGGTCACCGGCCGCCTCCGGGAGACCGGGGCGCTGCGCTGCCCGAGCATCGTGGTGGTCACCGACTTCGCCGTGCACCGCCAGTGGCTCCACCCCGCCAACGACCTGCACCTCTGCCCGACCCGGCGGACGGCGGAGGACATCGGGCGGCTCGGCGGCCGGGGGGCCGAGGCGGTCGGCCCCGTCGTGCCCGCCGCGTTCCACGCCCCGCCGGACCCGGCCCGTACCGCGCGCTTCGCCCGTCGCTTCGCCGCGCTGGCACCGGGCCGCACCCCGGTCCTCCTCTCCAGCGGCGCCTGGGGCGTCGCCTCGCACCTGGCGCGCACGGCCGCGCTGCTCCGTGACGGGGGCTACCTCCCGGTCGTGATGTGCGGCCGGAGCCGGTCGCTGCGACGGCGGCTCGGCCGGGTGCCGGGCACCGTCGCCCTCGGCTGGGTGGCGGACGTACCGGCGCTGATGGCGGCGGCCGGGGCGCTGGTGGAGAACGCCGCGGGGCAGACCGCGGCGCAGGCACTGGCCGCCGGGCTGCCGGTGGTGACCCACCGCCCGATCCCCGGGCACGGCGCTGCGGGCGCCCGGCGGATGGCCGAGGCCGGGCTGTCCGGCCTCGCCGACGGCCCGGCCGACCTGCTGCGGGCCCTCGCCGACCTGACCCGGGACGGCCCGGTCCGGCAGGCCCGGATCGCCGCCGGCCGCGGCCTGTTCCGGGCCGACGCCGCCGACGCGGTCCTCGCCGCCGCGCGGCCCGCGGACACCGCGGCTCCTGGTGTGGCGGGATACCGGCCCCGCGGCGCACCGGACGGTAGCGGACGGCTCCGGTGGCGGTAGCGTGAGGCGACATACCGGGGCCCGGCCGACCATTCGGGGTAGACCGGGCTATTCCGCTGTGCCGGGGAGGATTTGCTCATGTTTCCCACAGGAAAAGGGCCCAAGTTACCGCTCACCAACCCGCTCGAAGCGGTCACCCAGACCGTGACCGGCAAGATGACCGAGGGCCTGGCCCTCGCCCAGGCCGCGGCCATCACCACCCAGGCGGCCACCGCGCTGAGCCGCTCGCCGGGCATCGACGACTGGTCCGCGCGCCCCGACGAGGAGCACCCGCGCCCGGTCGTCCTCGTCCACGGCACGTTCGGCAACGCCGAGACCTACTGGCTGACCGTCGCCCCGGTCCTGGCCGCCGCCGGATACAGCGTCTTCCGGCTCGACTACGGTGCGGACCCCCGCATCCCGGTCATGCACGGGCTCGCCTCGATGGAGGAGTCGGCCGCCGAACTGGACGCCTACGTGGAGCGTGTCCTGGCGGCCACCGGCGCGGAGAAGGTCGACATCATCGGCCACTCGCAGGGCGGCATGCTCCCGCGCTACTACCTCAAGTACCTCGGCGGCGCCAAGAAGGTGCACCACCTGATCGGGCTGGCCCCGAACAACCACGGCACCACCGGCAACGGCATCGCCGCGCTCATGAAGCAGTACCCGATGTCCATCGAGCTGACCAACATGGTCATGCCCGCGCTCACCGAACAGCACAAGGGGAGCGAGTTCATGAACAAGCTCAACGACGGCGAGGACACCGTCGAGGGCGTGCGCTACACCGTCATCGCGACCAAGTACGACGAGGTGGTCACCCCCTACACCTCGTGCTGGCTCAAGGGTCCGAACGTCCGCAACATCCTCGTGCAGGACCTGTGCGTGGCCGACCTCAGCGAGCACAACGCCGTCGTCTACTCGCCGTTCGTCATGCGCGAGGTGCTGCGTGCGCTGAGCCCGGCGAAGCCGAAGAAGACCAAGGAGGCCGCCCCGGCGGCAGCACCGCAGCCGAAGCCGGCCCCCTAGCAGCCACCACAAGGAGGATCAGGTGCCCGCGCGCAGCGCGGGCACCAGTTCCCGCGCCGCCTCGGCGAGTTGCTCGCGCTGCGCCGCCGGGTCCAGCGAGCCGATCCGCAGGATGATGTGCCGGGCCCCGGCCCGTACGTAACCGCCGAGCCACTCCGCGCACTCCGGCGCGCTGCCGTACCCGTACGCCTGGAACGCCGCCATCTGCTCCAGCGAACGGCCGTAGTAGGCCTGCGTGTAGGCGTCGAGCTGCTTGCGGGCCGCCGCGCGGTCCGGGTCGATCGCGAGGGTCGCGTACAGGCCCGGCGTGACCGCGCCCGGCGGCCGCCCCTGGCCGGCGGCGAGTCGGCCGATCCGCTCCCAGGCGCGCGCGTAGGCATCCGCGTCCGGCAGGAACGGCAGCCACCCGTCGTATCGTTCCGCCGTCCGCGCGAGCACCCGCGGGGTGTCGCTGCCCGCCAGCCAGAGCGGCGGGCCGGCGGGGGAGGCGGGGGACGGAAGTCGCTGAGGGCCGCCCGGCCCGGCTTCCTGCCCCGGCTCCGCCTCGGTGGCGCCCCGCCAGGTCTCCCGCCACAGCCGTACCGTCTCGTCCAGGCGGCGGAACCGCCCCGTGTACGGCACGCCCACCGCCGCGAACTCCCGCTCCGTCTCCGGCACCGGGAAGCCCGCGCCGAGCGCGGCCACCAGGCGCCCGGCCGCGGCCCGGTCCAGGCTCGCGATCTGGTGCGCGCCGAGCAATGGATGGCGCAGCGCTGCCGTGTACGCCGCCGTGCCGAGGGTGACGCGCGAGGTCACGGCCGCGGCGGCGGCGAGCACCACCACCGGGTCCAGCCGGGGCCGGGCGAGCAGTGAGTCCCCCGTCCACACCGAGTCGTAGCCCAGCCGCTCCGCCTCGCGGGCGAAGTCCAGCAGGGGCGCGACGGCGTGGTCGCCGTTGATCGCCGCCTCCCGGGTCGGCAGCAGGACACCGACCCGGAGCCGGTGTCCGTCGTCCGTACGGTCCTCGACACGCAATGCTTGGCCTCCCATTTCTGACGGGACTTCAGTTGACCTTGCGCTCCCGGCCCTGCCACAGCGGGTCCCGGAGGGCGCGGCGGAGTACCTTGCCGTTCGGGTTGCGGGGCAGCTCCTCCAGGAACGCGTACGTCGTGGGGATCTTGAAGTCGGCGAGCCGGCCCCGCAGGGAGCGCATCAGCTCGCGCGGGGTGGCCTGGTGACCGGGCCGCAGCACGACGTACGCGTGCACGGCCTCGCCCCAGCGCTCGTCCGGGACGCCGACCACGGCGGCGTCGGCCACCGCGGGGTGAGCGGCGAGCGCGTTCTCGATCTCGCTGGGATAGACGTTCTCGCCGCCGACGATGATCGTGTCGTTGATGCGGTCGCACAGGAAGAGGTAGCCGTCGGCGTCGAGCCGGCCCGCGTCGCCCATGCGGACCCACCCGTCCCGCACCGTCTCCCGGGTGGCCTCGGGCTGCCGGTGGTACCCCAGCATCCGCGCGGGGCTGCGGACCCAGACCTCGCCGACCGCACCGGGCGGCAGGGTGGCGCCGTCCTCGTCGACGATCCGCAGGTCGATGCCCGGATAGGCGCGCCCGGCGGCCGTCAGCCGCGGGCTGCCGGGCACATGGTCGGCGGGCGGCAGGCAGGCGGCGAAGTTGCCCGTCTCGGTGCTTCCGTAGATCTGCGCGAACTCGCAGCCCATCGTCTCCAGGCAGCGCTTGAGCAGCGGCCCGGAGATCGGCGCGCCGCCGTAGATCACCTTGCGGACGGAGCGGAACGCGGCCGGGCCCGCGCCCGGCTCGTCCAGCAGCATCTGGAGCATGGCGGGCGTCACCAGGGCGTGGGTCAGGCCGAGTTCGCCGATCTGCCGCAGCACGTCACCGGCGACGAACATCGGCATGCTGACCATCGTGGCCCCGGCGACGAAGCCCTGCATGGCGTACGACAGGCCGCCGATGTGGAACCCCGGCATGCCGATCAGACACCGGTCGCCGGGGTGCCAGTCCACCCAGTCGCAGCCCTGCGCGATTCCCTCGTCGACGTTGAAGAAGCTGCGGTGGGCCAGGACCACGCCCTTGGGCAGGCCCGTCGTGCCGCTGGTGTAGATCTGCGCCACGGCGTCGTCCGGGCCGAAGCCGGCGGCGGCGGGGAGGTCGTCGGCCGGGTGCCCGGCCCGCCAGGCCCGGAAGCCCGAGCCGCGGTCCTCGGCGGTGTCCAGCGGGACCACCTCGCGCAGCCGCGGCAGGACCGTGCCGAGCTCCCCGGCGACGGCCAGCCGCTCGCGCTCGGTGAAGAGCAGTTCGGTGTCGGAGTCGCGCAGGATGTGCGCGATCTCGTCCCGGGTCAGCCGCCAGTTGACCGGTACCAGCACGGCGCCGGTCTTGGCGCAGGCCAGCGCGATCTCGTAGAACCGCTCGGACTCTTTGCCGAGATAGGCCACCCGGGAGCCGGGGCCGAGCCCTGCCGCGCGCAGGGCGTGCCCGGTGCGGTTGCTCTCCCGGTGCAGCTGCCCGTAGGTGAGCGTCCGCCCCTCGCAGAGCACGGCGGGATGGCCGGGCCGGTCCGCAGCCTGACGGGCCGCGACCGCGGCGAGCGTACGCGGCCGGGCCACCGGGGGCGGGCGCATGAGCGTGTCGTCGTCGAGCACCGTCGCCCCTCTCAGGACAGCTGCCGGTCGAGGAAGTCGGTGAGCTGCCCGACGGAGGGGTGGTCGAAGGTGACCGAGGCGGGCAGCGGCACGCGCAGCGCGGTCTCCAGCGCGTTCTTCAGCTCCACGGCGGCGAGCGAGTCCAGGCCCAGTTCCAGGAAGACGGCGTCCGGTTCCACGTCGTCCGTGCCGTCGAAGTGCAGCATGCCGGCGATCCGGGCGCGCAGGTACGTGTTCAGCTCCGCCCTGCGCTCGTCGGCGGGCAGCGTGAGCAGCCGGTCGAGGTCGAGATCCGGCCGGTCGGCGCTGCCCCCGTCGCGTACGAGGTGCCGGTACAGGCTGTGCGGGAGCGCCTGGCCCGCCGCGTACCGGTCCCAGTCGCAGTCGGCCGCGACGACCTGAGGCGCGGCCTGCCCGAGCAGGGTGACCAGCGCGTGCATGCCGTCGGCCGGGCTCATGAAGGCGACGCCCTGGTCCTGGAGCCGCCGGACGAGCGGCGCGTCGAGCCGCGCCGACATGCCGGCCTCGGCCCACGGGCCCCAGTTCACGGACAGCGCGGGCAGGCCATGGCCCGCGCGCCACCGCAGCAGGCCGTCCAGATAGGCGTTGCCCGCCGCGTAGTTGGCCTGCGCGGGACTGCCCAGCACGGCGGCGACGGAGGAGTAGCCGACGAAGAAGTCCAGCTCGGGGAAGGACGTGGCCGCCTCGTGCAGCAGCCACGAGCCGTACACCTTGGGCCGCAGGACCGTCTCGATGCCCTCCCAGGTCAGCGTGGCGGCCGGCATGTCGTTCAGGACGCCGGCCGCGTGCACGATGCCGCCCACCGGGTACGGCGACTGTTTCAGCTCCGCGGTGATCCGCTCCACGTCGGCGGGGTCGGCGATGTCCGCGCGCAGGACGGTGACCTGCACGTCCTTGCCGATCCTGGCCGCGAGCGCCGCGGTCCCGGACGCCGGCAGTGCGGTACGGCCGACGAGTGCCAGGTGGCGGGCGCCGAGTTCGGCGAGCTTGCGGGCGGTGACCAGCCCGAGGCCGCCCAGCCCGCCGGTGATGAGGTACGTGCGGTCGGGGCTGACGGCGAGCGGCCGCGCGGTCCTGGCCCGGTCGTCGGCGAAGCGCAGTACCAGCTTGCCGGTGCTCGCGCCGCGGCTGAGCGCCGAGAACGCCTCCTCGGCCTCGTCGAGCGAGTAGACGGTGGCCGGCACGGGCCGCAGCCGTCCGTCGGCCAGCTGCTCGACGACGGCCCGCAGGATCTGCCGGGTGTGCTCCCGTGCCTCGGCCTCGGGGCGTTCGCCCAGGTCGAAGCGGTGGTATTGGACGTCGGGGCGCTCCTGGCGCATCTCTTCCGGCGTCCAGGAGCCCACCTTGCCCAGTTCGACGAACCGCCCGCCCTCGGCCAGACAGCGCAGGCCCGCCGGGATGAACTCCTTGTTCAGGCTGTTCAGTACGAGGTCCACCCCCGCGCCACCGGTGGCGTCGAGCACCTCGTCGGCGAAGTCCAGCGTCCGGGAGTTCATGAGGTGGCGGATGCCCTGAGCACGCAGCAGCGGCCACTTGCCGGGACTGGCCGTGGCGAACACCTCGGCGCCGGCCTGCTGCGCCAGCTGCACGGCGGCCTGCCCGACACCGCCCGCAGCGGCATGGATCAGCACCCGGTCGCCGGGCTTGATGCCGGCGAGATGGTGCAGCGCGTAGTGCGCGGTGACGAAGACCGTGGGCGCCCCGGCCGCCTCGGCCATGGTGATCCGGGCGGGCTTGCGCACCGCCAGTTCGGAGGAGACGGTCAGCGTGCCCGACATGCAGTCCAGCGCGTTGACCATCACTTCGTCCCCGGGCCCGAAGGCCGCGTCGGGACCGGCCGCGACCACCGTGCCCGCGCACTCGAAGCCCAGCGGCTGCGGCCGGTAGGGGACACCCGTCTCCTCCGCGTACTGCTTGAGCAGCCCCAGCGCGTTGAGCACGTCCTTGAAGTTCAGGCCCGCCGTGTGCACCGCCACCTGGATCTGATCGCCCGTGGGCGGCACGGCCTCGACGGGCTCCGGCCGCACCCCGGCGAAGGAGCCGTACTCCTTGATCGCGAGCCGGACGGCGCTGTCGGGCCGGCGGGCGGGATCGAGCGGGTACAGCCGCCGTACGTGGCGGAGTCCGGACCGGTACGCCACCTGGAACTCCCCGGTGTCCCGCGCCAGCCACTCGTCCAGCAGAAGGCCCGCCTCACCGGCCGCTTCGCCGTCGCCGGGCAGGTCGACCAGCGTGACGCGGTAGCCCGGGTACTCGTGCCAGAGCGCCTGGCCGAAGCCCCACAGCGTGGCGGCCGCCGACGGGCCGGTGCCGCCCGGCGCGTCGTCCGGCAGCAGCTGGGCGCCGCCGGTGACCAGCCACAGCCGGCTGCCGTGGCCGAAGCCGCCGCGCTCCAGCCCGCCCAGCACCGCGAGCAGATCGCGGTAGTTGCGCCGGCACTCGGCGGCCGGCGGGACCGGCCCCTCGTCGCCGCCCGGCCGCCAGAACCAGCACACGTCGGTGGGTTCCCACTCGCGCAGCAGCTCGGCCGTCACATCGGCCCCCGCGGCGTACGCGAGCTCCGTGCCGGCCGCTGCGGCGCGCGCGGTTAGGTCACCCAGGTCCGCCGCCGTACGGTTCAGCACCAGTACCCGGCGCGGCTCGCCGGGCGGTGCGCCCTGGACGGGACCGGACAGCGCCCGCTTGATCCAGCGCGGCTCGTGGAAGACCTGCGCGTGCCGGCCGGCCCCCGCCGAGGTGTTGGCCACCCGCTTCAGCCCCAGCCCGGTCAGCTCGAACACCGGGCGGTCGCCCTCCAGCAGCGCCAGGTCGGCCGACACGTCCACGTCCTGCCCGGCGTCCGGCGGTACCGGCACGATCCTGGCCACCGTACGCAGCTCCGCCGCCTTCGGCTTCTTGAACAGCCGCAGCCGGCCGAACCGCACCGGCAGATACGTCTCCCCGGCATCGTTGAGGACCGCCAGCCCGTGCAGCGCACTGTCCAGCAGCGCCGGCGGCAGCTGCTCTGCGGGGCCTGTCCGTATGCCGCGCAGCTCGCTCACCGCGAGCTGCCCGTGGTGCCGCCGGGCCTGCGTCAGCCGGCGGAACTCCGGGCCGTACGCCACGCCCGCCGCGGTCATCCCGGCGTACAGCTCCGCGCCGCCGACCGTCGCCACCGGCTCGCCCGTGCCCTCCGCCAGCGCGCACAGCTCCGTACCGGCGCGGCCGAGCGCCGTGCCGGGCGGCACGGGCAGGCCCAGGACCGCGGTGGCGTGGCGGCGCTCGAAGTCACCGTCCCGGCCCGCGACCCGGGTCAGGATCTCGGCCTCGGCCGTGCCGTCCGCCCGGGTCCGCAGCCGGGTACGCAGCTCGGCGGTCCGGTCGGCGGCCAGGAAGACGGGTTCCAGGACCGCCACGTCCGTCACCGGGCGGCAGGTCTCCCCGTACACCGCGTCCTGGAGCGCGAGCAGCACCTCCAGGTAGGCCGCGCCGGGGAGGACGACCTGCCCCATGATGACGTGGTCGGCCAGGTACGCCGGATGCGCGGCATCCACCCGCGCGGCGAATTCCCTCACTCCGTCCCGAAGTTGAGCCTCCGAGGTGACCTCCTCGCCCAGCAGCGGATGGTGCTGCTGCCCGGTCGCCGCCGGAGCCCTGCCCCGGTCGCGGCCGCGCGGCGCCGGGAGCCAGTACGGCTTCCGGTCGAAGGCGTACGTCGGCAGGGTGGCGGGCCGGTCGGCCGCGCCGTGGTGGACGCCGGACCAGGACACCGGGAGACCGGCCGCGTACAGCCGGGCGAGGGCGGTCAGGACCGCGCCGCCGTCCGTGTCCGTGCGGTTCAGGCCGCCCAGCCACAGGTGATCATCGGCCGGTACGCACTGCCGGGCCAGGGAGGTCAGGGCCGAGCCGGGGCCGATCTCGACACACGCGTGACCGCCCCGCTTGGCCACCGCCCGCAGGGAGCCGGCGAAGTCCACGGGGGCGCCGATGTGCCGGACCCAGTACTCCGGCGTGGTCAGCTCACCGGGCCTGGCCACCTTTCCGGTGATGTTGGAGACCAGCGTCAGCCGCGGCTCGTGGAAGCGGATGTCCTTCAGCTCGTGCCGGAACGCGTCCGTCACCTCGGCCATCAGCGGCGAGTGGAACGCGTGCGAGACCGGCAGTTCCCGGACCTCGTGACCGGCCCGGCGCAGCAGGTCGCACACCTCGTCCAGGGCCGCCCGGCCGCCGGAGAGCACACACTGCCGGGGCGCGTTGCGGCAGGCGACGGCGAGGTCGGGGCGGTCTTCGAGCAGCGGGGCCAAGTCCTCGGGCGCCGCCGACACCTGGGCCATGCCGCCGGGCGCGGTCACCGACTGCATCAGCCGGGCCCGCGCCGCGACCAGCGCCACGCCGTCCTCCAGGGAGAAGACCCCGGCGACGGCCGCCGCCGCGATCTCGCCGATGCTGTGGCCGACCAGCACGTTCGGCCGCACACCCCAGGACAGCCAGAGCTGCGCCAGCGCGTACTCCAGCGAGAACAGGGCGGGCTGCGTGTGCACGGTCAGGTGGATCGCGTCACCGTCCGCCGCTTCGCCGGTCACCAGGTCCCGGACCGACCGGCCCAGATGCGGCGCGAACAGCCGGTCGCAGGCGTCCAGATGCGTGCGGAAGACCGGGTGACGCGTGTACAGTGCCCGGCCCATGCCCGGGTACTGGCTGCCCTGCCCGGTGAACAGGAACGCCACCTTGCGCAGGCCGCCGGCGGTTCCGCTGCCGCCGCCCGGCTCGTCCGCCCGCGCCAGCCAGTCGTCCAGCAGCCTCGTCACTCCGGCGCGGTCACGGACGACTCCGGCGCGGCGCACGGGGAGGTGCGCCCGGCCGAGCGCGGCCGTACGGCACAGGGCGGCGACCGGGACCTCGGGATGTGCGTCGGCGTACTCCCGGTAGCGCTCGATCTGGCGGCGCAGCGACGGGGTGCTCTTCGCCGACAGGGTGAGGACGTGCGGCGCGCCGTCCTCCTCCGGGGCGGGCGCGGCGGGCGGGCCGGGCGGCTCCTCCACGACCACGCAGCCGAGGGTGCCGGCGATGCCGAAGCCGTTGACCAGCGCGCGCCGCGGGCCCTCGGCGGGCCACGGCGCGGCCTTCGTGGGCACGGTCACCGGGCAGCTGTCCCAGGGGATGCGGGGCGACGGGGAGGTGAGGTGCAGATGCGGGTAGCAGACGCCCTCCCGCATCTGGAGCAGCACCTTGATGATGCCGCACACGCCCGCCGCCGATTCCAGGTGCCCGACGTTGGTCTTCACCGAGCCGACCACGACCGGCGCTGCCGTGCTGTGGGAGCCCGCGAAGGTGTCGCTGATCGAGCCCAGTTCGATGGGGTCACCCAGCGGGGTGCCCGTGCCGTGCGCCTCGACGTACTGGATGTCCCCCGGGGCCAGCCCGGCGTCGGCGATGGCGGCCCGCATCACGGCCTGCTGGGCGATGCCGTTGGGCGCCGTCAGGCCCGCGCTCTCACCGTCGGCGCGGACGGCCGAGCCGCGCAGCAGCCCGAGGACGCGGTCCTCGTCGCGGAGCGCGTCGGAGAGCCGCTTGAGCACCAGCACGCCGCAGCCCTCGCCCCGGCTGTAGCCGTCCGCGCTCTCGTCGAAGGTCTTGCAGCGGCCGTCGGAGCCGAGCATCCCGGCCCGGCGCAGGGTGTCCTGGATCAGCGGGTGGTGGACGGCGTTCACGCCGCCGCACAGGACGAGGTCGCACTCGCGGCGGCGCAGGCCCTGGGCCGCCAGGTGCGCGGTGGTGAGCGAGGACGAGCAGGCGGTGTCGACGCTCATGCAGGGGCCGCGCAGCCCCAGGAAGTACGACAGCCGCCCGGACACGGCGCTGTGCGCGTTGCCGGGGACCAGGGCGCCGGACAGCTCCTGCTCCGGGACGGCGACCGTCTCCGTGAGGTAGTCCATGGACATCACGCCCATGTACACGCCGGTGTCGGTGTCCCGCAGGCCCGTGGGGTCGATGTTGGCGTTCTCCAGCGCCTGCCAGGCGGTCTCCAGCACCAGCCGCTGCTGCGGGTCGATGTACGGGGCTTCCTTCGGCGATATCTTGAAGAACTTCGCGTCGAACCGGTCGAGTCCGTCGAGGAAATTTCCCTCCGGTTTTCCCTCGGTGTCCTCGGAGACCCAGCGGTCCTCGGGCACCGGCCCTTCCGCCGACCGTCCCGCGCGCAAGAACTCCGCGAATCCCTCGGGTGTTTCGTTACCGCCGGGGAAACGCAGGCCCATTCCGACGACGGCGATCGGCTCGGGCGGCTCCCGCCGGAGCATTCCGCCGGCGGCCTCGGGCGTTTCAGGCATGGCTGGTTCCTTCCCTCAGCGGGCCGGTTCGTCGAAGAGGCCGGGCAGGACATCGGTGGCCAGATGTTCCGTGAGCCGCGCCAGATTGGGGCTGTTGAACAGTACGTTGGAGCTGATCTCGCAGCTCAGCAGGGACTCCAGGCGCTGCTTCAGCTCCATGACGCGCAACGAGGTGAGGCCGAGGTCGAAGAAATTCTCCTCGGGTGGGAATTCCTCCTCATCGGCCATCAGCAGACAGGCCTTGAACTCCCTGGACAGGATTTCCGCCAACGCCTCCCGGCGTTCGGATCGGGGGAGCAGGTGAATGTCGTAGGAGTCCGCCATGGTCGGAGTCAAGCAAACCCCGCTGACAGGCCGCTGACACCTTGCTGACCAGGTGTTCCGGGGCCGCTCCGGAAATGGCACACTCGGCTTTCCCGTACCGGAAACTCGCCTGTCGGCGGAGAATCGAGGGACATATGGGGGACGAGTTCGACTTCACCGGGGAACTGGACGGCACGCTGAAAGCGATCGGCCTGGACCGGGACTCCGCGGTACACGGCCTCAGGGTGACCGGCTGCCTCCCGTACGTCCGCAGCTCCCTGCGCATGTCGGCCGCCATCGGGGTGCCGCTGCTCGCCGCGGCGGTCGGAGCCGCCCAGATCTGGCACCGGCGCACGGGCCGCGCCCAGCAGCTCTCCCTGCACCTGGGACAGGGCCTGCACCGCATGACCCCGTTCCTGGGCGGCGGAACCACGCTCAACGGCTACTTCTCCAGCATGGGCTCGCTGGCCGGGCTGACCGGCCTGGCGCCCGCGACCTGGGACTTCTACCGCACCGCCGACGACCGCTGGGTCATCCCCATCGCGTGCTACCCGCGCACCCGCGACACGCTGCTCGACCTCCTGGACTGCGCCCATACCCGGGAGCACATCGCGGCGGCCGTACGCCGCCGGGACGCGGCGGAGCTGGAGGAAGCGGCGGCCGAGCGGTGCGTTCCGCTCGCCATGGCCCGCACCCGCGAGGAATTCCTCGCCCATCCGCAGGGCCGCGCGGTACTCGCCGAACCGCTCGTGGCGGTGGAGCGGATCGCCGACGGGCCCGTCGTCCCGCTGCCCACCGGGCCCCGGCCGCTGTCCTCGCTGCGCTGCCTGCAGTACACCCACATCCTGGCGGGCACCGCGACCGGGCGGACGCTGGCCGAGTACGGCGCCGACGTCCTGCACGTGTGCGAACCGGACTCCTTCGAGCACGACGCCGTCTGGCACGAGTCGGCGGGCGGCATGCGGTCGGCCCGGCTGGACCTGCACGAGCGGAGCGCGGGCCGGGACACCTTCGACGGCCTGCTGCGCGAGGCCGATGTCTTCGTCCTCAACCACCGCCCCGCCAAGGCCCGGAAGCTCGGCCTCACCGCCGAGGAATGCGCGGCCGCCCGGCCCGGCATCGTCCACTGCTCGCTCACCGCCTACGGGCACACCGGCCCCTGGCGCGACCGCGGCGGCTTCGACCAGCAGGCGCAGGCCCTCACCGGCATCAGCCTGCGCGAAGGCGGTGGTGCGGTGCCCGGACTGCCGCCGGGCCGGATCCTGTGCGACTACGTCGCCTCCTACCTGGCCGCCGCCGGCATCATGGCCGCGGTCCTGCGCCGCGCGCACGAAGGCGGCAGCTACGCCGTCCGCGTCTCGCTCGCCGGCGTCGCCAACTGGGTCTGGGAACTGGGCAGCTGGGCACCGGACCTGCTCGCCGGGCTCACCGAGGACGCCGCCCCGCCGGCTCCCGAATGGCGGACCTCCGCCACCCCGCTGGGGGAGGTCCGGTACACCGCCCCGCCCGTCCGGCTCAGCGAGACCCCCGCCGGCTACGACGACCCGGCGCTCGTCCCGCGCGGCTCCTCGGCGCCCCGATGGCGCCCCGCGCCCGTGGGCCCGTGACCGATCCGACCGTTGGAGGCACCGTGCGGTTCTCTCCCCGCAGCACCACCGCACCGGCCGGGCCGGCAGCCGCCCCGCCGTCCCGCGAACGGCTGTTGCGCAGCTACTCCTCGTACATCGGAGGCCGTGACGTCGAGGGCGAGGGCTGGGTCTACACCGTCAGCGCCGGATCCCTGCTGGAGGACGTCTTCACCAGCATCAGCCTCAAACGCGCGCTGGAGCGCTCCCCGGACCCGGAATCGGAGGCCGCCCGGCACCCGTACGTCATCGGCCGGGTCGCCATGGCCGGTGACGCCGGCGTCGACGCGGCGCTCAAGGCCGCATCCGCCGCCGCGCCCGCCTGGGCCGCCGTCCCGCTGGAACAGCGCATGGCCCTGGGCCCGCTCTTCCGCGAACGGCTGGTCGGGCACCGCGCCGAACTCCTGGACCTGATGGCCGCCGAGGGCACCCCGCTGCGGCTCGCCCGCTGGCAGCTGAGCGGCCTGCTGGAGCTGTACGGCGAGGAGAGCTGCGCGTGGTACCGGCAGTGCATGCACACCGAGTTCCGGCAGGCGGGACGGCGCCTCCTCGTCCACCGGCAGCCCGACGGCGTGGTGTGCCTGAACCCGCCGCAGAACGCCCCGGCGCCCAGCGCGGCGCTCGCCGTCCTGATGCTCATGGCGGGCAACGCGGTCGTGGTCCGCGCCCCGCGCAGCATCGCGCTCAGCACGATGTACCTGCTGCGCGAGCTCGCCGGGCCCGCCCTGATGGAGGCCGGTGCCCCGCCCGGCGTGCTCGGCGCCGTCTGCGGCAACCCCGGGCAGATGCTCACCCGCTGGCTCGAAAGCCCCCTGGTCGACGACATCTTCTACGTCGGCGGCAGCGAGGAAGGACTCCGCTTCCAGCTGCGCTGCGTCGCCGCCGGCAAGAAGCCCGTCCTCGAACTCGGGGGCAACGACGGCATCGTGGTCTGGAAGGACGCCGACCTCCCGCACGCCGCCGAGGCCGTCACCGAGGCCTTCTACGGCTCGGGCCAGATCTGCATGGTCCCCAACTACGTCCTCGCCCACCCGGACATCGCCGACGCGCTGCTCGCCGAGGTGACGGCCAAGGCACGCGACATCCGGCCCGGCCACCCCGGGGACGAGGACGTGCTGCTCACTCCCGTACGGCGCAGCGAGCGGTTCTTCGCCCTGCTGGAGGAGGCCCTGCACGCCGGCGCCGAGCTGGTGTGCGGCGGGCACCGCACGGAGGCCGACGGAACGCGGTCGCCGACGGGGGTGTTCCTGGAACCGACCGTGGTCCGGGTGGACGGCCTTGCGGGCGCCCGCGCCCTGGAGATGGTGCGCCGTGAGACGTTCTTCCCGCTGCTTCCGGTCGTCGTCGCCGAGCCGGCCGCCGACGACGTGCTCCTCGACCGGTTCCTGGACTTCCTGAATGCCAACGCCTACGGCCTGCGCAACTCCCTGTGGACCCGCAGCACCTCCGTCGTGGACGCCTTCGTACGGCGGGTGGGCAACGGCGGCCTGCTCAAGGTCAACGACTCGCACATCGGCTTCCTGCCCTGCCTGCCCAGCCATGGTGGCACCGGCCTGACCGGCGGCGTTCACGGCGAGGCCAACTACCCCATGCTGACCACCTCGCACCTCCAGGGCGTGGGCATCAGCTCCGGTGTCAGTCCGCGGTACGCGGTCTTCGGCGAAAGGTGATTCCGATGCGCTCCCTGGAAAACGCGCGCACCACCTGCGAGCAGTACCACCCGGGCCTCGGCAAGGCCCTGGAGGAGATCGACCTGCTGGACCGGGAACAGGTCGGCAGCCCGGTCGTCGCGCTCTTCCGCGAACACGGCGGCCCCGGGCTCCTGGTACCCGCCGCGTTCGGTGGCCGCGGCGCCGACCCGGTGGACGCCGTACGCGTCATGCGGGCCGTCGGCTCGTACTCGCCCTCCCTGGCCGCCGCCGCGACCATGCACCACTTCACCGCCGCGATGCTCTACTCCCTGACCGACCGTGCCGACGGCCTCACCGCCGCCCAGCGGGAGCTGCTGGCCGGCGTCGTGCCGGGCCGGAAGCTGATGGCCTCCGGCTGGGCCGAGGGACGTACCCGGCAGAACATCCTCGCCCCCGCGGTCGCCGCGCGGCCGGCCGACGGCGGCTACCTGCTCAACGGCGCCAAGAAGCCGTGCAGCCTGTCCCGTTCGATGGACCTGCTCACCGCGAGCGTCACGGTCCCCGGCGCCGGCGGGCGGCCCGAACTGGCCGTCGCGCTGGTCACCGCCGGCACGCCCGGCATCACCGTGCACCCCTTCTGGGGCAGCGGCGCGCTCGCCGCCGCGGAGAGCGACGAGGTGCGGCTCACGGACGTGTTCGTGCCCGAGGACCTGGTGCTGCGCACCACAGCGGACGGGGAGGGCGGCCCGGACCGGCTGTCGGAGATGCAGAGCGCCGGGTTCGTCTGGTTCGAGCTGCTGATCTCCGCCGGGTACGCGGGCACCGCCGCCGCGCTCGTCCAGCGCGTACTGGAGCAGGCCCGCGGCAGCGCCACCGACCGCGCCGCGCTCGCGGTCCGGGCAGAGTCGGCGTACCTCCTGCTGGAGGGCACGGCCCGTGCGGTCCGCGACGGCGACCTGGCCGGCGAGGAGGCGGTCGCCGCCGTGCTCGTCGCCCGGTACGCGGCACAGGAGACGCTGTCCGACGCCGCCGGCCTCGCCCTCGAACTGCTCGGCGGCATGGACTTCATCCGCTCCCCGGAAAGCGCGCTGCTCGCGGCCGCGGTCCCTCCGCTGGCCTTCCACCCGCCGTCCCGCACCAGCACAGCGGAGCCGCTGCTCGGTTACTTCGACGGCGCCCCGCTCGTGCTGTCCTGATGCCACGATGTCGGACATGCCGGAGACAATGGAGAGCGCGATGCTCGCGCGGTGGCACGAACTGACCGGAACGCAGATGCTGCAGGCGCTGGCCGACGGGGAGGTGCCGCACGGCGCGCACCACGACCTGCTGGGACTGCGGGTGACCGGGGCGCGGAAGGGCGCGGTCGACGAGACCTGGCGGCCCCCGCGGCAGCTGGCGAACTTCGCGGGGAGCGGGGTGCACGCCGGATACCTCGCCATGGTGCTGGACGACGCCTGCTGCGCCGCCGGGACCAGCCACGGGGACCGCGCCCATCCCATGATCACGCTGAGCCTGCACCTCGACTTCCTTCGGGCCGTACGGCCCGGCCAGGAGTACACCGTGCACGCGGAGCTGGTCCACGCCGGCCGCCGCCGCATGGTCGCCAACGCCCGGATCGTGGACGCCGAAGGCCGTACGGCCGCCCAGGCCCGCGCCGACGTCGTCCCCGACACGGACTTCGCCGAGCGGATGCGGGCCGCCGCGGAAGGAGATGGGCCATGACGCGGCAAAGCCGCTGGTTCCACACCCCGGAGCCCCGCCCCGGCGCCGACCGCCAGCTGTTCTTCTTCCCGCACGCCGGGGGCAGCGCCGCGTACTACCACCGGTGGGCGGCGCTGCTCCCGGGTGTCGAGGTCCGGGCCGTCCAGCTGCCGGGGCGCCAGGAACGCCGGGCGGAGCCGCCGTACCGGCGAACGGGGCCGCTGGTCGAGGCGCTGTACGAGGCGATCGAGGCGGAGCTGGACGACCGGCCGTACGCGTTCTTCGGGCACAGCCTGGGCGCGCTGCTCGGCTACCGCCTGGCCGTGGCCGTCGAGGAGGCCGGCGGCACCGGCCCGGCCCTGCTCGGCGTGTCCGGCTGGGCGCCCGAGCGGTTCCGGCCGGTGGACGCGCTGCTGCCGCTGCCGGACGGGGAGTTCGCCGCGGCGGTCCGGCGCTTCGGCGTGCTGCCGGCCGAGGCCGGGACGGATCCCGAGCTGCTCGCGCTGGTACTCCCCGCCGTCCGCGCCGACCTGGCCCTCGTCGCTGATTACCGCGACGACGGCGCCGCGGTCGGCTGCCCGGTCGCCGCGTACGGCGGCCGGACCGACCCGACGCTGGAGCCCGGCGGGCTCACCGAGTGGGCCTGCCGTACGCCTTCCTTCCTGGGGGTCAGTGAATTCCCGGGAGGCCATTTCTACCTCACCGAACACGCCCTTGCGGTCGCGACGGATTTCGCCCGGCATATGCAGCGGGTTTCACGGCAGGGGAAACTCGATACCGACCGGAAAGCCGGACGATAGCGGCTCGGGATAGCGTCTGAGTCATGGTCGAGTTCAGGATTCTCGGTGGCTTGGAAATGCTCTCGGCGGACGGCTGGATAACGGTGTCCGGAGGTTTTCAGCGCATGCTGCTGCAGGCCCTTCTGGTGAGCGAGGGGAAGGCCGTTTCCAGTGGGACGCTGATGGCCGAACTGTGGGCGGAATCGGCACCGTCGGGCGCGGCCAACGCCCTGCAGGCCCACGCCAGCCGCATCCGCAAGAAGCTGAGGGCGGTCGAGCCGGGCCGGGACCGGCCACGCCTGGTCTGTCTGCCGTACGGCTATCAACTCCTGATGGACGGTGCCCGACTGGACGCCACGGCCTTCATGGAGAGCGCCGCGCGCGCCGAACGGCTGCGCGCGGACGCGCCCGAGGAGGCCGTCGCCCTGCTGCGCGGTGCGCTGCGGCTGTGGCGCGGGGCCGTCTGCGGCGGCAGCCTCGGCGGACCGTTGGGCAAGGCCGCCGCGGCACGCTACGAGGAGCACCGGCTGCGGGCCCTGGAGACGCTGTTCGACAGCGAACTGCTGCTGGGCCGGGGGACCACGGTCCTCGCGGAACTGCGCGAGGCCCACCTGGCCAACCCGTTGCGCGAGCGCTTCTGCGAACAGCTCATGGTCGCGCTCTACCGCGCGGGCCGGCAGGCCGAGGCGCTGGACACCTGCCGGCAGACCTGGCAGTGCCTTGTCGAGCAGCTCGGCGTCGACCCCTCGCCGTCCCTGCGCCGCGTCGAGCACGCCATCCTGGTCCAGGACCCGGTGCTGGACCGCGGCCCGGTGTCCGCCGTGCACACGGCGCGGGGTGCGGTCCGCGGCTGATACCGGGGACCGCCGTACACGCGCGCAGCCGGCCGCCCTCCGTCCGGACGGAGGGCGGCCGGCGTTCAGGCGGCTTTCAGGCGGCGCGCCGGTGGCGCCCTGCCCGGCCGCCGTCCGCCCGCATCGGGGCGCTGACCTCGTGGAGGAAGACCGCGACCTCGCGGTAGGAAGCGGCGAACCCCAGCTCCCGGTACGGCAGTCCGTGCGCCGCGCAGTACCTCCGTACGATCTTCCGGCACCGGCCGAGGTTGCCCTGCGGCATCGCGGGGAACAGGTGGTGTTCGATCTGGTAGTTCAGGCCGCCGTAGAGGAAGTCGGTCAGGGGCGAGGGACGGACGTTGCGGGACGTCAGCACCTGCCGCTCCAGCCAGTCCAGCGTCTCCTCCTCGCCCTCACGCACCGCCATGCCCTTGTGGTTGGGCGCGAAGACCAGGCCGAGGTACACGCCCGTCAGGGCCTGGTGCACCAGCAGGAACGCCACGGCCGTCAGCGGCGGCAGCACGAGGAACAGCGCGCCCAGGAAGATGACGGCGCGCGCCAGCAGCAGCGAGCCCTCCAGGAGAGGGCGGCGCACCACCCCGCGGACGACCGCCAGCACCGCGGTCTTCTGGATCTTGTACGACTCCAGGACCAGCAGCACGAAGAAGAGCACCGACTGATGGCGCACGATGAACCGCTGCCGCGCGTTCCGGGCCGCGTACTGCTTCTCGTGGAAGACGGCCGTGCGGCGGGCGATGTCGGGGTCGCGGTCGATGTGGTTGGGGTGGCTGTGGTGGCGGTTGTGGTGCCCCACCCACCAGCCGTAACTGATGCCGCTGACGAGGTTCAGATGGATCAGCCCCACGGCCGTGGCCGCGCGCTTGTCCCGGAACATCGCCTTGTGGCCCGCGTCGTGGCCCATGAAGGCGCACTGCACCGTGCACAGCGCCAGGTACGCGGCGACCGCCAGCTGCCACCAGGAGTCGCCGAGGAGGAGGAACGCCGCCAGCCCGGCGCCGCACAGGGCGACGTTCAGCGCCAGCCGCCAGGCGTAGTAGCCGGGCCGCAGCGCGAGCAGTCCCGCGTCCTTGACCTCGTGGAAGAGCGCGGTGAACGGTGCGCCGGAGAGCGCGTCGGAACGGTACGGGGTTGCGTGGGTCATGCCGGATGGCCTCCTGGGAAGTCGGTGGCGGCGTGCGGCTACAGCGCGTTGGCCGCCCGGAAGACATGGGTCAGCGACCTGAGGGAGGCCCGCCCGCGGAAGGCGATGTACTCCGGAATCACCGTGTCCGGCGCCCACTTCTCCTTGTAGGCGAGCTGGCTGCGCGCGGGATAGACGGCCTCGCCGCGCTCCCACAGCTTCCCGACCAGCCACCGGAACGCCGGGCTGTGACCGGGCACCTCGTACGAGGGGTCGAGCCCGGTGAACGGGGTGAAGCCGAAGTGCAGCCATCGGGAGCCCTCGCCGCGGAACACCTCGATCGCATGGCTGTTGAGGGCCTCCGCCACCCCCGGCGGCGCGTCGGGGCGGCGCCGGCTCAGGTCGTGCAGCCAGCCGGACCGGCTGCCGTAGACGGGCGAGTACGAGATGTACCCGGCCAGTTCGCCGCCGATCAGCCCGATGAACAGCCGGCGGTGCCGCTGGGCCGTGCCTCCGTGCTGTCCCACCAGGAACTCCAGCGGCTTGGCGTGCTTCCCCTTGCCCGCGAGCCAGCGCGCGTCCAGCTCCCGCAGCGCGTCGGCCCACTTCTCCGCCGGGGCCTCCTCCACGGTCAGGCCGCTGCGCAGCGACCGCGAGATCTTGTTGCGCAGGCTGACGAAGCGGGAACCGCGCAGGCCGAAATCGGCGAGGTCCACCGCGTAGGACGCGCCGATCTGGTTGACGGTGAACCCCAGTTCCGCGTAGCGCACGGCGTCGGCCGGCTGGAGCTGGATGCCGACCAGCCGCAGCCGGTGCTGCCGCGCGTGGGCGACGAAGGCGCCGAGCAGCCGCGCGTAGTCCTCGGCGGGCGCGAAAGGCCCGCCGAACTGGACCAGGCAGCGCCCCGAACGCCGGTAGACGATCACGCCTTCCGTATCCGGCGAAGTGAAGTGGCTGTTTCCCTCGTTGAGTGCGAGAAATGCGCTCGGATTGGCGGATTGCGTATAGGTACTGATGGCCTGGTGAGCGAGCGTGTCCGAGGCCGGTTCGGTGGTCATGCGTCCATTCCTCCGAGCATGCGCAGTGGACGGGCCGACGTCCGAGTAGAGCAGTGCGGACTCCACCGGGACAAGTAATTCCCGGGACGGAGAACGGAAATTGAGCTGCCGTCAGTGCGGTGTCAGGGGAATATCAGGAATCGGTCAGAGAGCGGTCAGGAATCGGTCAGTGCGCTGCGTCAGGCTCCTTTCCGTGAATCCCTCTCCCTGCCCGTCCCGCGCCCTCGTCGTGGCCAATCCGGCGGCCGGCGGCTACTCCGCAGAGCTGGCCGGGCGGGTCGCCGCCCGCTGCCGAGAACGGCTCGGCTCGGTGACGGTGCACCGCACCACCGGACGGGGCGACGCCACCGCCGCCGTCCGCCGTGAGCTGGGTGACGGGCCCGCCGCGGGCAGTCCGTACCTGGTGGTGGCGGTGGGCGGCGACGGCACCGTGCACGAGACGGCCGAGGGTCTGCGCGGTCTCGGCGGCGGAACCGAGGCCGCGCTGCTCATGATCCCCGGCGGCAGTGCCAACTCCGGCTACCGCATGTTCTGGGACGACCGCCCCTGGGAGGACGCGCTGTCCATGGTGCTCGGCGGTCGTGCGACGGTACGCCGCGTCGACCTCGCGCGGCTCGCCGAGGCCGCGGCCCACGTCCTGCTCGGCTCCTGCACGGGGCTGGGCGCCCAGATCCTGGCGGCGCTCCGCACGGCACGGCACGACGGTACGGCGAGCGACACCACGGCAGGGGGCGCAGCGGCCGGGACGACCGGCACCGCGACCGGCAGGACGGCCGGTACGACGCCCGACGCGGGCCGCGCCCGCTACGCGCGCCTGCTCACCGAGGCCGCCGCCGGCTACCGCCCCTACCCGGGCCGGGTCACCGTCGACGGCACCGTACTGGCCGAGGGCCCCACCGTCCTGGCGGCCGTCGGCGGCGGGCGCTACCGCGCCGGGCAGTACCTCCTGCTGCCCCGCTCCGAAGTGGACGACGGACTCCTGGACGTCTGCGTCGTCGGCGGCCGGACCGACCCGGCCCTGCTGCCCGTACTCGCCCGCGACGCCCGCCACCTGGACCTGCCGGACACGGCGTACGGCCGCGGGCGGCGCATCGTCCTGGAACGGCTGGACGGCGAGGACCTCGTCCTGGAACACGACGGCGAGCTGTTGGACGGGACCGGCACCACCGCCACCTTCGACGTGCTGCCGGGAGCCCTGCCGGTGTGGGCCGCGCCCCACGGACAGCGGGGGAACAGGTGAACCCGGAAATGGCCGGTAAGAGCATGCCGGCAGACGCCGCCGAAGGGTGCGCGCCCCTCTTCGAAGAGCTCGGCGGCTGGGCCGCGCGGCTGACCCCCGACGCGGTACCCGTACGGGTGCTGCGCCGCGCCGCCAGCCAGGTGCTGTCCCAGCTCGGCGCCGTCCGCGCGGGCGCGGCGGATCCGCTCGGCCGGCGGCTCACCGCCGCCTTCGGCCCACCGCGGCAGAGCGATCCGCGGCAGGCGGCGAGCGTCCTCGCCGGTCTCGGCTCGTTCCTGAACCTCGACGACACCGCCTACGCCGGGCACCTGTCCAACTCCACCGTCGCGGTGCCTCTCGCCTTCGCCCGCGCCTTGGAGCTGGACGGGCCCGCGCTGCTCACCGCGGTGGTCGCGGCCAACGAATGCGCGGCCCGGATCACCGCCGCCGCGACGCTCGGCCCGCTGCGCGGCCAGACCGCGCTGCACGCGCACCTCGCGGGCGCGGTCGCCGGACGGCTGCACTGCGAGCGCGCCCCGGCCGCACGGTGGACGGCCGCGCTCGGCCTCGCGTACGCACAGCCGCCCTGGCCGCTGCTGCGCGCCTTCCTCGCCAGCGACGCGCGCATCCTGAACGCCTTCGGGCCGGTGCGCACCGCCATGGACGCCTGCGACGCGGCCGCCGCCGGGCTCACCGGCGCCTCCGACCTGCTGGAGCACCCGGACGGGTTCCTGCGCCGGTTCGCGACCGTGCCGCTGCCCGAGGCGGTCACGGCGGGGCTGGGCACGCGCTGGCACACCGAGACGTTCTCATACAAGCTGCACCCGGGCGGGCCCGGCATCGACGCGGCCGTGGACTGCGCCCTGGACCTCCACCGTGACCTGGGCGCCCCGGACTCGGCGGACCTCGCTGCCGTCCTCGACGACGTCCTCGTCGAGGCCTCGCTCTACACGGTCCTCGCCGCCGAGCGGGCCCGCCGCTATCTCGACGGACCCGAACGCCCCCTCGGCGCCCTGGTCCTGGACATCGGCCACCCCGTGGCCACCGCGCTGCTCACCGGACGGCTCACCGTCGCCGACCTCGGCCCGCGGGCCGCCGACGACCCGGTACGCCGCGCGGTGGCCGCGAAGGTACGGCTGCGCCACGACCCCGCCCTCACACGCGAACTCCTCGCATCCGAAGCACCGTTCGGCGAAGCACTGCGTCAGGCGGGCCCGGCGGCGGCGCCCTGGCTGCGGGAGTTCGGCGGCGCCGACCTCGTCCGGCTGGCCGGCGAACAGACCCCGCCCGCCGCCGACTTCACCGAGTCCGCCAAGGCCACCGGCGCCCGGGTGACCGTCCGCCTCACCGACGGCCGCACCGCCGTCCGCGAACTGCTGATCCCGTACGGCGCCGCGGGCCCGCACACCCGCGCGCACCACGCCGAGCTGGTACGCGCCAAGTTCCGTGCGCTCGGCGGACCGGCCGGCGTCGCCGACGCACTGGACCGGCTGCCGGCGATGGACGCGGCCGAACTCCGCGCATGGACCGAGGCGGCGCTGCGCCCCGCGGCGGATCAGGCAGCCGTCAGCGATCCGTCAGGAGCCCGTGCCACTGTGACAGCGCATTCCCACCGGCAGCCGGACGGGCACCGCACGCGGGCCTGCGGGCCCGTCCGGCGCACCGGTCCGGCCGACGACATCGAGGAGCAACGCCCGTGAGCGCTCCGGCGGAACCCGGCACCGGTACGGACGCGGAGATCCTCCGCCTGTACCGGAACCACCTGAGCAAGGGCCGCGCGACCGTGGCCGAGCTGTTCGGCGGCCGGATGGAGGTCGCCTCCTCCGGCGCCTGGCTGACGACCAGCGACGGCGAACGCCATCTCAACTGCGGCGGCTACGGCGTGTTCCTGATGGGCGCCCGGCACCCCGCCGTCATGGCGGAGGTACGCCGCCAGCTGGAGGTGCACCCGGTCGCCACCCGCATCCTTCTGGAACCGGCCGTGGCCCGCGCCGCCGAGGCGCTGACCGCGGTCACCCCGCCGGGCCTGGACCGCGTGCACTTCTCGCTCTCCGGCACCGAGGCGGTCGAGACCGCGCTGAAACTGGCCCGCGCCAACGGCAGGCGGAAGGTGGTCGCCACGCACCTGGGCTACCACGGCAAGACCCTCGGCGCCCTGTCGGTCTCCGGCAAGGACGTCTACCAGCGGCCGTTCCGGCCCCTGCTGGACGGCGTCACCCACATCCCGTACGGGGACGCCGAGCTGCTGGAGAAGGAGCTGGCCGCGAGCCCCGGCGAGGTCTGCGTGATCGTCGAGCCGGTACAGGGCGAAGGCGGCGTGATCATCCCGCCGGACGACTACCTGCGGCGGGTGGCCGGACTCTGCGAGGAGCACGGCGGGTTCTTCGTCCTGGACGAGGTGCAGACCGGCATGGGCCGGCTCGGCACGTGGTGGGGCGCCGACGCCGCAGGGGTGGTGCCGGACGTGCTGGTCGCCGGCAAGGCGCTGGGCGGCGGCGTCGTCCCGGTCTCCGCGGCGATCGCCACCCGCGAGGCATTCCGGCCCTTCGACAAGGACCCCTACCTCCACACCGGCACCTTCTCCGGAGCCCCGCTCCTCATGGCCGCCGTCCAGGGCGCGATCCGCGCCGTGCGGGAGGACGACCTCGTCCCGCGCGCCGCCGAGCTGGGCGCCAGGCTGCTGCCGGGGATCGCCGAGATCGCCGCACGCACCATCCCCGACCTGGTCACCGAGGTACGTGGCCGCGGGCTGCTCATCGGCGTGGAGCTGGTGGAGGAGGGTCTCGCCGGCGAGCTGCTGATCGAACTCTTCAACCACGGGGTGGTGGCCAACCACTCGATGAACGGCGGCAACGTGGTGCGGTTCACCCCGCCCGCCGTGCTCACCGACGCGGACGTGGAGCATCTGCTGACCGCCTTCGAAGCGGCCACCCGCGACCTGGTCGAGCACGCCGCCCGGATGCCGGAAGGCGGTAGCTGACATGCGGCACGTGACGGTGGACGCGCTGATCCCCGACGTCCCTGCGGAGGCCGTCTTCGACGCGGTACTCCACTTCGAACGCTACCCGGACCTGACCCCGCACGTGCGCGCGGCCGTGGTGCACGAAGGGCCACCGCAGCCACGGGGCAGCTCCAGTTGGGAGCTGTACTTCCGCAGCGGCCTGCTGCGCTGGACGGAGTGCGAGACCTACGACCGGGAGCGGCTGCACATCGCCTTCCGGCAGACCGACGGCGACTTCGACGCGCTGTCCGGCACCTGGCTGCTGCGCCAGGAGGGCCCGGACTGCGTCCTGCGCTTCGACGCCGACTTCTGCTTCGGCATCCCCAGCATGGCGGGCATCCTCGACCCGATCGCCGCGCGTGTCATCGAGGAGACCATCGCCTGGGCCGTCACCGGCATGTTCGCCGGCGTCCGGCTCGGCACGGCGCCCCCGAAGGACGCCGCGCACGACGGCGCCCAGCGGCTCGGCGCGGGGGAGTGAGCGGTGGACGCGGCCAACCCCTTCGAGACCCGGACCACCTTCCGGCTGCACCGCGCCGAGTACCTGGCCGGGCTCGCCGTGACGATCGTCCTGATCGTGCTGCACTTCGACGAGATCCGCTGGCTCCCGGCACTCCTGCTGTTCGCCTACATCGACGTCATCGGCTATCTGCCCGGCGCCCTCGCCTACCGCCGCAGCCCCGACAAACGCATCCCCAAGGTCTACTACGTCCTCTACAACACCATGCACAGCCTGATCACGGCGGGCGCCGTCGCCGCGCTGTGGTGCTGGCTGGTGCGCCCCGAGTGGGCCCTGCTGGCGCTGCCGCTCCACCTGTGCGGCGACCGCGGCCTGTTCGGCAACTTCCTCAAGCCCTTCTCCCTGCACTTCGAACCCGAGCCCGAGCCGCTCTACCGACGGCTGGCCGACGCCCTGCGGCCCCGCGGCACGGGCGCCAGGGTGCCGACGCCCCTCGCCGTGCGGGCCCCGTCCGGCGGGCCGGTCCGCACCCACCACAGGAGGACACCCAGCGATGACTGACGCCACACCCGCAGCGGACTGGGACGCGGCGCCCGGGCTCCTCGACGGGGCCAAGACCCTCGACCTGACCGCGGAACAGTGCGACCTCGCCTACTGGCTCTCCCACGTCGCCCAGGGCACCCTGCGCGGCCGCGCGGTCACCGGGCACGCCGACGAAGCACCGGTACCCGCGTACATGAAGGAGCCCGGCCCGCTGCGCGAGGCCCTGATCCTCGAACTCGGCTTCCGCTCGGTGGCCGAGGAGATGGCCACCCGGGCGCTGGGGTACTACGTCGCGCACGCCCCCGGCATCGCGGAGCTGGAGTTCTACGCCACGCAGCTGCTGGACGAGGCCCGGCACGCCCGGGTGTTCCGCGAACACCTCGTGGAACTGGGCCTGCCCGCGCGGACGTTGGTACAGGACATCCACGAGAGGGCCGCCGACTACCGCAGCCGGGTGCTGCGGCCCATCGAGGAGTACTGCCTGGAGATCGTCCGAGACCGGGCCGACTTCGTGGGCGGCGTGGCCGTGTTCACCATCATCGTCGAAGGCGTCCTCGCGCCCGCCGCCGAGCTGAGCGAACGCAAGTGGGACCCGCTGGACCCGGCCGCCGGGGAGATCTCCCGCGGCGCGGCGATCGACGAGATCCGCCACCTGACCGTCGGCAGCTCGATCCTCCGCGACCATCTCGTGGCCCACCCCGAATACCGGCCGCGGCTGCTGGACATCCTGCGCGACGGCCGGAAGCTCTGGGACGAGCTGCCCGACAGCGAGTACGTCCTCGCCCGCGAGGAGCTGTTCCAGGAAGGCATGCGGCAACACGCCGACGTGGTGGGGGAGTACGAGATCTGGCCCGGCCGCCGGATGCTCGACACCACGCCCGAGGAGCGGTACGCCATGGCCGGGCAGTGGACGGACGAGATGGCCGGAGTGCGCCTGGTCCACATGGGACTGCCGGAGGCCGTCGCCGTGCTCGGCGGGGAGGACCGCGGGGGCCGCGATGAGGGATGACCGGCGGCGCCACCGGCCGGGCGCGGCCCCGGCGGCCGTCGTGGCCGGAGTGGGCGGCCACCTGCCGCCCGACGTGGTGACCAACGACGACCTGAGCGCCCGGCTGGACACCTCCGACGACTGGATCCGCGCCCGGACCGGCATCTCGGTACGTCATGTCGCGTCGCCCGGCACGGCGACGTCGGACCTGGCGGTGGCGGCGGGGCGCCGTGCGTTGCGCTCGGCCGGCTCGCCCAGGGTGGACGCGGTACTGGTGGCGACCATGACCCCGGACCACCCGTCGCCGGCCACCGCGCCGGAGGTCGCCACGCGCCTGGGCCTCGGGGACGTCGCGGCGTTCGACCTCGGCGCGATGTGCGCCGGCTTCGTCTACGGGCTCGGCGTCGCCTCCGGACTGATAGCGGGGCGGGCCGCCGAACGGGTCCTGCTGATCGGCGCCGAGGTGATGACCAGCGTCGTCGACCCGCAGGACCGCTCCGTGGCGGTGCTCTTCGCCGACGGCGCCGGCGCGGTCGTGCTGCGCGCGGGCACGCCGGACGAGCCGGGCGCGATCGGCCGCGTCGTCCTCGGCAGCGACGGTGCCCGCGGCGAACTGCTGAAGATCTCCGGCGGTGGCTCCAGGGAGCGGCGGAGCGGCCGGCCGCCCGTACCGGGCGGGGAGTATCTGCGGATGCGCGGCCGGGAGATCTTCCGGCAGGCGGTGGAGCGGATGACGGACTCCTCGCGCGCCGCGCTGGAGGACGCGGGCTGGAAGAGCGGCGACGTCGACGGGCTCGTGGCGCACCAGGCCAACGCCCGCATCCTGGCCGCGCTCGGCGCCGAACTCGACATCCCCGCCGAGCGGCAGCTCTCCAACATCGCCCACACCGGCAACACCGGCGCCGCGTCCATCCCGCTGCTGCTCGCCGAGGCCGCCGGGACCGGCCGGCTCGCGCCCGGCCACCGGCTGCTGCTGACCAGCTTCGGCGGCGGCCTCGCCTGGGGCGCGACGACCTTGGTGTGGCCGGACGTGACACCCGGGCACTGACGCCGCCGTACGTACCGACGGCTCCCCGCGCACCGATGCCGGGCCAGCACCGTCCCCCGCCCCGCCACCCGCCCACGACCGTCGAGGAGCGACCATGTTCGAGCAGCTCAAGGAGATCCTGGCCGGCAAGCTCCAGGTGCCGGCCGACCTCATCACCATGGAGGCCACGCCCGAAGCCATCGAGCTGGACTCCCTGGCCGCCGTCGAGCTCTCCCTCGTCCTGGACAAGGAGTTCGGCATCAAGATCAGCGACGATGCGCTGTCCGAGGCGGCCACCGTCGGCGACATCGTCCGGCTCATGGAGGAGCGGGGGGCGACGCTCTGATGCCCGGCGCCGAAGCGGCCGTCACCGGCATCGGACTCGTCTCCCCGGCGGGCATCGGCACCGAAGCGAACTGGGAGACGGTGTGCGCCCCGAAGCCCGCCGCCGCCCTGGACCCGGAGCTGGACGGCGTACCGGTACGGCTCTCCTGCCGCGTCCCCGGCTTCGACGCGGCCGCGCTCCTCGGGGCGCGCCGTGCGCACCGCCTGGACCGTTGCGTGCAGTTCGCGCTGGTGGCGGCGCGCGAAGCCCTCGCCGACGCCGGCCTGGACCCGGCGGCCTGGAGCGGTGCCCGGGTCGGCGTGGTGCTCGGTTGCGGCCTCGGCGGAGCCGGCACCGCCGAGCGCGAGCACCAGGTGCTGCGGGCGGAGGGCGCGCAGTGGGTCTCGCCCCTGCTGCTGGCCATGCAGCCGGCCGGCATGCTCGCCGGACAGGTGGCCATCGAGTGCGGCGCCCGCGGCCCCAACCTCGTGGTCAGCACCGCCTGCACCTCCGGCGCGGCGGCGATCGGCGTGGCCAGGGACCTGCTGGCGCTCGGCCGCTGCGACATCGTGGTGACCGGTGGTGCCGAGGCGCCGGTCACTCCGCTCACCGTCGCCGGGTTCGCGCAGATGGGAGCCCTCTCGCAGCGTCATGACGATCCCGCGGCGGCCTCCCGCCCCTTCGACGCCGACCGGGACGGCTTCGTGGCGGGGGAGGGCGCGGGGGTGCTGGTCCTGGAGCGCCCCGAGCACGCGCGGGCCCGCGGGGCACGCGTCCGCGCCCGCGTCGTCGGACACGGCGGTTCCGCCGACGCCCACCACATCACGGCCCCGCACCCCGAAGGGCGTGGGACCGAGGCGGCGATGCGGGCGGCGCTCGCCGATGCCGGCGCGTCCCCGGAGGACGTGGCACACGTCAACGCCCATGGCACCTCGACCCCGTTGAACGACCTGGCGGAGGCCGGCGTGATCCGCCGCGTCCTGCCCGGCGGCCCGCTGGTCACCTCGACCAAGGGGGTCACGGGGCATCTGATCGGCGCGGCCGGCGCGGTGGAGGCCGCGTACACCGTGCTGGCGGTGGAGCGCGGCCTGGTACCGCCGACCGCCAACCTCGACCGGCCGGAACCCGGCGTGGACCTCGACCTGGCCACCGCCCCCGTCCACCGCCGTATCGGCCTCGCCCTCAGCCATTCCATCGGCTTCGGCGGCCAGAACGCCGTACTGGCGGTGGCTCCCGCCTAGGCGAGGGGGCGGTCCGGGTGCCGTCCGGACCGCCGCGCCCTACAACGCGGGCACGTCCTCCTGACGCAGGATCGCCCGTTCCAGCGCGCGCAGCTCCCGGCCCGGTTCGAGGCCCAGCTCCGCGGCGAGGTGGCGACGGGCCCGCCGGTACGAGGCCAGCGCCTCCGCCTGCCGTCCGGACCGGTACAGCGCCGTCATCAGGTAGCCGCTCAGCCGCTCGTTCAGCGGATGCTCGCCCACCAGGCCGGTCAGCTCGTGCACCAGCGCCCGGTGCCGGCCCAGCCGCAGTTCCAGCTCGATCCGCTTCTCGGCGGCCGCGATCCGCTCCTCCGCCAGCTGGGTGGCCGCCCTGCCCATCGCGTCTCCCGCGAGGCCGGACAGCGCGGGCCCGCGCCACAGGCCCAGCGCGTCCCGGTACAGCCCGGCGGCCTGCTCCGGCCGGTCCTGCGCGGCGGCCAGGTCGGCGGCCGTGACCTGCTCCCGGAAGAGCGTCACGTCCAGGTCACCGGGCTCGGTGCGCAGCACGTAGCCGTACGTCCGGGTCTCGATCCCGCGGTCGTCGTCCACCGCGTCGGCGAGCCTGTGCCGCAGCTGCGAGATGCAGATGTGGACCTGGCTGCGGGCGGTGGGCGGCGGCTGCTCGCCCCACACGGCCTCGATCAGAGCCGCCACCGGTACCACCCGGTCGGCACTGAGCAGCAGCGTGGCCAGGATCAGCTTCTGCCGGGTCGCCCGCAGTGGCAGTGGGCATGGCCCCCGGCCCACCTCCAGTGGCCCGAGAAGGCGGAAGAGCGGCTGGGCGTCGGGGCGGGGACGAGGGTCGGAACGGGGCATGAACCTTCTCCGTGCAAGAGAGTGTGGGGGCGCCGTGCTTCCGGACCGTGCGCACACTAGGCGCATCGCCGATTCCTGCTCAAGCCGGGTGATTCGGTGCGGGGGAACATGAGCCAACCTCGGTACCAAGGATCGCGTGCGGCGCGCGCGGCCCCGTGCCGACGGGTGCCGGACCGTAGGGCCGGGCGCGCGTCAGGCGGCTGTCAGCGCACCGTCAGCGGCCGCCCGCACAATGGCGCGGACCACGGGACGACCAGGGAAGCGAGGCCGCGGTGCGACTGCCCGCCGAGGACGAACTCCGCCGGGAGCGTGCCGGCTTCCTCCACACGCTCCAGAGCCTGACCGACGCCGAGTTCGAAGGCGCCAGGACCCTGTGCCACGGCTGGGCGCCGCGGGACGTACTGGCCCATGTGACCGGCACGGACCGGCTCGGCGACTACCTCGCCAAGGGGATGTGGATCGACCGGGCCAACTCCGCGCAGGTGCGCAGGGGCCGGACCATGAGCCGCGCGGAGCTGATGGCGGCCGGGCGGCGCTGGGCCGACCGCCCCTCGCTCTTCGGGCGCTGTGCCGCCGCGTTCCTCATCGGCGACACGGCCGTCCACCACCAGGACGTGCTGCGCGGGCTGGGCCGTAGCCGCCGCCTGCCGCGCGCCGTCGAACGCGCCGTCTTCCAGGAAGGCGTCCTGCTCAGCTTCGAACACAGTCGCCGCCTGCTGCGGTACCGCGTGGTGCCCACCACCGCCGGCCTGCCGGCACTCGGCCGCGGAACGGAGGTGCGGGGTACGGCGGAAGCGCTCGGCATGTGGCTGGGCGGGCGGGACGAGGTGGCCGTCGAGCTTCGATTCGCGTCCTGATAAGACGCGTTCACGAAGGGGCGAGGCTGTTTCCGACCGCCGGACGTTACGATCTGACCGTCCCGTGCCCCTTCGTCGGCCGTCCGACGCGGACGGCCGCCCGGTGACGAAGCCCTGGAACCTGGAGTCTGGAGCCCGAGCCATGACCACCCGGCCCGCGTACACCACCGACCAGCTGCTGGAATCCATGCCGCTCGCCGTCACCCTGGGCGTCCGCATCGACACGGCCGAACCCGCCGCCGTCGAAGGGCACCTGGACCACTCGGCCGCGCTGACGACGCTCGGCGGCGCCCTGCACGGCGGCGCGCTGATGGCCCTGGCCGACTCCGTCGGCGCGGTCTGCGCCTTCCTCAACCTGCCGCCGGACACCATCACCACGACGCTGGAGTCCAAGACCAACTTCCTGCGCGCCGTGCGCGACGGCTCGGTCCGGGCGACGGCGCGCCCGCTGCACACCGGCCGGACCAGCATCGTCGTGGAGACCGATCTGCACGACGACCGCGGCCGGCACATCGCCCGGACCACTCAGACGCAGGCGGTGCTCCCGGCCCGGCCCACCGCCTGACCCGGCGTCACGCCCGGCACCGGGCCCGGATCACGGTCGCCGGTACGTCAGCCGTACCCACGGATCGTCGAGGGCCTCGGTCAGCCAGTCCAGCGGGTCCCGGCCGGTGCGGACCGGATTGACCAGCCGGCCCACGCCGTCGACGGCGATGTCCACCAGGTCGCCGGCGCGCAGGGTGAAGTCCAGCTCCGGCACGATGCCCGTACCGGTGGAGAGCACCGCGCCGTCGGGGAACGGCTGGCCGTGGAAGAGATGGCGTACGAGGCCCTGCGGGTCGCGGTGGAAGGCGGCGGTGGAGGTGGTGGCCTCGTAGGCGGCGCCGCCGTCCCGGGACACGGTCATCGTGATCTTCAGGGCCGACGGGTCGCCGATCTCCCAGGCCGGCACGATGCCCGCCGAGAGCGCCGTACTGCCGGCATAGACCTTGGCCTGGGGGAGGTAGAGCGGGTTCTCGCCCTCGATCGAGCGGGAGCTGACGTCGTCGGCGACCAGGTAACCCACCGTCTCGGCATACCGGTTGAGGACGAGCGCCAGCTCCGGCTCGGGAACGTTCAGCGCCGAGTCGTCCCGCACCGCGATCGGTTCGCTGTCGGTCACCACGCGCCACGGCACGGACTTGAAGAACAGCTCGGGGCGCTCGGCGTCGTAGATCCGCTCGTACACCGACTGCTCGGTGCTCTCCGCGATCCGTGCCTCCCGCGACCGCTCGTACGTCACACCGGCCGCCCACACCTCCGTCAGCCCATCGACCGGCGGCAGGAGCAGGACCTCCGTCTCGGTGGTGTCCGGCTCGCGCGCCGCCGTCTCCTCGGCCAGCGCCCTCAGTTCGGCGGTGGTACGGCGCAGCAGCCGGGCGATCTGCGGCGTACCGGGGAAGACGCGGATCGCGCCGCCGTCGTCCGCGAGTCCGGTGCGGACCACGCCAGTGGTGTCAGCGAAGCGCACGATGCGGGTCATCGGTGATCTCCTCCTTCTCGGTCTGCGGGTGTGTGGCGGGGGAGGCGCGGAGGCCGGCCCAGCGGAAGCCGGTGACGACCACCGCGCCGGCGGCGACGATCAGGGTGATGGCGTAGAGGCCGTTGGTGCCGGAGCCGGTGGCCGACTCGGTGACGCCCATGACGTACGGGCCGAGGAAGCCGCCGAGGTTGCCGAAGCCGGAGATCAGCGCGATCGTGCCGGCCATCTGTACGCCGGTGAGGATCGTCGGCGGCACGGTCCAGAACACCGGCTGGGCGCCGAGGAAGCCGAACGCGGCCACGCACAGGGCCAGCACCGCCGGGACCGGCGGCAGCAGCGCCCCGCCGACGAGGCCCACCGCGGTGAGCAGCAGGGCGAGGCGGAGCGGGCCGCGCCGGTTGCCGCTGCGGTCCGAGAGCCAGGGCAGGACCAGCACGCCCAGCAGCGCGCACACCCAGGGCAGGGCCGAGACGAAGCCGATGCCGACGTCGTCCAGGCCGTGGATCCGGCCGACCAGCGCGGGCAGCCAGAAGGTGACCCCGTAGACGCCGATCTGGATCGCGAAGTACACGAACATCAGGCGCAGTACGCGGCTGTCGCCGACGATCTCGCGGATCCGGCGGGGCGGGCGCGCGTCCTCGGCCGGGCGGTCCGCCTCGATCCGCGCGGCCAGCAGCGCCTTCTCCTCGTCGGTCAGCCAGCGCGCGTCCTCGGGGCGGTCGGTGAGCAGCCACGGCACGGCGAGCGCCAGCAGCACGGTCGGCGCGCCCTCCAGCAGGAACATCCACTGCCAGCCGTCCAGTCCCGCCAGGCCGTGCAGCCCGATGAGGTAACCGCCCACCGGATTGCCGATGATGCTGGAGACGGCCACGGCGGACTGGAACATGCCGGTCGCCTTCCCCCGGTCGGCCGCCGGGAACCAGTACGTGAGATAGAGGATCACGCCGGGGAAGAAGCCGGCCTCGGCGGCGCCGAGCAGGAAGCGCAGCACGTAGAAGCCGGTCGGGCTGCTGGTCAGTGCCATCGCGCAGGAGAGCAGTCCCCAGACGAACATCAGCGCGGCGAGCCAGCGGCGGGCGCCCCAGCGGTGCAGCACCAGGTTCGAGGGCACACCGAGGAGGGCGTAGCCGACGAAGAAGACGCCGGCGCCGAAGCCGTACGCGGCCGCGTCGATCCCGGCGTCGGTGGCCAGGTGCGTCTTGACGAGCGCGACGTTCGTGCGGTCGAGGAAGCTGAGCACGAACATCAGGAAGAGGGGTGGGAGCAGGCGCCTGGACACTTTCCGGCGCACGGTGTCCGCGTTCATCTGACCTCCTGCGGGAGACATCTGACCGCTGGACCGTACGAGTCGTGTGCTCGTCCGGCAATACTCCGTGCACGGGCAATTTTTCTCGATGGAATGTCTGGCCGACGATGCAGACATCTGACATCTTGGTCGCGCTGCGCCGCAGCGCCCCTCACCCGACGCACCCGTACAGGAGTGAGCGCCGATGACCGCCCGTATCGTCGACGTCGAGACGATCGACGTCCGTTTCCCCACCTCGCGGCAGCTCGACGGCTCGGACGCCATGAACGAGGCCCCCGACTACTCGGCTGCGTACGTCGTCCTGAAGACCGAGGGGGCCGACGCCCCCGAGGGCCACGGCTTCACCTTCACCATCGGCCGCGGCAACGACCTCGCCGTCCACGCCGCCCGCGCGATCGGCGAGCGGGCCGTCGGCCTGACGGTCCAGGAGATCACCGGCGACCTCGGCGGCTTCTCCCGCCACCTGCTCGGCGACAGCCAACTGCGCTGGCTCGGACCCGACAAGGGCGCCATCCACCTCGGCGCCGCCGCCGTCGTCAACGCCGGCTGGGACCTGGCCGCGAAGCGGGCCGGCAAGCCCGTCTGGAAACTGCTCGCCGACATGACGCCCCGGCAGATCGTCGACCTGGTGGACTGGCGGTACCTCAAGGACGCGCTCACCCCCGAGGACGCGCTGGCCATGCTGGAGGAGAAGGCCGCCGGGCGGGCCGCACGCGAGCGGTACGTCCGGGAGCACGGCTACCCCGCCTACACCACCAGCGCCGGCTGGCTCGGCTACGACGACGCCAAGCTCGCCCGGCTCTGCCAGGAGGCCGTCGACGCGGGCTGGGACTCCGTCAAGCTCAAGGTCGGCGCCGACCTCCGGGACGACATCCGGCGCTGCCGCATCGCCCGCGACATCATCGGGCCCGACCGCCGCCTGATGATCGACGCCAACCAGACCCTCGGCGTCGACGAGGCGATCGCCTGGGCCAAGGCCCTCGCCGAGTTCGACATCTGGTGGTTCGAGGAGCCCACCAGCCCCGACGACGTCCTCGGCCACGCCGCCATCGCCCGGCAGATCGGCCCCACCCACGTCGCCACCGGCGAACACGCCCACAACGCCGTGATGTTCAAGCAGTTCCTCCAGGCCGACGCCATCGGCATCTGCCAGATCGACGCCTGCCGGCTCGGCGGCGTCAACGAGGCGGTCGCAGCGCTGCTGCTGGCCGCGGCGCACGGCGTACCGGTCTGCCCGCACGCCGGCGGCGTCGGCCTGTGCGAACTGGTCCAGCACCTCTCGGTCTTCGACTACATCGCGGTCAGCGGCTCCATGGAGAACCGCGTCATCGAGTACGTCGACCACCTCCACGAGCACTTCCACGACCCGGTACGCATCCGCGGCTCGCGCTACCTCGTCCCCGAAGCGCCCGGCTACAGCGCACGGATCCGGCGCGAGACGCTGGACGCCCACCGCTACCCGGACGGCCCGGTCTGGCACGGCGGCGGCCGGGTGGCATCCTGACGTCCATGCCCACCAAGAAAGAGCGGCCGGGCCGCGCCGACGGGGCCGGCGGCGGCAGCGTCGTCGACGAGGCGATCGGCCGGCTGCGCAAGCGCATCGAGAGCGGCGAGTTCGCGCCCGGCCACCGCCTCCCCCCGGAGGCGGTGCTCGCCGCCGAGCTGGAGCTGTCCCGCCCCTCGCTCCGCGAGGCGGTCCGGGCACTGGCCATGGCGGGGGTGCTGGACGTACGGCGCGGGGACGGCACCTTCGTCACCGACCTGCACCCCGAGCGGCTGCTCAGCGCGCTCGGCAGCTTCCTGGACCTGGCCCAGGACACCGGGCTGGAAGAGATGCTGGAGTGCCGCAAGGTCCTGGAGCCCGGCGCCACCGCGCTGGCCGCCACCCGCATCGACGACGCCGCGCTGGACGGGCTGCTGGAGCGCATCGAACGGATGCGGACGCTGCAGGACCCGGAGGAACTGGTCCGCGAGGACCTCGCCTTCCACGCGGACATCGTCGCCGCGACCGGCAACCGCACGCTGACGTCGCTGGTCTCCTCCGTCACCCAGCGCACCGCCAGGGCCCGCATCTGGCGTGCCCTGGTCAAGTCGGACGTCCTCTCCTGGACCCATCAGCAGCACATGGACATCTACGCCGCGCTGCGCTCCCGCGACAGCCTGGCCGCCTTCACCGCGGCCGGCCGCCACGTGGGCGACGTGGAACGGTGGGTCCGCGCACGCCTGGACCCGCTCCGCGGACGCACGGAGCGGGCCGAGGAGGGCCGCTGACGGACGTACCGGCCTCCGGCAGGCGCACGGAGGCCGGTACGCGCGCCACTCACTCGCCCCGCGGCCAGTAGTCCAGGTCGCCGCCCCGCCACTCGATGAGCGCGGGATCGGCCAGCGGGATCTCCTCGGCATCGGACACCCCGGCCCGGCGCAGGAACTCCGCGACGTCCCCGCGGCCGTGGGCGAGCCCCACGATCTGGCCGTGAATGGTCACCCGCCGCCCACCGGCGGCGGGCGGATACACGATCACCGGTGGATGTGTGGTCATACCCCCAGGCTGTCCTCCCGCCGCCCGCCGCGCATCCCGAAGCCCCGAATCCGCTCGTGACGATGGCGGCAGGCGGATTCCGGTACGTGCTCCGGACGGCGTCACGCGCGGTCGAGGCCGGACCGGCGGGCGGCTACCATCGGCGCATTCGTGGCTGTCGCCGGGAGGAAGAGGAAGAGATGGGCCTGTTCCGCCGCGGACCGAAGAGGGATCCGCGCGACACCCCGCGCGACGCGGAGTTCGGATTCTTCTCCGAGCGGGAGGGCGGGATCTTCCGCGGCCAGGTGCGGACGGCCTTCGCCGAGCAGGGCCTGGAAGTGACCGTGTACGCCGGTATGGTCGCCGACTCGTCCGGCCGGCAGTTCGGCCTGGGCAACCTCGCCGCCGTCTGCCACCGCGACCGGCGCGGCGAGCGCGCCTGGCCCGCACTCGTCCGGGACCACGTCGGCAAGGTCCTCCGTACGATGGACGGCCCCCAGCCGCTGGAGACGCTGCCCGAGGACGAGATCCGGGCCCGGCTCTACCCGCGCGTCGTCGCCGAGGACTCCCTGCCCGCCTCCGAATCCTTCCGGTACGCCCGGCCGCTCGCCCCCGGCCTGCGCGAGGTGCTCGCGCTCGACCTCCCCGAAGCGGTGCAGATGCTCGGCGAGGACTCGCTGCTGGACATCGGGGACCTCGCCGAGCTGCGTATCCGCGCGCTGAACAACCTGCGGGCGCTGCCCGTCGAGGGGCACGAGACGGTCCGCCGGGGCGACGGCTCGAACTTCGAAGTGGTGCTCGGCGACTCCTTCTTCACCGCCAGCCGGGTGCTGGTCCTCGACGAGCTGGCGGAGCGGCTGACCGGCGCGCCGCTGACCCCGGACGGCGCGCTGGTGGCGCTGCCCTTCCGGCACCAGCTGGCCTTCCACCGGATCCACGACGCCCAGGTCATCCCGGCGCTCCAGGCGATGGCGCAGTTCGCGGCGGCCGGGCACGAGGACTCGGCGGGCGCGATCACCCCGAATGTGTTCTGGTGGCGGCGGGGCACGATGACCCGGCTGAGTGAACCGGACGGGGACGGGCTGCGGGTCATCGTCGACGAGGATTTCCAGACCATGCTGGACCGTCTGGTCCAGGACGAGGCGTAGAAGTCGCGACCGGCTTCCGGCCCGGGGCCGCGGGCATTGGTGAGGCCCCGCACACGGGGGATGATGCGGGGCCTCACTCGGTACAACGGGCGGGCCCATCAAGAGGTTCCGCCTTTCCCGAAGTTTTCGCGAATAAATCCACGGGGTGCCCGGCAGGGCGGGCGGAAGCGTGCATACCCGGAGATAATTCCTCGGGGGGATGCGGGGACAGGTCCGATCCCAGGGAGCGACAGTGATCCGTGTTCTTCTCGTCGAGGAAAACGGGCTCATGCGCGGAGCGCTCGCCGCACTCCTGACCCGCGAAGCGGACATCGAGGTCGTCGCGCAGGCCGACGGCGACGGCCAGGTCCTGGCCCGGGCCCTGACCTACCGCCCCGACGTGGTCGTCATCGACGTCGACGGCCACCAGGACGAGGTGCTCGCCGCCGCCGGCACGCTGTGCGAGCGGCTCCCCGAATGCCGGACGCTGCTGGTCGCCGGGACGCCGACGCTGGAGCGGCTGCGCAGCGTACTGGCCCTGCGGCCGCCGGGTCTCGTCTGCAAGGACGCGCCCTCGGACCGGCTCGTCGAGGGCATCCGCAAGGTGGTCGGCGGCCACCGCTACATTGACCCCGAGCTGGCGCTGCTGGTGCTCGACGCGGCGCAGGACCCGCTGACGCCGCGGGAGCGGGAGGTCCTGCGGCTCGCCGCGGCCGGCACCCCCGGGCGGGAGATCGCGGACCTGCTGTCGCTGTCCGTCGGCACGATCCGCAACCACCTCTCGGCGATCACTCGCAAGGTCGGGGCGCGGAACCGGATCGACGCGATCCGGATCGCCCGGGAGTCGGGCTGGCTCTGAGCCCCGGGCCCCCGCCCCCGTCCTCCCAGTGCCCCACCAGGTCCCGGTAGAGCGCCGACCCCGCCATCAGCTCCTCGTGCGTGCCGAGCGCGGCCCGCTTCCCGTCCAGCACCATCACCCGGTCGGCCCGCAGCGCCGAACTGATCCGGTGCGCGCACACGATCAGCGTCCCCGGGCGGCGGGCGAACGCCTCCTCCGCACGCGCCTCGGCTGCCGGGTCGAGATGGCAGGTCGCCTCGTCCAGCAGGACCAGCTCCGCAGGCGGCAGATAGGAGCGCACGAGAGCCACCAGCTGGCGTTCCCCCGCCGACAGCCGCTGCCCGTCCACGGCCGTTTCGTAGCCGCCCAGCCGGTCCACCAGCGGCCGGGCGCCGACCTCGGCCACCGCCTCGTCCACCGCCGCCACCGGGACGTCCGGCGCCAGGTAGGTGAGGTTCTCCCAGAGCGTCCCCGCGAACACGTACGCCTCCTGCGGGATCAGCACCCGGTGCCGGGCCGTCCCCCCGTCCAGGGACCCGACCGGTACGCCGCCCAACCGGACACCGCCGGACCGGGGCGTGAGCACCCCGGCCACCAGCGCGGTGAACGTCGACTTCCCCGCCCCGCTCGGCCCCACGACGGCCAGATGCTCGCCCGGCCGCAGCGCGAGATCGAGCCCGTCGATCACCGGTTCGGCGGACCGCGCGTAGCCGAACGTGACGCCGCGCAGCTCCACCCCCGCGTCCCGCGGGTGTCCGGGCACCCGGCCGGCACCGGACCCGGCCCGCTGCCCCTCGGCCACCTCCGCGACCCGGCCGAGCGTCACCAGCAGCCACAACCCACTGTCGCCGACCCCCGAGACGAGCTCCTGCAACGAGGGCTGGAGCCCCTGCGACACGTACGTCACCGCACCCAGCACCGCACCCGCCGTCACCCCCCGCTGCACCAGCCACGGCGCGCCCGCCAGCACGAGGACGAGCGGCAGCCAGCCGCCGACCGCCAGCGAAGCGGTCCGCACCGCCGTCATCCGGGCCAGCGCCCGGGTGGCCCGCGCCGAGGCGTCGATGTCCCGTCCCGCGCGCTCCCGTACGACGTCCTCGGCGCCGCACGCCACCACGTCCCGCAGCCCGCCGGTCACCTCGCTCGCGGTCCCGGCGACGCGCTCGTCCGCCAGCGCCACGTCCCGCTGGCGCGCGGCCATCGCCCGCAGCGCCCCCGCGAACAGCCCGAGCCCCACGAGGAGCGGCGGCAGCACGAACAGCAGAAGCGCGGGGTCCAGGGTGGCCAGGCCCAGCAGCGCCCCCACCGCGGAGGCGGCGAACCCCTGCACGAACATCACCACCGCCGCGTACGCCTCACGGGCGATCTCCACCTGCTCGGTCAGCCGTGCCACGCCGCCGGTGTCGGCCGGCCGGTCGGCCCGCCGCGCCGACCGGCGCAGCGTGCCGGACGCGACCATCGTGACCAGCTCGTCCCGGAGCGGCTCGACGACCGCCGCGAGCCCGAGCGTCGCGTGCCGCGTCGCCCACGCGCCGATCCCGGCCGCCACCGCCAGCACCCCCAGCCAGGCGAAGCCCGTTCCGGCCCGGCCGGCGAGGAAGCCGTCGTCCACCGCGTGGGCGACGACCCACCCCGAGAGGAACGCCGGCACGGCCTGGATCAGCGACCACCCGGCGAGCCGTACGAACTCCCGGCGCCGGCGTCGCAGCGACGACCGCAGCAGCCCGGCCGCGCCCGTCACGCCGCGCCCCCGGTCTGCCTGCCTCCGGTCCTCGTGCCCCCGGATTTCGCTGCCACCTCGGGGCCCACGGGCGGGTCAGGGCGGAACGCCGCCCGGTACTCCGGCCGCGACCACAGCTCGCGGTGGGTGCCCTGCCCGCGTACGCCGCCGCCGTCCAGCCACACCACCCGGTCGGCCCGGGCGGCGGTGGACGCGCGGTGGGTCACGACGAGCCGGGTGCGGCCCGCCAGGGCGCCGGTGAGGACCTGGCTGACGTGGTGCTCGGTCACGGTGTCCAGGCTGGCGGCCACATCGTCCAGTACCAGCACCCGACCGGCCTGCACGAATGCCCGGGCCAGCCCGACGCGCTGCACCTCGCCGCCGGAGAGCGGGGCGTCCGCCGGACAGGTCCGGTACCCCTGGGGCAGCCGGCGGATGAAGGCATCGGCCCGCGCCGCCGCGGCCTGCCGCGCCACCTCCTCGGCACAGGCCGGCCGCGGCCCCATGCCGATGGCGTCGGCGAACGTCTCGCCGAGCAGCACCGGACGCTCGAAGCCGTACGCCACGGCGCCGCGCAGCGCGGGCCTGCCGAGGTGGGGCAGCGGCACGCCGTCCAGCAGCACCTCGCCCTCGTCCGGGTCGGTGAGCCGCCCGGCCAGCGCCGCGAGCAGGGACTTCCCCGACCCGGAGCGGCCCACGACCGCGACCAGGGTCCCGCCGGGGACGGTCAGCCACACGTCCTCCAGGACGGTGCCGCCGGGGCCGCGCCCGTCGCCGCCCGGTCCCCGCACGGTGACGCCACGGAACTCCAGCGTCCCGGGCCCGTCGGGCAGACGCGTGCCGCCGTACGGCACCGGGGGCTCGGCGAGCACCTCGGCGACCCGGCCCGCGGTGGCGCGGGCCATCGCCAGCCGGCTCGCCGACGACACCAGCGCGCTGATCCCGGTGGCCAGCACCACGTACTCGCCCGCCGCGAGCACCTGACCGGGCGTGATGCGGCCGCGGGCCAGCTCCAGGCCGGCGACCGCGAGCACGGCGACCTCCAGCAGCGGGATGACCAGGGCCTCCCGCGCCGAGACCCGCGCGAGGGCCCGCCACATCCCGGCGCCGTGCCGGCGCAGCTCCGGCAGCGGCCCGAGGACCCGGCCCACCTCGCGGTCCACGGTCCCGGCCGCGGTGATCGTGCGGATCCCGGTCAGGGCATCGACGAGCCGGGCGGCCACCCGGCCCTGGGCGGCGTAGTAGCGCTCGTTGATGTCGGAGGCGTCGCGCACGAACGTCCGCACCAGGGACAGCACGACGGGCAGCCCCACGAGGAAGGTGAGGCACAGCCAGGGGTCGATGAGGGCCAGCGCGACGACCGCGCCGACCGGCGGCACCAGGTCCAGCACGGCCCACACCAGCGTCGACGCCACCTGACCGGTCCGCGCGGAGTTGCCCACCAGCCGGCTGACCAGGTCCCCGGCCGTGAAGCGGCGGGTGGCGCGGGTGCCCAGGTCCAGGACGTGCTGGAGGAGGGTGTGCCGGAGCCAGGCCGTGGCACGCGCCTCGGCCAGCTTGCCCACGAGGTCGTCCAGCAGGTCGCACACCATGAGGACGGCGATCGCCGCGATGCTGAGGGTGAGCCAGCCGGTGGCGTGGCCGCCGGCGAGCACGGCGTCGACGGTGCGGCCCATGAGGGCGGGCAGCACGGTGTACACACCGGCGAGCAGCAGGGAGGTGGCCAGCATGGCGGGCACCCAGGGCCCGCCCCGCCGCGCTGCCGCCAGCAGCAGGCGGTCCGCGGCGTGTCGGTCCATGGCCCACTCCCGGTTCCGGATACGCGAAGGGGCGGGGACGTGTTGGCACGTCCTCGCCCCGCCGGTCTTTCAGCAGAGGAGCAGACTCAGCCGGCTGGTGCCTCCGCAGTACTTGCTGGCGCCGCTCCTTCTCGGCCTGCCGCCGTGGTGAGCGGTCTCCATGCTCTGCAGGTCCAGGATCGTCATGGTGTTTCACCTCCGTACTTCTCCATGGGGACGGGGACGGAATGGCTCGGGGGCCCGGCGTGCCGGGCGGGCGGCGGCGCGAGGAACGGCAGCCGCACGGGGGAGTCGTGGAGGGCGGCACCGAGCGCCAGCAGCACTCCGGCGCTGCCGGTGGCCAGGTCCAGGGAGAGGCGCAGCAACTCCTCGCCGGGGAAGGCGAGACGGCCTTCGTGGACCACGGCGTACCGGGCCAGCCGGCGGATCTGGTCAGCGACGCCCGTATCCCGCTCGGCCGCGGTGCCGGCGGGGTGCGCGCGGCTGAGGTGCAGGATCATCCCGGCCAGGCCGTCGAAGAGGCCCGGTTCGACGTAGAAGCGCCCCTCGGCGGCGCGGCGGATCGCCTCGGCGGCCGCGATGAAGCCCTCGTTCTCCCGGTGCGCCAGGTAGTCGTCCAGGGCGAGGCCGATGCCGACGCTGCCGTCCGCGAGGTACGGCATCGTCCGCCAGCCCTCGTCGACCTCCATGACGCCGTCCTCGTCCCGTAGGAGACAGCGGCGCAGGTCCTGCCGGAGTGCCGTCGCGGCGAGGTCGAGGAATTCCGGGTCGCCGGTGTGCTCGTACCACCGGAGGAACAGCAGCGCGGGGCCGGACGAGCCGCGCAGCAGGCCCGCGTACGGGTGTCCGCCGCCGCTCACCTCCGGCACGGCGTCGGCCGGGCCCAGCCGGGCGGCCACGGCGTCCACCGCCTCGCGGGCCGCGTCCTGGAGGGCCGGCTCGCCGGTGGCCGTGGCGAAGTGGAGGAGGTTCAGGCCGATGCCGGACAGCCCGCCGTGCAGGTCGAGGCCGAGCCGCTGCCAGTGCTCGCCCGCCACCTGGTCGAGGATCTTCAGCGCCTCGTGTCGGTGTCCGAGGTGGTCCAGGACGTACGCGATGCCGTGCAGCCCGTCATAGAAGCCGAGCAGCGTGCCCGGCTGCGGGCGCAGGGCGCGCCGGATCAGCCACTCCTCGTGCCCCGGGTGGCGCCCGGCGCCCGTCACGTCCAGCGCGTACAGGACGCCGGCCGCGCCGTACGCCACGCCCAGGCCGCCGCCCGGCGAGGCGAACTGCTCGATGTCGCCGGGGAAGAGCCGGTCGTCGCGCCCGGGCGTGGCCGCCGCGAGGACGGCACCGGCCAGCGCGTCGCGGGCCTCCGCCCAGCCCGCGCGGTCCGGCCGCAGCCGCGGCTCGGCCGCCGCTCCGCCGGCGGTCCCGCCGGCGCCGGTGAGGAGGCGTACCGCGGCGTCGAAGTAGCCGTCGGGCAGGGGGAAGGTGCGGGCCGCCTCCCGGGCGAACTGCCCCGCCTTGCCGGGCGCGAGGGCGAGCAGGCCGGTCAGCGGCAGGAAGAGGAAGAGCTGCAGGCAGGCCAGGGCGTAGTCGTCGACGGCGGTGCCGCGCATGCTCCGCGGTGCCGTGAACCCCTGGGCGCCGAGGGCCTGCCGCCGCCCCTCGGCCTCGTCCGCCGCTCCTTCGAGGTCGATGAGGACCACGCCGCCGTCGGGGCGGACGATGATGTTCGACGGCTGGAGGTCGCCGAGGACCACCCCGCGTGCGTGGACCTCGCCGACGGCGCGCGCCACGCGGTCGTACACGTCGAGGGCCCAGGAGGTGTAGTCGGCGGTCGCGGCCTCGTCCGGGCGCGCGAGGGTGAGCGGGTACCGGTCGACGAACAGGTCGTTGAGCTCGGTCCCCTCGATGAACTCCTCGACCAGGAAGTGGTGGCCGCCCTGCTCGAAGTGGCCGTGCAGCGCGGGAACGCAGTCCAGTCCCCGCAGCCGCGCCAGCATCTCCCGCTCGCGCCGCTGCCGGGCGACCGCGTCCCGCCCGTCCGGCGTCAGCCCCGCGTACGGCCGGGCCTCCTTGAGCACCACCCGCTCACCGGTGCGCGTGTCGGTGCCCGCGTAGATGCCGCCGCCGTTGGAGAAGTGCAGTGCGCTGTCGAACCGGTAGGGCAGGTCGGCGAGGGCGGCGCCGTCGCCGCGCCGCGCGAGGTGCGGGGCGAGAAAGTCCGGCAGTTCCACCCAGTCGGGCACCTGGAAGGCGGGCCCGCGGACGTCCGGCACCAGCCGCCCGTCGCCGTCCGCCACCGCCGGTTCGACCTCGCCGTCCGCGGAGACGCAGTACCGCTCGGCGAAGGCTCCGTACCGGACGTAGAGCGGACCGTCGCCCCATCGCAGGTCGCTGAGGATGTACGGGCCGGCCCGGCCGTCGAGCAGCCGGCCCAGCTCGGTGAGCACGCGCTCCAGCTCCGCCTCGTCCGCCGGGTAGACCGTCACGAACTTGCCGCTCGAACCGCGGTGCGCGTACTTGGCGTTGGCGAGCAGCAGGGTGTCCCGGTCGGGCAGGAACTTGAAGGCGATCCGGCGCGGTACGCAGTACTCCCAGACCGTGGTGAGGATGTCCGCCGCGTTGTCGAGACACGCCGATACGTGGATCTTCCAGCCCTGTGCGGGGAGCGTGCCACCGCCGGGGCGCAGTGCGATCCAGTCGTCCACCGCCGCGCGGCGCCAGCCGTCCGGCACCGGCCCCAGGGCTTGCGGGAAGGCGGTTTCCCCGCCCTCGGCACGGGCCGGTGCGTCGTAGAAATGGGGGTCCATGAGGCAGTAGACCTCGTACCGTTTGTCCACTGAACCCTCCGGTCCCGGAGCGTCGGCCCCTGAAGCGTTCGCCGCGCGCGTGGCACCGGGCGAGGATCCGTCCCGCGGATGTCGCTGCGGCACCACCTATCTGCGACCATCGCAGAGTTGCCCGGCGCGCAACAGCGCCGTCCGTCACGTGCTGACCGGGAAAGACGCACGGCCCACCCGTGACAAACGCACGGTGGGCCGGGTGCGGGCGCGCCGGGTCAGCCGGCCGGTGGCACCGGCGCGTCGGCGCGCAGCCGCAGGCCGTCGGCGGTGATCACGTCCGAGGTGACCAGGGCCTGCTCCGCCGAGACGTCCGTCAGGTACACGAAGGGCGGCACGAGTGGGGGCACGGGCAGCCGGTCGGGCGTGAAGGTCAGGCAGAGCACCCCTTCCACACAGCCGCTGAACTTGGTGAGGTAGAGCGTGACGTCCCCGCTGAGCTGCAGCTCCTTCGCTCCCAGCCCCAGTTCGTCGCGGCCGTCACGGGTCAGCAGCCGGTAGTCGCTGAGCGACGCGGCTTTCATCCGCAGCACCATCGCCCGGACCGGCCCGCGTGCGGTGGGCACGTCTTCCACCCCGGCCACGGTGAAGCCCTTCGGCGCGAAACGGCTGGTGGTGACGGTGGGGACGGCGGCGGGCGCGGGGATGCCCGGGCCGGCGGCGCGCGCCTCGGTGGCGGGCGCGCCGAGCGTGACCAGCAGGGTCACCGGGAGGGCCACGGCGAGCGCGGTGCGCGGGCCCGTACGGCCCGGCGGGCGAGCGGCGTCCTCCTCCGCAACGCTCTCCTCCGCCGCGGGGTCCGGTTCCGCGGGCAGCGGCGTCCAGCCGAAGCCCATCGCCGCGCCGGCGATGCCCAGCCCCATGCCGACCAGGAAGCCGCCGAGATTGGTGGCCGCGAAGGAGATCACGGACAGGATGAGCGCGTTGACGCTGACGTAGCGCCGCGCGCCGGGGGTGCACCACAGGAACAGCCCGGCCACGATCAGCGCCAGCCCGATGCCGAGCGCGGCGAGTCCGCCGATGCCCAGGCTGACCAGTACGCCGAGCGGGGAGAGCGGTACGAGCAGCAGTTCGGCGCCGCCGAGGATCAGCAGCAGCCCGGCCCAGAACGGCCGGGTCCGCCACCACCTGCCGAACCGCGCCCGTGCTTCGGGCCAGGGAAGGCGCGCGTCCCACCGGGCCCGGAGCCCTGTCGGCCGGGCCGGCGGGCGCGGGCGCCTCAGAAGCACTTCTTGCCGCCCAGGCTGACGCCCAGCTTCAGCCCCTTGAGGCGGAAGTTCCCGCCGGTGGCCGACCAGGCGTGCGACTTCACGCCCGCGACCTCGATGTCCCCGGCCTGCAGCCCGAACTTGCCCCTGGGGCCGCGGATGCCCGGTACCTCGTCGAGCGTCGAGGCGTCCCGGCCGATCTGGGCCGTACCGAACCGTGCGTCGCCGACCAGGTCCTCGCCGTCGATGACGAGGCTGTCCGCGGTGACGGGGCCCGCGGCGCCGCCCGCGGTGAGCTTGAAGACCACCGGTCCCACCGGCGTTTCGACCTGTGCCGACTGGCAGATGTCGGAGAGCGAGGCCTTGCCGATGCCGAGCAGCGCGACGGGGTGGCCGGTGCCGTCGGCGGCGCGGTCGGTGTGTACGTACGAGGACAACCCGTCGCTGGTCAACTTTCCGGAGGCGACCTGGAAGTTGGTGCCGGAGACGGCGAAGGACGCGGCGAGTACGCCCTGTGCCATCACGGTCGCCAGCGCTCCGACGGCCAGTACGGCGGGGACGGCCACGGCCGCGCTCTTCTTCCAGGACGTGCGGCCTTCCGGTACGGCCCGCTGATCACTGCCCACTGCTTCCTCCCGGGGGAGCGCTCGGTCATGGCGTATGGCGTGCGGTCACAGCGCTGACGTGCGGTTACTTGCGGTAACGAAGGTAGCTGTCGAGAGATTAGAGCCGTTGTTGACGGCGCGTCAACAGTGCTGCAACGACGAAGGGCGGGAGGCCCACGGCCTCCCGCCCGACGTGTGGTTGGTGCGATGCGGTTACTTGATCGCCTTGATCAGCTCACCGTTCGCGGTGTCCCCGCTCAGCTCCCAGAAGAACGTGCCGCCCATTCCCTGCGCGTCCTTGTAGGCCATCTTGGTGCCGATGGTCTCCGGGGTGTCGTAGCTCCACCACTGGTCACCGCACTTGGCATACGCGGTGCCGCCGACCTTGCCGGTCGCCGGGCAGCGGCCCTTGAGGTCCTTGTAGTCCTCGATGCCCGCCTCGTACTTGCCCGGTGCCGCGCCGGTCGCGGTGCCGCCCGGCGCCGCCTGCGTGACGCCGGACCAGCCGCGCCCGTAGAAGCCGATGCCCAGCAGCAGCTTGTTCGCCGGGATGCCGAGGCCCTTGAGCTTCTTGGTGGTGTCGTCGCTGTTGAAGCCGGCCTTCGGAATGCCGCTGTACGAGGTCAGCGGGGAGTGCGGGGCCGTCGGGCCCTTCGCGTCCCAGGCGCCGAAGTAGTCGTACGTCATGGGGTTGTACCAGTCGACGTACTGTGCCGCGCCCGCGTAGTCGGCCGCGTCGATCTTGCCGCCGGAGGAGGCGTCGGCGGTGATCGCCGCGGTCACCAGGTTGGAGCCGCCGAACTTCGCCCGCAGCGCCTTCATGACGTTGGTGAAGGCGGTACGGCCGCTGGTGTCGCAGGTCAGGCCGCAGGCGTTGGGGTACTCCCAGTCGATGTCGATGCCGTCGAAGACGTCCGCCCAGCGCTTGTCCTCGACCAGGTCGTAGCAGGACTGCGCGAACGCCGCCGGGTTCTTGGCGGCCTCGGCGAACCCGCCGGACCAGGTCCAGCCGCCGAAGGACCAGATCACCTTGAGGTTCGGGTGCAGCGCCTTCAGCTTGCGCAGCTGGTTGAAGTTGCCGCGCAGCGCGCCGTTCTCCCAGGTGTCGGCCTTGCCGTCCACGCTCTGGTCGGCGGTGTAGGCCTTGTCGTAGTCGGCGTAGGAGTCGCCGATCGCGCACTTGCCGCCGGTGACGTTGCCGAAGGCGTAGTTGATGTGCGTCAGCTTGGCCGCCGAGCCGGAGGTCTCAATGTTCTTGACGTGGTAATTGCGCTGGTAGACACCCCAGTTGGTGAAGTAGCCGACCACCTTGTTGCCGGCCGCCGCGGTTCCTGCGCCCGCCGGGGCGGGCTGCGCGGCCTTCGTGGTGGTGGCGGGCTTCGCGGCGGTGTCGGCGGGCGCGGCCGCGGCGGTTCCGGCGAGCCCGCCGGCGGCCAGCGCCGCCGTACAGAGACCGGCGGCGACCGCTGCGAGTCTGTGCGTGAGGCGCTTCTTGTGCGGTCTGAGCATGGTTGCTCCTCGGAGTGGGAGTCCATCGAGGGGAGAGTGCTGTGACCTGCGTCCGCAGTGGCGCCGAACGCGTGGAGCGTCGGAGGAGAAGGTAGAAGGACTAGACCAACTCGGTCAATGGTTTGGACCAATTTGCTGAACTCCCGACGGCTCCCGGGCGACCTCCGGAAGAAGTCGATCAACCGGTGACGGACACCGCCGTACCGGGCATACTCCCTGCGCCACCGCCGCAGGTCGTCGCCTTCCGCGATCCGGAGAGGGATCATCGCCGCGGCAGTGGCAACCGGCCGCGCCGCACCACCCGGGCGGCGTGCTGCCGTATCGCCCGACAGGGAGGAGAGCGCCGCCATGACCGAGTACGGCCCCGGACCCGTGGACCGCAGGCTGCCCACCGACGAAGCCCGCCAGCTGATGACGCTCGTACGCGACCTGGCCGCGCGGGAGATCGCGCCCCGGGCGGCAGCGGAGGAGGAGGCGGGGCGCTTCCCCCGCGAACTGTTCACCCTGCTCTCCGAGTCCGGCCTCCTCGGCCTGGCGTACGCGGAGGAGTTCGGCGGGGGCGGCCAGCCCTACGAGGTCTACCTCCAGGTCCTGGAGGAACTGGCCGCCGCCCGGCTCACCGTCGGCCTCGGCGTCAGCGTGCACACCCTGGCCTGCCACGCCCTCGCCGCCTTCGGCACCAAGGAGCAGCGCGCCGAGCACCTGCCCGCGATGCTCGGCGGCGGGCTGCTCGGTGCCTACTGCCTCTCCGAGCCCGCCGCCGGATCGGACGCGGCCTCCCTCACCACCCGCGCCACGCGCGACGGAGACACCTGGGTCCTCGACGGCACCAAGGCCTGGACCACCCACGGCGGCCTCGCCGACTTCTACACCGTCCTCGCCCGCACCGGGGGAGCGGGCGCGCACGGCATCACGGCGTTCCTGGTGCCGGGCGACGCCGCAGGGCTGAGCGCCGCGCCGCCCGAGCGCAAGATGGGCATGAAGGGATCCCCCACCGCACAGATGCACTTCGACGGCGTACGGATCGGGGACGCGCGCCGCATCGGCGAGGAGGGCCAGGGTTTCGCCATCGCGCTCGCCGCACTGGACTCCGGCCGGCTCGGGATCGCCGCGTGCGCCGTCGGCGTGGCGCAGGCGGCGCTGGACGAGGCCCTGGGATATCTGGCGACACGCCGTCAGTTCGGCCGGCGGCTCGCCGACTTCCAGGGCCTGCGCTTCATGCTCGCCGACATCGCCACCCAGCTGGAGGCCGGCCGCTCGCTGTATCTGACCGCCGCCCGGCTGCGGGACGAGGGCCGCCCCTTCACCAAGGAGGCGGCCATGGCCAAGCTCTTCTGCACGGACATGGCGATGCGCGTCACCACCGACGCGGTCCAGCTCCTCGGCGGGTACGGCTACACCGCCGACTTCCCGGCCGAGCGCTACATGCGCGAGGCGAAGGTCCTGCAGATCGTGGAGGGCACCAACCAGATCCAGCGCATGGTGATCGCGCGGCAGCTGACGGGGCCGGAGAGCCGCTGACGGTACGTCACGCGCGGGCCGGATCGGGCGGCCGGGGCGTACCGGTGGCAAAGGCGTGCGAGTGAGTCCAACGGCTCACTCGCACGGTTCTGCTCGCGCCGGGGCTTCAGAGACGCCGGCGCATCATGGGCACCCGCACCGGCCGGGAGCCGGGACCGCCCACGTGGGAGAACGGCTGCGTACGCCAGTTCAGGCCCTCCGGGAGGGTCAGGAGCATGCCGAAGTCCTGCTCCTGGGGCTCCAGCGCGTCGTCCGGCGAGTCCGTCTCGGACACCGCCCGCCCGGACCCCTGGCAGACCGTCAGGCCGAAGGGGTTCCACGGCGAGGAGCAGACCGCGTGCTCGGGCAGCGCGTCCTCCTCGGCGAGCAGCGCGATCGGCTGTGCGCAGTCCGGGCAGCTGACCCGGTAGAGCTCGACGGTGTCAAAGGCGTCGTGGAAGTCATCGTCGCGGAAACTGTCGCCCTCCTGGGCGGCGGTGTGCTCCAGCGTGGATTCCTGCTTCGGGCGTCGCATGATGTCCATCCCCCTCGGGTGGGCTGCGAGATACCGCCATCTTCCGGTGTCGGGCGGCCTCGACCATCACGAGCATTTCCCTGCCTCTCCTGTGCATAATCTCGGCTGCGCTCCGGACACGGAGTGATGGGTGTGGTGTTCGTCACACAGGGGGCGTGCGATGTCCACGATCCGGCGCGAGCTGCGCCGCAGCGCCCCGGCACAGTAAGTTGATCGTGTGGAGGAGCTGGACCGACAAATCGTGGATCTGCTCGTCAAGGACGGGCGGATGAGCTACACCGACCTGGGCAAGGCCACCGGCCTGTCCACCTCGGCGGTGCATCAGCGCGTGCGCAGACTGGAGCAGCGCGGCGTGATTCGCGGCTATGCCGCCATCGTCGACCCCGAGGCGGTGGGGCTGCCGCTGACCGCCTTCATCTCGGTCAAACCCTTCGACCCCAGCGCCCCGGACGACATCGCCGAGCGGCTGGCCGAGGTACCCGAACTGGAGGCCTGTCACAGCGTCGCGGGAGACGAGAACTACATCCTCAAGGTCCGGGTCGCGGCACCGCTGGAGCTGGAACACCTGCTCACCCGCATCCGCACCCTGGCCGGCGTCTCGACCCGTACGACCGTGGTCCTGTCCACGCCGTACGAAGCCCGGCCGCCCCGCATCTGACCCGCCGGGACACCCGGGGGAGGGACGCGGACGGCCGGCCCGTACGGATCGGGCCGCGCCGTGGCGACCCCGCGCGACCGCCGCGCACGCGCAGGGGCGAAACTGTCCGGTATGAGTGAACGCACCCCCGTACCGGCCCCCGACCGCACCGTCCTGCTGCGCGGCGGCGAGGTCCACAGCCCGGCCGACCCCTTCGCCACCGCCATGGTCGTCGAAGGCGGCTCGGTCGCCTGGGTCGGCTCCGAGGGCGCCGCCGACTCCTTCGCCGACGGGGTCGACGAGGTCATCGACCTCGACGGCGCGCTCGTGACCCCCGCGTTCGCTGACGCACATGTGCACACCACCGCCACCGGCCTCGCGCTGACCGGCCTGGACCTCAGCGACACCCACTCCCTCTCCCACGCCCTGGAGCGCATCCGCTCCTTCGCCGCCGCCCGCCCCGCCGACCGCGTACTCCTCGGCCACGGCTGGGACGCCACCGCCTGGCCCGAGGGCCGCCCGCCGTCCCGGGCCGAGCTGGACGAGGCCACCGGCGGCCGCCCGCTCTACCTCAGCCGCATCGACGTGCACTCCGCCGTGGTCACCACCGCACTCCAGGACCTCGTCCCCGGCCTGCGGGAACGCGCCGGCTTCCACCCCGGGGCGCCCCTCACGGGCGACGCCCACCACGCCGTGCGCGAAGCCGCGTACGCCACCGTCACCCCCGCCCAGCGGGCCGCCGCACAGGCAGCGGCGCTCGCGCACGCCGTGTCCCTCGGCATCGGCACCGTCCACGAATGCGCCGGCCCCGAGATCTCCGGCGAGGACGACCTCGTCGCGCTGCTCGCCCGCGCCGCCGAGGGCGACGGGCCGCGCGTCGTCGGATACTGGGGCGAACTCATCACAAACGCAAAGGAAGCGGAGCGGATCAGGGAACTGGGCGCCGCCGGCGCCGCGGGCGACCTCTTCGCCGACGGATCCCTCGGCTCGCAGACCGCGCACCTCTGCACCCCGTACACCGACGCCGCACACAGCGGCAACGCCCTGCTCGACGCCGACACCGTCGCGGCCCACGTCGCCGCCTGCACCGAAGCCGGCCTCCAGGCCGGCTTCCACGCCATCGGGGACGCCGGCATCACCGCCGTGACCGACGGCGTACGGGCGGCCGCCGGACGCGTCGGCCTCGACCGCGTGCGCGCCGCCCGGCACCGCGTCGAACACTGCGAAATGCTCACCACCGACACCATCGCCGGCTTCGCCGAGCTCGCCCTCACCGCCTCCGTACAGCCCGCCTTCGACGCACTCTGGGGCGGCGCCGACGGCATGTACGCCACCCGGCTCGGCACCGAACGGGCCCGCACCCTCAACCCGTACGCCGCCCTCCTCAAGGCCGGCGTACCGCTCGCACTCGGCTCCGACAGCCCCGTCACCCCCCTCGACCCCTGGGGCACCATCCGCGCCGCCGTCTTCCACCGCACCCCCGAGCACGGCATCTCCGCGCGCGCCGCGTTCACCGCACACACCCGCGGCGGCTGGCGTGCCGTCGGCCGCGACGACGCGGGCGTGCTGGTACCGGGCGCACCCGCCGACTACGCGATCTGGCGTACCGGCGAACTCCTCGTCCAGGCCCCCGACGAGCGCGTGCAACGCTGGTCGACCGACCCCCGCTCCGGCACCCCGGGCCTTCCCGACCTCACCCCCGGCCGGGCACTGCCGCAGTGCCTGCGGACGGTCGTGGGCGGCCGGACGGTCTTCCAGCGGCCGAACGAGTGAACCTCCCGTGGCGGGTGCCGCCGGGCGCCGTGCCCGGCGAGTACTCGCCCTACCTGCGGCAGTTCGGCACTGACCTGGTTGAACGCAAAAACGACGCAGGTAGAACAGCTGTTGACAGCAGGCCGCCGTCGGCCGGTAGGTTCGGCCGAGTCCACCACAAGGACGTCCGACCGGCAGACCTCCGCGCAGCCGTCGAACGCAGCTGGGCCATGGGGTGGTGCACCGCGCAGGCGCACCACAACTGGGAGCCAGGTCCACCCCTGCGGCACGGAAGCGACGGACAGGCTTCAGTCGGCCGGCGGGTGCGACCCGGGTGGGGCCCGGACGCTCAGTAGACAACGGCTCTCGGTCGACCCGCAGCCAGCGGGTCCCAGGTCGGCCCGAAGGGCTCCGGGCCCCTATCCGCACCGCGGATCCGCCCCACCCCGCACCCCGCCGCACATACCCCCCGCCCCGTACGGCCCGCGCCGCGCCCCTCACCGAGAGCGACCGCGCGCCCCCGTACCCGCCACCGGCGTCCCGCAGGCCCGCGCCCCGTTGTACCGTCGGCTCACCACCGCACGACCTGCAGGAAGGCCGCGACCGTGCCATCGGGCTCCGAAACCACCGCCGAAGCCGTGCCAGGCCCTGCCCAGGGACCCGGCGCGCACGGCCCCGCCACCGACGGCGGCACGGCGGCCACCGGGGCGCCCGACGCCACGGGCCGCAAAACGGGACGCCTGCGCCGCCTCGGCGCCCTCGTACGCCGCGAAACGCCCCGTACCGTGCTCGCGGTCCTCGCCGGACTCGCCCTCGGACTGGCCTTCCCGCCGTACGACCTGTGGCCGCTCTCGCTCCTCGCCGTGGCGGCATTCAGCCTCCTCACCCGCGGCCGCACGGCCCGTCAGGCGGCCTGGACCGGCCTCGTGTTCGGCTGGCCGTTCTTCTTCCTGCTGCTGAAGTGGCTGCACGTGATCGGCTGGGACGCCGTGCTCGGCCTGTCCTTCGCCGAGGCCGTCTTCGTGGCGCTGCTCGGCGCCGGCCTCGCCGTCACCTCCCGCCTCAAGGCCTGGCCCCTGTGGGCCGCCTGCCTCTGGGTCGCGCAGGAATGGGCCCGCGACCGCGTGCCCTTCGGCGGCTTCCCCTGGGGACGCCTCGCCTTCGCCCACACCGGCACCCCCTTCACCCCGCTCGCCGCGCTCGGCGGCGCACCGCTGGTCACCTTCGCCGTCGCCCTCACCGGCACGCTGGCCGCCGCGATCGTCGTCACCCTGTGGGGGCAGGCCGACGGCGGCGGCACGCGACTGCGCCGGGCGCTGCCGGCCCTGGAAGCGTTCGGGCTGGCCGCGGCCCTCACCGTCGCCGGGTACGCCGTCCCCGTACCGACCAAGGCCACCGACCACCTGAACATCGCCGTCGTCCAGGGCAACGTCCAGCAGCCCGGCATGGACTTCCTCGGCCGCCCCATGCAGATCCTGGACAACCACGCCACGGCCACCGAGAAGCTGGCCGCCGACGTGAAGGCGGGCCGCGCCAAGAAGCCCGACCTGGTCATCTGGCCGGAGAACTCCTCCGACCTGGACCCCTTCCAGTACCCGGAGGCGAAGGCCCGCATCGACGAGGCGGTACGGGCGATCGGCGTGCCGGTCCTCGTCGGCGCCCTCGTGGACCACCCCAGCAAGCCCGGCTACGTCTTCAACGAGGGCATCGTCTGGGACCCGAAGACCGGGCCCGGCGCCTCGTACACCAAGCAGCACCCGGTCCCCTTCGGCGAGTACGTGCCCTTCCGGGACCAGCTGAGCAAGGTCATCACCCGCCTCCAGCGGGTGCCGCGCGACTTCTACCCGGGCGACCACACCGGCGTGCTGGACATGGCGGGCGCCAAGCTCGGTGACGTCATCTGCTTCGAGGTGGCGTACGACGAGATCGTCCACGACACCGTGAACGCCGGCGCCCGTGCCCTCATCGTGCAGACCAACAACGCCACCTACGGGCGCACCGGACAGCCCGAGCAGCAGCTCGCGATGTCCCGGCTGCGCGCCGTCGAGCACGGCCGCGCCGTGGTGACCGCGGCCACCAGCGGCATCAGCGCCGTCGTCGCCCCGGACGGCGAAGTCACCCACCGCATCCCCGAATTCACCCGGGGCGTGGTCAGCGCGAGCCTTCCGCTTCGGGAAGAAAAGACGGTCGCCGACCGCGTCGGCGCGTCTCCGGAATGGGTGATCGCTATGGTGGGCCTTCTGTCCTGCGCTGCCGCCTTCGTGCTCGGCCGGCGCGGGCGTACGAAGGACGAGAAGGGGCAGCAGTGACAGACGGCCGACAGGACGGCGGGCAGCGGCAGTACGGACCGCTGGGCGACACCTTGGTGATCATTCCGACGTACAACGAGGCGGAGAACATCAAGCCGGTCGTCGAGCGGGTGCGCGCGGGTGCGCCCGACGCGCACGTACTGGTCGCGGACGACAACAGCCCGGACGGTACGGGCAAGCTCGCCGACGAACTGGCCGCCGACGACGACCACGTGCACGTCCTGCACCGCAAGGGCAAGGAGGGGCTGGGCGCCGCCTACCTGGCCGGCTTCCAGTGGGGCATCGAGCACGGCTACGACGTCCTGGTGGAGATGGACGCGGACGGCTCCCACCAGCCCGAGGAGCTGCCCCGGCTGCTGACCGCGCTCAAGGGCGCCGACCTCGTACTGGGATCCCGCTGGCTGCCGGGCGGCCGGGTCGTCAACTGGCCCAAGTACCGAGAGGTCCTCTCCCGCGGCGGCAGCACGTACTCGCGGCTGCTGCTCGACGTGCCGATCCGGGACGTCACCGGCGGCTTCCGGGCCTTCCGCAGGCAGACCCTGGAGGGGCTGGGCCTGGACGAGGTCGCCTCGCAGGGCTACTGCTTCCAGGTCGACCTGGCCCGCCGCGCCGTCGAGGCCGGGTACCACGTCGTCGAGGTGCCCATCACGTTCGTCGAACGGGAACGGGGCGACAGCAAGATGAGCCGCGACATCGTCGTGGAGGCCCTCTGGCGGGTCACGGCCTGGGGCGTCGGCTCCCGCCTGGACAAGCTGCGGGGGAAGAAGAGCGGCTGACGACAGCCGTTGAGAGCCGCTGACGAAGGCCTGTCGAGAGCGGCCGACGCAAGCCTGTGGATATCTCGGGGGAGAGGGCCTGTGGACAACTCGGGGGCGGGCTGCGGCCGGGGCTAGGTTGGGGGTGTGCGGTGGTGGCGGGGGAGGGGGTCCCACCCACGGTCCGGGGAGAGGGAGGGGCCCTGCCCACGGCTGGCCGGGACGAGAGAGAATTCCCCGCCCAGGCCCGCCCGGGAAGCCCGGTGGACGGAGCCCCCAGCGGGAGGCCGGCAAGGGAACGTCCCGCCCACCGCCAGGCCCCCGTCGCGTACGCCGCCGGGCCAGGCACACTTGAGTCATGACGTCCGCCACCACGCCACCGCATTCCCGTCCGCCGCAGCGCTCCCGCGCCCGCCGTCTGGTGCCGATCGGCATCGCCGGATGGGCCGTCCTGGAGATCTGGCTGCTCTCCCTGGTCGGTGGGGCCGCGGGCGGACTGACGGTCTTTCTCCTGCTGGTGGCCGGGGTGGTGATCGGCGGCTACGTCATCAAGCGGGCCGGCCGGCGCGCCTGGAAGAACCTGACCGAAGCGTTCCAGCAGTCCGGCGCCGACCCGGAGAAGGCCGCGCCCGAGCGGAGCGGCGGCAACGTCCTGCCGATGCTCGGCGGCCTGCTGCTGATGTGCCCGGGGCTGATCTCGGACGTCGCGGGGCTGCTGTGCCTCTTCCCGCCCACCCGCAAGCTGCTTCAGCGACGCGTGGAGCGGCTGCTGGAGCGGCAGACCCGCCACACCCCGGGCTCGTTCGGCGACGCCTTCCAGCAGGCGCGCATGCACGCTCCGGACGGCAAGGTCGTCCAGGGCGAGGTGATCCGCGACGACGAGCCGCCGGCAGCGCCGCGTCAGGACCCGCCGCTGCCCCGCTGAGGCACGGGGCATCACCGGCTGTGAGCCGGGGCGAGCCCGCAGGGGCTCGCCCCGGCTCACAGCCGGCGGGGACGGCCCCGGGGCGGAAACGACATGAGGGCCGGGACCCCTGCCGAAGCAGGGGCCCCGGCCCTCATGCGCCGTCCGCCGTCAGGCGGACTTCTTGTTGGTGTCGCGCGGATGCACGGCGATGTTCATGGTGCCGGAGCGCAGGACGGCCAGCCGTTCGGCCAGCACCTCCTCCAGCTCCTCGCGGGTACGCCGCTCCATGAGCATGTCCCAGTGCGTACGCGCGGGCTTGCCCTTCTTCTCCTCAGGGCCATCGCCATCCACCAGGAGTGCTTGAGCGCCGCAAACCTTGCACTCCCACTCCGACGGAATCTCGGCCTCTACCGAGAAGGGCATCTCAAAACGATGGCCCTTCTCGCATGCGTACTCCACCGCCTGGCGCGGTGCCAGGTCGATGCCGCGGTCGGTCTCGTAGCTGGTCACCACGAGTCGCGTGCCGCGAAGAGCTCGCTCACTCATGAATCGTGCCTCCCGGGCTTGTCGCCCACAGGACAGGTGTCGCTGTCGTCGTCATCCGGTCAACGTCCGGTCGGCGGTGAAGATTCCCGTAACCCGCACATGCGTCGCCCGTCGTGCCGCCCCTTCTTGTACCCACCAACGCCCGGTTTGTCACATCTGGCAGCAGATGTCACCCGCCGCTGTCCGAGGTTCAGCGCGCAGTAACGGTCCGCCTGGTGAGCCAAAGGCGTACACTACCGCCCCACGCCCCGCTTGCCTAAATCAGGTCCGGTGCGCGATTCCCCGCGGCGATCACGGCCCGCCGCACCGGCACGCGGCTGAGCAGGACAAATCCGATCACAAAGAACGCCGCCAGCGAGACGATGGCGTCCCGGTAGCTGCCCGTCACTTGGTAGGCGACCCCGAAGACCAGCGGCCCCAGCCAGCTCACGCCCCGGTCGCTGATCTCGTAAGCGGCGAAGTATTCGGCCTCTTTTCCGCGCGGTATCAGGTGCGAGTACAGCGACCGCGAGAGCGCCTGGCTGCCGCCCAGCACCAGTCCGATGGCCACGGCCAGGCAGAAGAACCACACCGGCGCGTGCGCGGGCAGGAAGTACCCCGCCACGATCACGGCCGTCCATGCCACCAGCGAGCCGAGAATCGTCCGTTTGGCGCCGTACCGCCGGGCCAGTCGGCCCATCAGTACCGCGCCGGCCGCCGCCAGCGCCTGTACCAGCAGGACCGCCACGATCAGCGTCGTCTGGTCCAGGCCCAGCTCCTCCGAGCCGAAGACCGACGCCTGGGTGATCACCGTCTGCACGCCGTCGTTGTACACCAGGTACGCCAGCAGGAAACCCAGCGTCAGCGGATGCCGTCGCAGGTCGCGCAGCGTCTCCCGCAGCTGCCGCAGACCGCCGCCCGGGGCCGGGGCCGGGGCCGTCGCGGCGCGGACCGGGAACCGGTCCCGGAGCCGCCGCAGCGGCACGACCGTGAAGACCGCCCACCACAGCCCCGCCGAGGCCAGGCAGATCCGTACGGCGCTCCCCTCGGAGAGCCCGAAGGAGGCGTGGCCCGCGTACAGCACGAGGTTGGCCACGAGGACCAGCGCGCCCGCCGCGTACCCGAAGGCCCAGCCCCGGGACGACACCGCGTCCCGCTCCTCCGGCGCCGCGATCTGGGGGAGGTAGGAGTTGTAGAGCATCATCGACACCACGAACGAGACGTTCGCGATGATCAGCAGCGCCCCGCCGAGCAGGTAGCGGTCGCCGGCCAGGAAGAACATCCCCGTCGTCGCCGCGGCGCCCACGTACGCGCAGCAGCCCAGCAGCGGCTTCTTGCGCCCGCTGCGGTCCGCCGCGGCAGCGGCCAGCGGCATCGCCAGCACGGAGAGCAGCAGGGACGCGGACACCGAGTACGCGTAGAACGATCCGGCCCGTACCGGGATGCCCAGCGGGTGCACGAAGCCGTGCGCGTCCGCCGCGGCCTTGGCCACGGACGTCAGGTACGGCCCGAGGAAGACCGTCAGGACGGTCGTCGAGTAGACGCTGTTCGCCCAGTCGTACCAGTACCAGCCGCGCTGCTCGCGCCGGCGGGCCGCGCCGTCCGTCGGCCCGTCCGGTTCCACGGCGATGTCCACACCCACCCGTTCCCCCTCGCGTTCCCGCCACGGCGGGTGGAAACGGTCGCGGTGCGGCATCCCGTAGGTCAGGTCCAGGCGCCCCGCGCGGCCAGTACATCCCGCAGCGTGTCTATGTGATCGGTCATGATGCCATCCACGCCGAGGTCCAGAAGATCCGCCATCCGCCGCGCATCGTTGACCGTCCACACGTGCACCTGGAGGCCGAGCCGGCGCGCTGCCTGGAGGAACAGCCGGTCCACCACCCGGAGGCCCGCGTGCCGCTCCGGTACCTGGACACACACCGCACTGCGCCGTACCGCCGCTCCCAGCAGCCGGTCCAGTGGCAGGCTCCGCCCGTAGGAGCGCAGTCGCAGCCCCGCCACGCCGCGGGTGCCCAGCGAGGTGGCGAGCCGTCCGCCCGCCAGCCGCTGCGCCCGCTCCACCCGTCCCTCCGAGAACGAGCCGACGCACACCCGGTCCCACGCCCCCGTACGGCGCAGCAGTGCCAGCAGCGGGCGCAGCGCGGGCTCCGCCTTCACGTCCACGTTCCAGCGCGCCTCGGGGAACTCCTCCAGCAGCTCCTCGAAGAGCGGCAGTGGTTCCCGGCCCGCCACCCTGGCCCGCCGTACCGCGTGCCAGGGCAGTGCGCCGATCCGGCCGCGGGCATCGGTCACCCGGTCCAGGGTGGCGTCGTGGAACGCCACGAGGCGGCCGTCCGACGTGGTGTGCACGTCGGTCTCCAGGTAGCGGTAGCCGCCCGCCACGGCGCGGCGGAAGGCGAGTGCGGTGTTCTCCAGGCCGTCCGCGGCGCCGCCCCGGTGGGCGAAGGCGAGTGGCGCCGGGTGATCGAGGTACGGGTGGCGGGGGCGCGGGAGCAGTGCGGTCACGCGGGCAGTATGGCGGGCGGCCCGTGGGGCGGGGGAGCGGGGTCCGGCCACGAAGGCCGCTACGGGAGGCACTCCTGGAGGCGCGGCCCTTCTGGAATGCGGCGTCCGCCCCGAAGGCGCGCCCCTTCCCGAAGGCCCGGCCCCCTGCGAAGCGCCGCGCTCAGCAACCAGTCCCCGTGGCCGTCTCCGGTGCAGCCGGCTGCACCTCCGGTGCCGCCGGCCGCTCGTGCGGTGCCGCGCTTCCCGCGGCGACCACTCGGGACCGTTCCTCCTCCAGCCCCCTGATCGCGAAGATCCGCAGGAAGAGCTGCGCCATCGGGCCGATCGCCAGAGCGTACACGACGGTTCCCACGCCGACCGAACCGCCCAGCACGAAGCCCACCACGAGAACGGTGACCTCGATGCAGGTACGGACGAGGCGGATCGGGCGCCCGGTACGCAGGTGCAGGCCGGTCATCAGGCCGTCCCGGGGCCCCGGCCCGAAGCGCGCGGAGAGGTACAGGCCGGTCGCCGCGCCGTTCAGCGCGACCGCGAGCGCCAGCATCGGGACGCGGACGGCCCACGAGGAGTGCGCGGGCACCAGGGCGATCGTGGCGTCCATGACCACGCCGAGTACGACGACGTTCGAGACCGTGCCCAGCCCGACGCGCTGCCGCAGCGGGATCCAGAGCAGCAGGATCAGCGCACCGCCGATGATCGTGACGGTGCCGATGCTCACGCCCGTGCGCTCGGAGATGCCCTGGTTCAGCACGCTCCACGGCTCCAGGCCCAGCCCCGCGCGCACCATCAGGCCCATGCTGACGCCGTAGGCCGTGAGGCCGACGTACAGCTGGAGCAGCCGCCGCGGCAGATGGCGCCTGCCCGGCCCGGCTTCCGGCCCTTTCGCGGACCCCTTCGCGGACCCCTTCGCAGACAACGGGCTCCCCCTCCTGGCAGAATTGGACTGTAGGAGGTCAGCCTGTGGCGGGCCGATGAGCCGGTACCAGGGCCAATTCGGGAAAGGTGGACTGGTCGAGATGGCGCAGTGGACTTCAGCGGTGGGCGCGAGCCAACTCGCCCGCCTGGTGCGGTCGCAGGACGACCGCGCCGCCGCGGCGGCGGTCGGCGGCCGCCGCATTCCCGCCTACCGGACCCTCGCCGACGGCGTTCGCCTTCTGGTGCTGGAGGGCCGCGTCCCGGTGGCCGCCAGGCTGCCCGCCGAGCGCGAGCTGGCCGCCGCGCTGTCGGTCAGCCGGACCACCGTCGCCGCCGCCTACGAAGCGCTGCGCGCGGAGGGCTTCCTGGAGTCCCGGCGCGGCTCGGGCAGCTGGACCGCCGTCCCGGCCGGCAATCCGCTGCCCACCCGGGGCCTCGAACCGCTGCCCCCGGAGGCCGCGGGTTCGATGATCGACCTGGGCTGCGCCGCGCTGCCCGCGCCCGAGCCGTGGCTCACCCGCGCCGTGCAGGGCGCCATGGCGGAGCTGCCGCTCTACGCCCACACGCACGGCGACTACCCGGCCGGGCTGCCCGCGCTGCGCCAGGCCCTCGCCGACCGCTACACCGCCCGCGGCATCCCGACCATGCCCGAGCAGATCATGGTCACCACCGGCGCGATGGGCGCCGTGGCCGCGATCTGCCGCCTGATCACCCGCCCCGGGGAGCGGGTGGCCGTCGACTCGCCGTCGTACGCCAACATCCTCCAGCTGATGCGGGACGCCGGGGCCCGGCTGGTCCCGGTCGCGCTGGCCGAGGGGCTGGGCGGCTGGGACATTCCGGCCTGGCGCCAGGTGCTGCGGGACGCCGCGCCCCGTATGGCATACGTCGTCGCCGACTTCCACAACCCGACGGGGTCGCTCGCCACGGAGGAGCAGCGGCGCGGGCTGGTCGGCGCGGCCCGCTCGGCCGGCACGGTCCTGGTCGTCGACGAGACGATGACCGAGCTGTGCCTCGACCCCGATGTCGAAGTGCCGTCCGCGCTCTGTTCGTTCGACCCGTCCGGCAGCTCGGTGATCACGGTCGGCTCGGCGAGCAAGGCGTTCTGGGCCGGCATGCGCATCGGATGGGTGCGTGCCGCGCCCGACATCATCCGCAGCCTGGTGGCCGCCCGTGCCTACGCGGACCTCGGCTCGCCGGTCCTCGAACAGCTCGCGATCGTCTCGCTGCTGGAGGGCGGCGGCTGGGAGGAGGCGGTCGAGATCCGCCGGGAGCAGGCGCGCGAGAACCGTGGCGCGATCGTCGAGGCGGTCCGTCGCCACCTGCCCGACTGGGAGTTCAGCGTCCCCCACGGCGGCCTGACCCTCTGGGCGCGTACCGGCGGCCTGTCCGGCTCGCGCATCGCGGAGGCGGGGGAGCGGCTGGGCGTACGTGTCCCGTCGGGGCCGCGCTTCGGCGTGGACGGCGCCTTCGAGGGCTTCGTGCGGCTGCCGTTCACGGTCAGTGGCGCGGTGGCCGATCAGGCCGCCGCCCGGCTGGCCGGCGCCGCCCATCTCGTGGCCACGGGCCAGTCCCTCGATGCCGAGCCGGTGCACTCCTTCGTGGCCTGAGGCTGTCGGCCCCCGACCGGTGCACTCCTCGTGGCCCGAGGCTCGCGGCCCCCGAAAGGGTCCGGGCGGCCACCGGTGGAGCGCGTCACCGGTGGCCGCCCGGAGGCGGGGTGCCCCTGGGGGCAGTGGCTACACCGCCTCCGAGGCGGTGGTGCTCCGGTACCCGAATCCGAAGTCCGGGTCGGCGAACGGGTCGGCGGCCGCGGGGACGGAGCCGAGCTGCGCCGAGCGCTCCGGCAGCAGCGCCAGCACCGCCTGCCGGTGGTATTCACTCGTCGCGTCGTCGAACGGGTCCGGCGTGGCGGGCACTTGGAGGCGGAGCACCGGGCCCGACCCGAGGCGGGCGTAGCCGCGCCCCGGCGGTACCTGGTCGGCGGGCGTGGTCTCCGGGGCCGCGCCGAGGACGGCGCGTACGTCCTCCGGTGAGGTGGGTCCGAGCACGACCCGGGCGCGGGTGTGGGCCCGTACCGGCTCGCTCAGCAGCTCAGCGCCCTCGAACTGTTCGGCGAGGGCCACCGTGACGCTCGCCGCGCGTCCGTGGCGCAACGGGACCTGGAGGAGCCGCTGCGGGTCCTCGCGGCCCTCGGCGGCGGCGAGGTGGGTCAGCGTGGCCGGCCGGTCGACGATGATCCACAGTGGCTGGCGGATGTCGTCGGGGACGGGGAGCCCGGCCTGCCGCGCGCGGTTGGCGGCGATCAGCCGCCGCTCTGTCTCGCGGGCCGCCCACTCCAGCGTGGCGAGCGTGCCGCTGAGCCCGCACTCCACCCCGAGTACGCCGGGCCGCCCGAGCAGGAAGGCGTACTCGCCGGTGCCGCTGCCGTCGACGACCAGCACGTCGCCGTGGGCGAGCGCCTGCAGTGCGACGGAGCGCAGCAGGGTCGTGGTGCCGCTGCCGGGGCGGCCCAGGGCCAGCAGGTGGGATTCGGTGGAGCGCGGTCCGGTGCGCCAGACCACCGGCGGCACGTCCCTGGGCTCCGCCTCCTCGGCGGCGCCCGCCACGGGAACGGTGCGCTGGACGGCGTCCGCGTCGGTGAAGCCGAGGACGGTCTCGCCCGGCGCGGTCACGAACCGCTGCGCGGCGATGTCGGTCGGCAGCGCGGGAAGCACGCTCAGGACGAGCCGGTTGGCCTCCTGGTCCCACGCGAAGTGGTACTCCCGGCCCCGCCCGGACTTGGCGAGCAGGACCTGTTCGATGCGTGCCCGGGACGGGGCCTCGGCATCGGTGAAGTACACCGGGTACTTCAGGAGGAGCCGGGACAGCCGCCCGTCCTCGTCGAACTCGTACTCGGGGAAGGCGGCGGTCCAGTCGCCGTCGTGCACGTAGAGCGGGTTCGGGTCGCCCTCGAAGCTGAGGTACGGCACCAGCGCTTCGTACAGCGCGCGCAGCCGGCCGGTCTCCGCCTCGCCGGGGCCGGTGTCCGCCGGAGTCCGCTCGCGGCCCGCCCAGGCCGCCGCGGCCATCAGGGAGATGAGGGCGAGCAGCGGCCCGTACGGCGCGAGGGCGAGCGCGGCCAGGCCCATGGCGGTCATGCACAGCGCCGGGCCGCGGCGTTCCCGGGGCGTCGCCGACCACCGCTGCCGGCCGGACCCGACCAGGCGGCGCAGGCCGCGGCCGATGACGAACAGCGGGTGGAACACGTCGGAGGCGCCGTCGGCCGCGGTCCGCGCGAAGTCGCGGCCGCGGGCGAGGGGAACGCGGTTGCTCAGGATGCTGGGCAGTGGACGCCGGGGCACGGAAGGTCTCCTGGAGGGTGGTGGCGTGGCGGCTCGCGCGTCACGGCTCTCAGAGGTTCAGCCCGCTGATCAGCCCCGCGAGGCTGGCGCCGCCGGCCTTGATGCCCGGGGCGATGGCGGTTCCCGCGAGGTAGAAGCCGAAGAGCGCGCAGACGAGGGCGTGGGTGACCTTCAGCCCGTCCTTGCGGAAGAAGAGGAAGACAATGACGCCGAGCAGGACAACGCCGGAGACGGACAGGACCATGGGGATGCTCTCCTGGGGTCGTGGGGACGGTCACCGTGAGTTCTTCCAGCCTCACAGTACGTATCAAGCCCAAGAAAGCCGCAAATGGGTGATTTATCGTTGAAACCCCCCATTCGGGGTCCGTCGTAGCGCAGCATGGCCCGGAGTGTGCCTACGGGCGCCGAAGACGCCGTTCGCGCCCCTTGTGCGGTACCTCGGTACGCAGGATCCTGTGCGCCATGGCCGTATCGGTGCCACCGCACTGCTCGAAGTGCTGCCCGGTCGTTCCTGCCAGGCCGGTGCCCAAGCCGCGCCTTCCGGTCGCCGCGTGGGTCGAGTTCGTCCTCCTCATGGTGGCCCTGGCGGCCGCCTGCGCACTGGTCCTCTGGATCGGCGACAGCCTCTTCCCGTGACCGCTCCGGGCGTGGGGCTCAGCGGCCGGGCTGCGGTTCCGCGCCGGTCATCTCCAGGTCCGACCAGGTCACGGCCGTCCAGCCGGTGGCGGGCGTGCCCTCCAGGACGACGACCGCGGTGTTCGGCAGCGGGTGCGCGATGGCCCAGTCCGCGTCCAGGTTGCCGGCGCGCGCCGCGGACCAGGTACGGATCGCCGCGCCGTGGCTGACCACCGCGGCCGCCGCCACGCCGGACGCGGCGATCTCCTCGATCACCGCGTCGTAGCGCGCCAGCATCTCCGTGCCGTTCTCCCCGCCGGGCATCCGCAGCTCCGGCCTGCCCGCCGGCCACGAGAACGCCACGCGCTGGTACTGGTCGTTGGAGGCCGCGTCGCCGCGCATCTCCAGGTCGCCCGCGGTGATCTCGCGGATGCCGTCGCGGACCACCACCTCCAGGCCGCGGGCCTGCGCGAGCGGCGCCGCGGTCAGCTGCGTCCGCACGAGCGTGGAGGCGTAGAGCGCGTCGATCTTCTCGTCGGCCAGCCGCTGCGGGAGCGCCGCCGCCTGCTGCTCGCCCAGCTCGGTCAGGCCGGGCCCGGGGGCGGTCGTGTCCAGGAGATGACCGACGTTGGACGGGGTCTGACCGTGGCGTATCAGCAGCAGGCGCATGGGGGAAGCTCCGATGGGGGCGCGGGCGGGCTCCGCACGGCGCCGGCCGCACGGCGCGCCGCCCGTGCGGCACGTACGTATATGGGCTATGCAATCAATTTCAGGCTACCGGACACCGGTACGGGCCCGGCGGCCCCGGCGGGCCCTCACGCCGTGACGCCCGTCGCGCCGTCCGTCTGCTCACGGAGGATGTCCGCGTGCCCGGCGTGCCGGGCCGTCTCCTCGATCATGTGGACGTAGATCCAGCGCAGCGAGACCTCGCCGAGCTGCGGATGCGGAACGACGTGGTCCAGCGGGAGGCCGGCGGCCACCGCCCGGGACCGCGCGCAGGCCGCGTCGTACGCCGTCACCAACGCGTCGAGGGTCTCCTCGGGCGCCACCTCCCAGCCGCCCGTGTGCCCGCTCTCCGCAGGCGGTTCGCCGTCGGCGAGCAGCGCGGGGAACCACTCCCGCTCGACCAGGGTCAGGTGCTTGACCAGGCCGGCGAGGGTGGTCTCCGAGGCCACGAGCCGGCGGCGCGCCGCGGCATCGGCCAGGCCGCCGGCCTTCCCCCTGACCGTCGCACGGTGGAAGTCCAGAAATGCTTCGAGCACCTCGCGCTCGCCGCCGGTACGGACGAGCAGCGGGGCGGGCAGGGCAGGGGTGTCGGTGTGGTGGGACTCTGTCATGCCGTGATCTTCGCGCACTTCCGGCAGCGCGGTAAGGGACCGACGGGCACTGCCCTAGGCGCCCGGCGGGCGGTATAGGAAACCGGAGGGCAACAGGAGCGCCGGGGGGCGCGTGAGTGCGCGGGCGGGAACGGGGGCGTGGCGACGTGAGACCAGCCATGGGGGAGAGGCCGAGACGGCCACCCGGCCGGTGGGCGGGGAGCCGCGCCCGGATGCGGCCGCTGGCGGGGCTGCTGGCCGCGGCCGCCGTCTCGCAGGCCGGTACGCGAGTGTCGGCCATCGCGCTGCCCTGGTTCGTCCTGGTCAGCACCGGCAGCGCGGCCCGGACCGGCCTGGTCGCGTTCTGCGAGATGGCGCCGTACGTGCTGATCAAGGCGCTGACCGGGCCACTGGTCGACCGGACGGGACCGCGGGTGATCTCCTGGACGACGGACGTGGCCAGCGCCGCGGGGGTCGCCGCGGTACCGGTGCTGCACGCGCTGGGGCTGCTGGACTTCTGGCTGCTGCTCGTCATGGTCGCGGTGATCGGCGGCGCACGGGGCCCCGGTGACCTGGCCAAGGAGGTCATGATCCCGGAGGCTGCGGCGCGTTCGGAGGTCCCCATCGAAAGAGCCACCGGTCTCCTCGGCGTCGTCGAACGCCTCGCTTCGACGGTCGGCCCCGGCGCGGGCGGCGTCCTGGTCGCCGTGCTCGGACCGCTGACCGGACTCCTCGTCAACGCGGCGACGTTCGCGCTCGGGTCGGTGCTCGTCGGGCTGGCGCTGCCGCGCGGCATGGGCGGTGCCGCGGCGCAGGACCCCGCCGCCGCGGACGGCGGTCCCGGGCCCGGCTACTGGCGGCGGTTCGCCGAGGGCTTCGCCTATCTGCGCGGTCAGCCGCTGCTGCTGGTCATCATCGGCACCGTCGGCTTCACCAACTTCCTCGACGCGGCCCGCAACGCCGTGCTGCTGCCGATCTGGGCCAGGGAGACCGGCCACGGGCCGTCCGCGATCGGGCTGATGACGGCCGCGACGGGGCTCACGGCCGTGGCCGGCAGCCTGATCGCCGCGGTCGTGGCCCACCGGATGCGCCGCAGGCTGGTCTTCTTCACCGGCTTCCTGCTCTCCGGCGCGCCCCGCTTCGTGATCCTGGCGCTGGACGTACCGGTGTGGGCGGTGGTGGCCGTGTACGCGCTCTCCGGCTTCGGCTCCGGCTTCCTCAACCCGATCCTGGGCGCGGTCGTCTGGGAACGGGTCCCGCGCCGGCTGCTCGGCCGGGTCGGCGCCCTCGGCGACTCGCTGTCCTGGGCGGGCATCCCGCTCGGCGGCCTGGTGGCCGGTGCGGCGGTGGGCTGGCTCGGGCTGGTGCCGGTCCTGGCGGTGAGCGGCGCCGCGTACCTCCTCGCCACCCACCTGGCGGGACTCCGCCGCGAGTGGCGGGAGATGGACCGGGAGTGGCACGGTGCGACCGGCCGGGACGACGCGGGCGGCGCGGACCCGGAGGGGCCGGCCCCGGATCGGGGGAACCAGGCATAGCCGGCGGACGGCCGGGCACGCGGGCGCCCGAGGCCCCGGCGCGCTGGACGGCGCGGACCGGGCACAGCCGTTACGTTCGGGGCAGCGAAACGCCCCGCGGAACCGAAGGAACCGGAGGACCGACATGGCGAAGATCCTTTTCGTGCTGACCGGCGCCGACCACTGGACGCTGAAGGACGGCACCCGGCACCCCACCGGCTTCTGGGGCGAAGAGGTGGTGGCCCCGTACCGGGTCTTCACCGAGCTCGGGCACGAGGTCGTGGTCGCCACGCCCGGCGGCGTGCTGCCGACCCTGGACCCGGCGAGCCTGGCGCCGGAGTTCAACGGGGGCCAGGACGGCTCGGACGCGGTCGCCGCCGCCCTGCAGTCGATGGACCCGCTGCGCAGCCCGGTCAAGCTGGAGCAGGTCGACGTGGCGGGCTACGCGGCCGTCTTCTACCCCGGCGGCCATGGCCCGATGGAGGACCTGGCCGTGGACGAGGCCTCGGGCCGGGTGCTCACCGAGACGCTGGCCTCGGGCAAGCCGCTGGGCATCGTCTGCCACGGCCCGGCCGCGCTGCTCGCCACGCGCGGCGCCGACGGCACCTCGCCGTTCGCCGGGTACCGCCTCACCGCCTTCACCAACGCCGAGGAGGCGCAGGCCGGCTTCGCGGACAAGGCGCCGTGGCTGCTCCAGGACCGCCTGGTGGAGCTCGGTGCGGACTTCCGCGAAGCCGAGCCGTGGGCGCCGCACGTCATCGCCGACCGGAACCTCTTCACCGGCCAGAACCCGTCCTCGTCGGCGCCGCTGGCCACCGAGGTGGCCAAGGCGCTGGGCTGACCGCCGGACGGCTCCGGGTCCGGCCCCGGGTCCGCTCCGGTCTCGGTGCTGCCTGCCGGCCGGTTCCGGCCCTGGCGGAATGAATGCTTCCACTCCGACGCTGTGCATAACCGATCGCACGCAACACCTCGAACGAATCGAGCACCGCATGACCGGCTCACCCGCCACCACCGCCGAAGCGCCCGCAGCCACCGCTGACGCCGCCGCCGAGGCCCCCGCCGACCTCGTCGCCCGGCTGCGTGCCACCTTCCGCGACGGCCGCACCCGCTCCCTGGAGTGGCGTGCGCAGCAGCTCTGGAAGCTCCGGACGCTGCTCACCGAGCACCGCGCCGACCTGGCCGCCGCGCTCCACGCGGACCTGGGCAAGAGCGAGGCCGAGGCCTTCGCCGCCGAGGTGGACTTCCCGATCCGGGAGATCGACCACACCCTGGAGCACCTGGAGGAGTGGCTGCGGCCCAGCGTCAAGCCGCTCCCGGCGGAGGGCTTCCCGGCGGGCAGTACGGCGGGCACCCGGTTCGACCCGCTCGGCGTCGTCCTGGTCATCGCCCCCTGGAACTACCCGGCGCAGCTGCTGCTCGTGCCGCTCGCGGGCGCGCTGGCGGCGGGCAACACCGTCGTGGCCAAGCCCAGCGAGCTGGCGCCGGCCACCTCGGCGCTGCTGGCCCGGCTGCTGCCGGAGTACCTCGACAACGACGCGGTCGCCGTCGTCGAGGGCGGGGTGCCGGAGACCACCGCACTGCTCGCGCAGCGTTTCGACCACATCTTCTACACCGGCAACGGCACGGTCGGCCGGATCGTGATGCGGGCCGCGGCCGAGCACCTCACGCCCGTCACCCTCGAACTGGGCGGCAAGTCCCCGGCGTTCGTCGACCGGGACGCGGACGTGACACGCACGGCGCAGCGGCTGGCCCGCACCAAGTTCCAGAACGCCGGCCAGACCTGCGTCGCACCCGACTACGTGCTGACCGACCCGGAGACCTCCAAGGCCCTCCAGGCGGCGCTCGCGGAGGCCGTCGAGGGACTGTACGGCACCGACCCGGCGGCGTCCCCCGCGTACGGCCGGATCATCAACCACCGCCACTTCGACCGGCTCACCGGCCTGCTCGGCTCCGGCCGGACCGTCACCGGCGGCGGTCACGACCGGGAGCAGAAGTACATCGCGCCGACCGTGCTGGCCGACGTCGCCCCCGACTCCCCGGTCATGCAGGAGGAGATCTTCGGCCCGCTGCTGCCGATCGTCGAGGTCGAGGGCCTGGACGAGGCGATCGCGTTCATCAACGACCGTGACAAGCCGCTGGCCCTCTACGGCTTCACCGAGAACGAGACCACCCGTCGCCGGCTGGCCACGGAGACCTCCTCGGGCGGCCTGGGCTTCGGCCTGCCGATGGCCCATCTCCGCATCCCCGACCTGCCGTTCGGCGGTGTCGGCGAGAGCGGCATGGGCGCGTACCACGGCCCGCACTCGATCGCCACGTTCAGCCACCGCAAGGCCGTGCTGGACGTCCCGCTGGCCTGAGGCCCCGCGCCACCGGCCGGCCCCCCAGCGGGGACCTCACCGTCAAGTCCCTCGGCGGCCCCGTACCGCGGTAACAGGCGGTACGGGCGGCGGAGTTACTGTGACGGGCATGGGGAATGAGACGCGTGTGCTGCCGGGTGGCATCGAGATGCGCCCGGCCGACACTGGCGACGCCGACGCGCTGCTCGCGGCGTATCTGCACAACCGTGAGCATCTGCGGCCGTGGGACCCGTGGCGGGACGAGGGGTTCTACACCATCGAGGGACAACGGGACCGCCTGGCCGTGCAGTTGGCGGAGCGCGAGGCCGGCCTGACGATGCCCTGGGTGCTCACCGACGGCTCCCGGCTCGCCGGCGCGGTCACGCTGTCCGGGATCGTCCACGGCCCGCTGCGCAGCGGCAAGGTCGGCTACTGGATCGACGTCGACCACACCGGGAAGGGGCTGGCGAGCGCCGCCGTCGAGGCGGTCGTCCGGTACGCCGACGAGGACGCCGGGCTGCACCGGCTCGAAGCGGGGACGCTGCTGCACAACGTCCGTTCCCAGCGCGTCCTGGAGAAGTGCGGCTTCCGGGCCTACGGCGTCGCGCCGCAGTATCTCCACATCCACGGGGAGTGGCAGGATCACCGGCTCTTCCAGCGGATCCTGAACGACCGGCCGCCCTCCGGGGCCTGACGCCGGGAGGCGGGGCTCAGCGGCGCAGCCGGACCCGGTAGGAGTACTGCTCGGGCAGGAAATAGCTGGTGGCCAGCTCGACGCGGCGGCCCTCGGAGGTCGTGTAGAGCCGGTCGATGCGCAGCAGCGGGTGGTGCGGCTCGCACGCCAGCTCCTCCGCGACGGCCGCCGGGGCCGGCGCGACCGTGATGGACTGCTCGGCCTCCGTGATGGGCGAGTCCAGCCGGTCGTCCAGCAGGCCGATGATGGTGAAGGTGGAGCGCGCGCCGGTCTCGGTGAGCTGCGCCACGTCCGCCAGCGTCTCGCCGACGTCCGGCGGCAGCCACACCGTCGTGTGGCAGAACGGCACGTCGTCGTGGAGCCGGCGGAAGGCGAGGGTGTGCACCACGTCGCTGTCCAGCCGCAGCCGCCCGGCCGCGTCGATGTCCACCCGCCGCCGCAGCGGGCCGGTCAGCTGCATGGTCGTGTCCAGCGACAGGCCCATCAGGTCGTCGACCGAGCCGAACCTGCGGAGGTAGCGGCCGTCGCGCGGCGCAGCGAACGTGCCGCGCCCGGGCACCCGGTACACCAGGCCCTCGGCGACCAGGTCATGGAAGGCGCGGCGCACCGTCTGCCGGCTGACCCGGTACTTCTCGGCCAGCTCCGCCTCGGTCGGCAGCCGCACCCCCTTGGGGTACCGGTCGCCCGCGAGGTCCGTGCGCAGGTCGTCCGCCAGCTGCTGGTACGCGGTCCGTCCACGGGCCGGCTTGTTGGCCATCACATCCTCGTCGCCGTTCGGGTGGGAAGGGACGGCCAGCTTATCGGCCGCGGAACACCCTGGTCACCTGCGGGGACGCCGCCACGGGCGGTACGGCCCGGCCCGGCGCGCCCGCCGGGCCGTGAGCCGTTCCGGTCCTCAATCGCGCCCCGCCGCCAGAATGCGCCGGGCCCGCTCCAGCACCGGCCGGTCCACCATCTGTCCGTCGACCACCGTGACCGCGCCCTCCGCCGCCAGCACCCGCCGCGCCCACTCCGTCTCGGCCGCCGACGGAGTGAACCCTTCGTGCACGGCGTCGAGTTGACATGGATGGATGCAGAGCTTGCCCCCGAAGCCCAGCCGCCGGGCGTGCGCCACGTCCGCCGGCAGCGGCCCGTCGGCCGCCAGCCCGGCCGTCACCCCGTCGAGCGGCGGCGCCAGCCCGGCCGCCGCGGAAGCGCAGACCAGCCGCGAGCGCGCGTACGCCAGCGCCTGATGGTCGTCGGGATCCACGCCGAGCTGCGCCGCGAGGTCGATGTTGCCGAAGGCGGCGCGTACGACGTGCGGAGCGCGGCACAGCGCGGCGGCGTTCTCCACCCCGGCGGCCGTCTCCACCAGCGCCAGCACCGGCAGCCTGCCGCCGGTCCGGTCGGCGACCGCCGCGAGGGCGGCCGGATCCTCGGCCTTGGGCAGCATGACGGGCGCGCCGTGCGCGGCGGCCATCGTCAGGTCGGCCTCGTGCCACGCGGTGCCCGGCGGGTTGATCCGCACCACCGCCCGCGCACCGCCCGCCAGCCACCCGGCGACGGCGTTACGCGCGGCGTCCTTGCCGTCCGGCGCGACCGCGTCCTCCAGGTCCACGATCACCCCGTCGGCGCCGGCCCCGGCCGCCTTGGCGTAGCGGTCGGGACGGTTGCCGGGGACGAAGAGCAGGCTGCGCGCTGCGGCCAGTGCCCGGATGTACGGGGCTGCCTCGGCGGCGGTCATGCGAAGGTCACCTCCGCCGTGGCGTGCTCGGCGGCGCGCGGCCCGGCGACGGACAGCCGTACGCCCGCGCGGCCGTCCTCCTCGTACGGCGTGCCGCAGGACAGCAGCCGCTCGCCGCAGAAGGACGGCTGCCGCAGCCGGTAGGAGAGCGTGCGGACGGTGCGGCCGGGCGCGTGGCGGCGGACCAGTTCCAGCATCCGCAGGACGAGCAGCGGGCCGTGCACGACCAGCCCGGGGTAGCCCTCGACCCCGGTGACGTAGGGCTGGTCGTAGTGGATGCGGTGCGCGTTGGCGGTGAGCGCGCTGACGCGGAAGAGGACGGCCGGGTCGGTGGTCCACGGCAGCTGCCACGGCGCGTCGCTGTGCGGTGCGGCGGCCGGGTCGAGGGCGATCCGGTCCGGTACGGGCGCGCCGCCGCCGCTGCGGTAGACGATGTCCTGCTCCTCGGTCACCCGCACCGCGCCGTCCTGGCGGAACTCGGTGCGCGCGGTGACGAACAGCAGCCCGCCGGTACGCCCCTTCTTGGCCCGCACCTCGACCACGCTGCTGGTCCGCTCGGCCGGCTGCCCGACGGTGAGCGGCGCGCGGACCTCCAGCCGGCCGCCCGCGAACATCCGGCGCCGCTCGGGCAGCGGCGGCAGGAAGTGGCCGTCGCGCAGGTGCCCGTCCGGGCCCAGCTCGCTCTGCCGGGGCCAGGTCAGGAAGTGCAGCCAGTGCCACAGCGGCGGCAGCGGCTGCCCGGCCGCCGCCACCGGCTCCGGCAGGTCCAGCACGGCGGAGAGCGCGGCGACCGGTGCCGGGTCGAGGGGGTCGGTGGCGCCGGTGTCGGCGGGGTGCCAGGTGCGGGCGGTCTCTTCGAGGACGCGGAAGTCGGCGGCCGGGACGTCGGCGGGGGCGCCGGTCATGAAGGCTCCAGTCGTACGGGGCGGGTGCGGGTCAGTGGGTGGCGGCGGGGCGCGGGATGTCGTCGGGTACCCCATCGTCCTGCGCGGTGCGGCCGTGCAGTTCCTCCAGCGGCCTGCCGCGGGTGTCGATGCCGAAGAACGCGACGGTGAGGGTGGCGACCAGCCAGGTGCCGGCGACGAAGACGAACACGCCCACGTAGCCGAGGTGCGGGGCGGTGTAGACGGCCGCGATGATCAGGGGGGCGACGATGTTGGCGGCCCGTCCGGCACCGTTGCCGAGGCCGGAACCGGCCGTGCGCAGGGCGGTCGGGAAGTGCTCGGGCGTGTAGGAGTACAGGACGGCGATGTAGGCCTGGCTGAGCGCGGCGAACGCGACGCCGAAGATCATGATGGCCACCGTGCTGCTGCTCAGCCCGTAGCCGATGCCGATGGCGGCGACGATCAGGCCGAGCGCCACCGAGAGGTGCTTGCGCGAGAAGCGGTCGATGAAGGGGGTGGCCAGGAAGGCGCCGGGCACCGCGCCGATCGTGGTGATCGCCGACATGGTCATCGACTTCGCGAAGTCCTGGCCGTGATCCGCCAGCAGGGTCGGCACCCAGGACTGGAAGCCGTAGAAGCCGGTCAGCGCGAAGGCCCAGACGACCATCATGACGAGGGAGTTGCGGCGCTGCCCCGGTGCGAAGAGGTCGCGGAAGCGGGCCGTGGGCGCGGCCGCGAGAAGCGTTCCGCGCGGCTCCTCCTGTCCGCCGCCGCGGAAGTCCGGTACGAAGCGGCGCACCGTCTCCTCGGCCTCCGCGGTCCGGCCCCGGGAGAGCAGCCAGCGCGGCGACTCGGGCAGCCGGAGGACCAGCGGGAGCAGCAGGAAGCCGAGCGCGCCGGCGACGAACAGCCAGCGCCAGGAGGCCGGGTGGGACACGGTGATGGCGCGGGCGGTGAAGGCGACCAGCGGGATGCCGACGAGGCCGACGCCGAGCGCGACGGCCTGGAAGCGGCCGCGGTGGGTGGTGGGGGTGACCTCGGAGAGGTAGGAGATCGCGATGGCGGTCATCGCGCCGAGGCCGAAGCCGGTGAGCGTGCGGGCGGCGGCCATCGGGCCGGCGGTGGAGACCACCGCGTTGAGCAGCGAGGCGGCGGAGAAGACGGCGACGGCGGCGGACATGCCGAGCCGGCGGCCGAGGAGGTCGGCGGCCCGGCCGCCGAGGACCGCGCCCACCGCCATCCCGGCGAAGCTCAGCGCGGTCACCAGGGCGACGTCCTGGACGGTGAAGTGGTGCGTGGCGCGGATCGCCGGCGCCGCGAAGGCGAAGGTGTTCAGGTCCGCGAGGTCGAACAGGAACATCGCGCTGACGACCAGCAGCACCTTGCGGTGGGTGCGGCCGACCGGCGCTCCGCCGAGCGCGGCGAGGGCGGGGGACGGGGGCGTCACTGACGTACCTCCAAGGGGTCCCGGAAAGGGGCGGCCATTCTGTGCGGTCATGTACGGCATTGCTGCGTACAAAGTGGCTCCACGCATGGCGTCGGCATTCTGTGGTCCGGCTCACTGCGACGTCAAGGCCCGGTGATCGCTGGATCGGTCGGCCGGGTGAGGCGCCATTGACACCGCGATCATTTGGCCGTACAAATCCTCGGCAGAGGAGCCGCCGGCCGTGAGGCCGGTGGCCGCCGCACCACGGAGGGGACCGCATGACCGCCGCCCGAGCCCTTGCCCAGTGGGCACACGACCACCGGGCAGACCCCGACGACCACGCGCTCGCCGACCGGGCACTGGCCGACACCGTCGCCGTCGCGCTGGCCGCCCGGGACCACCCGCTGCGCCCGGTCGCCGCGCCGCTCCCGGACGCGGCCCGCTGGGCGGCCATGGCGCACGTGCTGGACTTTGACGACCTGCACACGGACACCACCACGCACATCTCCGTCGTCACCGTCCCCGCCGTCCTCGCCGCCGGCGGTGACGCGCGTGCCTACCTCGCGGGCGCCGGCGTCATGGCCCGGCTCGGCGCGATGCTCGGCTGGGGCCACTACGCGGCGGGCTGGCACGCGACCTGCACAGCGGGCGCCCCGGCCGCGGCCGTCGCGGCCGGCCTCGCCCTCGGTCTGGACGTGGACCGGCTCACCACCGCCATGGCGCTCGCGGTCCCCGCGGCCGGCGGCGTCCAGGAGGCGTTCGGCACCCACAGCAAGTCCCTTCAGGTGGGCTTCGCCGCCGACGCCGGAGTACGCGCCGCCCGGCTCGCCCGCGCCGGCGCCACCGCCGACCCGCGCGCCCTGGACGCCTGGCTGGAGCGTGTCGGCGGCACCCCGGCCGCCGACTTCCCCGCGACCCCGGCCGTCCCCGGCGGCCTCGCGATCAAGATGTACCCCTGCTGCTACGCCATGCAGCGGCCGATCGCCGCACTGCGCGAGGTCCGCGACCGGGTGCACGGCGACCTCACCGGCGTCACCGTCACCACCCCCGCCGGCACCGTCCACCCCCTCATCCACGACCGGCCCGGCACCGGCCTGGAGGGCAAGTTCTCCATGCCGTACGCGGTCGCCACCGCGCTCCTCGACGACTATCCCGGCTTCGGCAGCTTCACCGACGAGGCCGTGTCCCGCCCCGCCGCGCAGCAGCTCATGACGCAGGTCACCGTCGACCGGCTGCCCGGCGCGACCACCACCCTGCTCGACGGCGAGGTCGCCCTCCGGCTGGACTTCGCCGACGGCACGGCCGTCCACTCCGAGCTGGCCCTGCCGCCCGGCTCCCCGCAGCGCCCGCCCTCCGCCGGCGAACTGCGCGACAAGTTCGCCGCCTGCGGCCCCGGCGTACCGGACCTGCTCGCCGGCCTCACCTGGGAGCGCGCCGCGGAACTGATGCGTACGGCGTTCCCGGCCGCCACCGAACCCACCGCGCAGGAGTCCTGATGGAACACCAGCAGCGCCCCCTCGAAGGCATCACCGTCGTCAGCATCGAGCAGGCCGTGGCGGCCCCCTTCGCCACCCGCCAGCTCGCCGACCTCGGCGCCCGCGTCATCAAGATCGAACGCCCCGGCGACGGCGACTTCGCCCGCCGCTACGACACCACCGTCCACGGCCACTCCAGCTACTTCGTCTGGCTCAACCGCTCCAAGGAATCCCTCACCCTCGACCTCAAGGACGCGCGCGGCCGGGAGATCCTGCACGAACTCCTCGCCGAGGCCGACGTGTTCGTGCAGAACCTCGCGCCGGGCGCCGCCACCCGCCTGGGCCTCGGCCCCGACGCGCTCACGGCCCGCTACCCGAAGCTGATCCCCTGCACCGTCTCCGGGTACGGCACCAGCGGGCCGTGGGCCGACCGCAAGGCGTACGACCTGCTCGTCCAGTGCCAGACCGGCCTGGTCTCCCTCACCGGCAGCGCCGACGAGGCCGCCCGGGTCGGGGTCTCCGTCGCCGACATCTCCGCCGGCATGTACGCCTACAGCGGCATCCTCGCCGCCCTGTTCACCCGCGCCACCACCGGCGTCGCCCGCGCCGTGGAGGTGTCCCTCTTCGAAGCGCTCTCCGAATGGATGAGCCAGCCCGCGTACTACACCCGGCACAGCGGCAGCCAGCCGCCGCGCGTCGGCACCCGGCACGCCACCATCGCCCCGTACGGCGCCTACACCGCCGCCGACGGCAAGGACGTGCTCTTCTCCATTCAGAACGAACGCGAATGGGCCGCGCTGTGCGCGGGCTTCCTCGGGCGGCCCGAGCTGACCGAGGACCCGCGGTTCGCCACCGGCTCGGACCGCGTCACCCACCGGGACGAGCTGGAGACCGTCATCGCCGAGCGCTTCGCCCGCTCCGCCGCAGCGGACGTGATGAAGGTGCTGGACGAGCTGGGCATCGCCAACGCCGGGGTGAACTCCGTCGCCGAATTCCTGGACCACCCCGTCCTCGAAGGCCGGGACCGCTGGCGCGAGGTCGCCGTGCCCGGCGCCACCGTGCAGGCCCTCCTGCCGCCCGCCGACCTCGCCGGACTCACCGCCCGCATGGACCCCGTACCGGCCGTCGGCGAACACACCGAAGCGATCCTCACCGCACTCGGCCGCACGCCCGCCGAGCTCGCAGCGCTCCGCGCCGACGCGGTCGTCTGACGCCCCGCCCCGTACTCACCGAAGGACCCCGCATGAGCACCCTGGACAGCCTCACCGACGACGAGCGCTTCGTGGTCGAGACCGTGCACGACTTCGTGAACAAGGACGTCAAGCCGGTCGTGCAGGAGCTGGAGCACGCCAACACCTACCCCGAGGCCCAGATCGAGAAGATGAAGGAGCTGGGCATCTACGGGCTGGCCGTGCCCGAGGAGTACGGCGGCACACCGGTCTCCACGCCCTGCTACGTGCTGGTCACCGAGGAACTGGCGCGGGGCTGGATGAGCCTGGCCGGCGCGATGGGCGGCCACACCGTGGTGGCCAAGCTGCTGCTGCACTTCGGCACCGAGGAGCAGAAGCGGCGGTACCTGCCGAGGATGGCCACCGGCGAGGTCCGCGCCACCATGGCGCTCACCGAGGCGGGCGGCGGCTCCGACCTCCAGGCCATGCGCACCGTCGCCCGCAAGGACGATGAGGGCTACCTCGTCAACGGGGCCAAGACCTGGATCACCAACTCCCGCCGCTCCCAACTGATCGCCCTGCTCTGCAAGACCGACCCCGACGCGACCCCCGCCCACAAGGGCATCTCCATCCTCCTGGTCGAGCACGGCCCGGGGCTGACCGTCTCCCGCGACCTGCCCAAGCTCGGCTACAAGGGCGTGGAGAGCTGCGAGCTGTCCTTCGAGGACTACCGGGCGGCCCCGGACGCCGTGCTCGGTGGCGCGGAGGGCAAGGGGTTCGGGCAGATGATGAAGGGGCTGGAGACCGGCCGGCTCCAGGTCGCGGCCCGCGCGCTGGGCGTCGGCCGGGCCGCGCTGGAGGACTCCCTGGCCTACGCCCAGGAACGCGAGTCCTTCGGCAAGCCGATCTGGCAGCACCAGTCGGTCGGCAATTACCTGGCCGACATGGCCACCAAGCTCACCGCGGCGCGCCAGCTGACCCTGCACGCCGCCCGGGAGGCGGACGCCGGGCGGCGGGTGGACATGGAAGCCGGCATGGCCAAGCTCTTCGCCTCCGAGACCGCCATGGAGATCGCCCTCAACGCGGTCCGCATCCACGGCGGTTACGGCTACTCGACGGAGTACGACGTCGAGCGGTACTTCCGGGACGCGCCGCTGATGATCGTCGGGGAGGGCACCAACGAGATCCAGCGCAACGTCATCGCCGCCCAGCTCGTCAAGCGGGGCGGGCTGGACTGACCGAGAGGCGCCGGACCGGGACCGGCCGGCGGCCGGCCCCGCGGTCAGGCGGAACCGCCGCCCCCGGGGCCACGCGCGGCCTCGATCGCCCGCAGCTCCGTGAGCGATTCGGTCAGCCACTGCACCCAGAAGGTCTCCTGGGCGATGCCGGCCCGCAGCACGAGATGCTGGAGCCGGTCCGGCTCCGCCGTCCTCTCCGGCGGGAAGTCGCGCGCCTCGATCTCGTGGTACTCCGCCAACTGCCGCTCGTGCAGGGCCAGATGGCGCTCGAACTCCTCGGCGAGGCCGTCCGTGCCGACGACCGCGGCGGCCCGCAGCCGCAGCAGCAGCGGGTCGCGCATGGCCCGCGGTTCCTGCCGCTCGGCCACCCACGCGGTGAGCGCCTCGCGCCCTGCCGGCAGCACCTCGTACTCCCGCTTCTGGCCGCGCGAGGGCTGCGCCTGCGGCAGGGCGTGGATCAGCCCGGCCTCCTCCAGCTTCCGCAGGTCGCGGTAGATCTGCTGGTGGGTGGCGGACCAGAAGTAGCGGATGGACCGGTCGAACCGCCGCGTCAGCTCCAGCCCCGACGACGGCTTTTCGAGCAGGGCCGTGAGGATCGCGTGCGGGAGGGACATGGCGGCCTTCCAGTGTGCGGTGGTGCCTGTGCGGTGCGGGTACCGGTGGCGTGCGCCACCACCGGTACCCGCATCCTAGGGCGCGGTCAGATGTCCGCAGCCAGCCGCGTGCCCTGCAGAATGGCGCGCTTGGCGTCCAGCTCGGCGGCCACGTCGGCGCCGCCGATGACGTGCGCGGTGTGCCCGGCCGCCACCAGCGCGTCGTACAGCTCGCGGCGCGGCTCCTGGCCGGCGCAGAGCACGATCGTGTCGGCCGCGAGCACGGTCTGCTCGCCGTCGACGGTCAGGTGCAGCCCCTCGTCGTCGATGCGGTCGTACGTGGCGCCCGCCGTCATCGTGACGCCGCGGTGGCGCAGCTCCGTGCGGTGGATCCAGCCGGTGGTCTTGCCCAGGCCGGCGCCGACCTTGCTGGTCTTGCGCTGGAGCAGGTGGACGGTGCGGGCGGCGGCCGTCCGTACCGGAGCCGTGAGCCCGCCGCGCTCGCCGTACGAGGTGTCCACGCCCCACTGGCCGAAGAACACGGCCGGGTCGAGGCTCGCCTGCTCGCCGCCGTCGGTCAGGAACTCCGCCACGTCGAAGCCGATGCCGCCGGCGCCGACCACCGCCACGGTCCTCCCGGCCTCGACCCGGCCGCCGAGCACGTCGAGGTAGCTGACCACGCTGGGGTGCTCGACGCCGGGGATGTCCGGGGTGCGCGGCGTGACGCCGGCCGCGACCACGATCTCGTCGTACCCGCCCGCACCGAGGCCCTCGGCGGTCACGGCCGTGCCCAGCCGCACGTCGACCTTCAGCTCTTCGAGCCGCGTACGGAAGTACCGCAGCGTCTCGTTGAACTCCTCCTTGCCCGGGATGCGGCGGGCGACGTTCAGCTGCCCGCCGATCTCGTCGGCGGCGTCGAACAGCGTCACGCCGTGCCCGCGCTCGGCCGCCGACACCGCGAAGGCCAGGCCCGCCGGGCCCGCGCCGACCACGGCCAGCTCCTTGCGGCGGCGGGTGGGGGAGAGGCTCAGCTCGGTCTCGTGGCAGGCGCGCGGGTTGACCAGGCAGGAGGTGATCTGCCCGGAGAAGATGTGGTCCAGGCAGGCCTGGTTGCAGCCGATGCAGGTGTTGATCGCGTCCGCGCGGCCGTCCCTGGCCTTGGCCACGAAGTCCGGGTCGGCGAGGAACGGGCGGGCCATGGAGACCATGTCGGCCCGGCCCTCCGCGAGCAGCTGCTCCGCGACCTCGGGGGTGTTGATGCGGTTGGTGGTGACCAGCGGGACGGACACCGCGCCCATGACCTTCTGCGTCACCCAGGAGAAGGCACCGCGCGGGACGGATGTGGCGATGGTGGGGATGCGGGCCTCGTGCCAGCCGATGCCGGTGTTGATGAGGGTGGCGCCGGCCGCCTCGACCTCCTTGGCCAGCTGGACGACCTCGTCGTACGTGGAGCCGCCGGGCACCAGGTCGAGCATGGACAGCCGGTAGATCAGGATGAAGTCCGGGCCGACCCGCTCGCGAGTGCGCCGCACGATCTCGACGGGGAAGCGGATCCGGTTCTCGTAGGAGCCGCCCCACCGGTCGGTGCGGTGGTTGGTGGGCGCCGCGATGAACTCGTTGATGAGGTAGCCCTCCGAGCCCATGATCTCCACGCCGTCGTACCCGGCCTGCCGCGCCAGCTCGGCGGCCCGTACGTAGTCCTCGATGGTCTGCTCGACCTCGTCGTCGGTGAGGGCGCGCGGGGTGAAGGGGTTGATGGGCGCCTGGAGCGCGCTGGGCGCCACCAGGTCCTCGCTGAAGGCGTACCGACCGGTGTGCAGGATCTGCATCGCGATCTTCCCGCCCTCGCGGTGCACCGCCTCGGTCACCCGGGCGTGCTGCGCGGCCTCCGCCTCGGTGGTGAGCTTGGCACCGCCGTCCATGGTGCGGCCGGCCTCGTTGGGCGAGACGCCGCCGGTGACGATGAGGCCGACGCCGCCGCGGGCCCGCTCGGCGTAGAAGGCCGCCATCCGCGCGAACCCGCCCGGCGCCTCCTCCAGGCCGACGTGCATCGAGCCCATCAGGACTCGGTTGGGCAGGGTGGTGAAGCCCAGGTCCAGCGGGCTCAGCAGGTGGGGGTACGGGCTCATCCGAAGTCTCCTCGCGCGCACAGTGCCGACGAGCTTCGTTTGTAGACGAGCGAAGCCTGTTTTGCAACATGTTGCATAATGAGGCGTCGGTCACCCCGTCCGGCGACGGCGGCCGTCGCCCGGGACAGCGGCCGGAAAAAACCGGTTGCCGCGCCGCGCCCCGGCCCCGGCATGATGAGCCCGCCACTCGACCGAGCGGCCCCGGCCACCCACGGACAGGAAGACGCGATGCGCCGATACCTCGACACGACCCAGCGCCCCCATCGGACGGTCATCGAGGACTTCGGCACCCATGCGTACTCCGCACACCCCCGGCGCCATCCGGCGCACCCTGAACATCGGCATCCTGGCGCACGTCGACGCCGGTAAGACCAGCCTCACCGAGCGGCTGCTGCACGACACCGGCGCCATCGCCCGGCTCGGCAGCGTCGACGCCGGCACCACCCACACCGACACCGGCACCGTCGAACGGCAGCGCGGCATCACCGTCCGCTCCGCCGTCGTCTCCTTCACCCTCGGCACCACCCGGGTCAACATCATCGACACCCCCGGCCACTCCGACTTCGTGGCCGAGGTGGAACGCGCCCTCGCCGTGCTCGACGGCGCCGTCCTGGTGCTCTCCGCCGTCGAGGGCGTCCAGGCGCACACCCGCCTCCTGATGCGCACCCTGCGCGAGATGCGGCTGCCCACCCTCCTCTTCGTCAACAAGACCGACCGGGCCGGCGCCCGCCACGACGGCCTGCTCGCCGACGCCCGCCGGAAGCTCGCGCCGCACCTCGTCCCCATGACGGCGGTGCACGGCCTCGGCACGCGCACCGCCCGCACGGTGCCGTACTCCCTCGACGACCCGGACTTCCGCACCCGGGTGGCCGAAACGCTCGCCGAGACCGACGACACGCTGCTGGCCCGGGTCGTGGACGGCCCGTACCCCAGCCCCGCCGAACTGCGCACCGCGCTCGCCGACCGCACGGCACGCGGGCTCGCGCATCCCGTGTACTTCGGCTCGGCGCTGAGCGGCCAGGGCGTCGGCGCGCTCCTCGACGGCATCACCGGGCTGCTGCCACCCGCCGCCGCCCCGGACCCGTCGCCGTCACCGGACCCGCGCGGCACGGTCTTCGCCGCCGACCACACCGCCGCCGGGGTGAGGAGTGCCTACGTACGGCTGTACTCCGGCGAACTGGCGGCGCGGCAGCGGGTCACCCTCCACCGCCGCGAGCCGGACGCCACCCCGCACACGTACACCGGCCGGATCACCGCGCTGGAGGTCGTCGGCGCGGCGGACGGGGCCGGCCAGCGGCTGACGCCCGGAAACATCGCGAGGATCAGCGGCGTGGCCGGCATCCGGGTCGGCGACCGGCTCGGCGCCCCGGACGACGACGCACACCGGCCGTACTTCCCGGCCCCCACCCTCCGCACCGTCGTCCGGCCCCGCGAGCCGGGCCCCGGCGCCGCGGCCCGGCTGCACGCGGCGCTGCGGCGCCTGGCCGAGGAGGACCCGCTCATCCACGCCTGCGCCGAACCGGACGGCACCACCTCCGTCCTGCTCCACGGTGAGATGCAGAAGGAGATCCTCGCGGCGGCGCTCGCGGACGAGTACGGCATCGACGCCACCTTCACCCCGAGCCGGGTGGTGTGCCGCGAACGCCCGGCCGGCACCGGCGAGGCCGTCGAGGAACTGGGACACCGGACCCCGGCCCCCAGCGGCCACTGGGCCACCGTCGGGCTGCGCGTCGACCCGGCCGCCGACGGCACCGGTGCCGTCTTCCGCTACGAGACCGAACTCGGCGCGCTGCCACGGGCCTTCCACACCGCCGTCGAGGAGAGCGTGCACGCGGGGCTGCGCCGCGGCCCGCACGGCTGGGCCGTCACCGACTGCACCGTCACCCTCATCCGCTCCGGCTTCGTCGGCCCGCTCAGCACGGCCGCCGACTTCCGCGGTCTGACCCCGCTGGTGCTGGCCCGGGCCCTGGAACGGGCCGGCACCCGGGTGTACGAGCCGTACCACGCCTTCGAGGCCGACGTACCGGCCGACGCGCTGCCCGCCGTCACCGCCTGCCTCGCCGCGCTCGGCGCGGACATCGCGGAGACGGCCGCCGACGCGGACGCCGGCTGGCTGATCAAGGGCACCCTCCCGGCCCGGCATCTGCACACCGTCGAACGGCGTCTGCCGGGCCTCTCGCACGGCGAGGGCACCTGGTGGTCACGCGCCTGCGGGGACCGGCCGCGGAAGGGCGGCGGGTAGCGGCGGTCCGCGGTGCGCGCCCGGCCCGTCGGCGCCGCTCAGGACGCCGGGCGGAGCTGGATCTTGCGGCCGGTGCCCTGCTGGAAGGTCTCCAGGGCCCGGCCGAAGTCGCCCAGGCCGTAGGAGTGGGTGATCATCGTGTCGGCGTCCAGCGCGCCCTTGCCCATCAGCTCCACGGCCCGCCCGAAGCTGTGCACCACCGCCATCGAACCGACCACGGTGATCTCGTCGTTGTAGATGCGGAACGGCGAGATCCTCGCCATGGCGTCCGAAGGCGCGACACCGAACTGCTGGAACGTACCGCCCCGCCGGACCCGCGTGACCGCGTCCTCGATCACCGGTACCACCCCCGTGCAGTCGATGACGATCTCCCAGCCCTGCGGCCGGTCCAGCGTGTCCGCGCCGGTCGCCACCGCGTCCGCGCCCAGCTGCCCGGCGACCTTCAGGCGCTCGGTGTTGATGTCGACGACCGACACCGAAGCGGCTCCGGCCCGCCGCGCGAGCTGCAGCATCATCAGGCCCATCGTGCCCGCGCCGTAGACGAGGTAGTGCGCGCCCAGGTCGCGCGGCAGCACGTCGAAGCCGTGCACCGCGCAGGACAGCGGCTCGATCAGGGTGCCCTGCGCGAGGTCCACACTCTGCGGCAGGCGATAGCAGTTGGCCGCGGGCACCTTGACGTACTGCGCCATCGCGCCGTCCACCGTGTCGCCGATCGCGCCCCAGCGCTCGCAGAGGTTGCCCCGGCCGATGCTGCAGAAATGACAGGACCCGCAGAACAGCGAGGGATCGACCGCGACCCGGTCGCCCTCGCGCACCCCGCTCACCTCGGCCCCCAGCGCCACGACCTCCCCGGTGAACTCGTGCCCGGGAATGATCGGGTACGGCGTCGGCGCGAACTCCCCCTGCACGATGTGCAGATCGGTACCGCAGATGCCGACGGCGGCGACCTCGACGACGACCTCGCCGGGCCCCGGCACGGGATCGGCGACGGTCTCGACGGAGTAGGAACCGGGGGTCTGGATGACGACGGCACGCATGGTGAACTGCCTTTCACAAAGGGGGCGTTGCGGCTTGTGGTCAGTCGGTGTCGGAGACGGTTCCGGTGGTGTCGGGGCCGGCCGGCGGCACGGTCCGGACGCGTACGCCCAGCCGCTCGATGGCGGCGGTCTGGTCCTCCGGCGTCGCGGTGTCGGTGACCACCAGGTCGTACCCCGAAGCGTCGCCGTACCCGTGGGTGGCGGTCCGGCCGAACTTGGTGTGGTCCACCGCCAGCACGCTGCGCTCGGCCGCCTCCCGCAGCGCCGCCTTCAGGTCGGCCCACTCCCGTACCGGATGGAAGAGCCGGGCACGGTCGACCGCGGTGGGGGAGGAGAAGGCGATGGTGGCGCGGACCCGGGCGAGATGGCGCAGGGTCTCCGGGCCCGCGCAGGCCTCGAAGTCGGGGCGGTAGCGGCCGCCGAGCACGACGACCTCCGTACCGGGCGCCCCCGCGGCACCGATCAGCGAGGCGACGCGCAGGGAGTTGGTGAACACCGTCAGCCCTTCGATGCGGCCGAGCCGGCGGGCGAGCGGGAAGAGGGTGGAGCCGCAGTCCATCAGCACCGTGTCACCGGCGCCGACCTCCCGCACCAGCAGTTCGGCGAACGCCTCCTTCGCCCCGGCCTGCTGGTCCTCCCGGAAGCGGGTCGCGGTCTCCACCGTGACGGTGGGCAGCGCGACGGCCCTGCCGCGGCGCTTCTCCAACAGCCGCCGGGACTCCAGATTGGCCAGATCGCGGTGCACGGTCATCGTGCTGACCTGCAAGGTTTTGGCGAGTGCGGTGATCTGTACGGAGCCCTCGTCGATGACCTGCCGGAGCACCCGGCGGCGGCGCCGCTCGACGTCGGCCTCGGACCCACGACTCCGGCGCACCATGTGCCCTCCTCCGACGCGTACGCGACCGCCGCGCAACATCACACACTTCCTGTGATGTTTTGGCAAGAGGCCGCGGTCTTGCCCCGGCGCCCGCGTGTGCCCGAGGCTGAAACGGACGTCACCGGAGCAACGGCAGGAGGGCAACGTGCCGCAGCCGGCCCCGCAAGGACCGCCACCCGGCCCCGCCAGGGGGCGCCCCGACCAGGAAGTGGCCGAAGTGGTCTACCTGGTGGGGCTGGAGCTGGACGCCTCGGACAAGGTCGTGCTCGCCGCCTTCGAGGCCGGGCTCGTCGAATCGGGGATGGAGAACCTCGACCACGGCCACCTCGACTCGGTCGGCGTGTTCCAGCAGCGCCCCAGCATGGACTGGGGCACGGCCGAGGAGTGCATGAACGTCAACTACGCGTCGCACCGGTTCTTCGAGCGGGCCATCGAGGAGGACGCGGACGACCCGGACCTCACCCCCGGCCAGCTCGCCCAGAACGTCCAGGTGTCCGCCCACCCCGACCGTTACGACGAGCGGGAGGACGAGGCGAGGCTGCTCATCGAGGCCACTCGTGACGCGCTCGGCGAGGAGCCGCGACGGTAGCGGGCCCGGGTTCCGGCCCGCTGCGCGTCCTGCCTACGCCGCGTGACCGTGGCCGCGGCACATGCCCGTGCCACGGTCACGGTCTGTGACGGAATTCTTCGATCGGTTTCGATCGCCGGGCCGCGTGGCGCCCCGTTCCGCGTCACTATGGGCCTCGAACCGGCGAGACCGGTGAGGATCGGCTGAAGGGAGGCGGCCGGGATGCATGTGACGACCCGGACCGACAGGCGCGTACGCATCGAACGATGGCCGGTCCCCGCCGGCTCGCCCACGCTGGCCAAACTGGCCGTGGTGGGCGTGCTGGACGGCGACAGCGTCAGCGACCTGTGCGACGCCACCGCGGCGGTCATGGCGAGCGGCTCCCGGCATCTCCGGCTCGACCTCGCCGGCGTCACGTCCTGCGACAACGCCGGCCTCTACACCCTCCTCGGAGTGCAGAGCGCGCTGCGCTCCATGAGGGGCAGCCTGACCCTGGTCCGCCCGAGCCTCCCCGTCCACACCGGCCTCAGGGCCGCCGGCCTGCACCTCAGGCTGGTCATCGCGCCGCCCGGATCGGTGATGTAGCCGGCCCTATGGCCCAGGGTTTCCGATAGCTCTTCGGGGAGCCAGAATCGGAGGCTCCTAGCGCGTCTTCTCGCCGACCGCGTCCGCCGGCGGCAGCAGCGGGCCGCACGTCCAGCGCTGGAAGACCAGCCGCGTCTCGACCCGGGCCACCTCGCGCCGGGCGGTGAACTCGTCCAGGACCAGCCGCTGGAGGTCGGCCGCGTCCCGCACGGCGACATGGACGAGGTAGTCCTCGGGCCCGGTGAGATGGAAGAGGGAGAGCGCCTCGGGCAGCGAGCGGATCCGCTCCACGAACGGGCCGACCAGCTCCCGGCGGTGCGGACGCACCTGCACCGACAGCAGCGCCTGCAGCCCGCGGCCCAGTTTCGCGGGGTCCAGGCGCAGTTCGTGCCCGAGGATCACGCCGCTGCGACGCAGTCGGGTCACCCGGTCCAGGCAGGTCGACGGCGCGACGCCGACCGCCGCGGCCAGCTCGCGGTACGTGGTCCGGGCGTCATTCTGCAGCAGGCGTAAAATCTCCAGGTCCACCGGATCGAGACGCACAGAGTCGGCCATGTCCCGAACGTAACACGGAAGTTGACCATCCGGTCAGCCCGCCTGACCAGCATCGTGGCATGACCTTCTTACCCGCGCACCCGGACCGCGCCACCACCCCCGTCACCGCTCCCCGTACCGCCCTCGACGCCCCGCCACCGCACGCCCTGGCCACCGAGGCCGTGCACGCCGGGCGGGAGGACCTCGCGGCGCAGGGACTGCACGCGGTCCCGCTGGACCTGTCCACCACCTACCCCTCGGCGGACAGCCGGGCCGAGGCGGCGCGCCTCGACGCGTTCGCCGCCACGGGCGCCGAGCCGGCGGGCCCGCCCGTCTACGGCCGGCTCGGCAACCCCACCGTTGCCCGCTTCGAAGCCGCGCTCGCCCGCCTCGAACGCACCGAGTCCGCCGTCGCCTTCGCCAGCGGGATGGCGGCCCTGACCGCCTGCCTCCTCGCCCGGCACGCCGAAGGACTCCGGCACGTCGTCGCCGTACGGCCCCTGTACGGCTGCAGCGACCACCTGCTGACCGGCGGGCTGCTCGGTACGGACGTCACCTGGACCGGCCCGGCCGGGATCGGCGACGCGATCCGGGCCGACACCGGCCTGGTCATGGTCGAGAGCCCGGCCAACCCCACGCTCGCCGAGACCGACCTCGCGGCCGCCGCTCACGCCTGCGGCTCCGTACCGCTGCTCGTCGACAACACCTTCGCCACCCCCGTGCTGCAGCGCCCCGCCGGCGCGGGCGCCCGGCTGGTGCTGCACAGCGCGACCAAGTACCTGGGCGGCCACGGCGACGTGCTGGGCGGCGTGGTGGCCTGCGACGAGGAGTTCGCGCGGCGGCTGCGCCAGGTGCGCTTCGCGACCGGCGGCGTACTGCACCCGCTCGCCGGATACCTGCTGCTGCGCGGGCTGGCCACGCTCCCCGTACGGGTGCGGGCCGCGTCGGCCACCGCGGCGGAACTGGCCCGGCGGCTCGCCGCGCACCCCCGGGTCTCCCGGGTGCACTACCCGCGGCTCGGCGGCGCGATGGTCGCGTTCGAGGTGTGCGGGGACCCGCACGAGGTGACCGCCGGGGTGCGTCTGATCACCCCGGCGGTCAGTCTCGGCAGCGTCGACACACTCCTCCAGCACCCGGCCTCCATCAGCCACCGCATCGTCGACGCAGCCGACCGCGCGACCGGCGGCATCTCCGAGCGGCTGCTGCGGATGTCGGTGGGCCTGGAGGACGTCGAGGACCTGTGGCGGGACCTCGACGCCGCGCTCAGCGGCCGGCCGTCTCCCGCCCGGCGGGAACCGGCAGCGGCCGGTGCCGCAGCCCCGCAGGCCGGGCCGTGATCACCAGCGTGCCCTCCTCGACCTGGTAGTCCAGCGGCAGCCCGAGGCCGCGCATGGCCGCCACCATCCCGGTGTTGGACGCCTGCGTGATGGCGTACACGCTCTCGGAGCCCGTCTCGGCCGCCATCTGGACCAGCCGCGCCAGCAGTTCGGCGCCGATGCCGCGGCGCTGCCAGGCGTCCTCCACCAGCAGCGCCACCTCGGTCTCGTCGCCGTCCCACAGCAGGTGGCCCAGCGCCACCAGCCGCCCGGACGCGGTCTCCACGGCGAGCGTGCGGCCGTGCCGCGGGCTCAGCAGGTGGTCGAGGTAGCGGTCGGCGTCGTGCACCGGGCCGTGGTACCGCAGCGACAGCGTGCGCGAGGAGCAGCGGTCGTGCATCTCACGGGCCGCCGCCACGTCCGAGGGATCGGCGCGGCGCACCGTGATGGGGTTGCCCTCGGGGAGGGTGAGGGTGTCCCGGCGCTCCGGCACGCGCTCGCCGAGCCGGGCGTCCAGCTCCACCAGCGCCCGGACGCGGGCGAACTCTGTCGGGGTGAACGGCAGCTGCGGCCGCTCGATGGTGATCGACCCCCCGGACGGGTCGCGGAACTTCATGATGTGGTCCTCAAGAACGCCTTCGTCCGGCACCCGTTCGGCCAACGGCTCGCCCTTCAGCGTGCGCGCGGGTACCGAGTGGATGGTGCAGCGGCCGAGCAACTGCCGCAGCGCCAAAGGGAGTTCCGCGGAGTCCAGGGCCGTACGGGTGGCCAGGGACAGCATACGGGCCGGCGCGTCGACGAGATCATGCGCATCGGCGCGTTCCAGCCAGGTGTCCCGGCCGCCCGCCGCGGCCACGGCGCCGGTCAGCGCCGTCCGGTCCGGGGTGCCCGGCACGCGCAGCAGGAACTCGTCCACCGTGCCCTCGGACAGCGGGTGGGTCTGCAGGCTCAGGATGTCCACCCGGTGCACGGCCAGTGCCTGGCACAGCGCGGCCAGACTGCCCGGCTCGTCCCGTACGGTCGTGCGCATGCGCCACAGCGTCGTGTCGGGGAGCTCCGCACCCTCGGTGAGGGCGGGCGCCGACGACGCCGCGGCGCCGGTATCACCCGGCGGCGGCGCCGGTTCCTGGCGTCCTGGCCACCCGAGGGGCAGGCCGGTGGCGAGACGGTCGGCGGCCCGCCGCCACATCGAACGGCGGGCAGTGCAGTGCTCGGTTTTCTCAGTCATGCACTCCAGCATCACCGACCGGTATTGCATGATCACAAACGCCTTGTGTCCGCCAGGTAAAGGACGCAATCGCCGCTACGGACACCTTCGGGTCGGACGCCCCTACTGTCCGACTCGCCCCGGTTGCAAGGTCTGGCTGAACAACACCTCTCCGCTGTCCTGCCGCAGCCGCACCGTCAGTTCCCCGCTTCCGCCGTCGATGTCGATCTCGCCGAAGTACTGCGGTGTCTCGGCCGGCGAGGTGTTCGCCCGGTCCGGCGCCTTCAGGAACCGCTGCTCGGGCCCGAACGTACCGTCCAGCTTCAGCGCCTGGAACCCGCCCGCGTTCAGCGGCCCGGAGACGAACTCCCAGAAGGGCTCGAAGTCCTTGAACGCCGCCCGCGACGGGTCGTAGTGCTGCGCCGAGGTGTAGTGCACGTCCGTCGTCAGCCACAGCGTGCCCGTGATCCGCCGATGCTTGATGTGCCGCAGCAACTCCGCGAGCTGCAGTTCCCGACCCAGCGGCCGGCCCGGATCGCCCTGCGCCACGGCCTCGAAGCGGGTCTTGCCGTCCGGCACGACCAGGCCCAGCGGCATGTCGGAGGCGATCACCTTCCACACGGCCCGGGACCGCGACAGCTCCCGCTTCAGCCACCGCAGCTGCTCGGCGCCCAGGATGCCCTGCGCGTCCTCCGTCTGCCGCCCGTCGGAGTTGGCGTTCCGGTACGTCCGCATGTCCAGCACGAACACGTCCAGCAGCGGCCCGTGGTCGACCACCCGGTACACCCGCCCGCGCCGGTCCGGGCGCAGCGTACGGATGGGGAAGTACTCGCTGAACGCCCGCAGCGAGCGCGCCGACAGCACGTCGGCGTCCTTCACCGTGTACCGGTCGTCGTCCAGGATCTGCCCCGGATACCAGTTGTTGTGCACCTCGTGGTCGTCCCACTGCGTGATCGTGGGCACCTGCGCGTTGAACCGCCGCAGGTTCTCGTCCAGGAGGTTGTACCGGAAGGCGCCGCGGAACTCCGCCAGCGTCTCGGCGACCTTTGCCTTCTCCTCGGTGGTGACGTTGCGCCAGGTGCGCCCGTCGGGCAGCTTCACACTGGCCTCGATGGGGGAGTCGGCGTAGATGTTGTCGCCGCTGCACAGGAAGAAGTCCGGGTCGCGGCGCCGCATCTCCTCGTAGATCCGGTAACCGCCGCGGTCCGGGTTGATGCCCCAGCCCTGCCCCGCGAGGTCCCCCGACCAGTGGAACCGCACCCGCTCACCGCGCTTCTCCGGCGCGGTACGGAACGTCCCCGTGACCGGCTCGCCCGCGCGCCGCGGGTCGTCGGGATCGGTCAGCGTGACCCGGTAGTGGATCTGCTCACCGGGCGGCAGGCCGCGCAGCGACGTCACCCCGGTGAAGTCCGTGCCCGCGCCGACCACCGGGCCGCGCCAGGTGCGCGCGTGCCGGAACGACTCGGTCGCCGCGGTCTCCACGGTCATCCGCGCGGGCCGGTCCGACCGCACCCACACCAGCCCGGAGCCGGTCGTCACGTCGCCGACCTGCACGCCCCACTCGGCGCTCGGCCGCCCGCCGCGCGCCTGGGCGGAGGCCGCGCAGCCGATCGCCGGCAGGGCGAACGCCGCGGACGCGGCCGCCGCACCGTGCAGCACCGCCCGCCGCCCGAAGGCTCTGCCGTCCGCTGCTCCCTGCGCCATGTGCGTCCTCCCGTGGTCCGCTCGTCCTCGCCGCTGTCCGGTTCCTATCGCTGTCCGGTGCCCTGCACCCCAACACTCAGTGAACAACCGGATGTCACGGGCGCGGAACGCGGAACGCGGAACCGGGCCATGGTCGCAAGCGGGGGCGAGGATGGCCAGGAAATGGCCAGGAAGGGGGCGTGGCGGTTCGGGCTTGCCTGCCGTGCCGTACGGGTAACCCCCCGGTGGGGGTACGGGCGCGTTCGATTCGCCCCGTAGCCGAGCGTCCGCCGTCCCTCGCCCCGTTGCCGAGTCTCCGCCGCGCCTCGCCCCGTAGGTGAGCGATCGCCGCACCCGCCCGCTCACGCCGTTGCCGGCGCCACCGTGTCCAGGATGACGCGGGCGACCAGCGCCGGGTCGTCGTTCATGGGAACGTGGCCGCAGCCGGGGAGGCGTACGAGGCGGGCGCCCGGGATCACGCGCTTGGCCCGCACGCCCTGGCGGGGCAGCAGCAGCCGGTCGCGGCTGCCCCAGCCGATGGTCACGGGGATGTCCGGGAGATCGTGCTGGAAGAGCACACCGGGGCCGCGCCCCGCCGCGAGCGTGGCGGAGAAGCCGGGCGCGTCCCGCAGCGCCCGCGTCTCGGCCGCCACGGCGGCCGCCGAACGGCGACCGGGGCGGGCGTAGATGGAGCTGGTCAGCGCGGCGCGGCCGACCGCCGAACGGGCCAGTGCCTCGACCGCGGGCTGCGGCAGCGCCTTCGCGCCGGCCCGCATCCCCATCAGCACCCCGAAGGCGTACCGGCGTTCGGCCTCCGTCCAGAAGCCCGCGGGGGACAGCGCCGTCACCGATCGCGCGGCCCCGGTCAGGCCCAGCTCCAGCGCGAGCAGCCCGCCGAGCGAGTTGCCCACCACGTGCGGCCGTTCGATGCCCAGCGCGGCGAACGCGTCCGTGAGCAGCGGGACCACCGACGTCATGCCGTACGGCACGCCGTCGGGGAGCGCGGGCGAAGCGCCGAAGCCCGGCAGGTCGAGCGCGATCACGTCGTGCGAGGCGGCCAGGACGCTGAACACCGGCTCCCAGGCCTGGTAGTGGTGGCCGATGCCGTGCAGCAGCACGACCGGCTCGCCGGCGCCCTTGCGCTCGTACGCGACCGTGAACGGCGGACGGCCGTCGGGGGAGACGTGCAGGGCGGAGGCCGTGGCGGTCGTCATGGGGGCTCCTTCGGGGGGAGGGGAAGCCGCAGGGGGAGGGGCCGCACGTGGGGGACGGCCCGAGAGACACCATGTCAGCAATCGTTACCGGGCGGTAGCGGGCGGGCCCGAATTCCGTGGGCGCGCGTCCGTACGCCCCAGGCTGGACAACGCGCGGCCGCCCCGGTGGGATGAGGGCGTGCTCACGGATGCCGCGACCGATGTCTTCGAAGAACACCGCCCCTTCCTGCAGGGCGTCGCCTACCGCATGCTCGGCCGGGTGGCCGACGCCGAGGACGTCGTGCAGGAGGCGTGGCTGCGCTGGTCGGCCGCCGACCACGACGCGGTGCGCGCACCACGCGCGTTCCTCGTGCGCGTCACCACCCGGCTCGCCATCGACCGGCTCCGCCAGGCGCAGGCCCGGCACGAGACGTACGTGGGACCGTGGCTGCCCGAGCCCGTCGCGACCGACTACGGCGGCGTCGTACCGGACGGCGCGGACCGGGCCGTCTTCACCGAGTCCGTCACGCTCGCCGTGCTCGTCGTCATGGAGTCCCTCTCGCCGCTGGAGCGGGCCGTCTTCGTGCTGCGCGAGGCGTTCGGCTACCCGTACCCGGAGATCGCCGCGGTACTGGAGCGCGGCGAGGCCGCCGTGCGCCAACTGGCGGGGCGCGCCCGGCGCCACGTGGAGGAGCGCAAGCCGCGCTTCGAGGTGAACCCCGAGCGGCAGCGCGACCTGACCGAACGGTTCCTCGCCGCCGCGGCCGGCGATGACCTGCAGGGGCTGATCGGGCTGCTCGCCGAGGACGTACGGCTGGTCGGCGACAGCGGCGGCAAGGCCAAGGCGCCGCTGCGCGTCATCGAGACCTCCGACAAGGTCGGCCGCTTCATGGTGTCCGTCGCCAAGAAGCAGCCGGCGGAGCTGAGGTTCGACCTCGCCGCCCTGAACGGCGGATTCGCCCTCGTCGGACGGGTCGGCGACCGCGTCGACACGGTCTTCCAGCTCGACGTGGTGGACGGCCGCATCCAGACGATCTACATCGTCCGCAACCCGGACAAGCTGGCCGCGCTGGGGGAGGGCCCCGCCGCGGCCTGAGGCCCGCCGTCGCCTACCGCGGCACGACGCCCGCCGCCCGTGCCGCGGCACGCAGGCCGCTGCGCGGGCTGGTCAGCACCTCGGTACGGACGTCGGCCCGCTCCGCAGCCGGCGCCATCGACGCCTGCGCGAGCACGATGACGTGCGCGCTCCTGGGCGTCCCGGCGTCCTCCGCGCCGTCCACGGCCTCCTCCACGGTCACCGCGCTGCCGTCGGTGTCCGCCTCCCGCACGGCCTCGGCCACCGCGGTGAGATAGCCCTCGTGGTCGTCCGCCTCGAAGAGCGCGAAGGCGTCCGGCACCAGATGCGTACGGACCACCACCCGCCGCCCGGCGCGCTCCGCCTCCTCCTCGATGAGCGCGACCGTCGGTTCCAGGGTGCTCGCCACCGTCGCCAGTACGGTGATCCGCTCACCGCCCGCCACCGCGGCCTCCGCCATCGGCCGGTCGGCGCGCAGTACCGGTACGTCGAACTCCGCGCCGGCCGCCTCGGCGACGCCGCCGAGCGTGGAGCACGTGCACAACGCGGCCGTCGCGCCCTCGGCCACGGCCGCCGCGAGCGCACCGCGCACCTCGTCGGCGACCGCTTCGGGGCCGGCCTCGCGCGCCCGGTCGAGCAGCTCGGGGTGCACGAGGTGACGCAGCTTCAGTGCGGGTGCCTCGGCGTCGCGCAGCGCGTCGAACACGGGGACATGGGCCGGAGAGGTATGGAGCACGGCAAGCATGCCGGGACCGTACCCGCCGGAACCGACCCCATGCCATCGGGCGCGGCGGGCCCCGGCCACCGTCTCCAACCGTGTTGACTCGGTCACGCTACGGCATCGGAACGCCGATTGGTCTTGACCAAGGGTGGGGCCGCCCATATCGTCACAGCCATACTTCAACAACCTTTAATAAAGAAGTACTCAAAACCCCGGGGCCACCCGGGACACCCCGGAGACGGACCGGGGAAACCGGCGATTGCGGAGGACAGGGTGGGGACCACGCAGCTCGACACGGTGCAGGAACCGAAGTACTGGCACCTCAAGACCGTGCTCAGTGACGCGCTCGACTCGGAGTTCGCGGTCGGCGAGATCCTGCCGAACGAGCGGGACCTCGCCGCGCGCTTCGGGGTCGCGCGCGCCACGCTCCGGCAGGCGCTCGAACAGCTCGAACTGGAAGGCCGGCTGCAGCGCCGCCGCGGCGTGGGCACCACGGTCGCCCCGCCCCGCATGGGCGTGCCCGTGGACCGGTCCGGCCACAGCTGGCCCGGCGCGCCCGGCGACGCCTGGCAGCCGGCCGACGCCGCCGAGGTGGACGGCGGTTCGGTCCCGCCGGCCGTCGCCGAGGCGCTGGGCGCGGGCGCTGCGGACACCGTGCACGTCGTGCGGCGTACGCGGGTCGACCACGGCCAGCCGGTCGCGGCCGAACTGCTCTACGTGCCCGCCGAGTCCGTCCCCGGCATCGCGGCGGACGCCGCCACCGGGCCGGTCGCCCGCGCGCGAGCCGTCCTGCACGAGCTGCAGCGGCTCGAACTGGACGGCGAGGAGCGCGCGGTGGAGCTGGGCTCGGCCCGCGCCGAGGACGCCAAGCAGCTGGACCGGCTGCCCGGCGCGCCCGTCCTGGTCGTCACCACGCGGTACGTGACCGGCGGCCGCACCACCGCCGTCGCGGTCTCCACCTACCGCGCCGACACCTGCCGCCTCACCTTCGGCGACCACGACACCCTCGCCGTACTCGCCGGCTGACCGCCCGTCAGCCGTCCCGGCCCGGTCCGCGGCCGGTCCGCTCGGCGCCTCCGGGCGCCCGGCGGCCGGTCACCGCCGGGCCGTGACCGTGCCGTCCACCGCGAAGAGCTGCTCCTCCACGTGATCGAGGGCCAGGCGCAGCGCGCCCGTCGCCACCACGGCCTCGCCGAGAGTGGACAGGGCGACATGGGGCGGGCGGAGGCAGTAGCGGGACAGCTCCTCACGGAGCGGGCCGAGCACGCCGTCCAGGCCGGCCGCCCAGCCGCCGATGACGACCAGCTCCGGATCGAGGGCGAGGACCAGCGCCGCGACGTCGTGGACCAGCCGCTGGAGGAACCGCTGCACCGCGTCCTGAGCCCGTGCGTCGCCCTCGCGCGCGAGCGTGAAGACCTGCGCGACCTGCGCCTCGTCCAGCGGATGCAGCGGTTCGCCGGTCGTCGACAGCAGCGCCTCGGGTGTCGCCTCCCGTCCGAGCAGGTGCAGCGCGCCGATCTCGCCGGCCGCCCCGCCGAAGCCGCGGTGCAGCCGCCCGCCGATCAGCGATCCCGCGCCCGGACTCAGCCCGGCCAGCACGAACACCACGTCGTCCGAGCCCGCCGCCACGCCCTTCCAGTGCTCGGCCACCGCCGCCGCGTTGGCGTCGTTCTCCACCAGGACGGGGCAGCGGAACCACTTGCGAAGCCGTTCGCCCAGCGGCAGCCCGGTCCACCCCGGCAGTGCGGTACCCAGCCGTACCCGGCCGTCCGCCTCCACGATGCCGGGGCCCGCGACACCCACCGCGCGCAGCGAATCGCGCGCCACCCCGGCCTGCAGCAGCAGGTCGGCGACAGTGTCCCGGACGCACGCCAGCCGCCGGTCGGCCGAGGTGACCTCGTCCACGTCGTGCTGGACCGAGCCCAGTACCCGCCCGCACAGATCGGACAGCAGCGCCGAGACCCGGTGCGCGCCGATCTCGATACCCAGCAGATGCCCGGCCTCGGCGCGGAAGCGGAACCGGCGCGCGGGCCTGCCCTGCCGTCGCGCCACGCCCTCGTCGGCCGGCACCTCGACGACCAGCCCCGACTCGATCAGCCCCTCCACGACCCCCTCGACGGTCGGCCGGGACAGGCCGGTGAGCTCCACCAGCTGGGTCAGGGTCGCGGCGTCGGCGGCACGCAGCGCGTGCAGCACCACGGCGGAGTTGATCCGTCGCAGCAGAGAGGGGTCCCCGCCGGTGAGCCGCCCCAACTTCTGCCTCCCTCGCCTCAGGTGTTTGCGGGATCGTAGCCCGTCGGACGGCCCGCGGCGAGCCCTGAAGCCGCTGGTCACGGCCTGTGACGGCCGATTGTCAGAGGTGGGGTCTTTACTGTTGACATGACGAGGCAACAGATTTCCTGTCACCTGTCCGCGATCGACGCCGCGCTCGCCGCGCCGGGCGATGCCGGCCGGGTTCTCCGGCTCCGTGCGAGCGAGGAGTTCTGGGAGGCCGACCCGGCCGACGCGCCGGTCGCGGCAAGGGAGTTCGCAGCGGAGAGGGAAGCGCTCGACGGGCTGCTGTCCGCGCGCTGGGGGCCTCCCGGAGTGCTGGACCTGACGCCCCATCTGGAGCGGTCGGCGATGGGCTTACCGGTGCCGCCGCCGCTGGCGGACCTGGCCGCGCTGACCGGGACGGTCCATGTGTGGGCGGTGGGGGAGTGCCGGGTGGCGACCGGCGTGGGAAGGGCCGCCGAGTTCCTGCCGTACGAGCTGGTCGTGGCGGTGTGGCCGGACGGGGACGCGGGCCCGCCGCTGCCCCGGCAGGGCGGTCACTCCTCGGCGAACGCCGCCGCGCGGAGCCGGCCGTACTCCTCCGCGAGCGTGGTGGGGTTCCAGTGAGCGTTCAGACCGCTGGGGTTGGGCAGTACCCAGATGCGGGCGCCGCCGATGGTCCGCTCCTGCGGCCCGACCTTGGCGTGCTTGTCGCCGAAGGCCGCGCGGTAGGCGGTGACGCCGGCGACCGCCAGCCAGGCCGGCCGCAGCCGGCGCACCTTCTCCTCCAGCCGGCGGCCGCCCTCCTCGAACTCCTCCGGCGCCAGCTCGTCCGCGCGGGCCGTGGCCCGCTGTACGACGTTGGTGATGCCGACGCCGTACCGCAGCAGTTCCTGCTCCTCGTCGGGCCGCAGCCGCCGGGGGGTGAACCCGGCGGCGTGCAGCGTCGGCCAGAAGCGGTTGCCGGGCCGGGCGAAATGGTGGCCGGTGACGGCCGACATCAGGCCCGGGTTGATACCGCAGAAGAGGACCCGGAGCCCGGTCGCGGCCACGTCCGGGACGAGGCGGTCACGAGCGGCTTCCAGCTCTTCGGGGGTGTACCGCGGCACGGCGCTCCGATCGTCCGGAGGGTCAGAGGATGGAACCGGGCGTGTAGGCCGCGGCCTCGGGGTGCGCCTTGGCGATCTCCTCGATGCGCGCGATCACGGCCGCCACCTGGTCGGCCGCGGCGCCGGTGAAGGACAGCTTGTCCGCCATCGACTCGGCCAGCTGGTCGCGGTCCAGCGGGATCCGCTCGTCGGCGGCGAGCTTGTCGAGCAGCTCGTTGCGCTCGGCGCCCTGCTCGCGCATGGCGAGCGCGGCGGCCACGGCGTTCTCCTTGATCGCCTCGTGCGCGACCTCGCGGCCCACGCCGGCACGCACGGCGCCCATGAGCACCTTCGTCGTGGCGAGGAAGGGGAGGTAGCGGTCCAGCTCGCGGGCGACGACGGCGGGGAAGGCACCGAACTCGTCCAGGACGGTCAGGAAGGTCTCCAGCAGGCCGTCCAGCGCGAAGAACGCGTCCGGCAGCGCGACGCGGCGGACCACGGAGCAGGACACGTCGCCCTCGTTCCACTGGTCGCCGGAGAGCTCACCGGCCATCGAGGCGTAGCCCCGCAGGATGACCATCAGGCCGTTGACGCGCTCGCAGGAGCGGGTGTTCATCTTGTGCGGCATCGCCGAGGAGCCGACCTGGCCGGGCTTGAAGCCCTCGGTGACCAGCTCGTTGCCGGCCATCAGCCGGATGGTCTTGGCGAGCGAGGACGGCGCGGCGGCCAGCTGCACCAGGGAGGTGACCACGTCGTAGTCGAGCGAGCGGGGGTAGACCTGGCCGACGGAGGTGAAGTTCTGCGCGAAGCCGAGGTGGCCGGCGATGCGCTGCTCCAGGTCGGCGAGCTTGCCGGCGTCGCCGCCGAGGAGGTCCAGCATGTCCTGCGCGGTGCCCACGGGGCCCTTGATGCCGCGGAGCGGGTAGCGCGAGAGGAGGTCCTCCAGGCGGCCGTGGGCGACGAGCAGCTCGTCGGCTGCGGTGGCGAAGCGCTTGCCGAGGGTGGTGGCCTGGGCGGCGACGTTGTGCGAGCGGCCGGCCATGACCAGCTCGGCGTGCTCGCCGGCCAGCTTGCCGAGGCGGGCGAGGACGGCGACGCTGCGGTCCCGCATCAGTTCCAGCGAGAGGCGGACCTGGAGCTGCTCGACGTTCTCGGTCAGGTCGCGGGAGGTCATGCCCTTGTGGACCTGCTCGTGGCCGGCGAGGGCGTTGAACTCCTCGATCCGGGCCTTCACATCGTGCCGGGTGACCTTCTCGCGCTCGGCGATGGAGGCCAGGTCGACGTTGTCCAGGACTCGCTCGTAGTCGGCGAGGGCCTGCTCGGGCACCTCAACGCCGAGGTCCTTCTGCGCGCGGAGCACGGCGAGCCACAGCTTCCGCTCCAGCTTGACCTTGTACTCGGGGGACCACAGGACGGCCAGCTCCGTGGAGGCGTAGCGGCCGGCCAGGACATTGGGGATGCGGGGCTTTGCAGTCACGTGAGCCGATTCTACTGTTCGTTTGCGCAGGCCAGTGCCACGGTCCGGATTGTGGCTTGCTACAACCGCACCGGGACGGTGGTGACCGCCACGCCCAGTCCCCGCACGGCCGCGGTCTCCGCCCCTTCCGTGCCGGTGTCGGTGAGCACCGCCCCGTACAGGGTGACGTCCCCGTAGCAGTACGTCGCGGTCCTGCCGAACTTGGTGCGGTCGGCGAGCAGCAGGCTGTCCGCGGCGGCCGCCAGCATCGCCTCCTTGACCTCGACGAACTCCGGCAGCGGGTGGTAGAGCCGGCCGTCGTGCACCGCCGTCGCGGACATCAGTGCCAGGTCCGCGCGGATCCGGGACAGTCCCCGCGTCACCTCCGGCCCGGTGCAGGAGTGGAAGTCGCCCCGGTACTCCCCGCCGAGCAGCGTGACGTCCGCGGCGGCGGCCGACGACACCCGCTGCGCCAGCCCCACCGAATTGGTGACGACCCGTACGCCCTCGACCCCCGCCAGCGTCTCGGCCAGCGGGTACAGGGTGGTGGAGTCGTCGATCAGCAGCGTGCTGCCGGGCCGGATCCGCTCCGCGGCGGCGGCGCACAGTGCCTCTTTGACCTCGCGGTTCGCGCCCTCCCGGAAGCGGGTGGCGGTCTCCATGGTCAGCGCCGGGAAGGCGACCGCGCGCCCGCGCTCCTTGCGCAGCAGACCGCGCGCCGCGAGGTCGTCCAGATCGCGGTGCATGGTCATCAGGCTGAGGCCGAAGTGCGCCGCGAGGGCGTCGATGCGGATCTCGCCCCGCTCGGCGACATACCGCAGGACGTCCTGCCGGCGGTCCTCGACGGCCGCCTGTGACAGCCGTGCCTTGGCGGGCACCTGTGCTCCTTCCCTCGTGCGGACCGGCGTGCCGTCACTCCGGCTGCGGGCGTACCACGGCCTTGATCGCCGTCGGGTCGGCGGCGCCCGCGGTGAGCGCCGCCACGCTGTCCCGCAGGCCGTACCGGTGGGTGACCAGCCGGGCCAGGTCCACCTCGCCGGCGGCGGCCAGCGCGACGGCCGTCGGCCAGGTGTTGGCGTACCGGAACGTGCCGGTGACCTCGATCTCGTGATTCTGCACGTGCGAGAGCGGCAGCGGGACGGTGTCCCCGCCCATTCCGACCAGCACCGCGCGCCCGGCCCGGCCGAGCGCCCGCAGCCCCTCCTCGGCGGCGGCCGGCGCGCCCGAGCACTCCAGCAGCACGTCCGGTGCGTACCCGGTGTCGGCGAGCCGGGTGGTGCGCGCGTCGACGGTGGCCGTGGCGCCCAGCTCGCGGGCGACGGTGAGCCGCTCCGGCGCGACGTCGGTGACCACCACCTCGCTCGCCCCGAACGCCCGCGCGGTCTGGAGCGCGACCAGCCCGATGGGTCCGGCGCCCGTCACCAGCACCCGGGAGCCGGGCCCGATCCTGCCCTTGCGCGAGGCCCAGACGCCGACGGAGAGCGGTTCGAGCAGCGCCGCGCCCTCCGCGCCGAGCGACTCCGGCACCGGGTGCGCGAAGTCCTCGTCGACGGCCACGTACTGGCACAACGCCCCGTCCACCGGCGGTGTGGCGTAGAACGACACGTCCGGGCAGAGGTTGTACCGGCCGTGCCGGCACTGGGCGCAGCGGCCGCAGGGCACGCCGGGCTCGATCGAGACGGGCTGCCCGGGAGCGTGCCGCCGGGCGCCGGGCCCGAGGGCGACGACGGTGCCGCCCGGCTCGTGGCCGAGGACCATGGGGGAGCGGACGACGAAGTCACCGATCCGCCCGTGCTCGAAGTAGTGCACGTCGGAGCCGCACACGCCGACCGCCTCGACGCGGACGAGCACCTGTTCGGGGCCCGGCCGGGGCACGGGGCGCTCCTGGATCTCCAGCTGCTTCGGCGCGACGAGCACGGCGGCGCGCATGGTGTCGGGGATGTCGTACTGAGCGGTGGCGGTCATGCTCCGGTCACGGCTCCCAGGGGACGCCAACAGGGACGACAGCATTCTTAGCAGAAGTGACCGCCGTTGTTAACGCAGTTTGCGTTAAGTCAGTCGTCGTCTCCGTACGGAAGGAGCTCCGGCCGCTTCGGCGGGCGGCCGTCGCCGCTCGACCGGCCCGTGAGCCGGCGGCCTATCCACGGCAGCAGATGGGTGCGGGCGAAGCGGGCGTCCGAGGTGCGCCGGGCCACCCAGCCCGGCGGGACCGGCGGCGGCAGCGGCGCGTCCCACTCCGCCTCCGGCGGCAGCCCGAGCGCCTGCCACACCGCCTCGGCCACCCGCTCGTGGCCCTCGGCGGTCAGGTGCAGCCGGTCGTCCGCCCACATCCGCTGATCGCCCAGGACGGCCGAGCCGTAGAGGTCCACCACGAGCGCGCCGTGCCGCCGGGCGACCTCGTCGATGTGGTCGAAGAGCGTCTCCATGCGCGGCCGGAAGCGTTCCAGCACCGGACCCTGCCGGCCCGGGCTGCGCATGAGGACGAGCTGCTTGCAGCTCGGCGCCAGCAGTGCGGCGGCCTCCTCCAGGAGCGCGCACACCCGGTCCACGTCGCACTTGGGGCGCAGCACGTCGTTCAGGCCGCCCACCAGCGTGACCAGGTCGGCGCCCATCCCGGCGGCCGCGGGCGCCTGCTCCCGGGCGATCTGCCCGACGAGCTTGCCGCGCACGGCGAGGTTGGCGTACCGGAAGTCCCGCGTCCGAGCGGCGAGGCGGGCGGCGAGCAGGTCCGCCCAGCCGCGGTACGAGCCGTCCGGCAGCGCGTCCGACATGCCCTCGGTGAAGGAATCCCCGACCGCGACGAAACTGGTGTATTGAGCACTGATCTCCATGGCGCGAGCGATCCTATACGCAGTACAGGGCCACGCAGTACAGGACCGCCCGCGCCGGGAGGTGCCGTCAGGCCCCGGACGCCGCCGTCAGCCCGCCGGCCGCTGCTGGAGCACCAGCTCCCGCAGCACGTCCTCCATCGTGACCAGCCCGGCCAGCCGCCCGTCGTCGCCGCTCACGGCGGCGAGGTGGGTGCGCGAGCCGCGCATCGCGGTCAGCACGTCGTCCAGCGGCGTCGCGGCCCGCACCCGGGCGATCGGCCGCATCGAGGACACCTGGAACGGCAGGTCACGCGGCATCGCGTCCAGCGCGTCCTTCACGTGCAGATAGCCGAGGATGCGGCGCGAGTCGTCGACGACGGGGAAGCGGGAGAAGCCCGACCGCGCGGCCAGGTCCTCCAGGTTCTCGGGTGTGACGCCCAGCCGGGCGTAGACCACCTTCTCCAGCGGCAGGACCACGTCGCGGACCGGGCGGCGGCCCAGCTCCAGCGCGTCCCGCAACCGCTCGGCGCCCCGGTCGTCCAGCAGCCCGGCGTCGGAGGAGTCCTCCACCATCTTGGCCAGCTGGGCGTCGGAGAAGGTCGCGGCGACCTCGTCCTTGGCCTCCACCCGCAACAGCTTCAGCAGGCCGTTCGCGAACGAGTTGACCGTGAAGATCACCGGACGCAGCGCCCGCGCCATCGCCACCAGCGGCGGCCCCAGCAGCAGGGCGCTGCGCACCGGCTCGGCCAGCGCGACGTTCTTCGGCACCATCTCGCCGAAGAGCATGTGCAGATACGTCGCCAGGGCCAGCGCGATCACGAAGGAGACCGGGTGGACCAGGGCCTCCGGCACGCCGGTGACGTGGAACAGCGGCTCCAGCAGGTGGGCGATGGCCGGCTCCGCGACCGCGCCCAGGACCAGCGTGCACAGCGTGATGCCCAGCTGGGCCGCGGCCATCAGCGCCGAGACGTGCTGCAGGCCCCACAGGACGCTGCGCGCCCGGCGGTCGCCCTGCTCGGCGTACGGCTCGATCTGGCTGCGGCGCACCGAGATCAGCGCGAACTCGGCGCCCACGAAGAAGGCGTTGACGACCAGCGTGAGCAGGCCGATGAAGAGCTGCAGTGCGGTCATCGGGCGGCCTCCTCGTGCGCCCGGTCGGCGTCCTCGTCACCGGCGGCGGGGGCGTGCAGCAGCACGCGCGCCGCGCGGTGGCCGGAGGCGTCCACGACGTCCATCCGCCACCCGGCGACGGTCAGCCCGTCGCCCTGCCCGGGGATCCGGCCCAGCTCCGTGGCGATCAGTCCCGCCAGCGTCTCGTACGGGCCCTCAGGCATCCGCAGGCCGATCCGCTCCAGCTGGTCGGCGCGGGCCGCGCCGTCCGCGTCGTAGAGCGTGCGGCCGTCCTCGTCCACGCCGGCCGGTGCCAGGTCGGGGGTCTCCTGCGGGTCGTGCTCGTCGACGACCTCGCCGACGACCTCCTCGACGATGTCCTCCAGCGTCGCGACGCCGGCCGTGCCGCCGTACTCGTCGATCACCACGGCCATCGTGCGCTTGCCGGACAGCCGGTCCAGCAGCTCGTTGACCGGCAGCGTCTCCGGCACCAGCAGCGGCTCGCGGAGCATCTCCGCGATGGCGTGCCGGGGCCGCCGCGCGGCCGGTATCGCGAGCACGTCCTTGATGTGCGCGACGCCGACGATGCTGTCCAGGCTGGAGCGGTAGACCGGGAAGCGGGACAGGCCGGTGGCGCGGGTCGCGTTGGCCACGTCCTCGGCCGTGCACTGCACGTCCAGCGCCGTGACCTGCACCCGCGGGGTCATGACGTTCTCCGCCGTCAGGTCGGCGAGGTTCAGCGTGCGGACGAACAGCTCGGCCGTGTCCGGCTCCAGCGCGCCCTCCCTGGCGGAGTGCCGCGCGAGCGCCATCAGCTCCTGCGGCCCGCGCGCGGACGCCAGCTCCTCGGCCGGTTCCAGCCCCATCCGGCGCACCACATGGTTCGCGGTGTTGTTGAGGTGGCCGATCAGCGGCTTGAAGGCGGCGCTGAAGCCCCGCTGGAGCGTGGCCACCCGCTTGGCGATGGGCAGCGGGCTGGAGATCGCCCAGTTCTTCGGGACCAGCTCACCGACGACCATCAGCACGACCGTGGAGATGGCCGTTCCGAGCACCAGCGCGATGCTCTCGCCCGCCGAGCGCGACAGCCCCATGGCCTCCAGGGGGCCGGCGAGGAGCGCGGCGATCGAGGACTTGGCCAGCATGCCGATGATCAGGCCGGTGACGGTGATGCCCAGCTGGGCACCGGAGAGCTGGAAGGTCAGGCCGCGTACGGCCTTCAGCGCGCTGTCCGCGCCGCGCTCACCGCGCTCGGCGGCGCGTTCCAGATCGCTGCGCTCGACGGTCGTCAGCGAGAACTCGGCCGCCACGAAGACGCCGCAGGCCAGGGTCAGCAGAAGCGCCACGGCCAGCAGGAGCAGCTCGGTCATCGGGTCACCTCCATCCCATGGTCGAACAGGGTCGGGAGGCTCGCGCGGTGTCGACTGCAACTAGGAGGGTCGCCCATGGCCGGACGCTCACACCTTTCCTCGGGGGTGGGGCCGCGGATTCCGTGTATCCAGCAGCCGGGGGAGTATCCATAGTAAAGGACCGGCAAAAAACTCGATTGATCATTTGTTCGGCGGGACGGCGGGGGCAGCGGGCCGCTCCGGCGCGGGACGCCCCATGAACCCCCGCTGCTCCAAGGGTGGCAGCCCCAGGCGGTCGCGGGTGGACTCGTCGAAGTCGTCGAGGAAGCCGTGCAGCGTCTCGGCGAGACGGTCGAGCGAATCGACGGCGTACAGGACCGGCTGGTATCCGGCGACCTGGTACGGGCGGGCCGCGATGTCGGCGAGGTTCCAGGCCCGGATGTCGGCGCGGTCGAATCGCCGCAGCTCACCGTACGACGACAGCAGCGCGGCGCCGTACGCCTTCGGCCGGCCGTCCTCGTGGACGACGCCGTACTCCAGCGTGTACCAGTACACCCGGCTGATCAGGTCCAGCGCGTCGTCGGACGTGACCCGGGCCGCGGCCCGGCCCACCGTGCGGTACAGCTCGGCGAACCACGGATCGCACAGATGCGTGCCGTGGCCGAGCATGTCGTGCAGGACGTCGGGCTCGAAGGTGTACAGGGGCATCGCCGGATGCCGTACGTACTGCACGGCGTGGAAGTAGCCGTCGGCCATCGAACCGAGGAAGCGGGCGTTGGGCACGATGCCCCCGGCCAGGGTGAAGCGGAAGCCGGTCAGCTCGTGCAGCCGGTCGCCGACCTCCGCGTGCTGGGGGACGTGGTCCGCCGGCACGGGCGCCCGCTCCCGGGCCGCGGCCACCGCGCGGCACACCCGCCCCCGCTGGGCGTCGGCCAGCGCGGCGAGCACGGTGCGCCAGGTCGCGTGCTCCTCCGCGGTGTACTCCACGAGCGGGGAGGGCGCGCCGACCCGGTGCCCCGTCGCGAGGGCCGTGATGCGGTCCCGCCGCCGGACGTACGCGCGGTCGGCGTGGCCCGGGTGCTCCTCGGCCCTGCCCAGTCGGCCGTCGGGGGACACCGGCGTCTGTGCCATCACATCGATCATGCACAGCATGGTCGGCCGGACCGGCGGCCCGGACCCGCCGACGCGCCGCGCGCACCGCTCCGTCCGCCCTACGCCTCGACCTCGCTCCGCGCCCCGGCGTCCGGCGCGCCGTCGGCGGCCCCCGGGCCCTCCAGATGCCGGACCCAGCGGCTCCACTGCGGCTCCGGCGCGTACCCGGACGCCTGCCACGCCTGGTGCGCGAGGTCGTTGCGGTCGAGCACCATCGCGTCGGCACGCCGCCCGCCCAGCGCCGCGAACCGCTCCTCGGCCGCCGCCAGCAGCGCCCGGCCGATGCCCTGCCGGCGCCGCTCGGGGTGCACCGCCAGCCGGTACAGATGGCAGCGCCAGCCGTCGAAGCCCGCGATCACCGTGCCGACCAGTTCGCCGTCCCGCTCGGCGAGCAGCAGCGCCTCCGGGTCGCGGACGACCAGCCGGGCCACGCCGTTCCGGTCGTCGCTGATGCTCGTTCCCTCGGCGGCCAGCTTCCAGAAGGCCAGCACGGCGTCGATCTCTGCGGGCAGTGCGGCACGGATACGAAGATCACTCATGCTGGCATCCCACCATCGGCCGATGGCCCCGGGCCACCCGGTTTCACCAGTCAAGACGGTCGCGGGGCCCGGCGCCTCCGCGCGTCAACGCTCCTGCGCGAGCTCGTGGTTGAGGGCCTGGAGGAAGGCGGTGACGGTCGCGAGCTGCTCGCCGTCGAACTGGCTCCGGGCGGCGTCCGTGCTGCGGGCGAGAGGGTGGAAGTAGCGCCGGGCCAGTTGGCGTGCGCTGTCGTTGTAGTGCAGATGGACCACGCGGCGGTCGCCGGCGTCGCGGATGCGGCTGATGTGGCCGGCGCGTTCCAGGCGGTCCAGGCAGGCGGTGACGGCGCCCGAGGTGAGGTTGAGCCGTTCGCGCAGCCGGCCGGGTGTCATGGGCTGTCCGTCCTCGGCCTGGGCATCCATGATCGCGGACAGGGCCTGGATATCGGTGGTGTGCAGGTGGTGATCCTGCGCGAAGTCGTGGGCGATGCGGTTGAACTCGCTGTTCATCCGGCGCAGCAGGACTGCGAAGGCCTGCAGGTCGGTGGCGGGAGGGGCCGAGGGCTCCCGGCGGGGAGAGTGCATGCGTCAAGGATAGGATGACTCAATCGTTGAGATACTTTATGGTCGAGGTAGTTGTCCGCGTACCGCGCCCACTCCGTTTGGACAGTGAATGAACACCGCACGCCGACCGTCCCGTTGGGCGGTCCCGCTGGTCCTCGTACTCGTATGGCTGGCCCTGGGAGGAGTCTTCGGGTCCTACGCCGGCAAGCTGGGCGAGGTCGCCACCAATGACCAGGCGGCATTCCTCCCGCAGAGCGCGGAGTCCACCCGGGTCATCGACGCGCAGCAGGACTTCGACCGGAGCGAGACGCTGCCCGCCATCGTGGTGTGGACCCGGGACGACGACGGGCGGTTCACCGCAACCCAGCAGGCGGCGGCCACCCGCGCGCTGCAGGACCTCGCGAAGGCCGAGGGAGTGACGGAACGGCCGTCGCCCGCGCTCGTCTCCGAGGACCGGCGCGCACTCGAAGGCATCGTGCAGCTCCGCCCCGACCTGGGCGACCGGCTCTCCGGAGTCCTCCAGGACGTCACGAAGACCGCCGAGCAGGTCGGCGGCACCAAGGTGCAGGTGGCCGGGCCCGCCGCGAGCCGGACGGACCTCTCCGACGCCTTCGCTGGCATCGACGGGATCCTGCTGGGCGTCGCCCTGGCCGCCGTGCTGGTGATCCTGCTGCTGGTCTACCGGAGCGTCCTGCTGCCACTGGTCATCATCGTCAGCGCGGTGTTCGCCCTCGGCGTCGCCTGCGCCGTCGTCTACGTACTGGCCGATCACGACGTCGTCCGCGTCGACGGCCAGGTGCAGGGCATCCTCTCGATCCTGGTGATCGGCGCGGCCACCGACTACGCGCTGCTCCTGACGGCACGGTTCCGCGAGGAACTGGCCCGGCGCGGCAACCGCTTCACCGCCGCCCGGGCCGCGGTGGTCCGGTCCGCGGCCGCCATCGGCGCCAGTGCCGCCACCGTCGCGCTCGGACTGCTGGCGCTGCTCCTCAGCGACCTGACCAACAACCGTGCGCTGGGCCCCGTCGGAGCCATCGGCATCGTGTGCGCCGTGCTGTCCGCACTGACCTTCCTGCCCGCCGTCCTCGCCCTCCTGGGCCGGGCCGCCCTCTGGCCCGCCAAGCCGCACGCCGAGGGGACGGCCGGACACGGCCTGTGGCAGCGCGTCGCGACCTGGGTGGACACCCGGCCCCGCCGGCTGTGGATCACCACCTGCGCGGTGCTCGCCGCGGCGGCGGCCTTCTTCCCGGCGCTGGACTCCCGCGGCGTGCCGATGGAGGACCTGTTCATCAACGACGCGCCGTCCGTCAGCGCCCAGCGGACGCTGAGCGCACACTTCCCCGGCGGCTCCGGACAGCCCGTCGTCGTCATCGCCGCGGCGGACCGGCGCGACCAGGTCGTCAAGGCCGCCGCCGCCACCCCCGGGGTCGACGGCGCGCGCGCCGTCGGCGCCTCCGGCCGGCCCGGCGGCGCGCCCCTGGTCGTGGACGGCCGCGTACGGATCGACGCCACGCTGGCCGACACACCCGACAGCGACGCCGCCAAGCGGACCGTAAGTGCCCTGCGCGACCGGCTGCACACCGTCGACCCCGGCTCCCTGGTGGGCGGCTACACCGCCCAGCAGTACGACACCCAGCGCACCGCCGAGGAGGACCGGGCCCTGATCATCCCCGTCGTCCTCGCCGTCATCCTCGCCATCCTCGTCTTCCTGCTGCGCTCACTGCTGCTGCCGCTGCTCCTGGTCGCCACGGTCGGGCTCAACTACCTGGCCACGCTGGGCATCTCCGGCCTGGTCTTCGAGCACGTCTTCGGCTTCAGCGGCACGGACGCCTCGGTACCGCTGTACGGGTTCGTCTTCCTGGTGGCGCTGGGCGTGGACTACAACATCTTCCTGATGTCCCGGGTGCGCGAGGAGACCCTGCTGCACGGCACCCGGCAGGGCATGCTGCGCGGCCTGGTGAGCACCGGCGGCGTCATCACGTCCGCCGGGGTGGTGCTGGCGGCCACCTTCGCGGCACTCGTCGTCATCCCGCTGGCGTTCCTCGCCCAGATCGCCTTCATCGTGGCCTTCGGCGTGCTCCTCGACACCGTCGTCGTGCGCTCCCTCCTCGTCCCTGCGCTCGTACGGGACATCGGTCCCGCGGTGTGGTGGCCCGGCCGGCTGCGCCACGACGCCCCGGCCGACGCCACCCGGTGAGGCCGCCGCCGGGCCTCAGGTGCCCCGCAGCTCCTCGACGACCGGAGCGAACGTCTCCAGGGCCGCGTCCAGGACCGTGATGTAGGAGAACCCGTACCGCTCGCGGCGCTCCCGGAGCTGGTCGGCCAGCTGCCGGACCGTGCCGAACAGCAGCGTCGGCGCGTCCAGCACCTGGTCCTCGTCCAGGTTCTCGAAGTACGCGGCGAACTCCCGGGCCGTCGCCCGGCGGTCGTTGGTGATCACCACGCGCTGGATCAGCATGTTCAGCTCGGCCGGGACGGCGCGGTCCGCCGCCGCCTCCCGGTAGCCGGCGACCGTCGCGTCCAGCTCTTCGGCGGTGGCCAGCTCCAGCGTGCCCTCCGGCTTGCCCGGCGCCTGCCGGCCGCCCTGGAACGCCGCGATCTCCGCGTGCCGCGCCGTCAGCCGCATCATCCGCGGGCCGTTGCCGCCGATCAGCAGTGGCGGCCGCGGCGTCTGCACGGCGTGCGGTACGTGCTCCGGATCGGCCAGCAGCCGGTCCAGTTCCTCGATGGTGCGGGCCAGATGGCCGACCCGCTGTCCCGGACTGCCCCAGGGGAGCCCGGCCGACTCGTGCTCGGCCTTCACGTACCCGGTGCCCAGGCCGAGTTCGAGACGGCCGCCGGTGAGCGCGTCGGTGGTCGCCACCTCGCGGGCCAGCAGCGCCGGGTTCCAGAAACCGGTGTTCAGCACGAAGGTGCCCACCCGCGGCCGCTCGGTGGCCTCGGCCGCCGCCACCAGCGCGGGGAACGGCGCGGGCATGCCGAGATGGTCGGGGACGAGCAGGACGTCGTAGCCGATCGACTCGGCCTGCCGGCACTTCTTCCGCCACTCGTCGGCGGAGGCGATCGCGAGCGTGTTGACGCCGAAGCGGAACGGACGGGTCATCGGGCCTCCTGGTGTCTTCTGTTGTCGCCGGCCTGTGGTGCCGCGGGTCGCGTACGCCTGCCGGCCGGTGCCGGCTGCGCGGAGGTGCCAGGCGCGCCCGCCGTCACAGTGCCAGATAGGGCAGCGCTATCGGGGCCATTCACAATTCCCGGATGGTGCCCGCACCTTCACTGGGACAGCCTGGCGATTGGCTGTGGCCGAGCACGTCACAGCAGTCTCCGCAGATGTCCAGCGAAGGGACGGGGCATGGCACACCTTTCCGCCGAGGAGCCCGTGGCAGCGCACCACCTGCTGAATTTCATCGACGGCCGGTGGAGCCCGGCCGAGTCCGGCCAGACCAGGACCAACCTCGACCCGGCCGATCTGACCGACCGGATCGGCGAGTTCGCCGAGTCCGGCGGCGTCGACGTGGACCGCGCGGTGGACGCCGCGTCGGCGGCCCTGCCCGCCTGGCGCGAGCTGGGTCCCATCCGCCGCGCCGCGATCCTCACCGAGGCCGGCCGCGTACTCACCGACCGGGCCGCGGAATTCGCCCGTGCCATCACCCGTGAGCAGGGCAAACTGCTCCGCGAGGCACAGGGCGAGGTGGCCAGGGCCCGCGCCGTGCTGGACTTCACCGCAGGCCAGGCCCGGCTGCTCGGCGGCGTCACCGCGCCCGCCGAGGAGGACCGTACGTTCGCGTACACCTTCCGGCGCCCCATCGGCGTCGTCGGTCTGATCTCACCCTGGAACTTCCCGCTGGCCATCCCCATGTGGAAGGTCGCCCCGGCGCTGCTCTCCGGGTGCACGGCCGTCTTCAAGCCGTCGCCGCTCACCCCGCTCACCGCTGCCCTGCTGACCGAGGTCTTCCACGAGGCGGGGCTGCCCGACGGCGTCCTCAACCTCGTCCAGGGCGACGTCGCGGCGGGCGAGGCGCTGGTCGCCAACCCGGCCGTGGCCGGCATCAGCTTCACCGGCTCGCTGCCCGTCGGCACCGCCATCCACGCCGGTGGCGCCCACCGGCTGCTCCGTACGCAGCTCGAACTGGGCGGCAAGAACGCGGTGATCGTGCTGGCCGACGCGGACCTGGACGGAGCGGTCGACGCCGTGGTGCACGGCGCCTTCGGACAGGCCGGGCAGCGGTGCAGCGCCACCAGCCGGGCGGTCGTCGACGTACGGGTACGGGACGCCTTCCTCGACCGGCTGGTGGCCCGGGTCGCGGACATGAAGGTCGGCCCCGGCGACGACCCGTCCTCGCAGATCTGCCCGGTGGTCGACCCGGCCCGCATGGACGCGGCGCTGGCGGCCGTCGCGGGGGCGCAGCGCGACGGCGGCAAGGTGCTGTGCGGCGGTGGCCGCGCCACCGGCGGCGGGCTGCCGGACGGCTGCTACGTCCGGCCCACCGTCATCCGCGACGTGCCCTGGGACAGCGAACTGGCCCAGGAGGAGGTCTTCGGCCCGGTGCTGGCCGTGGTCGACGCCGACGGTTTCGACGACGCGATGCGGATCTCCAACTCCGTGAAGTACGGCATGTCCGGCACCATCTTCACCGCCTCGCAGTCCCGCGCCTTCGAGGCCATCGAACGCTTCGAGGCGGGCATGCTGCACGTCAACCGCCCGGGCGTGGGCGCGTACGCCCACCTGCCGCACGTCGGCGCGAAGGCCTCCCAGTACGGCCCGCCGGAGTGCTCCCCGCAGGTGTGGGACTTCTACACGGAGTGGCACTCGGCGTGCATCAGCTACTAGGTGTTGCGGGGCCGGGCGCGTCGGACGGCCGCGGCGACGATGGTGAAGGTGTCGTCGGGTGCATCGGGGCCATGACGGCCGACCCCTCACGAGAAGGGCCCCGACCGGTCGGGGGAGGCCGGTCGGGGCGGTCCGGTGCGGCTGCCGGTGGCGGTCGCCTCTCGGCGAAAGGCTCCGTGGGGCTTCAGCCGAACGATCTTCCCCACGGGCAATAGGTGAGGCCCGGGGACACAGTTCCACCGGCAGTCGCACCTGTGTCAGCAATCGGGGCGCCCCGGGCATTCCACCGTAAAAGGGTGAGCTGTCTCACAAGGGCGGAGGGGCGCGGCGGGCCGCGCCCCTCCGCGTCGCTCAGCGCGCCGCCACGATCTCCTCGGCCAGCCCGAAGGACAGCGTCATCCCGGCGCCGCCGACCCCGTTGACCACCGTCACTCCGGGCTCCGGGTCGGTCACCAGTTCCGTGCGGCCGTCCCGTAGGGACGGGTAGAAACCCGACCAGCGCTCGGTGACCGTGGTGTCCGGGAGCCGCGCGAAGCCCGCCAGGTAATCCATGATCGCCGCGTTGATCTCCTCGCTCTCGAACGGGTCGTGCGTCGTCGCGTACGCGTGGCTGTCGCCGATCGTCAGCCGCCCGTCCGCCGTCTGCGACAGCAGTACGTGAATGCCGTTGTCCCGGTGGAACGGCAGCTCGGCCCGCATCCGCCGGTCCAGCGCGTCCCGCGCCGCCAGCTCCTCGAACGCCGCGTAGTGCAGCAGCGTCAGCCCGCCGCACAGCATCGGCCCCAGCTGCCAGCCGCCCGGCTGCACCCCCGTCCGCAGCATCTGCAGCTTGCAGCGGACCAGCCCGCTGTCCGCGAAGACCTCCGGGTACAGCGTCGCGAAGTCGTTCCCGCTGCACACGAAGACCCGGTCCACCCGCCAGTCCCCGGCCGTCGTCGACACGGTCGGCAGGTCGATACTGCGGACCGTCGCGCCGAAGCGCACGTCCACGCCGTACTCGTCGGCCAGATGCGCGGCGACCGCCGGTATCGCGTGCCGCGGGTCGACGTTCAGCTCCGTCGGGCTCCACATGGCGCCCAGCAGCCCGCCCGGGTGCGCGGCGTGGCTGCGGGCCACCGTCTCCCGCGCGGAGAGCAGCTCCGTACCGCGCTCCCGGGCCGCGGGGGTGGTGGCCACGAACTCCTCCAGCACCGCGACCTCGTCGGGGCGGTGCGCCAGGTGCAGCGAGCCGGCCGGTACGGCCCACAGCCCGGTCCTGTCCGCGATCTCCAGCCAGATCTCCCGGCTGCGCAGGGCACGCTCGTAGATCGCGCCGCGCTGCTGGCCGATCGCCCAGATCATGCCGAAGTTCCGGATGGAGGCGCCTACGGAGTGGTCGTCGCGCTCGAAGAGGACGACGCGGTCGCCGCGCCTGGCCGCCGCGAGGGCGTGCGCGAGGCCGACGATGCCGCCGCCGACGACGGCGGTGTCGGCACGGCGCTCGGTGCGGTTCGGGGTACGGGACGCCATGGGTGATCCCCTCTCAGTGGTGGTGCACTGCGGATGGACCTCGGGATGGAGCTGCGGAAAGCGTGGCTCAGGACGCCGCGGCCGGCAGGCGGTTCCACTGCGGCAGCATCAGCAGGCCGGCGAGCAGTGCGGCCGCGGCGAATCCGTAGAACAGGGCGGTGCCGGAGAGGAAGCCGGGCAGCAGGCCGCCGAGTATCGCGCCGACCGAGCCGCAGCCGTTGACCAGCCCGGCGGCCGTGCCCGCGCCGCCGGCGCTGCCGAAGTCGACCGCCGCGACGCAGCTGATCATCGCGTCGGCCGCGTACACGGCCAGGCCGATCACCGCCAGCACCGCGATCATCACCACCGCGCTGCCGGTCGCCGTCAGCGGCATGAACAGCGCCAGGGCGACGGTCAGCAGGACCAGTGCCAGGACGCACGGCGGCACCCGGCGGGACCGGAAGACGGTGTCGGAGACCCAGCCGATGAGGATCGGTGCGAGCACGCCCGCGATCCCGAACGCCACCGGGATGAGCGTGGCGCCCACCTTGCCGACCTCCGGCAGCTGCCGGCCGACGATCACCGGGCCCCACAGCAGGATCGCGTACCGGGCCGGCTTGAGCAGGAAGTACGCCGCGCCCAGCGTCAGCACCATGCGGTCGCGCAACGCCTCCTTGTACAGGCTCGGCGCGCGCCGCCGGGGCGGTGCCGCCGCCCCGGCCGCGGCGGGCTCCGCCGCCGTACGGTTCGGGTCGGGCAGCCCCACGTCCCGCGGGGTGTTGCGCTGGAGGACCAGGAACACCGCCAGGACGGCCGCGAGCGTGACCGCGCCCGCGAAGAACGCCGCGTGCCAGCTGCCGAACACCTCGTACGCCCACCAGCCGAGGAACGGCGGCGCCGCGAGCCCGCCGAAGGCGTAGTTGCTGCTCCAGATGCCGAGCACGCGGCCGCGCTCCCGCACGGGGAAGAAGCTGCCCATGTTCTTGCACAGCGGTGCCCAGCCCGCCGACTGCGCCAGCCCCTGGACCACCATCGCGCCGCCGAACACCAGCACCGCGCTGCTCAGACCCATCGCACACGCGGCGACGACCGCACCGGCCATGCCGCCGGCCACCACCACCCGCGGCCCGAACCGGTCCGCCCACATGCCCCACAGGAACTGCCCGGCCGCGTACGCCGCGAGGTACACCGCGTCCAGCACGCCCAGCACCTGCTCGGTGAGCACTCCGTTGACCAGGGGGTCGTCCAGGATGCCCAGCTTGGCGACGGAGAACGCCTGGCGGACGAAGTAGAAGCCCGCGTACGCGATCCAGGTGACCGCGAAGATCTGCCGGCGCCAGCGGGCCGTCCGCTTCAGCGCCTCCCGCGTGGCGAGCGCGGACCCGGGTGGGGGTGTCGGTACGGACTGCGGTGCGAGGTCGGCCATGGCAGTGTCCTGTCCCTCGGCCTGGAATCGGGCATGACGGGGCCCCGGCGCGCGCCTCGGCGGCGCGCCGGGGCCGGGTGGTGCTTCCGTGTGAGGGGGGTGGCGTGCCGGTGGGTCAGCCGGTGAGCGGCACTCCCGCCGCCACCGACGTGCCCACCCAGTAGCTGTCGAAGTTGCGCAGCCGGTGGCCCTGCGGGAGCGGCCCGACCGGCGCGTTCACCAGGAACGGCACCCGCTGCTCGGTCAGCCCGCCGTGCGAGCGCAGCGGTTCGGTGAAGCCGGAGATGTCGTGCCGCGCGGGCGTGGTGCCCAGCACCGTGTTGCGGTCGGAGATGACCACCAGCTCACCGATCCGGTCGGCCGGCAGTTCGAAGCGGACGCAGGCCCGCTCCCGCCCCATCACCTCGGCCACCCCGTCCAGCGCGGCCAGCTCGGCACGGAGCGCGTCCGCTTCGGCGTCCGGCGGCAGGTGCACCGTGGCGTACGAGCCGAGCGCCCCGTGGTGCACGGTGTACGGGTCGGTGATCGGCAGCACGACGCGTGCCGCGCCCGCGCCCAGCCGCGCGTCCAGCTCGTCCTGGAGGAAGACCACCTGCGCGTCACCGGCGCCGTCGCTCTTGGCGTTCATGCCGTGGTCGGCGGTGACGACCAGGACGGCGCCGAGCGCGTCGATCCGCGCGAACCAGCCGTCCAGCATGGCGTAGAAGTCGTTGGCCACGGGCGAGCCGGGCGCGTGCTTGTGCTGGATGTAGTCCGTCAGCGACAGGTACATCAGCTCGGGGCGGTCCCGCTCCAGCACGTCCGTGCCCGCGGCCATCACCAGCCCGCTCAGCTCGGCGCTGTAGACCGAGGGCAGTTCCATGCCCACCCGCTCCAGCACCTTCTCGATGCCGTTGTCCTGCTGGGTGACCCGGTCGGCCTTCTCCGCCGAGAAGCAGATGCCGTTCTCCAGCCCCTTGCCCAGCAGCCGGCGCAGCTTGTCCTTCGCGGTGATCACCGCGACCCTGGCGCCGGCCCTGGAGAACTCCGCGAACAGCGTGGGCGCGCGGAGCAGTTCGGGGTCGTTCATCATGACCTCGGCGCCGGCCGCCGGGTCGTAGAAGTAGTTGCCGCAGATCCCGTGCACCGACGGCGGCACCCCGGTCGCGATGGACAGGTTGTTGGGGTTGGTGAAGGACGGCATCGTGCAGTCCGCGCGCAGATCGCTGCCGTCGCGCAGCATCCGCTCCAGGAACGGCATCCGGCCGTCGGCGATGGCCCGCTCGTGATAGGCGTCCTCGCTGCCGTCGATGCACACCACGACGACGGGCCGGGCGGGCCGGGCGTAGCCGCGGCCGTTGACGGTCAGCCGCTCGGCACCAGCTTCCTTCATGTGCGGTTCCACCTCTGAGGTCGACGTCGGCGGCCGGTCGTGCCGCCCTGCCCACCAGGGAACACCGCCGCGCCGCGGGGCAGAACCACCGGAATTCCTATACCGCCCATAGCCCGGAACGCATGGCCGGTTCCGCCGTTGCGCGGCGCCCCGCGCCGGTGTGCGATCGGTTCGCCGGCCGTCCGCACGAGGGGGAGTGGTGATGACCGACCGGGACCCGGGGGATGCGCCGGAGGACGCCGCGGTGGGGGCCGTCCTGGCGGGCGGCGGTGCCCGGGGCGCGTACGAGGCGGGAATGCTGGCGACGCTGCTGCCGAAGCTCGCGGAATCCGGGCGGCGGCCCGAGGTGTTCGTCGGCACCAGCGCCGGAGCGCTGAACGCGGTGCTCTTCGCCTCGCTGGCGCATCTGCCCGCGCGACAGGCCGCCGACGAAGCGCTGCGGGCCTGGCGGGGACTGACGAAGGACCAGGTGTTCGCGGCGTTCCTGCCCGCGGTGCCGGCCCTTCTGCGGCAGTACCTCACCACACTCGTCGACCCGTCCGGCCCACCGGTGTCGGGCCTGCTCGACACCCGCCCGCTGCGGGAGACCCTGCGCGCGAAGCTGGACTGGCACCGGCTGCACGCCAATATGCGCAGCGGTGCGGTGCAGGCCGTCGCGGTGGCCACCACCGCCTGCCGCAGCGGCCGCACCGAGATCTTCGTGGAGGGGCCGCGGACCGCGACGCTGCCGGAGAGCGACGCCGACCGGGCGGTGGACTACACCCGGACCGTGCTCACCGAGGAACACGTACTGGCGTCCGCCGCGATCCCGGTGGCGTTCCCGCCCGTGTACATCGAGGAGGCCGACGGCTGGTACATGGACGGCGGGGTACGGCTCAACGCGCCCATCAAACCGGCGATCTCGCTCGGCGTGCGCCGCGTGGTGATCGTCGCGACCACGCCGTTGCGGTACCTGCCCCGCACCACCGGCCGGGGCGCGCCCGCGCCGGCCGTCGCGGACGTCGTCGCGCAGGTCCTGAACGGCGTGCTGTCCGACCGGATGATCGAGGACACCCGGACGCTCGGCAAGGTCGACGAACTGCTGAGGTCCGGCGGGCGGGGCCGCAGCCCGGGCGGCCGGGCGTACGAGGTCGTGGAGTACCTCTTCGGCGGCCCGCCGCCCGGCCGGGGGGACCGGCTCGGCGAGCGCGCGGCGTACGTCCTCGACACGTACTTCCGCGGCACCCGCCGGCTCGCCGATCTCGATCTGGCCCTGCTGTCCCTGCTCCTCGGGCCGGGGCACAGCCGGGGTGAACTGCTCAGTTACCTCCTCTTCCAGCCGGAGTTCATCGACGAGGCCATCGCGCTGGGGCAGCGGGACGCCCAGCTGATCCTCGACGGCGCGGGCGACGACCCGGACGCGCTGTGGCGGAGCGATGCCTGCTAGTCCGTGCGATGCCGGCCCCGGAGGCCGAGGGCGCCGACGGCCAGCAGCAGGACGGCCGTCCCGAGGGTGAACGCCTCGAACGTCGTCCGGGAGACGCCCCAGGTGTCCCGGAAGGCGTAGCCGAGGCCGAAGAGGCGCTCCAGGGTGCCGGGGAACAGGGCCACCCAGGACCCCAGCAGGATCCAGGCGTAGACGAGCCCCGCGCAGCCGACGAAGCCACGGGTGCCGAACGGCACTCGGTAGGGGCGCGGCACCTCGGGACGCCGGAGCCGCAGCCGGACCAGCGCCGGCACGATCACCAGGTACGACAGCAGCAGCGTGGTGATCGCGACCGTCAGCACGACGCCGAAGACCGCGGCGGAGTCCCCCGCCGCCAGGTTCATCGCGGCGACCATGAAGAGCGTCGCGGTGATCCCGGAGAGCAGGTTCATCCGCACCGGGGTGCCCAGCCGCGCATGGAACGCGCCCAGCCCGCGGCTGAAGAACCCGCCGTCGGCGGCCGTCATCGCCTGCATCCGGTCGCTGACGATCATCCACGCGCTGCCCTGGGTGAGCAGTGCGAAGACGAATGCCACGGCGGCCGTGGTCAGCAGCGGCCCGCTCCAGCTCCCGTACACCGTGAAGACCAGCCGGGCCGCGTCCATGAACCCGCCGATGCCGGTCACCTGCCCGGCCGGGGCCGCTGACAGGATCGCCAGCACCGGCAGCAGGTAGCAGCACGCGGCGATCAGCCCGGAGAAGCCGATGGAGACCGGCACGTCCCGCTGCGGGTCGTGCATCTCGTCCCCCGCGGCGTTCGGCGCCTCGAACCCGACGTACGCGAAGAGCAGCACCGGCACCAGGGCCAGGAAGCCGGCCCCCGTGGGGGCGAACGAGGCGTGGTCCAGGCCGTGGAAGCCGTGTTCCACGCCGTACGCCACCGCCGTGCAGGAGAACACGGCGAGCGCCAGCACCTTCGCCGCGGCGCCCGCCGTCGTGATCCACTTGCCGCGGCTCAGCGACACCACAGCGGTGAGGATCGCCGCCCAGATGAACAGCAGCTTGAACGTGTAGTCGGCCACCGTCCCGGAGCCGAGCGGGAAGACGAAGCCGTCCCAGGCCTCGGCGGCGACGAACACCAGCGAACCGCCGAGCCACACCGGATTGGTGACCCAGTAGAACATCGTGGTCAGCGCCGCCGCCGTGCGCCCGAACGCCAGTTTCACCCAGACGTACGGACCGCCCTCCTGCGGGAAGGCGGCCCCCGTCTCGGCGAAGACCAGCGCGTACGGCAGCAGGAAGCCCACCGCGATCACGGCGATCCAGGTGACGGCCTCACCTCCGCCGGTGGCGAACTGCCCCAGCACGTCGAAGGAGATGACGGCCGCCACGCCCATCGCCAGGATGTCGAACCGGCGCAGGCTGCGGTGCAGATGGGGAACGGTCTCCGGCGGTGGTGGCGGTGGTGGTGCGGGTGCGGATCTGGTGGGTGGTACGGACACGGCAGTGCGCCCTTCCAGTCGTGGCCGGTTGCGGATGAACGGATCAGTCCCGGATCTCTCCGGTCGGCAGGGTGCGTTCGAGGACCGAGCGCATCGCGGCGACGGTCTCCTTCACCTCCGCCTCGGTCATGACCAGCGGCGGCGACAGCACGATGCTGTGCGCGGAGTCCCGTACGATCACGCCGGTCTCGCGCCGGATCACATCGTGCGGCATCCGCTCCGGCCGCACCGGCAGCGGCTCGCGGGTCGTGCGGTCCGCGACCAGCTCGACGGCGAGCATCATGCCCACCGACCGCACCTCGCCGACCACCGGCAAGTCACCCAGCTGCGCCTGGAGTTCGTTGTGCAGCGTGCCCCCGGTCTCCACCGCCCGGGCCAGCAACCCCTCGCGCTCGATGATGTCGAGGTTGGTCAGCGCCACCGCGGCGGCGACCGGGTGACCGTTGTAGGTGTAGCCCATCGGGAAGCCGTGCTCGCGCAGCAGCTGCTCGGCCACGTGGTCCCCGACCAGCAGCGCACCCAGCGGCGTGTACCCGGAGGTGATGCCCTTGGCGGTGACGATGATGTCCGGGGTGACGCCGAAGTGCTGCGCGGCGAACCACTCGCCGACCCGCCCGTACGCCGTCACGACCTCGTCGAAGATGAGCAGGATGCCGTGCCGGTCCAGCACCTCCCGCACCCGCGGCCAGTAGTCGGCCGGCGGCACCAGCATGCCGCCCACGCCCATGATCGGTTCGCCGATCATGGCCGCGATGTTGCCGGGCCCGATCTCCGCGATCCGCTCCTCCAGCTCGCGGATCAGGAAGTCGCAGGGGTCCTCGCCGCCGTACAGCTCGGTGCGGTACGGCCACGGCGGCGTGAGGTGGCTGACGTGCGGCATCATCGGCGCGAAGCCCTCGTGGTACAGCGGGAAGCCGGTCGCCGAGCCGCCGCCGTAACCGATGCCGTGGTACGCCTTGTCGCGCGCCAGGATCCAGGTGCGCGAGGACTCGCCGCGCCGGTGGTGGTAGTAGCGGGCCATCTTGATCGCGGCCTCGTTGCCCTCCGAGCCGCCGGAGGTGAAGTAGACGTGCCCCAGGCCCTCGGGCGCCAGCGAGGTCAGCCGGGTGGCCAGCTCGATCGCCCGGTCGTTGGAGAACTCCCAGAAGCTGGTGAAGTACTCCAGCTTCGCCATCTGCGCGGCGGCGGTCCGCGCCACCTCCTCGCGGCCGTGCCCGATCTGCGCGAGCCAGAGCCCGCCGGTGGCGTCCAGGTACGAGCGCCCCTCGGCGTCGGTGAGCCGGCAGCCGGAGCCCTCGGTCATCACCACCCGCTCCTCGACGGAGGACGGGAGATAGGGGTGGATGATCCGGGCGCGGTCGGCGGCGGCGAGTTCGGCGTGCTGCATGGTGTTCCTTTCAGGCGGGTTCGGTGGTGCTGGACAGTGCGGTCAGCGCGAGTGTCTGCGCGGTGGCGATCAGGTCGCTGACCTCGATGTATTCGTCGACGGTGTGGAGGGTGGGGGAGCCGTCGGGGCGGGTGGCGGTGGGGCCCAGGCAGACGGCCGGGGTGTCACCGAAGCGGGTGAGGGTGGCGGCGTCCGTCCAGGACGGTTCGCCGATGACGCGCGGGGCGCGGCCGAGACCGGTGGCGGCCTCATGGAGCGCCCCGACCAGGCGGTGGTCCGCCGGGACCTCGGCGGGTGCCAGCTCGGTGTCCCACGCGAACACCGGCGGGTGCGCCGCCAGCCAGCCGTCGGCGTCGACGGCCGTGCGCACGGCCTCCTCGATCTCCGCGCGCACCCCGCTCGCCCACCCGCCCCCGTCCGCCTGCACCGGCAGATACGTGACGTCCAGGCAGACCTCGCAGGAGGCCGGGTAGGTCACCCACCACTCGCCGCCCTTGATCATGGTGGGCACGACCGACGGCGGGGGCAGCAGCGGATGGCGGTGCGCGGGGTCGGCCGCCCAGCGCTCGCGCAGTTCGCGCAGCGCCTCCAGCACCGGCAGCGTCTTCTCGATGGCGTTCACCGCGCCGCCCGACGTCCAGTCGCCGGGCGGGTACTCGGCGTGCCCCGGCCGCCCCGCGACCGTGACCGTCCCGCCGAGGATGCCGCGCTGCGCGGTGACGACGTGCAGATCGGTGGGCTCGGGCACCACGGCCGCATCGGCCCGTACGCCGTACCCGACCGACGCCAGCGTGCCCGCGCCGTTCCACTCCTCGTCGGTCGCCGTGTTGATAATCAGGTCGCCGGGGAGCCGGATGCCGAGCGCGGCCAGCGCCTCCGCCGCGACCACCGCGGCCGCGATGCCGCCCTTCATGTCGCACGTGCCGCGCCCGTACAGCCGGCCGTCGCGGACCTCGGCCCGGAACGGGTCCGACGTCCAGTCGCCGCGCGGCTCGGCCGACACCACGTCGATGTGCCCGTTGAACAGCAGGCTGCGCCCGCCGCCGGTACCGGCGAAGCGCGCCACGAGCTGCGGCCGCCCGTCGAAGCCGAGGCCCGGCGGGGTCTGCGGCGACGCCGGCAGATCCCCGGGCTTCGGCGTCCACACGTCCACGGTGGCGCCCGCCGCGCGCAGCCGCCCGGCCAGGAACTCCTGGAGGTCCGCCTCGTCCCGCGCCGGCTCGCCGGCCGACCCCCGTACGGTCGTGTCGAAGCCGACGAGGGCGGTGGTGAGCGCCACGAGGTCGTCGGCGCGCCGCGCGACTTCCGAGCGGACCTCGTCCTGACGGAGCGTCATGCGTACTGGATCCACGTCGTCTTCAGTCCCGTGTACTTCTCGAAGGAGTGCAGCGAGAGGTCCCGCCCGAAGCCGGACTGCTTGAAGCCGCCGAACGGTGTCACCGGATCGAGCGCGTCCACGGTGTTCACCGACACCGTCCCGGCGTGCAGTGCGTCGCTCACCCGGTGCGCCCGCCCGATGTCCCGGGTCCACACGGAGGCGGCCAGCCCGTACGGCGAATCGTTGGCGAGCCGCACGGCTGCCGCCTCGTCCGCGAACGGCAGCACGGCCAGCACCGGGCCGAACAGCTCCTCGCGGGCGAGCGGTGCGTCCGGCGCCAGGCCGGTGACCACGGTGGGGTCGACGTACGCGCCGTCGCGGTCCGGGCGGGTGCCGCCGCAGGCCACCCGCGCGCCGGCGGCCCGGGCGGTCGACACGGCGCCCAGCACCCGGTTGGCCTGTGCCTCGTCCACCAGCGGGCCGAGCGCGGTGGCGGGGTCGAGCGGGTCGCCGGGGTGCCACTGCCGGACGTGCGCCACGACCCGGTCGGTGAACTCCTCGGCGACCGAACCCTCCACCAGCAAACGGGTGTTGGCGGAGCACACCTGTCCGGAGTTGTAGAGGAAGCCCCACGCGGCCCGCTCGGCGGCGGCTTCCAGGTCGGCGTCGGCGAAGACGACGTTGGGGCTCTTGCCGCCGCACTCGGGCCAGACCTGCTTGAGGTTGGACTCGGCCGCGTACGAGAGGAACAGCTTGCCGACGGCCGTCGACCCGGTGAAGGCCAGCACGTCCACGTCGGGGTGGCGGCCGAGCGCCTGGCCCGCCTCCTCGCCGTAGCCGGGCACGACGTTCAGCACGCCGTCGGGGATGCCGGCCTCCGCCGCGAGCCGGGCCAACAGCAGCGCCGAGAGCGGCGACTGCTCGGCGGGCTTGAGCACCACGCTGTTGCCCGCGGCGAGCGCCGGTGCCAGCTTCCAGGCGGCCATGTCGAGCGGGAAGTTCCAGGGCACGACCGCCCCGACGACGCCGAGCGGCACCCGGCGCACCACCGCGAGGCTGCCCGGCGCGGTCGGCGCCACCTCGTCGTAGAGCTTGTCGATCGCCTCCGCGTGCCAGGCGAAGCAGCCCGCGGCGCCCGGTACGTCGACGGTCAGCGTCTCGGTGATGGGCTTGCCCATGTCGAGGGTGTCGAGCAGCGCGAGTTCCTGACCGTGTTCGGTGATCAGCTCGGCGAGCCGCAGCAGCCGGCGCTTGCGCTCGGCGGGCGCGGCCCGGGACCAGCGGCCGTCCTCGAAGGCGGCCCGCGCGGCGCGCACGGCCGCGTCGACGTCGGCCGCCCCGCACCGGGCGACGTCGGCGACCGCCTTGCCGGTGGCCGGGTCGATGTCGGTGAAGGTACGGCCGTCAGCGGCATCGGCGTGGGCGCCGCCGAGGAACGCCCGGGTCTCGGGGCGGAGCGCGGCGGCCCGCTGCTGCCAGTCCTGGTACGTGGGTGCGGTCATGGTGGTGGAACTCCAGATCGGTGGGGTGCCGGTCGTCAGTGAGTGCTGGTCGTCGGTGGCTGCCGGCCGTCAGGGGGCGGCGGTGTACGGGGGAGTGGCCGGTGTCGCGCCCGGCGCGGTGCGCGCCGCGGCCTTGCGGAGGCGGCGCCGGGCCGCGCAGAGGTACGCCGGTGTGGTGAAGAGCAGCCCGGCGAGCCAGCCGAGGTCGGTGTCGCCGAGGGCGTGCGCGAGCGGCCCGGTGTAGAGCGTCTGGGCCATGAACGGCACCTCGACGAGGATGCCGAGGAGGTAGACGCCGAGGGCCGTGGTGTTCCAGCGGCCGTAGACGCCGCCGTCCGGGGCGAAGAAGGACGGCACGTCGTAGTCGCCGTGCCGGACGAGGTAGAAGTCGACGAGGTTGATGGCGGTCCAGGGGATCAGGACGTACTGCAGCAGGTAGATCAGGTTCAGGTAGCGCGCCATGAAGGAGCCGGCGAGCGCCGCCGCCAGCACGAAGGAGAGCGCGCAGAGGGCGAGCGAGAGGAGCGCGCGGACGGCCGGGCCGGGCAGCCGGCGATGGGCGAAGGTCTGGACGGCGGTGACCACGCACAGCGTCGCGCCGTAGAGGTTCATGGAGTTGGTGAGCATGGTGACCGCGGCGAAGGACCAGAGGGTGAGCTGCGCGAGCGGGCCGCCCAGCAGCTGCGACTGCGCGGCCACCGGGTCGTCGCCGCCCACCGCGAGGCCGACGACGACACCGACCAGCATCGGCAGGAGGCTGCCGAGCACACTGCCCCAGTACGTGCACCACAGCGTCGAGCGGACCTGCGCCCGGTCGGCGGGCATGTAGCGCGAGTAGTCCGAGACGTAGGGCGCGTAGGCGATCTGCCAGAGGACGCCCACCGAGACCATGCCGAGGAAGCCGCCGAGGGTGCAGCCGCCCCGGGTCAGCACCCCGGCCGGCAGCCCGCCGAGGACGATCCAGCCCGCCCCGGCGAGCTGCACCGTGCCGAAGAGCCAGGTGGTCAGGCGGCCGATGCCGTGCATCAGGCGGTAGCCGACGACGGTGACGACGAGGCTGACCGCCGCGCCGAGCGCGATGCCGGCGTCCACCGGGACGGCCGGCACCGCCTGGCCCAGCGACTGCGCGCCCAGCACCAGGTTGGAGGCGAAGAACCCCTGGTACATCACGATGACGACGAGGACCACGGCGAGCGCGCCGACGCTGCCGAACTGGCCGCGGCTCTGGATCATCTGCGGCACGCCCAGCCGCGGGCCCTGCGCCGAGTGCAGCGCCATCAGGAAGCCGCCGCCGAGGTGGCCGAGGAGCAGGGCCAGGACGCTCCAGGCGAAGGAGAGCCCGAAGACGGTGGGCGCCAGGGCGCCGGTGACCATCGTGAGCGGCCCGAGGTTGGAGGAGAACCAGATGGTGAAGAGGTCGCGGGTGCGGCCATGGCGTTCGCCGTCGGGGATGACGTCGATGGTGTGCCGCTCCACGGTGGCCTTCGCTGCGCGTGCCACGCCGCCTCCTTGGGAGGGGGGAGAGGGATTCTTTGAACCGAGATTCAAACTATGGAGCGCTAGGATGTCAATGGATCGAGCGGAGAACGGTGCTTTTCGTTGAACTGAGAAACGGGGAATCCACACCGTGGCAAGGACCAAGAACCAAGGCGCGCGGCGCGAGGCGCTCATCGAGGCGGCGGGCCGGGCGATCGCCGGGCGCGGCCTGGCGGGCCTGCGCATCAAGGACATCGCGGCCGAAGCGGAGGTCTCCGCCGGCTCGGTGCTCTACTACTACCCGGAACTGGACGACCTGGTCTTCGAGGTCCACCAGGCCGCCGTGGAGCGCTATCTCGCACACCGGCACGCCGGCACCGACGCCATCGCCGACCCGGTGGCACGCCTGCGCGCGGCCGCCGGGAGCGGCCTGCCGCGCGACAGTGACGACGGGGTGCACAAGCTGCTGTACGAACTGCACGGCCTCGCCGACCGCAGCCGCCCGCACGCCACCCTCATGGCGTCGCTGTACGCACGCGAGGTCGCGCTCTACACCACCGTGCTCGAACTGGGCGCGGCAGCAGGGGAGTTCACGTTCACCGCGACGGCGGCCGAGGTGGCACGCGACCTGGTCGCGCTGGAGGACGGATACGGCCTGCACATCTTCAGCCGCAACCCGGCGGTGGACCACGCCGCGGCGTGCGACGCGGTCCTCCGCTTCGCCCGCACGGTCACGGGGTGCGCGCGGCTGTAGCCGATGCGGCCGGGAAGGTGCGGTTCAGGCGCCCAGCGCCCTCCGGCAGACCGCCGCGAACGCCTGGGCGCGGGCGGTCGGCCGGACCCCCGACAGCCGTGCCAGCACCACCGGCAGGGCCGGCAGCGGATCGGTCAGCCGCAGCGCCACCGCCCGACCGCCGTCGTACGTCGCGTCGTGCACCGGCCGCTGGTTCAGCAGCGCGAACCCGTGCCCCGCCGCCACCATCGCGCGCACCGTCTCATAACTCGTACTGCGATGCCGCACCTTCGGCTCGACACCCGTCTTGAGGAACAGCGAACGGAAGTAATCCCTGCTCAGCGGCAGATCGAGCAGGATCATCGGCTCCGCCGCCAGATCCGACAGCCGCACCGCCTCCGCGCCCGCCAGCGCATGGTCCGGCGGCACCAGCGCGTACGGCGGCGCCACCGCCAGCACCTCCCGCTCGATGTCCGGATCGAGACCCAGGTCGTACAGGAGCGCCAGCTCGCATCTGCCGCCGCGCAGATCCTGCTGCACCGCCCGGATGTCGCCCTCCGTGACCTGCACCCGCACCGCCGGGTGCGCCTCCCCGAACTCCCGCAGCAGCCGCGGCAGGGAGAACGGTGCCAGGGTCTGGAAACAGCCCACCGCCAGCTCGCCCACCAGCTCCGTCCCCAGGCTGCGGGCCGTCTCCGTCAGGTCCTCGGCGTGCGTGAGAAAGCCCCGCAGCTCGTGCAGGAAACGCTCGCCGGCCCGGGTCAGCGACAGCCCCCTGGCGTGATGCCGGATCAGCAGCTGCACGCCCAGCTCCCGCTCCAGGTGCGTCACCGCGGTGGAGACCGCCGACTGCGACACACTGACACGCTGCGCGGCGGCCGTCATGCTGCCGAGCTCCGCGGCGGCCAGGAAATAGCGGAGCTGTACGAGGGTGAAGTTGGCGTCCTTGGGCATGGCGTGATCCTTGCACCCCCGCTGCATCAATTCACCGGATGACGGAGCACGGGTTTCTCCGCCGGCCGGGTCGTCGCGGCCCTGTCCGGCGGGCGGCCGGAGAGCTAGGCTGCCCGCCGCCAGGTGATCTTCGGACGTCGCAAGCCCTCGGGGGTGTCATGGAACTCAACCTCCACCGGCTCTGGATCTTCATGCAGGTCGTCGAGCACCAGGGCTTCTCCGCCGCGGCCCAGAAGCTCTACATGAGCCAGCCCTCCGTCTCCAACCAGGTGCGCAGGCTCGAACAGTCGCTGCGCGTCACCCTGGTGGACCGCTCGGGGACCCGGGCCCGGCCGACCGCCGAGGGCGAGGTCCTCGCCGAGTACGGCAAGCGGGTCTTCCTGCTGGCGGAGGAGGCGGTCGCCGCCGTGCAGCAGGTCAGCGGGCTGGCGACCGGCCGGCTGCTGGTCGGCGGCTCCACCACCGTCGGCACCTATCTGCTGCCGGCACTGCTGGCCCGGTACCGGGAGCGGCACCCCGCCATCGAGTGCGACATCTTCGTCGGCAACGGCGAGGCGGTGCAGGAGCAGCTGCTCGGCGGCGGCATCGGCATCGCGGTGGTGGCCGGCAGCCCGCACGGCGACCGGCTCGTCGTGGAGAACGTGCTGGACGAACGGCTGGTGCTGGTCGCGGCCCCCGGCCACCGGCTCGCGGGCGCGGCCGGGGTGACGCCCGAAGAGCTGGCCGGCGCCCGGTTCCTGCTCCGCGAACCCGGCTCGCAGACCCGCAGCCTCCAGGAACAGGTGCTGGCCGACTGGGCGCTGGAGGACGTGCCGCGCGCCGACATCTGGGGGCCCGAGGCGGTGAAGCAGTGCGTGGCCGCGGGCCTGGGCCTCGCCCTGATCTCCGAACACGCGGTGGGGGAGGACGTACGGGCCGGACGGCTGGCCGTGCTGCCCGTGGAACCCGCGCCGCTGCCCCGGCCGGTCAGCCTGGTCCACCGCAGGGACCGCCTGCTCTCCCCGGCGGAGCGCGCCTTCCTCACGCTGCTGCGTGAACTGCGTCACTGGCCGGGGGAGCCGCCGACCGCGGAAACCGCCGGTACGGACGGGTAACGGCTCGTCAAAGGCAGTGTCGTACGCCACGTACCGTCCCGATCCGGCCGTCACCCCGTGCCTTCCGTCCCGGCGGCCGTTTGCACCCGGACAGGCCCGTGATCAGCCCAAGTGCGGCGGCGAGGGCGGTTCGAGGCGATTCCGTCGAACCACTTCGGCGGACGAGGTCAGCGCGGCGGTGACCGGCTCGTAGCGGGGCGTGATCAGGGTGGCACGCACTGCCATCGAAGCGGCGCGCGCCCGCGCGAAAGTGCATCCATGCACCCGTCCTGATGGATGCAATATTGCACTTTTGCCTGGCAGGGCGGAGCGCATGCCCTGCTCGGACGGCATGTGGCACCCAGTGTCACCTGAACGCCGTCCATCCGGTCACCCCCACCGCGTCAGCAAACGCCCGGACGCACGCAACGCGCGTATACCCACGGGTCGGCAAGGTGACCGGATCGGAGTGTGCGCGAAAGCGAACGAGCCGCCACAGTAACCGGACCGAATCAGGCAGGACCGAAGGACGTTCCCGGGGGAGGGGGCGCACCGAACGGACTGCCGCACACGGATGGGGTGGGAAGAGAAGTGTGGGCTGTGATGGTGCGGTGAGGGCGCTGCAGGTGAGGCAGGGCGACCTGGTACTCATTCAGGGCCAGTGGCGGCAGGTCCAGTCCGTTAGAGCGGATGTGCGGGCAGGGGGAGGGCCGGCCGTGGTGCTGGTATTCCAGCGGGGCTCGGCGGCGCGGGTCCGCGCCGCCGACGCACTCGCCGTACAGCGCGGCACCGGGCCCTCACGGGCGCAGGTGGCGTGCGCGACCGTACGTACCGGCGCCGCACGACGCGTCGGCGTGGCCGGTGAGGCCCGCTGACCGTCCCGCGGACGCGGCCGGCGCCCGGAGACGGCCCTACGCCACCGTCTCCGGGCGCCGCGCCGTGCCCAGCACGGCCGGCGACGACGGCAGCGTCACACCGCCCGGCGGTACGCGCAGCCGCCGGTGCCGCTCCACGGTGAAACCGGCGTCCCGCAGCGCCGCCAGCGAGTCCCGCGACGTGTGACAGCCGCCGTTCAGCAGCGGCCACACCGTGCGGTCGGCGGCCCGCTGCACCGCGCGCAGCCCGCGCCCCTCGGCCCGTACGTGCTCCAGGAACCGCAGCTCCGCACCCGGCCGCAGCACCCGCCGCAGCTCCGCCAGCGCGCGCTCCACGTCCCGTACGGAACAGAGCACCAGCGCCACCACCGCGGCGTCGAACGCCTCGCTCTTCACCGGCAGCGCCTCGGCGACCGCCGGCACCACGTCCACCGGCACCCCGGCGCGCGCGGCCTCGGTACGCGCCGCCCGCCGCAGTGTCGCCTCCGGCTCGATCGCCACCACCTCCGAGACGGTCCCCGGATAGTGCGCGAAGTTCAGCCCGCCGCCCGCGCCGATCTCGATGACCCGCCCCGACAGCCCCGTCAGCAGCTCGCGACGGAGCGGCCGCAACCCGCCGTGCTCATCGGCGAGCGGCCCGAGCCGCGCGTAGGCGCGGGCGAAGAGCGGATGGTGCACGGCGGTCCGGGTTCCTCTGTTGCGCAGCGACATGCCTCGCCCTTCCCGTACGACACGACGGCGGCTCCCGATCCGATTGTGCCGCCGAGTCGCCCGCCCGTCGCCCGTCACTACCGCGTGTACCTGATATCAACCGCGTCCAACTGGCATCAACCGCGTGTGCCCGACATCAACGCCTGTGCCCGACATCAACCGCGTGTGCCTGGCATCAACCGCGTGTGCCTCTGGCATCAACCGCGTGTACCTGGCATCACCGCGTGTACCTGGCATCAAAGGTCCGGCCTAGAATGGCGTCTCGGCCGCGTCGGCCGGCGCGGGTGTGCTTCAGCTTCCTGGCAGGGCCCCTCCCTCTCCCCACCGAGGAGACAGTCGGCCCCGAGGACACCACCCCGTCCCCGGACCCCCGTGACGGAAGCCCCTCCCCCACCTCCGCCACACACTCCTGAAGCTACCGCCCGCCACTGACAACCGACGCACGCCCAGCCCCACCGTCAGCACGACAGAGCAGGACGCATGCCGAACCACCCCGCGCCAGCGGTCGAGGACGCCCACCCGGGCGCGCCGGAGGCCACCACCGACGCCTACGCCCGCAAAGCGGTACTCGCCTCCGCCGTCGGCTACGGCCTGGAGGGCTTCGACCTCCTCATCCTCAGCTTCGCCCTCTCCGCGATCACCGCCGGACTGCACCTGGGCCCCGCCCAGGCGGGCTCGCTCACCACGATCACCCTCATCGGCTGCGTCGCGGGCGGCCTCCTCTTCGGCGTGCTCTCCGACCGCCTCGGCCGCATCCGCGTCCTGACCTGGTCGATCATTCTCTTCGCCGTCTTCACCGGGCTCACCGCGCTCGCCCAGGACTTCACCCAGCTCTCGATCGCCCGCTTCGTCGCGGGCATGGGCATCGGCGGCGAGTTCGGCATCGGCATGGCGCTCGCCGCCGAGGCCTTCCCCAGCCGCAAGCGCGCCCGCGGCACCTCCTACGTCGGCCTCGGCTGGCAGACCGGCGTCCTCGCCGCCGCCCTGGTCTCCGCGCCCGTCATCGAAGCCTGGGGCTGGCGCGCCCTCTTCGCGCTCGGCGTGCTGCCCGCCGTCGCGGCCTTCCTCTTCCGCCGCACCATGCACGAGCCCGCCGCGTTCACCGCGGCGAAGACCGCCGAGCGCCCGGCCACCGCGCCGCTCCGTTCCCTGGTCGCCACCCCTGCCGCGGGCCGCGCCACCCTCGGCGTCCTCGTCCTGACCTCGGTACAGAACTTCGGCTACTACGGCATCATGACCTGGCTGCCGAGCTACCTCTCCCAGCAGTTCGGCTACAGCCTCACCAAGTCCGGCGCCTGGACCGCCGTCACCGTCGTCGGCATGGCCTGCGGCATCCTCGCCTTCGGGCACCTCGCCGACCGCATCGGCCGCCGCCCCACCTTCTGGATCTTCCAGGCCGGCTCGGTCGTCACGGTCCTCGCGTACGCCACGCTGTCCACGCCCACCGCGCTCCTGATCGGCGGCGCGGTCATGGGCGCGTTCGTCAACGGCATGACCGGCGGCTACGGCGCGCTCATCGCCGAGCTGTACCCGACGCACGCCCGTGCCACCGCGCAGAACGTCCTCTTCAACGTCGGCCGCGGCATCGGCGGCCTGGCCCCGCTCGTGGTCGCCCTGGTCGCCACCACCTACGGCTTCCAGAAGGCCATCGGCCTGCTCGCCGTCATCTACGTCCTGGACATGGCGGCGATGCTGCTCATTCCGGAGCGCAAGGGTGCTGAGCTGGACTGAGCCGCGCCTACGACGAAGGGGGCACCGGCTCGCAGCCGGTGCCCCCTTCGTCGTACCGCTAGCCTTGCCAGGTCCCGCCGAGCCGCGGCGCCAGCCACCCCGGCGCCTGCGTGCGGAACGTCTCCGGTGCCAGCGCGCCCGAGCCTTCCGGTACGAGGCCGAGCAACGGCGCGCCGGCCGACCTGGGCAGATCCTCCAGATTGCACCGCGAGGCCAGATCCGGCTCGGCGGGCCAGCTGCCGACGACGACGCCCGCGCACGCGATGTCCATCGTGCGCAGCGCGAGCGCTGTCAGGGCGGTGGAGTTGAGCGTGCCCAGGCCCGCCCGGGCCACGACCAGCATCGGCGCACCGGCCGCCCGCGCCGCGTCGGCGAGCGTCGCGCCGGCCTCGTCGAAGCGGACCAGCAGCCCGCCCGCGCCCTCGACCAGCACGAGGTCGTGCTCGGTGGCCAGCTTGGCCGCGGCCTCGGCGATCTCGTACGGCCGCAGCGTCGGCATCCCGGCCCGGCGGGCCGCCGTGTCGGGCGCCAGCGGTTCGGGATAGCGGGCGAGTTCGGCGGTGGTGACGCCGGGGCCCGCCAGCCGCGCGACCTCGGCCGCGTCGCCCGGCTCGCCCGGCGCGACCCCGGTCTGGGCTGGTTTGAGCACCGCGACCGACCGGCCGCGGGCCGACTCCGCCGCCGCGACGGCCGCCGTGGTGACCGTCTTGCCGATCTCCGTGCCCGTGCCCGTGATGAACAGCACCGACATGTGAACCGTGTTCCTCTCAGCCCTCGCGCGCGGCAGCGCACACCGCGGCACAGATACGGGCGATGTCCTCGTCGCCGGTGATGTACGGCGGCATCGTGTAGATCATGTCGCGGAAGGGACGCAGCCAGACGCCCGCGCCGACCGCGGCCCGGGAGGCGGCCGTCATGTCGACGGGATGGTCGAGCTGGACGACGCCGATGGCGCCCAGTACCCGTACGTCCCGAACGCCCGGGATCGTCCTGGCCTGTTCCAGTCCGTCGCGCAGCCCGGCCTCGATCCGCTTGATCTCCTGGCGCCAGTCCTGCGCGAGCAGGACGTCCAGCGAGGCGTTGGCGACGGCGGCGGCCAGCGGGTTCGCCATGAACGTCGGCCCGTGCGCGAGCACCGGCACCTCGCCGCGGGAGATCCCGTCGGCCACCCGCGGTGTGCACAGCGTTGCCGCCATGGTCAGATAGCCGCCGGTCAGCGCCTTGCCGACGCACATGACGTCCGGCACGACACCGGCGTGCCCGGCCGCGAAGAGTTCGCCGGTGCGGCCGAAGCCGGTGGCGACCTCGTCGAAGACCAGCAGCACGTCGTGCGCGTCGCACGCCTCCCGCAGCACCCGCAGGTAGGCGGGGGAGTGGAAGCGCATGCCGCCGGCGCCCTGCACGACCGGCTCGACGATCACCGCGGCCAGCTCCTCGGCATGGCGGCCGATCAGCTCCCGCAGGTGGTCCGCGTACGCCTCGTCCGGCGGCGCGTCGAAGCCGGCCGGCGGCTCGTCGGCGAAGACCTGCCGGGGCAGCACCCCGGACCACAGGTCGTGCATCCCGCCGTCCGGGTCGCAGACCGACATCGGCTGCCAGGTGTCACCGTGGTAGCCGCCGCGCCAGGTCAGCAGCCGCTGCTTGGCCGGGCGGCCGAGCGAACGCCAGTACTGCAGGCACATCTTGGCGGCGACCTCGACCGAGACGGACCCGGAGTCGCACAGGAAGACGTGCTCCAGGTCGCCCGGCGCGATGTCGGCGAGCCGTTTGGCGAGCCGGACGGCGGGCTCGTGCGTGAGCCCGCCGAACATCACATGGCTCATCCGGTCCAGCTGGCCGCGCGCGGCCTCGTTCAGCACCGGGTGGTTGTAGCCGTGGATGGCCGACCACCAGGACGACATGCCGTCGACCAGTTCGGTGTGGCCCTGTACCGGTTCGGCGGTGCGCAGCCGGACCCCGGCGGCGGACTCGATCACCAGTGGATCGTCCGTGCCGGGCATCGGGCCGTACGGGTGCCACACGTGCTGCCGGTCCAGGGCCAGCAGGTCGCGCACGTTCATCGGCTCAGGCATTGGGCGGCAGGTCGGTGCCGGCGCCCCGGCGGCGTACCGAGACCAGGTCGGTACGGACACCGTCGGCGTCCCGCGCCTCCGCGACCGCGCCGGCGGGCACCGGCTCGGGCTCGGCGGCCACCGGCTCCGGCTCCGCACCGCCGTCACCGCACGGCCCGCAGCCACCGCCGCCACCGTGTCCGCCGCAGCCGCCGGCGGCGGGTTCCCCGGCGTGGCTGCCGCAGCCGGCCGCGGCGAGCGCGTCGGCGCGGTGCGCGGGCAGCGTGGTGGTGCCGGTGCCCTCGACCTCGAACCCGGCGTCCTCGATCATCGCCAGGTCGTCCTTGCCGGCCTGGCCCTCACTGGTGAGGTAGTCGCCCAGGAAGATGGAGTTGGCCAGGTGCAGCGCCAGCGGCTGGAGCGTCCGCAGATGCACCTCGCGCCCGCCTGCCAGCCGTACCTCCACGTCCGGGCAGACGAAGCGGACCATGGCCAGGATGCGCAGCGCGCGCTGCGGGGTGAGGTGCCACTCCTTGGCCAGCGGAGTTCCCTCGAACGGGATCAGGAAGTTGACCGGTACCGAGTCCGGGTCCAGGTCGCGCAGCGAGAAGACCACGTCGACCAGGTCCTCATCGGTCTCGCCCATGCCCGCGATCAGGCCGGAACACGCCGACATGCCGGCCGCCTGGGCCTGCTGCACGGTCGAGACCCGGTCCGCGTACGTATGGGTTGTGGTGATCTGTCCGTACTGCGCCTCGGACGTGTTGAGGTTGTGGTTGTACGCGTCGGCGCCCGCGTCCCGCAGTCGCGACGCCTGGCCGTCGGAGAGCAGCCCCAGGCAGGCGCAGACCTCCACGCCCTCGTTCTGCTCCTTGATGGCCGAGATCGTCTCCGAGACCCGGTCCACGTCCTTGTCCGTCGGCCCGCGGCCGCTCGCCACGAGGCACACCCGCTTGGCGCCGCCCGCGACGCCGGCGGCTGCCGCCTTGGAGGCCTCGTCGGGCTTGAGCCAGGTGTACTTGAGGATCTCGGCCTTGGAGCCCAGGCGCTGGGAGCAGTACGAGCAGTCCTCAGGGCACAGGCCCGACTTCAGGTTGACCAGGTAGTTGAGCTTCACCCGCCGCCCGAACCACTGGCGACGGACCTTGCCCGCCGCCGCCACGACGTCGAGCAGCTCGTCATCGGATGTCGCCAGTACGGCGAGTGCCTCTTCGCGGGACGGCGACTCGCGCCGCAGCCCCTTCTCCACCAGAGCGTTCAGCAGGTCCATGGCGAAGATCCTGGCTTACGGCACCGGCCCCGGCCAAGGAGGATTCCAACAACGCCGCAGGTTGGGGGTGTGTGTATTGCCACACCGTAGACAGGCGTAACGACCGCTAACGTCTATCGACAGCCAACAAACCCGAGGATGCCGATGCCTGCCGACCCCGCCGCCGTCCCGTCCGGTGACGACCCCTTCGACTGGATCGACGAGGCGCGCGAGAAGCGCCGCAGAGCGGGGCTCGTACGGACCCTGAAGCCCCGCCCGGCCGACTCGGCCCTGCTGGATCTGGCGAGCAACGACTACCTCGGCCTCGCCCGGCACCCCGAGGTCACCCGTGCCGCCGCGGCCGCCGCGCACCGCTGGGGCGCCGGCGCGACCGGCTCCCGGCTGGTCACCGGTACCACGGAACTGCACGCCCGGCTCGAAGCCGAACTGGCCGAATACTGTGGTTTTGAAGCGGCGCTGGTGCTGTCCTCGGGGTACGCGGCCAATCTCGCGGCCGTCACCGCGCTCACCGGGCGCGGCTCCCTGGTCGTCTCCGACGCCGGGAACCACGCCTCGCTCATCGACGGCTGCCGGCTCTCGCGCGCCCGTACGGCCGTGGTGCCGCACAGTGATCCCGAGGCGGTGCACAAGACCCTCGACGCCGCGCGCGCCGAACCGGACCACGAGGGCCGCGCCGTGGTCGTCTCGGACTCGGTCTTCTCGGTGGACGGCGACGCCGCGCCGCTGGCCGCGTACGCCACCGCCTGCCGCGCGCACGGCGCGGCGCTGCTGGTGGACGACGCGCACGGGCTGGGCGTCCTGGGGGAGGGCGGGCGCGGCGCGCTGTGGGACGCGGGCCTGGCGGGGGACCGGGACGTGGTCGCCACCATGACCCTCTCCAAGTCCCTGGGCAGTCAGGGCGGTGCCGTGCTCGGCCCGGCGAAGGTCATCGAGCACCTGGTCAACACGGCCCGTACGTTCATCTTCGACACGGGGCTGGCGCCGGCGGCGGCCGGGGGCGCGCTCGCCGCGCTCCGGCTGCTGCGCCGGGAGCCCGAGCGGGCCGGCCGGGCCCGTGCCGTGGCCCGTACGCTCCACCGGCGGCTGACGGCCGCGGGGCTCGCCGCGGTCCTCCCGGACGCCGCCGTGGTGTCCGTACGCGCCCCCTCGCCCGAGCAGGCGGTGCAGTGGGCGGCGGACTGCCGCGCGGCCGGTCTGGCCGTCGGCTGTTTCCGCCCGCCGTCCGTTCCCGACGGCATTTCGCGGCTGCGGCTGACCGCCCGCGGGGACCTGACCGACCGCCAGATGGACGAAGCGGTCGGCGCGATCCTTTCGACCGCACCGACCGCTTGAACTATTTCCCCGGAACCGGTCGCCGAATTTTATTCTTGAACCGGTTCCTCGAAGGTGTCCGGATCAGCCCGCCTTTGTGGGCTCACCGGTGTGCAGGGCGTCGACAAAAGCCCGCCACGCGGAGCCCGCGAACAGCAACGCGGGCCCCGAAATGTCCTTCGAGTCGCGAACGGCGAGAGTTTCACCGTTGACCCGGGCGGTCTCGACGCAGTTGTTCATTCCCGTACTGCGCGTGCTGCGCACCCAGCACGCGCCCGTAAGGGCGGTGCTGGCGGGTACGTACCGCGGCGATGCCGTCATGATGGAGCCTCCTCAACGCGCCCGGACCAGGCCACTCAGCCGTCTGCGATCCGGGCAATCAAAGCCGATGATTCCTCGCATGAGAGGGCGTGCCCCCGCAGCGTGTCGAATGCATCGCTGTACGCCCTGAGGTCCTCTTTGCGTTCGAGGTAGAGGCTACTCGTCAAATGGTCGAGAACCACCACATCCAAGTCAGCAATGAGCGGAAAGGAGAAGATAACGAAAGGGCCGGTGATGCCGATGTGGACACCGGCTGCAAACGGCAGCACCTGCAGCCGCACGTGCGGCAGTTCCATGACCTGAAGCAGATGCCGCAATTGGTCCTTCATCACCTCCGGACCACCCGCCGGACGGCGTAGGACGGCCTCGTCCAACACGGCTGAAAGATTCAGTGGAGCGTCCCCGTCCAGCACGTTCTGACGCTCCATGCGGACACGGACCAGCGCATCGATTCTGCTCTGCGGCAGATCGGCCAGGGCCGCCCGGGTGACCGCCCGTGCGTAGTCCGGGGTCTGCAGCAGCCCCGGTACCACCGTCGTCTCCAGCGTCCGGGCGTGCGAGGCGCCGGCCTCCAGGCTGATGAAATCCCGGTACTGCGGCGGCAGCAGGTCACGGTAGGTGTGCCACCAGCCTCGTCCCGCGTCCCCTCCGCTCCCGCCGCCCGCGTCCTGGCCGCACAGCGCGGCCAGCAGCGCACGCGACTCCTCGTCGCGCACGTCGTACGCGTCCAGCAGCCGTTCCACGTCGGCCGGACGCACTCCGCTCCGGCCGGTCTCGATCCGGCTCACCTTCGACTGGTGCCAGCCCACAAGGCGGGCGGCCTCGCCGCTGGTGAGCCCGGCCAGATTCCGACGGCGCCTCAACTCCGCACCGAGCTTGCGACGGCGCACTGCGGGACCGTGGTGCATGAACCCTCCTCACGGATAACCGCGACTCGTCATAACTGACACCGATGCGTCAGTGTGCCGCCCAAATACGGTCTCGCGTAGCAGAGTTCACCGCTTCGAGCGACAGATATATGCATATCTTGGTGGATGGCTCACGACAGGGGCAGCATGAGTGGCAGTCTGGCGCAAAGCAGCGGCACGGGGCCCATTTTCGGACCTGATCATGCTCCTGCGCAGCGGAGAGACGGCCTCGGGCGGGAAAGGGACGGGCGCGGCGATGGCAGACCACCAGGAAGCATCACTGACCCTGCCGAGCGCGCCGGAGTCGGTGCCCATGGCGCGCAGATACGTTACTGGAGTCCTCGCGGGGTGGGACGAGGCGGGTGGCGCGGAACGTGCGGACCTCCACGACATCGTGCTGCTCATCGTCTCCGAACTGGCCACCAACGCTGTCGTCCACACCCTCGGCAGATCCCCGGCCTTCACCGTCGTCCTCCACCTCGACCGGGACGAAGTCCTGACCATCGGTGTCACGGACAGCCACCCCCGCATGCCGCGCCGGCTCCCGGCCGCCGTCCAGCAGGACAACGGCCGCGGGCTCGTCATCATCCGCACCCTCGTCGCGGAAACCGGCGGAAAGATCACCATCGAACCGACCGACGCCGGCGGCAAGACGGTCCGGGTCGCCCTCCCCTGGCCGACCCCGGCCCCGCGTGCCGCTCCCCGCGGTGCGAAGGCGTGAGCGACCGCCGCCAATGCGGCCGAGATCATTCGCCGCCGGTGTCCCTCGTGCGACCGGTGTCCGGCGTTCCGCTCTCCCTCGTCACGAGGAGCGCCTCGGCGCCGACCGGGGTGAAGCCGGCCGCGAGCAGTGCCCGTACGCCGGCGGCGTTCGCCGGGGCGACCTGAGCCCACAGGGGCCGGCCCGCCGGTACGAGATGGCGGGCCGCCTCCGCCGGCGGTCCGCTCCGAGGTCAGGCCGGCGGTCAGGTCGGCAGTCACGCCGACGGCGGCGGCCCTGGAAGCGGTTCGGCGACCGTGAGCATGTCGACGCCCTCGACCGTACGACCGGTACGGTCCGCCAGCGCGGCCAGGAACCCCGGGCTCAACGGGGACCCGGATCCCCCGGCGCGATCCGCCGTCGCACCCAGTCGGGGGAGACGTCGGCGCACACGAACGCGCACCCCGAGAACGAGAGGACACCGCTGTCGCGTTCCGACACCGGCGGCAGCACGGTGACGCTCCCGTCAGCAGCCGGAAACGCACCGCGGGCAGCGGCGGCCGGCACCTTGCCCAGCGCGTGGCCCACGCGGCGCGCCTACGCCGGTTCCGGGAGCGGGGTACGCGTGTTGATCCGTACGTGCTGCAGCGCGGTGAGCCGCCACACGAACACGATCGCGAGGACGGCGGCGGCCGCGTCCAGCAGATCGGACAGCAACAGGGTCCGCACCGCCGCCCGCAACTCCCCGAACGCCTCCGCTCTGCGCATCTGAGAACTGCCGACAACGCCGAGGAAATTCGTCGCGACCCACATTCCTCACCAGGCATTCACCACGACATGGGAAACACGGCTCCCGGGCGGGCTGCCGGCCCTCCAGATGTCCCCGGCGATCTGCCGCGGAAACCACAGATTGACGATCGGCACGACCCACGTACCGACCGTCCAGAGCCGCCCCCTCCGGTGACCGTCGGGAGCGAACACCTCGCCATTGATTCGCGCGCGGAAGAACCAGAAGAGGAACGCCACCGCGACGACCGGCAGGAGTTGGGACGAGAGATTCCCGTAAAAGGAATAATCCTCGTCAGCCGCAACGAACTCCGCCCGGAAGGAGCCGAAGGACCCGAAGGACCCGAAGGACTCGAAGGTCGAGCCCCCAAATTCCCCCTTCTCCGCGGTCAATTCACCCAGCACACGCAAATACCGCCCGCCGGCGGCCAGTATCAGCACGTCCACCGCAAGGAACACACCCAGCAGTACCACCACAACCGCCGCCCCAGTAATCGCCGAGCCCCCTGGCCCCGCCCCCAACGGCACCCTCACGGCCGCCGGCGGAAGCTACGACAGCCAACCCGCCACGTCCATACGGAATTTCGAATCGTGAGGCGTTGTGCTCACCGCCTGTCGCAGTGCGCAGGCCGATTCCTGGGCCGTCATGACCTCGTCGCCATGCTCGAAGGCCCATGCGCCGATCGCGTCGATCGGGGCCAGCAACGTCCGGCCCAGAGCCGTGAGGTCGTACTCGACCCGGCCGGGCGCGTCGGGCGGGGGCTGTCGGCTGACCAGTCCATTGAACTGCAGCCGTCGCAGAGTCTCCGTGAGGACCTTGGAACTGAGCAACATGGCCGACGCGCTCGCCACCCATTGGGTGCGGGCCGGGCACCAGGTGACCATCGGGGGTCGGGACGTACACAGGAGGCCCTTCGGCCGCACAGCAGCTGGCCGCGGCGGCACCGGGAGCCCGGGTGGTCAAGGCCTTCAACCTCTGCCACGAGGACGAATGGCGCATGCGGCCGCCTGTCTTCGACGGGCGCCCCCTGGCCGTCCCCGTCTGCGGGGACGACGAGACGGCCCTCGCGCACGTGCGCGAGCTGGTGCGGGACGTGGGCTGTGAACCCGTGGCGGGCGGCGGTCTTGACCGGGCAGGACTCCTGGAGGCGACCGCGGCGCTGTTCGTCGCGCTGTGGGTCGGCCAGGGAGCGGACGTGCAGGCGATCGCACCCCCACTGGCGTACGCGGCCGGACCGAGCCCCCCGGAGAGGGAAGGTGACACAGGGGCTTCCCGGTAGGGGCGCTCTGTGGTGCCCGGGCGGGAGGCCCGGGGAGGCCGCCGCGGTTCGGCTCCCCGGGGTCCCTGGTGGCCTATGGGCCCCTACGCGCGGCCATACCAGACGCTTCGGGTCCAGATGCGTTCCTTGCGTACCGAGGCGCCGGGTTTCGGAGCGTGCCAGATGCGGCCCTTTCCGGCGTAGATGCCCACGTGGTACACCGAGCGGCCGGAGTGGAAGAAGACCAGGTCACCCCGCTTTCGTGCGGAGGTGCTGATGTGCCGGACGTGGCGGTACTGGGAGTCCGCCGTGCGTGGCAGCCGCTTGCCCACGCGCTTGAACGCGTACTGCGTCAGCCCCGAGCAGTCGAAGCTGTGCGGGCCCGTGGCTCCCCAGCGGTACGGCGATCCCTTCTTTGACGCCGCTACCCGCAGCGCCCTGTGGCCGGACCCCGACGAGGCCGCCGTGACCGCGGCCGTCGCGGACACCGTCGTGGACGCCGCGGCGGGTGCCGCCGTCGCGTCCGCCGTGCTGCCGGGGACCAGGCCCCCGCCTCCCACCAGTGCCAGCGTGAGCACCGAAACCGCCGCGGCGCGGGACACCAGGGCGGGCACACCAGAAGCAGGATGATCATCGCGCGCAGACATGCGCACTCCTTCGTCAGCCGCCTGCGAAGGAAGACCTGTCGGGTTCGGGCAGGCGAAGATGCCCGGCCGGATGTACTGCCGCCCGAAGGCGGGCACCGGCTTCACCCCAAGGGACCGCCGGCCGCAAGAGCGGTCGGCCGGTGGCCCCGTCGTGCTCGGGTCCTCCGCTCCTGCCGGTCCACGTGTATCGACCAGACGCCCGGGTACGGCGGCAGGATTCGGCGTCCGCCCGGACCGCCCCGCCGCTGTGGCGGGGGCTTGTCGTCGGAGGGATCGTTGCGCAAGGCACCGGTGAAGCCGGAGTGGAACATGCCTGGTGTGAGGGTCGTCACGCTTGATCCATTCGGGTGGACAGGTGCCGTGCGTCGAGCGGATCGAACGCCGTACGCACCCCCGTACCGGCGCTGTCGTACGGGCCGCCATCCGACACGTCGGCGCGGCGCGCAAGTCGAGCCCCGCACCCGTCGCATCCCCAGCCACTCCAACAGGCGGAGACCGATCGGGTGCCCGAGGCCCCACGGGAGGGAATCGTCCCGTCATTCCTCAGCAGGCGGCGGGACGGCGACGAGACCGGCCCGCCGCTCCCCGTCCAGCACCCGCAGCGCGCGGGTGAGGGTGTCGGCGTGCAGCTCCGTCTCGCCGCGCTCGTGCATCAGCGCCAGCGCGTCCCGCAGGTCCGCGGCCCGGCCGACCAGTGCCTGCGCGGCCCGCAGCCCCTGGTACGCGCCGTTGCCGCGGGCCGGGTTGATCCGCCCCAGCAGGTCCAGCACCTGGAGGTAGCTGTCGATGAAGGCGCCTTCGGCCCTGGTCAGCGCGGGCAGCGGCGGCAGCTCGGGAGGGAGGGCGGCCATCCCCTCACCTCGCGCCGGGAGTTGTACCGGGGCCCGCGCCCGAAGCCCCGCCGGGGCCCGCGCCCGAAGCCCCGCCGGGTCCCGCGCCCGAAGCCCCGCCGGGTCCCGCGCCCGGAGTCGCGCCGGGCACGCCTGCCGAGGCCTTGCGGCCGCGGGTGATGTCGTCGATCAGCCCGTAGGCCACGGCCTGCCGTGCGTCGAGGATCTTGTCGCGTTCGATGTCGGCGGCGATCTGCTCGCGCGGCCGGCCGGTGTGCCGGGCGAGCAGCTCCTCCAGCAGATCGCGGGTGCGCAGCAGTTCGCGGGCCTGGATGTCCAGGTCGGTGGCCTGGCCCTCGATCGGTTCGCTGAAGGACGGCTGGTGGATGAGGACCCGGGCGCCGGGGAGGGCGAGGCGGCGGCCGGGGTGGCCGGCGGCGAGCAGGACGGCGGCGGCGGAGGCGGCCTGGCCGAGGCAGACCGTCTCGACGGGGCTGGTGACGAACTGCATCGTGTCGTAGATCGCGGTCATCGCGGTGAACGAGCCGCCGGGGGAGTTGATGTAGAGCGAGATGGCCTGGTCGGGGGCGGCGTGCTCCAGCTGGATCAGCTGTGCCATCACGTCGTTGGCCGCGGTGTCGTCGATCGGCGTGCCGAGGAAGACGATGCGCTCGTCGAAGAGCTTGGAGTACGGGTCGAGCGTGCGGGCGCCCTGTGTCGTGCGCTCGGTGAACTCCGGAAGGACGTAGCGGGCCGTCGGTTCGAGCATGAGGGACCCTCCTCTTTTCGTTTGTAAAAAATGTACAGGACGTACATCCCGTTAGAATGGGGAGCATGACCTACGAGATTCCGGTGACGCAAGCCCGGGCGGAGCTCGCGGATTTGATCAACCGCGTGGTGTACGGCTCCGAGCGCGTGGTCGTCACGCGCCACGGCAAGCCGTTGGTCGCGCTGGTGTCCGCCGCTGACCTGCAGCGGCTTGAAGATCTCGACCGCGCGGAAGCGGGTGCCGAGGAGGAGGTCGTCAGCACCGTCTCCACGGTCCGGCAGCTGCCGGCGTCCGCTCCGGGCGAACGGCGGCGGTTCGGCATCGCCGCGGAGCACCGCGGCCCGGCCGCCGGGGATCGGCGACCGGGCCACGAGAGGTGAGGCGGGTCAGCGGCTGAGCCGACCCGGCGGGGGAGCGGGTGTCAGGAGCTGAGCTCCCAGAGCGCGTGCGCGATGGCGTCGGTGTTGGTGTCCAGCGCCTTCTCGTCGATGTTCTTCGTCGTGTCGCAGGACCGGTGGTAGCAGGCGTCGAAGGGCTCGCCCTCCGTGCCGCCCCAGTTCTCGGCCTGCTCGGCGGTCTTCCGGTAGTCGGCGCCGGAGAAGAGGCCGCCGACGGGGATGCCCGCGTCCTTGAACGGCGCGTGGTCGGAGCGGCCGTCGCCCTCGGTCTCGATCTCGGTGGCGATGTTCTTGCTCGCGTACCAGTCCTTGAAGACCTTCTCCAGCCGGGTGTCGTCGTCGTAGACGAAGTAGCCGGGGTTGGGAGAGCCGATCATGTCGAAGTTCAGGTAGGAGTCGAACTTCGCGCGGTCGCCCTCGGGCAGCCCGTCCACGTAGTGCGACGAGCCGACCATGCCGAGCTCCTCGGCGCCCCACCAGCCGAACCGCAGGTGCTTGGCGGGCTTGAGGTCCGCCTTGGCGACCGCGAGGGCGACTTCGAGGATGCCGGCCGAGCCGGAGCCGTTGTCGTTGATGCCCGGGCCCGCGTCGACGGAGTCCAGGTGGGCGCCGGCCATCACCGTCTTGCCCTCGTCGCCGCCGGGCCAGTCGGCGATGAGGTTGTAGCCCTTGCTGCCGCCCGAAGTGAACTCCTGGACCTGGGTGGTGAATCCGGCCTTGTCCAGCTTGTCCTTGATGTAGTCCACGGACGCCTTGTAGCCGGGCTGTCCGTGGGCGCGGTTGCCGCCGTTGGCGTCGGCGATGGACTGGAGCTGGTCCAGGTCGCCCTGGACGGCGGAGACCGGGATGTCCGGCGCGGCGAGCGGGGCGGTACCGGCCTGGGCGCCGGCCGCGGTGAAGAGCGTGGCGGCGACGGCGGTGCAGGCGCCCGCCGCGAGGACGGCCCGGCGTATTCGTACGGTTCGGGTCACGATGTGGCTCCGATACTGGTGTGGGGGGTGGTGTTGCGGAGCTTTCTCTTGTGCTGGAGCGCGTGCGCGACGCGTGAGGCGTGCGAGCGCGCGGACATGAGCATCGTGACTTGTCGATGGGCAGTCAAGAGCGGATAGCGAACGCGCTGTTCCGGGCAGCGGGGCTCCGGTCTGTTTTGTCTCTTTCGAGGGACATGTCGACCGGACGGGGAATTGGCGCCGAGGGGTCCGGTCCCCAGATTTAACAAGGGATTCACCGCGGTAACGCGGACGACATCGGGCGTGGCTAGCCTGCGAAGTCCGCGCCGATTCATGGAACTTATCTGGAGATCGGTTTGCCTTCCCTTTGTTTAATGTGTGATACATCTACTTGGCGGGTGTGTCTACGCTCGTGACCTGGGCCGATGCGGTCCGGGCGCAAGATTTGTGAGGTGGAATATGCAACTGACCCCGCATGAACAAGAACGACTGATGATTCATGTCGCGGCGGACGTTGCCGAAAAGCGCCGGGCCCGCGGCGTACGGCTCAACCACCCCGAAGCCATTGCCCTGCTGACCGTGCACATCCTCGAAGGCGCGCGCGACGGCCGGACGGTCGCCGAGCTGATGTCCTCCGGGCGCAAGGTCCTCACCCGGGACGACGTCATGGCGGGCATCCCCGAGATGATCCACGACGTCCAGGTCGAGGCGACCTTTCCGGACGGCACCAAGCTCGTGACCGTCCACGACCCCATCAGCTGACCCAGGGAGAGCCGAAGATGATCCCGGGACAGATCATCCACGCGGACGAGCCGGTACGCCTCAACGAAGGCCTTCCCGTCACCCGCATGACCGTCCTCAACATCGCCGACCGCCCCGTGCAGGTCGGCTCCCACTACCACTTCGCCGAGGCCAACCCCGGCCTCGACTTCGACCGTGCGGCCGCGCACGGCAAGCACCTGAACGTCCCCGCCGGCTCGGCCGTGCGCTTCGAGCCCGGTATCCCCACCGAGGTCGAACTCGTGCCCCTCGGGGGCAAGCGGATCGTCGCGGGCCTGCGTGGCGAGACCGGAGGCACCCTCGATGGCTGAACTTTCCCGCGCCGCGTACGCCGACCTCTTCGGCCCGACGGCGGGTGACCTGGTGCGGCTGGCCGACACCGACCTGCTGATCGAGATCAGCGAGGACCGGTCGGGCGGCCCCGGGCGCAGCGGCGACGAGGCCGTCTTCGGCGGCGGCAAGGTCATCCGGGAGTCGATGGGCCAGTCCCGGCTCTCCCGCGCGGACGGCGCGCCGGACACCGTGATCACCGGCGTGATCGTCATCGACCACTGGGGCATCGTCAAGGCGGACGTCGGCATCCGGGACGGCCGGATCGTGGGGCTCGGCAAGGCCGGCAACCCCGACACCATGGACGGCGTCCACCCCGACCTGGTCATCGGCCCGGAGACCGAGATCATCGCCGGGCAGGGCAAGATCCTCACCGCCGGTGCCATCGACACCCACGTCCACTTCATCTGTCCCGAGCAGGCCAACGAGGCGCTGGCCTCCGGCGTCACCACCATGATCGGCGGCGGCACCGGCCCGGCCGAGGGCAGCAAGGCCACCACCATCACCCCCGGCGCCTGGCACGTCGCCCGGCTCTTCGAGGCGATGGACGCCTTCCCCGTCAACGTCGGGCTGCTCGGCAAGGGCAACACCATGTCGGCCGCCTCCATGCGCGACCAGCTGCGGGCCGGCGTGCTCGGTTTCAAGATCCACGAGGACTGGGGCGCCACCCCGGCCGTCCTGGACGCCTGCCTCGGCGTCTGCGAGGAGAGCGGCGCCCAGCTCGCGATCCACACCGACACCCTGAACGAGGCCGGCTTCCTCGGCGACACCATCGGCGCCATCGCCGGACGCTCGATCCACGCCTTCCACGTCGAGGGCGCCGGCGGCGGCCACGCGCCCGACATGATCGCGATGGTGTCGGAGCCGAACGTGCTGCCCGCTTCGACCAATCCGACCCGGCCGCACACCGTCAACACCGTCGAGGAGCACCTCGACATGCTGATGGTCTGCCACCACCTGAACCCCGCGGTCCCCGAGGACCTGGCCTTCGCCGAGTCCCGCATCCGCCCCTCGACGATCGCGGCCGAGGACATCCTGCACGACATGGGCGCCATCTCGATGATGTCGTCCGACGCGCAGGCCATGGGCCGCATCGGCGAGGTCGTCATGCGGACGTGGCAGACCGCGCACGTGATGAAGAAGCGCCGCGGCGCGCTGGCCGGGGACTTCGCGGCGGACAACAACCGGGTACGGCGCTACGTCGCGAAGTACACCATCAACCCGGCGATCGCCCAGGGCGTCGACCACCTCGTCGGCTCCGTCGAGGCCGGCAAGCTCGCCGACCTCGTGCTGTGGGACCCGGCCTTCTTCGGCGTCAAGCCGCGGCTGGTCATCAAGGGCGGCCAGATCGCGTACGCGCAGGTCGGCGACGCCAACGCGTCCATCCCGACCCCGCAGCCCGTTCTGCCGCGCCCGATGTTCGGCGCGATGGGCAAGGCGCCCGGCGCGAACTCGCTCAACTTCGTCTCCGAGCAGGCCGTCGAGGACGGGCTGGCCGGCCGGCTGGGCATCGCCAAGGAACTGACCGCGATCCGCTCCACGCGTCAGGTCGGCAAGGCGTCCATGCGCAACAACGACGCGCTGCCGAGGGTGGTGGTCGATCCCGACACCTTCACGGTGACCATCGACGACGAGGTGGTCGAGCCCGCCCCCGCCGCCGAACTGCCCATGGCCCAGCGGTACTTCCTGTTCTGATGGCTGAGCTGACGATGCGTTACGGGAGGGCCGCCGGGCGTACCGGCCGGAAGCGGGCCGCCCGATGAGCCGCGCCGCACTGCTGGTCCTGGCCGACGGGCGGTTCCCGGCCGGCGGGCACGCGCACTCCGGCGGCGCCGAACCGGCCGTCGCCGCCGGCCGTGTCACCGACGCCCGCACCCTCGCGGCGTTCTGCCACGGCCGCCTGCACACCGCCGGGCTGGTCGCCGCCGGACTGGCCGCCGCTGCCGCCGCCGGGTGCGACCCGCTCGCCCTGGACGAAGCGGCGGACGCCCGTACGCCGGTACCGGCCCTGCGGGCCACCGCCCGCAAGCTGGGCCGCCAGATGATGCGGGCGGCCCGCGCGACCTGGCCGTCGGCGGAGCTGGACGCGCTCGCCGCGGCCCGGCCCCGCGGCGCCCACCAGCCCGTCGTCCTCGGTCTGGCCGCGCGCTCGGCGGGCCTGGGACCGGAGGACGCCGCGTACGCCGTCGCCTACGAGACGGTGAGCGGTCCGGCCACCGCCGCCGTACGGCTGCTGAGCCTGGACCCCTTCGACGCGACGGCGGTCCTCGCGCGCCTCGCCCCCGGCATGGACGCGGTCGTGGCCGAGGCGGTTGAGGCCGCCGCACGCGTCCCGCTGGAGGGGACCGCCGTCCTGCCCGCCCGCTCGGCGCCGCTGCTGGACATCACCGCCGAGCAGCACGCCGGCTGGCCGGTACGGCTGTTCGCCTCCTGACGGTGCGGTGACGCACCGTCACCGCACACACGACCTTCTGCACCAACGGAGTTGCCATGCACCTCGACCACGACCTCGACGAGAAGTTCCCCCACCGGCACACCTACAGCGCCGCCGACCCGAAGCGCCCCGACGGCACCCGCCGTGCCGTACGCATCGGCCTGGGCGGCCCGGTCGGCTCGGGCAAGACCGCCACCGTGGCGGCGCTCTGCCGCGCTCTGCGCGACACCCTCTCCATCGCCGTCGTCACCAACGACATCTACACCCGTGAGGACGCGGAGTTCCTGCTCCGCGAGGCGGTCCTGCCGCCCGAGCGGATCACCGCCGTGGAGACCGGCGCCTGCCCGCACACCGCCATCCGCGACGACATCTCCGCCAACCTGGAGGCAGTGGAGGACCTGGAGGACGAGATCGGCCCGCTGGACCTGGTCCTGGTGGAGTCCGGCGGCGACAACCTCACCGCCACGTTCTCCAAGGGCCTGGTCGACTTCCAGATCTTCGTGATCGACGTGGCCGGCGGCGACGACATCCCGCGCAAGGGCGGCCCCGGCGTCACCACCGCCGACCTGCTCGTCATCAACAAGACCGACCTCGCCCCGTACGTCGGCTCCGACCTGGAGGGAATGGCGCGCGACGCCAAGGCCCAGCGCGGTGAGCTGCCCGTCGCCTTCACCGCGATCAAGTCCGAGAACGGTGTGGCCCCGGTCGCCGACTGGGTCCGCGAGCGCCTCGCCGAGTGGACCGCGGGCCCGGCATGACCCTCGCGCCGCCCCCGCCCGCCACCGCCGCGCCCGCGGTCCCCGCCACCGTGGCGCCGGCCGCCCGGCAACTGCGCGCCACCGCCCGTATCACCGCGGTCGCCGCGCCGTCCGGGGCCTCCCGGCTGCCGGTGCTGGACGGTGAAGGGCCGCTGGCCCTGCGCCGGCTGACCTCGCACGACGGGGCGGCCCGGGTCTGCGTGGTCGGCGCCATGAGCGCGCCGGTGGGCGGCGACCACCTGCGCATCGAGGCGGCCGCCGGGCCCGGCAGCGACCTGCGGGTCACGGCGGCGGCCGCGACCCTCGCGCTGCCCGGCCACCACCCGGGGACGGCCCGCTACGACGTGGCGCTGGACGTGGCCGACGGGGCCCGTCTGGACTGGCTGCCCGAACCGCTGATCACCGCGGCCGGCAGCGACCTGATCCAGACCACCACCGTCGATCTCGCGGCCACCGCCCGGCTGGTGCTGCGCGAGGAGCAGGTGCTCGGCCGGGCCGGTGAGGACACCGGCCGGCTCGCGGCGCGGCTGACGGTCCGGCGCGCCGGCCGGGTCCTGCTGGACCAGGAGACCGCGTACGGCCCCGGAGTGCCCGGCTGGGACTCGGCCGCGGTGCTCGCCGGACACCGCGCCGTCGGCCAGCTGCTCGTCGTCGACCCGGCGTACGAGGAGCGGCCCGTGCCGGTACGGATCCTGGGGGCGCCGGACGGTACGGGCCAGGCCGTGGTCACGCCGCTCGCCGGGCCGGCCGCTCTGGTCACCGCCGTCGCGCCGGACGCACTGGCCGTCCGGCGCCTGCTCGACGCGGCCGCGATTCCTACGGGTTGGTAAAGAATAGGCCGCCCGGTCTTTTCATCGGACGGATGTACGAGACAGGATCCCCCTGCAGCTCTGTGATCATCGCCGCCACAAGTGGCGCACCATGCAGGGGGAACAACCACGTGAGACGTACAGCAGCGTTCGGCGCAGCCGGGAGCCTGGTGGCCGGCGCGCTCATAGCCGGCGCCATCGCCGCCACGCCCGCCAGCGCCGGCGTGAACCACCAGCGCGGCTCCGCCGAGGACCGCGGCGTGCAGCTCGCCGCGGCGCGCGCCGCCGATGCCGGTGTCGACTGGCAGACCTGTCCCAAGGACTGGGGCCTGGACGACCCGATCCAGTGCGGGTTCGTGACCGTGCCGGTCGACTACGCCAAGCCGAACGGCAAGAAGATCAAGATCGCGGTGGACCGGGCCAGGAGCACCGGCACCAAGGGCGAGCGCCAGGGCTCCCTGGTCTACAACCCCGGCGGTCCCGGTGGCTCCGGCCTCCGCTTCCCGACCCGGGTGACGACCAAGAACCCGATCTACGCCAAGATGGCCAAGGCCTACGACTTCGTCGGCTTCGACCCGCGCGGCGTCGGCCACTCGTCCCCGATCTCCTGCGCGGACCCGCAGGAGTTCGTCAAGGCACCCAAGGCCGACCCGGTGCCGGACAGCGAGGCCGACAAGCGCGCCCAGCGCAAGCTCGCAGCGGAGTACGCCGAGGGCTGCAAGGAGCGCAGCGGCAGCCTGCTGAAGCACATGACGACGCCCAACACCGTCCGTGACCTGGACGTGGTGCGCGCGGCCCTGGGCGACAAGAAGCTCAACTACCTCGGCGTCTCCTACGGCACGTACATCGGCGCCGTCTACGCCACGCTCTTCCCCGACCACGTGCGCCGGATGCTCGTCGACTCGGTCGTGAACCCCTCGCGCGAGAAGGTCTGGTACCAGGCCAACCTCGACCAGGACGTCGCCTTCGAGACCCGCTGGGGCGACTGGAAGAAGTGGGTCGCGAAGAACGACGCGACGTACCACATCGGCGACACCCCCGAGAAGGTCCAGGCGCAGTGGGAGAAGCTGCGCGCGGCCGCGAAGAAGGCCCCGCTCGGCGGCAAGGTCGGCCCGGCCGAACTCACCGGCTTCTTCCAGAACGCGCCGTACTACGACTCCATGTGGGCCACCGTGGCCAAGGCGTGGAGCGCGTACGTCGCCGGGAACGAGCAGCCGCTGATCGACAACGCCGCGCCCGACATGAGCGACAAGGCCGGCAACATCGCCTCGGAGAACAGCAACGCCGTCTACACGGCCGTGGAGTGCAACGACGCCAAGTGGCCCACGAGCTGGCAGCGCTGGGACCGGGACAACACCCGCATCCACCAGAAGGCCCCGTTCATGACGTGGTCCAACGCCTGGATGAACCTGCCCTGCGCCACGTGGCCCGAGAAGCAGCAGACCCCGGTGAACGTCAAGACCGGCAAGGGCCTGCCCGGCGTCCTCATCGTGCAGAGCACCCGGGACGCCGCGACGCCGTACGACGGCGCCGTCGAGCTGCACGAGCGGCTGGCCGGCTCGCGCATGATCACCGAGAAGGACGCCGGTTCGCACGGCGTCACCGGCCAGGTCAACCCCTGCATCAACGACCGCGTCGACGCGTACTTCGTGCACGGGAAGACCGATGCCAAGGACGTGACCTGCGCACCGCACGCCACGCCCAAGCCGTGACCGGCTGCCGTCACCACTGAGGAGGCGGGGGCGCCCGGGACGATCCCGGGCGCCCCCGCCTCGTGTCCGGCGGATCAGCGCCGATCGCCGTGCGCCTGCTGCTGTGCGGCCTTCGCGTCGGGTGCGTACAGGTCGACGTACTCCTGCCCCGACAGCTTCATGATCTCGTACATGATCTCGTCGGTGACGGCCCGCAGCGCCGCGTGCTCGGACGACAGATCCGCGTACCGGGAGAAGTCCATCGGCTCCCCGAAACGGATCGTGACGCGGATGGCGCGCGGCAGCCGCCGCCCGGTCGGCTGGGCCTCGAACGTGCCGATCACCGCGCACGGCACCACCCTCACCCCCGCCTCCAGCGCCATCGCGGCGACGCCGGTACGGCCCTTGTAGAGCCGCCCGTCGTGCGACCGGGTGCCCTCCGGGTAGATCCCCAGCAGCCGCCCCTTGCGCAGCACGTTGACCCCCGACCGGATCGCGGCCCGCGACGCCTTCCCGCCCGACCGGTCCACCGGAATCTGCCCGACGCCCCGGAAGAACGCCGCCGTCAGCCGCCCCTTGAGGCCGGGCCCGGTGAAATACTCGGACTTGGCCAGAAACGTGACCCTGCGCGGCACGATCGCGGGCATCACGAAGTGATCGGCGAAGGACAAGTGATTGCCGGCGATGATCGCCGCCCCTTCCTCGGGTATGTGCTCCAGCCCCTCCACCCTGGGCCGGAAGACCACCCGCAACAGCGGGCCCAGGAAGACGTACTTGAGCACCTGGTAGAACACGCCCTTGTCCCTCCCTCTGCCGACCGCGGTGAACGTCAGCGTTTCCGCAGGTCAGCTGTGTTGTGAGGGTCAGAAGTGTAAGCGCGTGAACGGGTAGCTGTAACCACGTACAACCGGACGGATACCGGATCGGTGCGGTGGGTTCATCCCGGAGCGGCCGGGCTCTCCGTGTCGGCCAGCGCGCGGATCTCCGCGGCGACGCCGTCCCACGCGCACGCCGGAAGCTCATGGCCGACCTCCGGCAGGAGCACCAGCCGCGCGCCGCGGATCCGGGCCGCGATCGCCCTGCCGGCGGCGGGTTTGATCAGCGGGTCGTCCGCGCCGTGCAGAACGAGCGTGGGCCGGGTGACGGCGCTGATCGGCGGGCCGTGCCACTGCGCGCCGATCTGCCGGCTCTGCGCCTCCCGGTCGTGCACGCCACTGTCGGCGTTGCCCTCGGCCGCCTCCCGGGCGGCCCGCTCGTCGAAGGGGCGGCGCGGCGAGGCGAGCAGACGGGAGACGGCGACGCCGGCCGCCACGGCCCCCTCCCGCGTATCGGGAAACCGCAGGCGGGCGAAGTGCGCCAGCGTCCCCAGCCGTACGTACCGCAGGGCCCGGAGCCCCGAGACGTCGCCGGGGACGGAGGCCATGGTGGTCAGCGTCCGCACCCGGCCCGGGTGCCGCAGCGCCACGCGCTGTGCGACGGCGCCGCCGAGCGAGACGCCCAGCACGTGCGCCGACCGCCAGCCGAGGGCGTCCAGGACGGCGACCGCGTCGTCCGCCATGTCCTCGGCGGTGTAGGCCGTTCCGCGTCGGCGGAGCAGCGCCGAGATCGGATTGCGGGTGGTGGTGGGCGGCAGGTGGGTCGACTCCCCGCCGTCGCGCTGGTCGTAACGGGCCACCGCGAAGCCCTGTGCGGCCAGCGTCCGGCACAGCCCGTCCGGAACCCACCGCCGGTTGGCGCCCAGGCCGATGACCAGCAGCAGTGGCTCGCCGTCGGCGCCTTCGGCCAGCCGGTCGTAGGCCAGCCGCACCGTGCCGTTCTCGGCCCGGCGTACCGGGCTCCACAGGCGCGTCGGTGATGAGGACACGAGCCCCTCCCTGAAACTGCGAACAGTGTTCTTGGTTTTAGGGTAAGGGATGCACCGAAAAGACGTGCACCGAAAGACGGGGACGGTCAAGAGAGGGTGGGTGGGCGAGTGTCCGGGGAACCTGTGACGGTCTGGGCGCGGCCCGAACGCGGCACCCGCGGACCGGCGGCCGCCCACAGCCGTGCGGAGCTGACCGCGGTCGCCGTCGCGCTGGCCGACGGCGGCGGCCTGGCGGCGGTGACGATGCGTCAGGTGGCCAGGGAGCTGGGCGCCGGCCAGGCATCCCTGTACCGCTACCTCTCGGGCCGCGCGGATCTGCTCGACCTCATGGCGGACGCGGTGACCGGCGAGGTCGACCTCGTGGAACCGCTCTCCGGCGACCCCGTCGCGGACCTGGTCGCCCTGGCGGTCCGGACCAAGGCCGTCCACCTGCGGCACCCCTGGCTGTCCGACATCCCGCCGGAACCGCTCCGGCTGGGCCCCCGGGGGCTGGACTACCTGGAGTACGCGCTCCGGGCGCTGGCGCCCGTCCGGCTGCCGGGCCGGGCGAAGACGGAGGCCGTCGCCCTGATGAACGCCCTGACCGCCCAGTTCGCCCGGACGGAACTCCAGGGTGCCCGCACGGACTCCGACCGCCGGACGGCGCAGGCCGCCTACCTGAACGAAGCGGCGGCCCGCGGCGACCACCCGCACCTCGCGGCCGCCCTGGCCGATGACGCCGCGCCGGGACCGGCGGCGGACCCGCAGGAACTGTTCGCGCGCACGATGCACCGCGTACTCACCGGCCTCGTGCGGCCCGCCCCCTGAACCGCCCGGCCGGGGCGGCGGCGCTCACGGGCGTACGGACTGCCAGATGCGGTCGGGGAGGATGCGGGCGGCCTCATCCAGGTCGACGTCCCCGACGGAGAGCCAGCGGCGGGCTACTCCGATCACGGGACCGAGCAGCAGGGACTCCAGCAACGGGGCGGGCAGCGGGGCGAGTTCGCCGGCGTCGGTACGGCTCTTGATCCAGTCGGCGATCGGCGACAGCCGGGCCTCCTGGGCGGCACGGACCTGCGGGGCGTGGGCCATGCCGTAACGGTCGGCGCTCGCGGAGTGCACCAGCCGCGCCGCGTCCGGATGCTCCCGGAGGAAACCCAGATAGGCCCGGACGACGGCCCGGATCCCGGACCGGGCGGTGCGGGTCCCCGCCAGTTCCCCGGACAGCCGGTCGAGCAGTCGCCCCAGCCAGCGCAGCGTGAGCGCCGTGACCAGGCCGTCGATGCTCCCGAAGTGGTGGTACAGGCTGCCCGGGCTGACTCCGCTGGCTCCGGTGACCGCGCTGACGGTGAGGCCCGGTTCGCCCGAGGCCGCGTACACCCCGAGAGCGGCGTCCAGGACCTGCTCGACGGTGGCCTCGCCACGCTGCTGCTTGGGGCTCATCGGGCGACCGTCCTCGGTGTCGTACGGGGCGGTGTCCTCATGGTCCCGCTGCGGGCAGCATAGGACACCCGGTTTCTGGAATTGTTTTCTAGAAACCACTTCCACATTCCCTGCCCGGTCCCGCAGACTGGGCGCGTGCCGGACCAGGTCCGTCCGCTCCGGGGGAGGCGGACGGCCCCGGTCCCGGCCTTGCCGGGAGGCGTCTCTCCCGAGCGCGCGGCACGGGCAGTGCCCGCCGTGACCGTGAGCGCCGTGGCCGTGAGCGCCGCTGCGCCGACCGGGCGCAGGCCAAAATGGTGAACTTCTGCACTGATTCCGCCCGAATGGGTACCCCTGTTCAACCCGAGCCCTACCCGTACGGCGCGGACCGAGCGCCTTCGAGTGCTGAAGGAAACCGAGAGCAGTGACAGACGTAGCAAGCCAGGGGCCGGCCCCCGGCGACGACCGCCCCGTGCTGACCAACCGTCAGGGCCACCCGGTCTACGACAACCAGAACCAGCGGACGGTCGGCGCGCGCGGACCCGCCACTCTGGAGAACTACCAGTTCCTGGAGAAGATCAGCCACTTCGACCGGGAGCGCATCCCGGAGCGCGTCGTGCACGCCCGCGGTGTGACGGCCTACGGCTACTTCGAGAGCTACGGGAAGTGGGGCGAGGAGCCGATCGGCCGGTACAGCCGGGCCAAGCTGTTCCAGGAGGCCGGCAAGCGCACCGACGTGGCCGTGCGCTTCTCCACCGTCATCGGCGGCCGGGACTCCTCCGAGGCCGCCCGCGACCCGCGCGGTTTCGCGGTGAAGTTCTACACCGAGGACGGCAACTGGGACCTGGTCGGCAACAACCTGGGCGTGTTCTTCATCCGGGACGCCATCAAGTTCCCCGACGTCATCCACGCGCTCAAGCCCGACCCGGTCACGCACGAGCAGAAGCCGGCCCGGATCTTCGACTTCATGTCGCAGACCCCGGAGTCGATGCACATGCTCGTCAACCTCTTCAGCCCCCGCGGCATCCCCGCCGACTACCGCCACCAGCAGGGCTTCGGCGTCAACACCTACAAGTGGGTCAACGGCGAGGGAAAGACCGTCCTGGTCAAGTACCACTGGATGCCCAAGCAGGGCGTACGCAGCATGACCGAGGAGGACGCGGCCAACGTACAGGCCGGGGAGCTCGGTCACGCGACCAAGGACCTGTACGAGGCGATCGGCCGCGGCGAATACCCCGAGTGGGAGCTGCTCGTCCAGATGATGGACGACCACGACCACTCCGAGCTGGACTTCGACCCGCTGGACGACACCAAGACCTGGCCGGAGCAGGACTTCCCGCCGCAGCCCGTCGGCCGGATGGTGCTGAACCGCATGCCGGACAACTACTTCGCCGAGAACGAGCAGATCTCCTTCGGCACCGGCGTCCTCGTCGACGGACTGGACTTCTCCGACGACAAGATGCTCGTCGGACGCACCTTCTCCTACAGCGACACCCAGCGGTACCGCGTCGGCCCGAACTACCTCCAGCTGCCGGTCAACCGTGCCAAGAACGCCACCGTGCACACCAACCAGCGCGACGGCCTCATGGCGTACGAGCAGGACCAGCACGGGGGCAACCCGGAGGTCAACTACGAGCCGTCGATCACCGGCGGGCTGCACGAGGGCCAGTACCCCACCCACGACGAGCAGGGGCCGGAGATCCGGGGCCGGCTCACCCGCAAGCGCATCCCGCGCGCCAACGACTACCTCCAGGCGGGCCAGCGGTACTGCCTCCTGGAGGACTGGGAGCGCGACGAGCTGGTGAACAACTTCATCACCCTGATCTCCCAGGCCGACCGCGCGGTCCAGGAGCGGATGGTGTGGCACTTCCTGCTGGTCGAGAACGACCTGGGCCTGCGCGTCGGCAAGGGCCTGGGCATCGGCCCGCAGGACGTCACCCACCTGAAGCCGCTGGCCGGCCAGGACCTGACGGACGAGGACCGCAAGCGGCTGTCGAACCTCGGCGACAACCCGCCGCGTGACGTCTCCGGCCTGACCATGACGCACTGCGTCCCCGACGAACGGCATGTCGTCACCCGCTGACGGGCACCCGTGACCGCGCGGACGACGCTCTCGGGCGCGGCCCGCCGGGCGACCGGCGGGCCGCGCCCCGGCCGGCATCACAGGCGGCTCCGGCCGGGCGGAACGCACCCGTCCCCCGTGGGTGCTCCCGTATCGTGGGCGCGGTCCGGCACCGGTGCCGGGCCGCCACTCACCTGCCGGCGCCACTCATCTGCCGGTCACGGCCCGGGAGATGCCCATGACGTCCTCGTACCGCCATGACGGAGCAGCCGGCCGACAGCTCTCGCGGCGTCGCTTCGGACAGCTGGCCGCCCTCGGCCTCGCCGCGGGCGCCGCCACGCCGGCCCTCGCCGCGCCGGCCCTGGCCGCCGGGGAGGACGCGCAGGCGCACTACGACCGGGCCCGCAGGCTCGCCGGACGTGACCCGGTCCTGCGTGCCGTCGCATCGGCCCTGGCCCCTGGTGTCGAGTTCCCCCGGCCGCCCGCGCCGGCCCCGCTCCGGCTCTTCGACAACCTCGCCTTCCTGAGCGCGGGCTGGGTCTCCGCCATGGCGGTGCTGACCGACGACGGGATCGTACTGATCGACGCGCTCACCTCTCCGGCGGAGGCCGAGAGCATCATCGTCGGCGGGCTCCGCGAGCTGGGCGCCCGCCCGGAGACCATCAAGTACGTCATCGCCACCCACGGCCACGCGGACCACATCGGCGGTGCCCAGTACCTGGCCGACCGCTACGGGACTCGCGTACTGATGACGCCCGCCGACTGGGACCTCGTCGCCCGCACCCGACCGGACCACGCCCCCGACCGGGACCTGGAGATCACGGACGGGCAGCGCCTCGCGCTCGGCGGCACGACGATCCGGCTGCACCGCACTCCCGGCCACACCCCGGGCACCGTCTCGCCGGTCCTCCCGGTACGGGCGGGTCGCGCGCGGCACACGGCCATGCTGTGGGGCGGCACCAACCCGCCCGGCACGCCCGCCGAGCTCCGCGCCTACCTGGCGTCCCTCCGCACCTTCCGGCACCGGACGCGCCGGGCGGGCGCCGACGTGGAACTCTCCAACCACCCCAACGACCACGGCCTCCAGCGCGCCGAGCAGCTCCGTGCGGCGCCCGACGGCCCGAACCCCTTCGTCCTCGGCCGCCGGCGGACGGACCGCTACCTGGCGGTCATGGAGTCCATGCTCCGCGGCCGGCTCGCCGACGCGTCCTGACGCCGTGCGGGCCCGGTCAAGCGGGTGGGGAAGCGGCGTACTGCGCCTCGCCGTTGCCGAGTGACCAGTCGACCGGTGCGTTTTCGGTGAGCGTGATGAACACGTTCCGCGGTTCGGTCCCGGCGTACTCGTGGGCCAGTTCGGCGATGCGCCGGTACAGCGCCTTCTTCTCCTCGGGGTTACGTCCCGCGCGCATGGTGAGGGCGACGTAGACGATGCCGTCGTCGCGGTGCACGCCGAGGTAGTCGTCGTAGCGCAGTGTGCTGTGCGTACCGTCGTGGCCGGTCAGGATCTGGAAGCGGTCGTCGGGCGGGAAGCCGAGCGTTTCCACGAGGGCGTCGTGCACGGCGCGGCCGAGCGCGTCGAGGCGCTCGCCGGCGGTGCCCATCGCGTCGATACGGACCAGTGGCATGGGGTTTCTCCTCGGGGGGCGGGGGACCGGGGCTCGATCCTCGGGACGTACATACTAGTAGTTACAGAAGGGTGGAAGGAGTGCGCCGCCGACCGGGGCGGCGCCTGGGGGAGGGCGTTCTGCTTGAGGTGCGGGCATCGTGGGCAGGACTGGCCGACAGATGTCGACGAGCGAGGCGAGGCGGGAACGGTGCAGGAGACGGGGGTGCGCGGCGTGGATTCCGCGCTGGTGACGCGGGCAGCCACGGCCCGGACGGCGGCGGCCGCGGTGCTCGTGCTCCACGGCGGGCGGGAGGAGGGGCTCGACGCGCCCCGGCGGGGAAACCTGGCGGCCGCCCGCATGCGCCCCTTCACCCGGGCGATCGCGCGGGCGACGGCGGCGGACAGTGTGTTCGTGGGGGAGGTGCGGTACCGCCACCGCGGGTGGAACGGCGACCGGGAGGACGCGGCGCGGGACGCCCGGCGCGCGGTCGACGAGCTGGTCCGGCGGGTGGGGGAGGTGCCCATCGTGCTGGTCGGGCACTCCATGGGCGGCCGTGCGGCACTGCGGGCCGCCGGGCATCCGCTCGTGCGCTCCGTCGTGGCCCTCGCCCCCTGGTGCCCCACCGGTGAGCCGGTGGCGCACCTGGACGGCCGCCGCCTGGTCCTCGTGCACGGCGACCGGGACCGGACGACCGATCCGCGCGACTCCTGGCGGTTCGCCGCCCGGGCCGCCGAAGCGGGCGCTCGCCCGTGCACCGTGACGATGCGGGGCGGCGACCACCCCATGCTGCGCAGAGCCGGCGACTGGCACCGGCTCACCGTCTCGCTCGTCACGGGCCTTCTGGGGTCCACGCCGCTGCCGCCGACGGTGGCGGAGCGGCTGTCCGGTGAGGGTGGGACGGAGGCGCCGAGCCCGCTGGAGTGGTGACATGCGGAACGCGCCGCCGCGTACGACTGTTGAAGGCAGTCGTCCGCGACAGCGCGCCGCGATGCTCTTACCTCATGTCACCAGCGACCACTTCTGGTTCGCCGCGCCCGTGCACGTCCAGATCTGTGTCGGCGTGCCGTCCGCCGGGTTGTTGCCGACGACGTCCAAGCACTTGTTCGCGGGGAGGTTGACCAGGTCGTTGCTCGACGCGTTGTACGACCACCGCTGTGCGCCCGTGCCGTTGCAGTCCCACAGCTGTACACGGGTGCCGTCCGCCGTACCGGCGCTCGCGGCGTCGAGGCACTTGCCGAGCGCCCGTACGGTGCTGTCGGAGCCCGTCGTCCAGCGCTGCGCGGCGTTGCCGTTGCAGTTGGCGAGCTGCACGGTCGTGCCGTTGGCGGTGTTGGCGCCGGCCACGTCCAGGCACTTGCCGGACAGCCCCCGGAAGGTGCCGGTGGTGCCGGCGCTGTCGGAGGTGGTGACCTTGACGTGGTCGACGACGAGCTGCTGGGGGAAGGACGTCGACCCGTCGGGGTCGCCCGGCCAGTAGCCACCGACGGCGAGGTTGAGGATGAGGAAGAACGGCTTGTTGAACGCCCACTGCTTGCCGCCGAGGTCGGCGGGGGTGCGGCGCTGGTAGACGTTGCCGTCCACGGACCACGTGATGGAGTCCGGCGCCCAGTCGATGGCGAAGGTGTGGAAGGCGTCGGCGAAGGCCTGGCCGTTCGGGAGGGTGTACCCGGCGCCGATGCCCCCGCTGCCGGAGTAGCCGGGGCCGTGGAGGGTGCCGTGCACCGTACCGGGCTCGAAGCCGACGTTCTCCATGATGTCGATCTCGCCGCTGTTCGGCCAGCCGACCTGGCCGATGTCGTTGCCGAGCATCCAGAACGCCGGCCACATGCCCTGGCCGCGCGGTACCTTCATCCGGGCCTCGACGTGGCCGTACTGCGCGGTGAATTTCCCGGAGGTGTTGAGCCGGGCCGAGGTGTACTCACAACGGCCGTACCAGCATTGGTAGTTGTTGGGGTTCTCCTTGCGCGCGGTGATGACCAGCTGCCCCTGGCCGTTCAGGGCGGCGTTGGAGTTGCCGGCGGTGTAGTACTGGCGCTCGTGATTGTTCACGTTGTCGCCGGTCTCCACCTGCCACTTGCCGCCGTCCACGGCCGATCCGGCCGGGCCGTCGAAGTTGTCCTCGAAGGTCACCGCCTGGGTCGACGCGGTGCGTTCGGCGGGCGGGGCCGCCGCGACGGCGGAGCCGGGCGCCCAGCTCAGCGCGGCGGTGAGCGCGGCGGCGGCCAGCGCCGTGCCGCGAAGGAAGCGCCGGTGTTTCGGTATGGGCACGCGTAGGGACATCTGACTCCCTCGGGGTGTGGGGGCGGGGAGGGGTGACCGCGCGGCCGGACGAGGGCTCGGCCGTACGAGGGGCGCGAGGGACGCCGACCGGTGCGGGTGGGTGCAGTCCGATTTGGTCCGGACCTGTCGTGTCTTCGGGAAGTGAAGCGCTGTTGGCGCGAGCCTGTCAATAAGTTGGTGAGAGCGCTCTCGAAGAAGTGGCCCCGGGCATGGGCCGGTTACCCGGCCGGCGGCCGCGAGTCGACCGTGTCCATGAAGGCGAGCATCCGGGCGTTCATCTGCTCCGCGTGATCGATCCACGGCCCGTGGCCGGTGTCCGTGACGATCTCGGCACGGGCACCCCGCACCAGCCGCGGGACACGCTCGGCCTGCCGCCGCGGATGCACGAGGAGGCTCCGCCGGCCCAGCAGGAGGAGGAGAGGGGTGCGGAGAGTGCGGAGTTCGTCGTCGGTGAGCGGCAGCGGGGCCGGGCGGCGGATGCGGTGGGCGCGGACGCCGGCCCTGATCATCGCGCGCAGCTCGGGCACGACGAGGACCGGCTGCTCCAGCCGGGCGGCCAGCCGTGGCCGGAGCGCCTTGGGTGCGAAGGTCGCGAAGAGGCCGGCGAAGATCCAGACGAAGAAGCGCAGGCCCACCTTCTCCAGGCCGCCCGGATCGAGCAGGGTGACCGAGGCGAGCCGGCCGGGCCCGCGGTGCGCCTGGTTCAGGGCCAGCCAGCCGCCGTAGGAGGCGCCGACGAGGTGCACCCGGTCCAGCCCGAGCCCGGCCAGCGTCTCGTCCAGCCACTGCGCGGCCCGCTCCGGCCGGTGCAGGGGCGCGCGCTGCACGCTGCGGCCCGGGTCGCCGGGGGTGTCGATCGCGTAGACGGGCCGATCGGTGCTGAGCGCCGGGGTGTTGGGGTACCACATGGCGGAGCAGCTGCCCGCGCCGTGCACCAGGACGACCGGGGTGCGGGCCTGCGCGGCCGGGTCCTCGGGGGCGTACCGGTACACGTGCGTGGTGCCGAAGGCCGTCTCCACGTCCGTCTCCGCGCACGCCCGTGCCCCCAGCGCGAACACCGCGTCGCAGGCGGCGAAGTAGCGGTCGCGCAGGGCGTCGTTCACGTAGCGGCCGACGTCCTTCCGGGCGCGGGTCGTGGTCTCGGGCATGGTCGGCCACCTCCGGGGGAGCGTCCAGTTTTTGTGATACGACCGTACCATGATGGTGGTACAGGCGTATCATCAAAAGGCGGGCCCGCTCCGGTGCGGCCCGCCGCACGACGGCAGGCGGACACATCGGTGAGCGGAGGCGCGGCAATGCCCAGACGCGTGGACCACGACGTACGGCGCGCCGAGATCGCCGAGGCCCTGGTCCGGGTCGCCGGGCGGCGCGGACTGCACGCGGTGGGAATGCGCGACGTGGCCGCGGAGGCGGGGGTGTCGCTGCGGCTGGTGCAGTACTACTTCGAGACCAAGGAGAAGCTGCTGCTCCACGGGCTGCAGCACCTGGTCGAGGGGTTCGGCGCACGGGTCGCCGCCCGGGTCCGGGACGCCGGCGCTGAGCCCGGACCGCGCGCGACGGTCGAGGCGCTGCTGAAGGCGGCGCTGCCGACCGACGAGGAGAGCCGCACCTTCCACCTCCTCTACACCTCGTACGCCGTGCTGGCCGTGACCGACGAGGCGCTCGCGGCCCAGCCGTTCCTGAAGAACCCCGACGCGGCGGAGGACACCCTCGCCGGCCTGCTCCAGCAGGCGTGGGACACCGGGCGCACGCCGGAGGACCTGGACGCGCGGATGGAGGCGGCCGGCCTGCTCGCCCTGTCCGCGGGGCTCGGCACGAGCGTCCTCGTCGGCCAGCGCACTCCCCGGTCCGCCACCGCCGTCCTCGACCACCACCTGGACCGGATCTTCCCGGCCGCGCGGGGCGGCGACTAGGAGCCGGCGGGCGCCGCGGCCGCGAGGAGGGCCGCGGCCGTGTCGCGGGCGAGGCGGGCGGCCGACGGGTCGCCGTTGATCGCGGCCGTGGTGCCGGCGCCGTCGATCAGCAGCGCCAACTGACCGCCCAGTACGTCCGGTTCGGCGGCCCCCAGGGCGGCCGCGAGCCCGGTCGTGTACCCCCGGACGGCGTACTTGTGGTCGTGTGCGGCCCCGGCCACACCGTCCGAGACCGCGCCCAGTTCGCCGTACGCGTTGACGAAGGCGCAGCCGCGGAAGCGGGGGCCGGCGAACCACTCCTCCAGCCAGTCGAACAACGCCAGCACCCTGTCCGCCGGTGTGGCCCCGTGCGCGGCGACGTACTCGGCCAGGGCGGCGCGCCAGCGCTCGTCGCGGCGCCGCAGATACGCCTCCACCAGCTCGCGCTTCGCGGGAAAACACTGGTACAGCCGCTTCAACGACACCCCGGCGGCGGTGCGGAGCTCGTCCATGCCCACGGCCTGGACGCCGCGCTCGTAGAACAGCCGGTCGGCGGCGTCGAGCAGCCGGGTGCGGGCCTCGTCATGATGCACGGCTTCTCCCCTCCCCCGGCCGCGGAGAACGTACGTTCTCCAGGGTAGTCGAGAGACGTGGAGAACGTTGGTTCTCCATCGGTGCGCACCGGTGCGTGAGGACGCACGACGACAGGAGACGCCATGTCAGCAGCTCGGCCCCCCTTCCCGCCCTTCGACGAGCAGACCGCGCGACAGAAGGTCCGGGCCGCGGAGGACGCGTGGAACACCCGCGATCCCGAACGTGTCGCGCTCGCCTACACCGAGGACACCGTCTGGCGGAACCGCGACCGGTACCTCACCGGGCGGGACGAGGTCACGGCCTTCCTGCGGGAGAAGTGGGCCCGGGAGCTGGACTACGTACTGCGCAAGGAACTGTGGGCCTTCGAGGGCGACCGGATCGCGGTCCGTTTCCAGTACGAGTGCCGTGACGCGGCCGGCCAGTGGTGGCGCTCCTACGGCAACGAACTGTGGGAGTTCGCCGAGAACGGGCTGATGCGCCGCCGGGAGGCGAGCATCAACGACGTCCGCATCGGCGCGGAGGACCGGCGGCTGTCCGGCCCGCGCCCGGTCGGCGAGCGAAATTCGCTCCCCATTTGGTGATCCGGCTGCTTACCTGAGTGCCATGGTGTCCACCGACCGGCTGCCGGCCTTCGCGCTCATGTCCCTGCTGCTGATCGTGGTGCCCGGCCCCAGTGTGCTGTTCGTGGTCGGGCGGGCGCCGGCGCAGGGGCGCCGGGCCGCGCTGACGACGGTCGTGGGGAACACACTCGGTGCGTACGTCCTCGTCGTGGCCGTGGCCTTCGGGATCGGGGCGGTGGTGGAGCGCTCGCTCCTCGTCTTCACGGCCCTGAAGCTCGTGGGGGCCGCGTACCTGGTGTGCCTCGGCGTCAAGGCGGTGCGCAACGGCGGTCCCTGACAGCCGCGTTCGCCGGTGACGGGCCCGCGCACGGCATCCTGCGCACGCTGGGCGAGGGGTTCGCGGTCGGTGTGGCCAACCCCAAGACGATCGTGTTCTTCGCCGCCGTGCTGCCGCAGTTCGTGGACCGCGGGCAGGGGCACGTCGTGGCGCAGATGCTGCTGCTCGGGCTGGTCTTCAACGCCATCGCGGTGGCCTCCGACAGCGTATGGGGCCTGGGTGCCGCCGCGGCGCGCAGCTGGTTCGCCCGCTCGCCGCGGCGGCTCGCGGCGGTCGGTGGCGTGGGCGGGCTCGCCATGATCGGCCTGGGCGTCACGGTCGCCGCGACAGGCCGCAAGGACTGAACCCGCACGCCGTGTCCGTCGTACTCCGGCACCGGCGGGAGAGCGGGACCGGCGGCTTCCGCCGGCCGGCCCCGCCGTCGTACCGGATCAGCAGGTGCGGCCGACGTAGTGCGCGCCGTCGATCTTCCCGGAGGAGCCCAGCCAGGTCACGCCGGGGCCCACGCAGCGCTCGTAGTTGGGGCCCCACACCTCCACCTCGACGACCACGTGCGAGCCGTCGTTCGTGCAGTGGTTGTAGTACGCGTCGCTGCCGGTCTCGTAGAAGCCGCAGGGGTCGGCGGCCGCGCCGGGGGCGGCCGCGACGGACATGCCGAGGACGAGGGCCGCGGCGCCGATGGCACCGGTCAGGAAACGGCGAACGCTCATGGCGGAACTCCTTGTTGAGAGAATCCAGGGCCGAGCAGTGGGTGACTCGGTCGTGCGACGAGCGTTGCGCCATTCGTGTGGGGGTGTCAGTCGATCTCGCCCGGACGAGTGAGGCGAACCATCAGATCGTGCACAGCTATTCGTCATACCGCCGGCCAGGAGCATCGAGCCGCGGGGCGTACTCCGGCCGTACCCGCGCCGCGCCTGCCGGTCCGGGGCGAACACGCCGTTCGGCGCCTCCCGCCACGCGGGAGCACGGCCGGGAAGCACGCCGTGCGCGCCGGCCATCACCGCGGCGGACCCCGCGGGCCGGGCGGCGGAGCGGACGGGAAACGCTCGGGTAACGGTGCGGGGGCGCGACAGCTTCTACGCTCGTACGCGGACCCTGCCGGCCTGCCCGGGAAGGTGGTGCCCGTGGCCATCGGACCGCGTCCGCCCCGCGCGGGGCGGCTGCACGCCGCCGTGCCCGACGACGTGGAGCTGCGCTACCACGTGGTGCACGGTTACCGCCGCGCCTACCGCTGCGCGGGCCGCGGCCCCGCCGTCGTCCTCGTCCACGGCATCGGCGACTCCTCGGCGACCTGGGCCGGCATCATCCCGGCGCTCGCCCGGAACCACACGGTCATCGCCCCCGACCTGCTCGGCCACGGCGCCTCGGACAAGCCCCGCGCCGACTACTCCGTGGCCGCCTACGCCAACGGCATCCGCGACCTGCTCGGCGTGCTCGGCATCGACCGGGCGAGCCTCATCGGGCACTCGCTCGGGGGCGGGGTGGCCATGCAGTTCGCGTACCAGTTCCCGGAGCGCACCGAGCGCCTGGTGCTGGTCAGCGCCGGGGGAGTGGGGCGGGAGGTCACCCCCGTCCTGCGGGTCGTGTCGATGCCGGTGGCGGCCGCGCTGCTCTCGGTGCTCGGCCTGCCGGGCATGCGCTGCCAGACCCGGCTGGCCCTCGGGCTGCTCAGGACCCTCGGCACCGACCTCGGCCAGGACGCTGCGGTCCTGATGCGGCTGGTCGACGCGCTGCCGGACGCGGCGTCCCGCAGCGCCTTCGTCCACACCCTGCGGGCGGTGGTCGACTGGCGGGGCCAGGTCGTCACCATGCTGGACCGCTGCTACCTGGCCGAGGGCATGCCGACGCTGCTCCTGTGGGGCGCGCGGGACGGTGTGATCCCCGTACGGCACGCCCACCGCGCGCACGCCGCGATGCCCGGCAGCCGGCTGGAGGTCTTCGACGGCGCCGGGCACTTCCCCTTCACCGCGGATCCGGCCCGCTTCCTGGCCACGGTGGAGCACTTCCTCGCCACGACCCGGCCGGCCGACTGGAGCCCCGAACGATGGCGCGAGCTGCTCAGGGCGGGCCGCCCCGGCAGCGCCGCCGGGCGGCCGGACGACGCCCGCAACCGCGCCGTCGCACGCGAACTCCACAGCGAGAGCGAGCGCAGCGCCACCTGACCCGCGGCCTGCCGCCGGGAGGTCCCGGGGAAGGTACCGGCTCTCGCTCCACGGCTCCCCGCACCGGGTCCCGTTCGTGGGACGCCGGCCGCCTCCGGCCCGTCCGCCACGCCCGAATCACTCGCTCACCGTCCGTGAAACGCCGTGGTCGTCCCGAGATGTGAGCGATTCGTCGTCGGCAATTTTCCCGCGGATTTTCTTTGACCGGCCTTTGGCCGTCACAATCACTCAGCGACCCTTCCCCGTTCTCAGCGGACTCGGTCCTGCCCGCGTGCGGCGACGACTTGCCCTCGCACGCGGATCCCGGGAGCCGCCGGTACAGGGTGGGCGCATTCGTACGCACGCAGGAACGGCTGCCTTTGAGGAGGCACGTAATTGGAAGGAAGGCTGGCCATGACGACGGATGCGCGTGGTGAGGTCGAGGAGTTCATGCTGGGCGACCGGTTCGCCTGCCTGGCAGGCCGTTCGGCCTGGCGTCGGGGCGGTATAACGCACCGGCACTACGACCGGATGGGTACCGAGGATTCCGCCCGGCTGATGGCTCTGGATCTCGCGGAATTCGTCGGCTCGGCGGACTGGAGCGCCCGCACCTTCACCAGCTTCATCGCGACCTTCGAGGAGCCCCGCGGGGTCGATGAGCTGCGGTTCGAAGAGCTGCTCTGGGAACAGCTGCAGCTGCTCCACGAACAGGACGCGGAAAGCCATCGCTGGGCCGAGGGCTATTCGTCCGATCCGCAGTCCGGTGAGTTCGCGTTCTCCGTGGCCGGCCATCCCTTCTTCGTGATCGGCCTGCACGAGACCCACCGCCGCTGGGGCCGTCGGCCTCCCTTCCCGATGCTGGCCTTCAATTCCCACGAGCAGTTCGCCAGCATCAAGGGCGCCGGCATGTGGGACCGGCTGGCGGACAAGATACGCAAGCAGGACATCAAGCTGCAGGGCGATATCAATCCGAATCTGTACGAGTACGAGCAGCTTTCCGAAGCCCGCCGTTACTCCGGCCGCCCCAAGCCCGCCGATTGGCAGTGCCCCTTCGCCGCAAGGCAGCGCGAGGAAGAGCGCGAGCTGACGACGGTCTCGGCACTGTAAGCAGCGCGAGACGCCGGCCGCCGGGCAATAGGCCGATTACCCCGGCGGCCGGCCGGCAGCCGCGCCCGGCCGCCGGGTCCGGACAAGGGCCGGTGCCGGGTCAGCGGCCCGGGCCCGTGTTGGGCCGGGTCAGCGCTCGCCGACCAGGCGGGGCAGCTCCGCCAGCGTGCCGACCAGCCGCCCGGCGGGCAGGCCGCCGCCCTGCGCCAGCTCCCCCGAGCCCCCGCCCCGGCCACCCAGCAGCTGCTTGACCAGCGCGGACGCGTCCAGGCCCGCCTCCCGCGCGGCCTTGTTCAGCGCGATGACGACCACCCCGGCAGCCGTACCGACACCGGCCACGCCCGGCACCGCGGCCGGGAGCCGGTCGCGTACGGCCGTGGCCAGGGCACGGGCCTCGTCCGTGCCGCCCTCGGCGGTCGCGGTCACGACCCGCACCCCGCCCGCGTCCACCGCACCGGCCGACAGCTCGCCGGCGCGCCGCGCGACGGCCTGCTGCTTGAGCCGGGCGTTCTCCCGGTCGGCGGCCCTGAGCCGGTCCAGCAGGCCGGCGATCCGGTCGGGAAGCTCGGCGCGCGGCGCCCCGAGCTGTTCGGCGATCCCCGCGACCAGGTCCCGCTCGCGGGCGAGGTACGCGAAGCCCTCGATGCCGACCGCCGCCTCCAGCCGGCGCATCCCGGCGCCGACCGACCCCTCGGAGGTCAGCGCGAGGGTACCGATCTGGGACGCGTGCGCGACGTGGGTGCCGCCGCACAGCTCCCGCGACCAGGCCCCGCCGATCTCCACGACGCGGACGCTGTCCCCGTACGTCTCGTCGAACAGGGCGAGCGCCCCCAATTCCCTGGCCTCGGGGAGCGGCATCCACTTCACCTCGACGGGCAGGTCCCGGCGCAGCGCCCGGTTGGCGACCTCCTCCACCTCGCCGCGCACGGCGGGGGCGAGGGCGCCGCGCCGGGGGAGGTCCAGGCGCAGGTAGCCGGGCCGGTTGTACGAGCCGGACTGGAGGGCCGTGGGGCCCAGGACCTCGCGCAGGGCGGCGTGCAGCACGTGGGTGCCGGAGTGCGCCTGCCGGGCGCCGAGCCGCCATTCGGCGTCGACGGCCGCGTGCACCGCGTCCCCGGCGGCGAGCTCGCCCGCGGTGACCCGCACCTGATGGGCGACCAGCCCGGGCAGCGGACGCTGCACGTCGAGCACCTCGGCCTCCACCGACGTCCCCGACAGCGTGCCCGCGTCGCTCTCCTGGCCGCCGGACTCCGCGTAGAAGGGCGAGCGGTCCAGGACGACGGTCACGATCTCACCGGTACGCGCCACGGGCACCGGGCCCCGGGCCCCGAGGACGGCCAGTACGCGGGATTCGGTGGCCAGGGTCTCCCAGGCCCGCCAGTCGGTCGGGCCGTGCGCGTCCAGCACGCCGCGCAGCGCCGAGGTGTCGGCGGTGGCACCGGCCTTGCGGGCACGGGCGTCGGCGCGGGCCCGCTCGCGCTGCTCGGCCATCAGCGCCGTGAAGCCCTCACGGTCCACCTCCACACCCTGTTCGGCGGCCATTTCCAGGGTGAGGTCGATGGGGAAGCCGTACGTGTCGTGCAGCAGGAACGCCCGGTCGCCGGGCAGCGCCCGCCGGCCCTGCCGCTTCACCTCGGAGATCGCGGTGTCCAGGACGGTGGTGCCCTGCTTGAGGGTGGCGCGGAAGGCGTCCTCCTCGCCGTACGCCTGGTGGGCGATCCGGGCGTACGACTCGGCGACGTCCGGATAGCCGGGGGCCATGCAGTCCCGGGCCACGGGCAGCAGCTCGGGCAGCGCCGGGTCGTGGTGGCCGAGCCGGCGCATGGACCGGACGGCGCGGCGCAGGATCCGGCGGAGCACGTAACCGCGGCCCTCGTTGCCCGGCGTGGTGCCGTCGGCCAGCAGCATCAGCGCGGTGCGCACGTGGTCGGCCACCACCCGCAGCCGGACGTCGGCGCCCTCCTCGGCGCCGTACCGCACCCCCGCCAGCTCCGCTGCCCGGTCCAGCACGGGCCGGGTCTCGTCGATCTCGTACAGGTTGTCCTTGCCCTGGAGCAGGGTGGCCATACGCTCCAGGCCCATGCCGGTGTCGATGTTGCGGCGGGGCAGCTCGCCGAGGATCGGGTAGCCCGACTTGCCGCCGCCCTCGCCGCGCTCGTACTGCATGAAGACGAGGTTCCAGAACTCCATGAAGCGGTCCTCGTCGACGGCCGGGCCGCCCTCGGGACCGAACGCCGGGCCGCGGTCGTAGTACAGCTCGGAGCACGGCCCGCAGGGCCCCGGCACGCCCATCGACCAGAAGTTGTCCTCGTCGCCGCGTGCCACGATCCGCTCGTCGCTCAGCCCGGCGATCCGCCGCCACAGGACGCGCGCCTCGGCGTCGGAGTGGTGGACGGTGACCCAGATCCGGTCCGGGTCCAGGCCGAAGCCGCCGTCGGCCGGTGCGGCGGTGGACAGCTCCCAGGCGTATCCGATGGCCTCCTCCTTGAAGTAGTCGCCGAAGGAGAAGTTGCCGTTCATCTGGAAGAACGAGCCGTGCCGGGTGGTCCTGCCGACCTCCTCGATGTCGAGCGTGCGGACGCACTTCTGCACGCTGGCGGCCCGCGGCCACGGGGGAGCGCTCACGCCCGTCAGGTACGGCTTGAAGGGCACCATGCCGGCGTTGACGAAGAGCAGCGTCGGGTCCGGGGTGGGCAGCGGCGCGCTGGGCACGACCGTGTGGCCGCGGGCGGCGAAGTAGTCGAGGAAGCGGCTGCGGATGTCGGCGGTACGCAAGGTTCGGTGCTCCGGTGGGTGGGTCCGACGGACGGGAGGGGGGCGGCGCGCGGGCCGCCGGGGCGGGCGGCGGCGGTGGTCATGCCGCTCGTGCGGGCGTGCGCGCGACCGGGTGCAGGGCCGCGTGCACGAGCGGCGCCGAGGGGTCGATGGAGACGTCCAGCGGGGCGGGCGCGGCGCCCGCACGCACCAGCAGGTCACCGACGGCGGCGATCATCGCGCCGTTGTCGGTGCACAGCCGCGGCGGCGGCACCCGCAGGGCGACGCCGGCGGCCCGGCAGCGTTCCTCGGCCAGCGCCCGCACCCGGGAGTTGGCGGCCACGCCGCCCACCACGACCAGCGTGGCGACGCCGTACTCGCGGCAGGCGGCCACCGCCTTGCGGGTCAGCACGTCGGCGACGGCTTCCTGGAGCGCGGCGGCGCCGTCGGCGACCGGCACGTCCACGCCCCGCGCGCGGTGCCGCTCGGCCCAGCGCGCCGCGGCGGTCTTCAGCCCGGAGAAGGAGAAGTCGTGGCGGGAGTCGCGCGGTCCGGTCAGCGGGCGGGGGAACGCCACCGCGTGCGGATCGCCGTCGCGCGCCGCGCGGTCGATGGCGGGGCCGCCGGGGTAGGGCAGCCCGAGGACGCGCGCCGCCTTGTCGAAGCACTCGCCCGCAGCGTCGTCGACGGTGTCGCCGAGGTGCACGATCGGGTCCCGGGCCGGCTCGCGGACGAGCAGCAGCGAGGTGTGCCCGCCGGAGACGATCAGCACCATGCACGGGTCGGGCAGCGGCCCGTGCTCCAGGGTGTCGGCCGCGACATGCCCGGCCAGGTGGTGCACCCCGTACAGCGGCACGCCGAGGGAGTACGCCAGTGTCTTCGCGCCGGCCAGGCCCACGTGGAGGGCGCCCGACAGTCCCGGTCCGGTGGTGACCGCGACGGCGCCGATGTCCGTCATGCGCAGCCCCGCCCGGTCCAGGGCCTCGTGGACGACCGGCGTGAAGGAGTGCACGTGCGCTCGTGCAGCGATCTCCGGCACCACCCCGCCGAACCGGGCGTGTTCGGCCATGCTCGACGCCACGGCGTGGCCCAGCAGCCGCCCGTCCCGCACCAGCCCTGCGCCGGTCTCATCGCACGACGACTCGATCCCGAGCACCACCGGAGAGCCCACGACAGCCTCTTTCGCATAGATCCTGCAATTGCAACAAGTATGCAGTAAAGTACCCGCGCCTCCCCCTCCAGCGCGAAAGCGCGTACCGGGGTGACCGCGTGGAACCCATGATCAACGGGGCAAACCCTGCGATACTCTCCGCAAGCACATCGGACCGGCCCGCCACCCCTCCGTGCCGCCTCGCGTTCCGGGAGCCCCCATGCCCGTGTCCACCGTCCCCCTCAGGCCCGTGCCCGGACCGCGCGGCGTGCCGCTGCTCGGCAACCTCCCCGCCTTCGGACGGGACCCCCTCGGCTTCCTCGTCCGGCTGCGCGACGACTTCGGGGACGCCGTCACCTGGTCCCTCGGCCCCAAGCGCAGCCTGTTCCTCTTCCACCCCGAACACATCGCGGAATTCCTGGCCGCCCGGGAACGCACCTTCGAGCTCCTGGAGATCGGCTGGGCCTTCAAGCAGCTCACCGGCGACAGCCTCATCCGCAGCAAGGGCAGCGACTGGCGCCGCAAGCGCTCCCTGGTCCAGCCCACCGTCCGCCCCCGCCAGGTACGCGCCTACGCCTCGGCCATGGTCGAATGCGCGCGGACCGCGTCCGACGAGTGGCAGGACGGCGACCGCATCGACGTACGGCAGCAGATGACGCTGATCACCCAGCGGATCGTGCTGCGCACCCTCTTCGGCAACGACCTGGGGGACCGCACCCGGGCGCTCGGCGAGGCGATGGCCGAGGCCGAGCACGGCATGGGGGCCGAGCTGCGCAACATGACCCTCTTCCTGCCCGGCTGGGTCCGCACCCCCGGCCGGCGCCGCTTCCTCCGCGCCGTCGCCACCATCGACGCCGAAGTCCACCGCCTCATCCGCGCCCGGCAGCGGTCCGGCGACACCGCCGACCGCGACGACCTGCTCAGCAGGCTCCTCGCCGCCCGCGACGAAGAAGGCCGGCCGCTCACCGCCAAAGAAGTACGCGACGAGGCCGCCACCCTCTGGGCCGCCGGACACGAGACCACCTCGACCGCCCTGACCTGGACCTGGTACCTGCTGTCCCGTGCACCCGAGGCCCGCGAACGGCTCACCGCCGAACTCGCGCAGGTCCTCGCCGGACGCCCGCCCACCATCGACGACTACGACCGCCTGCGGTGGACCCGCCAGATCATCAAGGAAGCGCTCCGGCTCTACCCGCCCGCCTGGCTCATCCCCGCCGTCGCCCGCGACGGCGCCGCCCTCGCGGGCACCCGCATCCCCGCCGGCACCGTCGTGTGGTGCAGCCAGTGGACCACCCACCGCGACCCGCGATGGTTCCCCGAGCCCACCAGCTTCCGTCCCGAACGCTGGGACCCGGACGCCCCCGACCCCGTACCGGACCACGCCTGGTACCCCTTCGGCGGCGGCCAGCGCACCTGCCTCGGGGCCCGTTTCGCCCAGGTCGAGGCCGCACTCCTGCTCGCCACCCTCGCCCAGCGGTGCCACCTCGACGTCGCACCCGCCGACCCGAACCCGAGCGTCGGCCTGCTCCTCCAGCCGGCCGCACCCCTGCACGCCACGGTGCGCTGCCTCTGACCCCCGCCGCCGGCCTGGCCGGCCGCACACGGGCTCACCAGCGCTTGCCGGTCACCACCCCGACCGTCACCAGGGCCAGCACCACCCACGCGAACCACAGCCAGCCACTGCTGCCCAATGCCACCGTGTAGGCCGTGGCCAGAATCAGCCCGCCCACCGTGCAGCCCGCCATTGCCTTGGTCGATCCGGGCATCCTGGACCTCCTCACGGCAGCCCGGACACGGATATGCCACGGGCCGCGGCCTTGGGAACATGTTCCCCGGCCGCGGCCCGTACCGCCAGCTTTCGCCGGATTCCGCCGCGCTCGCCCGGCCCCCCGACCGGACCGCCCTCAGCCCTGGCTGCCCTGGCTGCGCGCGTTCAGCGACGCCAGATACGCGTTGTACGCCGCCAGCTCCTTGTCACCGTCCCGGTCCGCCGCCCGGTCCTTCCGCACCGACTGCCGCTTCTCCGTCGTGTACCACTGGAAGACCAGCGCGATCAGCACCAGCACCGACGGAATCTCACTGAACGCCCAGGCGATGCCGCCCGCCGCCTGCTGATCCGACAACGCGTTCACACCCAGCGACGCCGGCGGATTCCGAAACGTCTTGACCATCGTCTCCGACGCCATCATCAGCGCGATGCCGAAGAACGCGTGGAACGGCATGCCCGCGAACAGCTCCAGCATCCGCATCACGTAACCGGGCCGGTGCGGCCCCGGGTCCACGCCCATGATCGGCCAGAAGAACACCAGGCCCACGGCGAGGAAGTGCACCATCATCGCGATGTGCCCGGCCCGCGACTCCATCAGGAAGTCGAACAGCGGCGTGAAGTACAGCGCGTACAGGCTCGCGATGAACAGCGGGATCGTGAACGCCGGATGCGTGATGATCCGCATGTACCGGCTGTGCAGCAGCGCCACCAGCAGCTCACGCGGGCCCTTGCGGCCGCGCCCCGCGGTCGGCAGCGCCCGCAGCGTCAGCGTCACCGGCGCGCCGAGCAGCAGCAGGATCGGCGACAGCATGCTGATCACCATGTGCTGCACCATGTGGACGCTGAACATGGCCATGCCGTAGTCGTTCAGCTTCGTGCACATCACCAGCGCGACGCTCAGCACACCCACGACCCAGGCCACGATCCGGCCCACCGGCCAGTTGTCGCCGCGCCGCCGCAGCCGCAGCACGGCCCAGCCGTACAGCGCCAGCCCCAGCAGGCAGCCGACCAGGAAGAAGGCGTCGCCGCCGAACTCCAGCCCGCGCCCCAGCGTGAACGGCGGCAGATCCATCATCATGCCGTGCCCGCTGTGATCCATCCGCTCGCTCCTGATTCGCACCAATGCTCCGTGAACAGCCTAGAGCCGCCCCCGGCGCGAACGGCGACCGGGGGCGGCTCGTACAGGCCACACCTACCTGGACGGATCCCCGCCGCTCAGAGCACCCACTCGGCCTCCGCGTACCGGTCGCCCGGCACGGTCTTCAGCGTCTCGACGGCCTCGGCCAGCGGCACCAGCGTGATGTCCGTACCGCGCAGCGCGGTCATCATCCCGAAGTCGCCGCGGTGCGCCGCCTCCACCGCGTGCCAGCCGAAGCGGGTCGCGAGCACGCGGTCGTACGCGGTCGGGGTGCCGCCGCGCTGCACATGCCCCAGGATCACCGCACGGGCCTCCTTGCCGAGCCGCTGCTCCAGCTCGACGGCCAGCTGCCGGGCGACGCCGGCGAAGCGCTCATGGCCGTACATGTCCTTGCCGCCGACCTCGAAGTCCATCGAGCCCTCGCGCGGCTTGGCACCCTCCGCGACGACCACGATGGCGAACTTCTTCCCCGCGTCGAAGCGGGCCGCGACCCGCGCCGACAGCTCCTCGATGTCGAAGGGCCGCTCGGGCACCACGACGGCGTGCGCGCCGGCCGCCATGCCGGAGTGCAGCGCGATCCACCCGGTGTGCCGGCCCATGACCTCCACGATCAGCACCCGCTGGTGCGACTCGGCGGTGGTCTTGAGGCGGTCCAGCGCCTCGGTCGCGACGCCGACCGCCGTGTCGAACCCGAAGGTCAGATCGGTCGACGCGATGTCGTTGTCGATGGTCTTCGGCACGCCGACGATCGGCAGCCCGGCGTCCGACAGCAGCCGCGCCGCCTTGAGCGTCCCCTCGCCGCCGATCGGGATGATCGCGTCCAGGCCGAGGTCGCCGACGTGGCCGCGGGCCCGCTCGACGCCGTCCCGCAGATGCGCGGGCTGTACGCGGGAGGACCCGAGGATGGTGCCGCCACGGGCCAGGATGCCGCCCACCGCGTCGAGGTCGAGCTTGCGGTAGTCGCACTCCAGGAGGCCGCGCCAGCCGTCCTGGAAACCGATGACGTCGTCACCGTGGTCGGCGACGGCGCGGTGGACGACGGAGCGGATGACGGCGTTCAGACCGGGGCAGTCGCCTCCGGAGGTGAGTACACCAATACGCATTGCTCGTAGAAACCCTCTGCGATTCAACCGGATGCCCGGACCCCGTCGTCCGGTTGGATGCCGTCACCCTACAAGCGCCGGCCGCCCCGTAGTGCCGTTGCCCGCACTACGGACCAGGACGTCCGAAACCCCGCCCACGGCACGGACAGCCCCGTGCCACGGCATGAACAGTCCCGAACCCCGGGAGAACCACCCACCCGCCCCGGCCACCCGAACCCGGCACACGAAACCCCCCTCACCCGTTGAAAAGCAAGGGGGGCCGCGCGCCGAAACGTTGCCCCGCAGCCGCTCCCGGCCGCCGGACAGTGACCTCAGGCCGGCTGCGTCGCCGCCGCGATCCGCTCCTGGCGCAGCGCCTCGTACCAGTGGTCGTTCACCGGCGGCAGCGCGTTCACGTCCAGCGCCAGCTTGATCAGCAGGTCGGCGATGTGCGGGTTACGGGCCATCACGGGACCGTGCATGTACGTACCGAAGACCGTGTCGTTCCACGCGCCCTCGAAGCCGTCGCCCACGCCGTTGCCCTTGCCGAACCGCACCTTCGCGAACGGCCGGGCGGTCTGGCCGAGGTGCGTGATGCCCTGGTGGTTCTCGAAGCCGGTCAGCGGCGGGAGGTTGAGCTGCGGGTCGATGTCGGCCAGTACGTCGCCGACGCACCGCTCGCCCTCGCCGCGGGTGCTCACCACGTCCAGCAGCCCGAGGCCCTGCTCGCGCTCGCCCAGGTCGTTGATGAACTCGTGGCCCAGGATCTGGTACCCGGCGCAGACCGAGAAGACGATCGCGCCGTTGGAGACGGCCCGGTTCAGGCCGCCGTCCCGGCGCAGCCGCTCGGCCGCCAGGCGCTGCGGCCGGTCCTCGCCGCCGCCGATCAGGTAGATGTCGCCCGAGGTGGGGATCTGCTGGTCGGAGCGGACGTCCAGGCGCTGGACGTCCAGCCGGCGCTGGCGCGCGCGGCGCTCCACCACCAGTGCGTTGCCCTGGTCCCCGTACGTGCTCAGCAGGTCCGGGTAGATCCACACCAGACGCAGGCTGTTCTCACTCATGCTTGCTCGTCCTTGTCCGTTGCGGAGCCGGTCAGTTGCCCACGCGGCGGCGCAGGTCCTGGAAGGCGGTGTAGTTCGCGATGACCTCGATCCGGCCGGGCGGCGCCTGCCGTACGGCCTCGTCGACGTCCTCGCACACCTGGAAGTCCAGGCCCGCGACCTCCAGCCGGACGGCCAGGTCCAGCTTGCGGTCGCCGATCACGAAGATCGGGTGGCCGGCGAGCCGGGTGTAGTCGACGTCCCAGAGCCAGGAGGTGTCCGTGCCGTCGGCGCCGCGGGCGTTGACGGAGAGGATCACCGGGGTCGGCGGCGGGTCGATCAGCGAGAACGTCTCCAGCCAGCCGGCCGGGTTCTTCGCGAGCAGCAGCCGCAGCTCGCGCTGCATGAAGGAGACCACGTCGTACCGGCCGGCGACGGCCTGGACCCCGTACATCCGCTCCAGGGCGATCTGCGGGGGCACGCCGAACGCGGCGGCGACCGCGGCCGAGGTCGTGGCGTTGGCCTTGTTGGCGCGGCCCGGCAGCTGGAGCTTGATCGGCCAGGCCGAGCCGTGCGGGTCCAGTACGTGGTCGCCGGAGAGCGCCCAGCTCGGCGTCGGGCGGCGGAAGCCGCACTCGCCGCAGAACCAGTCGTCGCCGGGGCGCTGCATCACGCCGCCGCAGGACGGGCAGGACCAGGCGTCGTCCTTCCACTCCTGGCCGGCCGCGACCCAGACGACGTTGGCGGACGAGGAGGCCGCCCAGACGATCAGCGGGTCGTCGGCGTTGGCGACGACGAGAGCCTTGGAGCCGGCCAGCCCCTCGCGCCACTTCTCCGCGAGCATGCGGGTCTCGGCGGCGCGGTCGAGCTGGTCACGCGAAAGGTTGAGCAGCGCGATGGCCTTGGGGGTGACGTCCCGGGCGACGCCCGCGAGGTACTTCTCGTCGACCTCGATGACGCCGTACTTCGCGTCCGAACCTCCGGCCAGCGCCGAGGTGATGCCGGCCGGCATGTTCGCGCCGAGTGCGTTGGAGACGACCGGGCCGCTGGCTCGCAGTGCCTCCGCGATCAGCCGCGTGGTGGTCGTCTTGCCGTTGGTCGCCGACACCAGGACCACGTCCAGGTGGGTCGCGAGCCGGGCCAGCAGGTCGGGGTCGAGCCGGAGCGCGACCTTGCCACCGATCACCGAGCCGCTGCCGCGGCCTACCGCGCGCGACGCCGCCGCCGCGGCCCTGCCCGCCGTCACGGCCAGCTTGGCCCGCGGCGACAGCGGGTCCGTGTTGCCTGCCATCGTCCTAGATCCTCCTTGCATCCGGCGCCCTCCTGCCCCCTGGGGCCGCCGGTGGAACGCCCCTCCGTACCGGCCCGGCCGGCCGGGAGGCTGTGGTTGGGGATCAGCCTATCGATTTCCGCGCCGGAGCCCGAACCAGACCACCCGTGAGGAAGTGTGAAGGTTACCGTTCGGACCACGTTCGGCGCGGTCCGGCGGGACCGTCGGCCGGGACCGGAACGTCCCTGGTCGTCGGCCGGAACGTACCCTTTCCGTCATGCGAAACCGCTCCCTCCCCGGCAGTACCGGCCGCGTCCGCCCGATGCGGCTGCTCGGCGACCCGACCCTGCACGCGCCGTGCGAGGAGGTCACCGACTTCGGGCCGGCGCTGGCCCGGCTGGTGGAGGACATGTTCGCGACGATGTACGCGGCCCGGGGTGTCGGCCTCGCGGCGAACCAGATCGGCGTGGCCCGGCGGGTGTTCGTCTACGACTGCCCGGACGACGAGGACGTACGGCACCTCGGGCACGTGGTCAACCCGCGGCTGGTGGCGGTGGACGGCGGCCTCGTACGCGGTCCCGAAGGGTGCCTGTCGCTGCCGGGCATTGAGGCCGGTACGCCGCGCCACGACGAGGCGGTGGTCGAGGGCGTCACGGTGGACGGGGAGCCCTGCCGGATCTCCGGCACCGGCTTCTTCGCCCGCTGCCTGCAGCACGAGTGCGACCACCTCGACGGCGGCCTGTACGTCGACCACCTCACCGGCCTGCGCCGCCGCCGCGCGCTGCGGGCGGCGGCGAAGGCGCCGTGGGCGGCGGGGCGCGCGTAGCGCATGGGCCGAGGCGCGCAACGGCTGTCCCGGACGGACCGGAGTCCCGGGTGTGCTGGGACCCGGACGGACCGGACCCGGGTGTGCTGTGGGGCCCCGGGCGGGCTGGAATTCCGGGCGGGGCGGGCACCACGCCGGTTGCTGGAGCGTTCCCCGGTACAAGGGGGGCCCGAGGGCCGAAACGTCACCTCCGGTCCCGGCCCGTCCTGCCCGGGCCTGGCCCCGCCCCTAGAAGCCGGGGCCGCCGGGGCGGTCGCCCGCCGCCGCGAGCCGTCCCCAGAGCAGGTCAGCGAGATGCTGTACCAGTTGCGCTCGCGAACACGGCTGTTCCCGCAGCCACCAGTCGCCGGCCGCGTGCATCATGCCGACTATGCCGTGGCCCCACACCCGCGCCAGCTCGCCGCCGGCCGGTCCCAGGTCCACCCGCTCGGCGATCACCTGCGCCAGTTCCTCGCCGAGGCGGCGCAGCAGGGGGGCGGAGTGCCGGCCGACGTCGAAGCCGCGGTCGCCGGTCTGGCCCTCGTCGGACGGATGCATCAGGAAGCGGTACACCTGGGGCCGGGCCTCGATCGCCGAGAGGTAGGTGTCGAGCGTGGCCTCGACCCGGTCCCTTCGCGGTACGGGGGAGTCCAGCGCGGCGCGCAGTCCGGCGAGCAGGGCGTCGGTGTGGCGTACGGCGAGCGCGCGGTAGAGACCGCCCTTGTCGCCGAAGTGGCGGTAGAGGATCGGCTTGGTGATCCCGGCCTCGGCCGCGATGGCGTTCATCGACGCCTCGGGGCCGTCGCGGAGGACCACGCGGTCGGCGGCCTCCAGCAGCTCGCGTCGTCGGCGCTCACTGGCCGTACGGCGGCTCTCCTGTGTCATTTCCATCGTCCGGCTCCCCGCCCTGGTGAATTCGTGCTGTTCGCGCAACGTAACACCCTGCCATCGGAGGGGAGATATCGGTCGCTGAGGTTGACAGTCCTTACTCGCGAGTAACAGACTGCTGTTACCGCAAGTAACGCACTGCTGGAGGGGTCATGGCCGAGTTCATCATGGAACTCAACGACGAGCAGAAGGAAGTCCGGGACTGGATCCACGGGTTCGCCGCGGACGTCATGCGCCCCGCCGCCTCCGAGTGGGACGAGCGGGAGGAGACGCCCTGGCCGGTGATCCAGGAAGCGGCCAAGATCGGAATCTACTCCCTCGACTTCTACGCCCAGCAGTACTTCGACCCCACCGGCCTCGGCATCCCGATGGCCATGGAGGAGCTGTTCTGGGGCGATGCGGGCATCGCCCTGTCGATCGTCGGCACCGGCCTCGCCGCCGTCGGCGTCCTCGCCAACGGCACCGAGGAGCAGATCGGTACCTGGATACCGCAGATGTACGGCGACGTACAGGACGTGAAGGTCGCCGCCTTCTGCTCCTCCGAGCCCGACGCCGGCTCCGACGTCGCCTCGATGCGTACGCGTGCCGTCTACGACGAGGCCAAGGACGAGTGGGTGCTGAACGGCACCAAGACCTGGGCGACCAACGGCGGCATCGCCAACGTCCACGTCGTCGTCGCGGTCGTCGACCCCGAGCTGGGCTCCAAGGGCCACGCCTCCTTCATCATCCCGCCGAACACCCCGGGTCTGTCCCAGGGCCAGAAGTTCCAGAAGCACGGCATCCGTGCCTCGCACACCGCCGAGGTCGTCCTGGAGGACGTACGCGTCCCCGGCAGCTGCCTGCTCGGCGGCAAGGACAAGCTGGACGAGCGGCTGGCCCGCTCCCGCGAGCGTGCCAAGAAGGGCGGCGAGCGCGTGAAGAACGCCGCGATGGCCACCTTCGAGGCCTCCCGCCCGGCCGTCGGCGCCATGGCCGTCGGCACCGCCCGCGCCGCGTACGAGGAGGCCCTGGAGTACGCGAAGACCCGCGAGCAGTTCGGCCGCCCGATCATCGACAACCAGGGCGTCGCCTTCCAGCTCGCCGACATGCGTACCTCGATCGACGCGGCCCGGCTGCTGGTCTGGCGCGCCTCCTGGATGGCGGTCAACGGCAAGCCCTTCACCGCGGCGGAGGGCTCCCAGTCCAAGCTCTTCGCGAGTGAGACGGCGAAGAAGGTCACCGGCCAGGCCATCCAGATCCTCGGCGGCAACGGCTTCACCCGGGAGTACCCGGTGGAGCGCATGCACCGCGACGCCGCGATCTACACCATCTTCGAGGGCACCAGCGAGATCCAGCGCCTGGTGATCGCTCGGACGCTGGCGGGAATGCCGATCCGCTGACCCGCGTCGCGGACGCCCCCGAGGCGCCGCGCCACGACGGAATGAAGGGCCTCGCTCCGCAGGGAGCGGGGCCCTTCGCCGTTCGGACGTTCAGATGGGCTCAGATGCGTTCAGAGGCGGTGCGTCGTCTGGAGGAGGGGCGCGCCCGCGGGGAGGAGGTACTTCGCGGTGAGGAGGGGGTGGGGGCCGGAGAGGACGGTCTGGGTCACCAGGACGGCGGGGGTCTCGGCCGGGCGGGACATGGCCTCGCCGCGCACCTTGCCCAGCGTCGTGGCACCGGTGGAGCTGCGGGCGGCGAGGGGATGGTCGCCGAGGGCGGCGAGGAGCCGGGCCAGCATGGTGGTCGTCGGCTCGCCCTCGCCGGGAGGCGCCGCGAGGGCGGCGGGGAGAGCGGGGGTGAGGGACGCGAGGGTGTCGTCCTGCGCCGCCCATTCATGGGCGAAGCAGGCCGGTACGCCGTCGACCTCGATGAGCGTCTCCCAGAACCAGGCGCGGCTGGAGGGCGGCAGGCGCAGGTGGTAGCCGGAGAAGTCGGTGGGCTCGTCCTTCTCCGCGACGCGTCGGCGGCACGCGATCCGGCCCTGGCCGAGCAGTGACTCGATGGGGGCCAGGCGCTCGAAGCCGCGGGCGGGCGGCGGCTGGTTGACCCGGCTGCCGACGCCGTGCCGGCGGGTGATCACCCCGTCCTCCTGGAGCAGGATCAGCACCTCGCGCAGGGCCGGGCGGCTGACTCCCATGAGGCTCGCGAGCTCGGGCTCCGAGGGGAGGTTGGAGCCGGGCGGGAAGGTGCCGTCGTGGATGGCCGCGACGATGCGTTCGTACAGCTCGACGCGGGGCTGGCGCCGACGCGTCACCGGGGGAGTCATGGGGTTGTCTTACCTCTTTGTGAGTGCCTGAGAGCAAGAGTGTCGTGCCTCGCGGTGCTGGTCAAGGCTGCCGAGGGTCTGTTTCGGTGATCGTCGGCTCTTGTCAGGGCCGAAACGTAGGGCTAGCCTCCTCGCGCCGACGCCAAGATGTCAGACAACAATGCGTCGCGCTGGATCGAAAGGCCCCATTCATGACCTCCCGTATCTCCCGCCGGCCCCTGCTCATGGACTGCGACACCGGCGTCGACGACGCCCTCGCCCTGCTCTACCTCGCCTTCACTCCCGGCGTCGACCTGCGCGCGGTGACGACCGTCGCGGGCAACACCGACGCCGTCAGCGCCGCGCGCAACACCCTCCAGGTGCTGGAGCTGGCCGGCCGTACGGACATCCCGGTGGCGGCCGGAGCCGACACGACGTACCGCGGTGAAGCCCCGCACTACGCCACCCACGTGCACGGCGACAACGGTCTCGGAGGGGTCGAGCTCCCCGTGCCGACGGCCCGGCCGGCCGCCATGGACGCCGCCGACCTCATCGTCGAGACCGCCCGCGCGGCCGGCGGCGAGCTGGCGATCCTCGCCACGGCTCCGCTCACCAACCTCGCCGTCGCCCTCCGCCGCGAGCCCGAGCTGCCGAAGCTCATCAGCCGGCTCACCGCGATGGGCGGCGCCGTCCACCACCCCGGCAACATCTCCCCGCTGGCCGAGGCCAACATAGGCAACGACCCCGAGGCCGCCGACCTGGTGTTCTCCGCCGGGTGGCGGGACCTCGTCATCGTCCCGCTGGACGTCACCATGCGGGAGAACCTCACCGAGGAGCTGCGGCAGCGGCTGCTCGCGCACGGTTCTCCGGCCTGCCGGTTCGCGGGCGAGATCCTGGCCCAGTACTACGCGTTCTACGAGGCGGGCACGTTCCCCTTCCGCGGCGCGGCCTGCCACGATCCGCTCGCCGCCGCCATCGCCGTGGACGAGGTCGAACCGGTACTGGCGCCGCGCGTCCATGTCGCCGTCGACACGGGGGACTCGGTGGGGCGCGGCGCGCTGGTCGCCGACACGCGCGGCTGCTACCTCGGGTATCCGGAGCGCGCCGAGGCCAACGCGCGGGTGGTGCTGGAGACCACGGGCACCTTCCCGGAGCTGCTGGTGGACCGGATCCGCGCGGGCGCCGAACGGCTCGCCCTCGGGGACGGGAGCGCGCCGGCCGGCGGGCTGGCACGGGCGGCCGGCGCATGAGCCTCCTTCGCGGCGCCGCCCCGGAGGCCGTACGGCAGGGCCCCGGGCCCGGCCGGCTCCTCCCCGCGCTGCTCCTCGGCGTCATCGCGTTCCAGCTCAACGCCTCGATGGTGACGCCCGCGCTGCCGCGCATCGCCGGCTCGCTCGCCGCGCCGCTCTCGCAGATCGCGCTCTCCCAGACGCTGTTCTTCCTGATCGGCGGCGTCGCGGGCGTGGTGCTCTCCCGGCTGGGCGACCACCTCGGGCGGCGCCGGGTGCTGCTCGGTTCGCTGGCCGTGATGTGCGTGGGCACCGTACTGGCCGTGTGCGCGCCAAACGCCGCGGTGCTGATCGCCGGGCGGATCCTGCAAGGCGCGTCCGGTGCCACGTTCCAGCTGACGTACCTGGTGCTGCGCGACACGCTGAGCCCGCAGCGGTTCGGTACGGCCATGGGGCTCACCACCGCGATCAACGGCGGCGTCGGGGGAGTGGACGGCTTCCTCGGCGGGCTGCTCGCCGACCGGCTGGGCTTCCGCTGGATCTTCGCGGTGATCCTGGTGGTCGGGCTGGCCGCGATCGCCCTGCTGTACCGGGTCCTGCCGGTGGACGCACCGGAAGCGGCGGACGCGGGCGGGGGCAGGGCCGGCAAGCCGGTGCGTGCCGGAGGGATGGACTGGTGGGGCGCGAGTGCCCTCTCCGGGGCGCTGATCTGCGTGAACCTCGGTATCGGGGAGGGTTCTTCCGGTGGCTGGGGGAGCGGCAGGACGGTGGCGCTGCTGGCTGCCGGACTGCTGCTCCTGGTCGTGTTCTGGCAGGTCGAGAAGGGGCGGTTCCGGCGGTCCGGGCGCCCTGGGGCCGAACCGCTCATCGCCGTCGCGCACGTGAAGTCCCGTCAGGTGTGGCCGCTGGTGGCGACCACCCTGCTGACGCTCACCGGTGTCTTCGCCGCGATGAACTTCACGGTCGTCCTGCTCAGCCAGGACACCGGCGTCGGATACGGGATGACGGCGGCCCTCTCCTCGCTGCTCCTGCTCACGCCGGCCGCCGCGATCGGCCTGGGCGCCGCCCCGTTGGCCGGCTGGCTCGCGCCGCGCCGCGGCTGGCTGCCCGTCCTGCGTACGGGACTGTTGTGCTGCGCGCTGGCCCTCGCGGTGGCGGCCGTCCTGCCGGGGGAGCGGTGGGTGGTGATCGGGGCGTTCTGCGCGCTGGGCATCTTCTACAACGGGCTGACGATGACCACGCTGAACGGGCTGGGTGTCGTGCTCTCGCCCAAGGAGAGCCCCGGCGCGCTGCCGGGGCTCAACGGCGCCTGCTTCGGCATCGGTGCCTCGGTCGGCATCGCCGTCGTCGGGCCGCTGGCCGGCGCCGGGACGCTCGGTGGTTACCGGGCGGCGCTGTGGGTCGCGGTGGGCATCGCGCTGCTGGCGCTGCTCGCCTCGCTGCTGATCGCGGCCCCGGAGCGGGAGGCGACGCCCTGACGGCGAGGCCGCCGTCCCGTTGCCGGACCTGTTGTCAGACCTCTTCTCGCTGCGCCCTCCCCTCGCCACGGGGGAGGGCGCAGCTGTCTTTGCTACCGGTCGCTCCGAGTCCGGTCTTGACGCCTGCCGTGACGCGCTCTACTTTCTTCTTCCATAAAGCAAAACAATATTTCCGCTATACGGAAGTAGCGGGTTCCGGGCCTCGTGGCCGGAGCGCGCCTGACAGGCCGATGACGACGCAGGAGTACTCGATGCCTCGTATGACCGCCGCGCGTGCGGCAGTGGAGATCCTCAAGCGCGAGGGTGTGACGAACGCCTTCGGCGTGCCGGGTGCGGCGATCAACCCCTTCTACGCGGCCCTGAAGGCCGGCGGCGGAATCGACCACACCCTCGCCCGCCACGTGGAGGGCGCGTCCCACATGGCCGAGGGGTACACCCGTACGCACCCTGGCAACATCGGTGTCTGCATCGGTACGTCGGGCCCCGCCGGCACCGACATGATCACCGGCCTGTACTCCGCGATCGGTGACTCGATCCCGATCCTGTGCATCACCGGGCAGGCGCCCACCTCGGTGATCCACAAGGAGGACTTCCAGGCCGTCGACATCGCCTCGATCGCCAAGCCGGTCACCAAGGCCGCGACCACCGTCCTCGAGGCGGCGCAGGTCCCCGGCGTCTTCCAGCAGGCCTTCCACCTCATGCGCTCCGGGCGTCCGGGCCCGGTCCTGATCGACCTGCCGATCGACGTCCAGCAGACCGAGATCGAGTTCGACCCCGACACCTACCAGCCGCTGCCGGTCTACAAGCCGGTCGCCAGCCGGGCTCAGATCGAGAAGGCCATCTCGATGCTGAACGAGGCCGAGCGGCCCGTGCTGATCGCCGGCGGTGGCGTCATCAACGCCGATGCCTCCGACCTCTTCGTGGAGTTCGCCGAGCTGACCGGCACCCCGGTCATCCCGACGCTGATGGGCTGGGGCGTCCTCGCCGACGACCACGAGCTGAACGCCGGCATGGTCGGTCTGCAGACCGCGCACCGCTACGGCAACGAGAACTTCCTGGCGTCCGACTTCGTCCTCGGCATCGGCAACCGCTGGGCCAACCGCCACACCGGTTACAAGCTCGACGTCTACCGCCAGGGCCGCAAGTTCGTGCACGTCGACATCGAGCCCACCCAGATCGGCAAGATCTTCGCCCCGGACTACGGCATCGCCTCCGACGCCAAGGCAGCGCTGGAGCTCTTCGTCGAGGTGGCGAAGGAGATGAAGGCCGCGGGCAAGCTGCCCGACCGCGGCGAGTGGGCCGCCTCCACCCAGGAGCGCAAGGCCACCCTCCAGCGCCGTACGCACTTCGACAACATCCCCATGAAGCCGCAGCGCGTCTACGAGGAGATGAACAAGGCGTTCGGGCCGGAGACCCGGTACGTCTCCACCATCGGCCTCTCGCAGATCGCCGGCGCGCAGATGCTGCACGTCTACAAGCCGCGCCACTGGATCAACTGCGGCCAGGCGGGCCCGCTGGGCTGGACCATCCCGGCCGCGCTCGGTGTCGCCACCGCCGACCCCGACGCGCAGGTCGTCGCGCTCTCCGGTGACTACGACTTCCAGTTCATGATCGAGGAGCTGGCGGTCGGTGCCCAGCACCGCATCCCCTACGTCCACGTCCTCGTCAACAACTCCTACCTGGGCCTGATCCGCCAGGCGCAGATCGGCCTGGACATCAACTTCCAGGTCAACCTGGAGTTCGAGAACATCAACTCGCCGGAGCTGGGGGTCTACGGCGTGGACCACGTCAAGGTCGCCGAGGGCCTGGGCTGCAAGGCGATCCGCGTCACCGACCCGAGCGAGCTGGGCGCCGCCTTCGAGCAGGCCAAGAAGCTCGCCGCCGAGCACCGGGTGCCGGTCGTCGTCGAGGCGATCCTGGAGCGCATCACCAACATCGCGATGAGCAAGACCGCGGACATCAGCGATGTCACGGAGTTCGAGGAGATCGCCACGGAGCCGTGGCACGCGCCGAGCGCGATCGTGCCGCTGAAGAGCTGATCGCGACGGGCCGCCCGCCCGCACCCCGGCGGGCGGGCGGCCCGTACCCGTACGGGCGGGGCCCGTACCTGTACGCCGGAGGCCGGTACCCGTACGCCTCCGGACCGACTGCACCGGAAGGAACCCACCCCTCATGGGCTTCACCGACAACCGTTTCGACGTCAATCTGTCGATCCTCTTCACCGAGCTGCCGCTGCTGGAGCGGCCCGCGGCCGCGGCTGCCGCCGGGTTCACGGCGGTCGAGCTGTGGTGGCCGTGGGTCGACGCGCCGGTGCCGGCGCAGTCCGAGCTGGACGCGTTGCGGGACGCGCTCAACGACGCCGGTACCCAGCTGGTCGGGCTGAACTTCTACGCCGGGCAGCTGCCCGGCCCCGACCGCGGCGCGCTCTCCGTCCCCGGCGAGGAGTCGGACAAGTTCCGCGCCAACATCGATGTCGCCGCGGAGTTCGCCCGCACGATGGGCTGCACGGCACTCAACGCGCTCTACGGCAACCGGGTCGAAGGCGTGGACCCGCAGGTCCAGGACACCCTGGCGCTGGAGAACCTGGTGCTCGCGGCGCGCGCCGCCGACCGTGTCGGCGCAACGCTGCTGATCGAGGCGCTGAACCAGCCGGAGTCGCCGCTCTGCCCGATCGTCTCGGCGCCCAAGGCGATCGAGATCGTCGACAAGGTCAACGCGGCTACGGGCCTGGGCAACGCCAAGTTCCTGATGGACCTGTACCACCTGGCCATGAACGGCGAGGACCTCAACGAGGTCATCGACACGTACACGGACAAGACCGGGCACGTACAGATCGCCGACAACCCGGGCCGTGGCGCGCCCGGCACCGGTGAGCTGGACTTCGCCGACCTGCTCGGCCGTCTGAAGAAGGCCGGTTACGACGGCTGGGTGGGCCTGGAGTACAAGCCCGGCGACCGCCCGAGCCACGAGTCCTTCGGCTGGCTGCGCAACGCCTGAGCCTGCCCCCTCCTCTCAACATCCCGTTACGGAAAGGATTTCTTACCTCAATGAGCGCTCTTCCCAAGGTCGCGTGGATCGGTCTGGGCATCATGGGCTCCCCGATGGCGGAGAACCTGATCAAGGCCGGCTACTCCGTCACCGGCTACACCCTGGAGCAGGACAAGCTGGACCGGCTGGCCGCGGTCGGCGGCACCGCCGCCGCCTCGATCGCCGAAGCCGTCAAGGACGCCGACGTCATCGTCACCATGGTCCCCGCCTCCCCGCAGGTCGAGGCCATCG